>NZ_JAHEBT010000054.1 GCF_024642105.1 Flavobacterium sp.
CTCTATTTTAAAATCTTTTTGAGATTTTTTTTAAACTGCTTTTCATTATATAAGTAAGAACTTCTGCGTCAATGCGGGTGCAAAAGTACAACCTAAATCCGCTTTCACAAGCTTTTTTAAACTTTATTTTTTGCCTTTTTTATAACTCCTTGATTACCCGTTTTGTAAACCACAAAGTTTTTTTTGTGAAGGATCGTTGAAAAGGCTTTTTGTAAAAATTTACCGCAGATTCGCAGATTTTTTAACCATATAAGGCATTGAAGTTTTTTTGAACCATTTAGAGATTAAGAAATATAAAGAAGATTTAAACCATATAAGGAATATAAGGAAATATAAGGTTTTTGAATTTTGATATTGGTATTGAAATTGAAGTTGAATCCGCGTTAGGGATAGCAGCGAAAAGCCCACAGCATGTGAAGCATAGCGTAACAGCGAGGACTTGTAGCAAATAGCCCGACCTGTCTTTGCGAGGTCACGAAGCCAACAGGAAACGCCCAGAATTACTTACTCGTAGCGAATGGCTTTGATGGGAGAAATTTTAGTAATGATATAAGAGGGAATCAACAATACCAAGAAACAAACCGTTATTGTAAGCAGGTTCAATGCAGCAATATATCCTAAATTAAAATAAACTGGAGCTTGGTTAACATAATAATTTTCGGGGTTGAGCTGAATGACACCAAAGTATTTTTGGATAAGCAGCACTCCTATTCCAATGCCATTGCCCCACAGGAGTCCTCGAAGAATTAAATAAAAGGCATTGTACAAGAATATTTTTCGCACAGACCAGTCACTTGCCCCAAGCGCTTTTAAAATTCCTATCATTTGTGTACGTTCTAAAATAAGAACAAGCAAAGCCACTACCATATTTATAGTAGCTACTACTATCATCACTCCAAGAATGACAATAATATTGAAATCGAATAACTGCAACCAATCAAATATATAACTGTATTTTTCGATTATGGTTTTGGAATCCAAATTGGAAGGCGTTTGCTGATACACTTCATCTCCAACTGCTTGAATTTGATTAAAATCTTGCACAAAAATCTCAAACGCACCAATTTCGTTTGGAGTCCACTTATTAATTCGTTGAATGTGTCGAATGTCGCCTATTATATACGTAGCATCAAATTCTTGAAATCCCGAGTTAAAGATTCCTGTTATTTTAAATCTTCGAATGTTAGGAAGTTGGTTTTGATTTTCTTTGATAAAAAAAGTATTGAAAGCATCTCCTACTTTTAATTGCAATCTGTCAGCTAAGAATTGAGAAATCACGACCTCTGAATTGAGTTGGCTTGACAAATTAGGCAAACGTCCCGCTATCAAATACTCTTTAATATTACTCCATTGATAATCGGTTCCAACCCCTTTGAAAATAATTCCCTCAAAAGCTTTTTCTGTTCGAATAATTCCTGCTTTGGTGGCAATGGCTTGGATATGACTAATTCCAGCAACTGAATTGAACTTAGGGTAAAACTCCTGATTCTTGGCTATAGGGGTTAATGTTGCTTCCGATTGGTTATTATCATAATTTGAAATAATGATGTGACCATTGAAAGCCGATACTTTTTCTCTGATTTTTTGTTGTAAGCCAATCCCTGTCGCTACCGAAACAATCATCATTACCATCCCAATCGCAATAGCTGCAATGGCAATTTTTATTATTGGCGCAGAAATACTACTTTTATAATCTTTAGCAGTAATCAATCTTTTGGCGATGAAATATTCTAAATTCAAGTTGATTCGGTATTTACTTGAGCCAAAAATACAGCTAAAACACGAATTACACTAATTGACTTTAACTTTATTTATTTTGACAATGACAGTCTCTTTTAGAAAACACTCTCCTTTAATTGGTCTTCTTTTTTTCATTGTTTCTTGCTCAATACATAAAACTCTTCCAACAAAAAATACCACTCCACACACAACCGTCACTGGAATTCAGAACCATATTCGACCTAACCAACCGACAGATTTCAAAACGGGTGCTGACAACTTCGAAAGCTACCTCCCTCTTTTAAAAGATAAAAAAGTAGGAGTAATAAGCAACCAAACCGGAATTTTAACCAACGGAACTCATTTGGTAGATTTTTTGATTGCCAATGCCGTCCAAGTCGAAAAAATATTTGCACCTGAACATGGCTTTCGTGGTACAGCAGATGCTGGCGAACTCATTATTGATGGGAAAGATACCAAAACGGGATTGCCCATTATTTCACTTTATGGCTCTAATAAAAAACCGAAACCAGAACAACTAGAAGGAATTGACATTTTGGTGTTTGACATTCAAGATGTGGGGGCACGTTTTTACACTTATATTTCTAGCCTTCATTATATCATGGAAGCTTGTGCCGAAAATAACATTCCTCTTTTGATTTTAGACCGACCGAATCCAAACGGATTCATTATTGACGGACCTATTTTAGAAAAAGAATTCACAAGTTTTGTAGGCATGCACCCCGTACCGGTACTTTATGGAATGACTATTGGCGAATATGCCCAAATGATTAATGGTGAAAAATGGCTCAAAGACGAAGTGCAATGTGATTTAAAAGTGATTCCTAGTGTTCATTATGATCGAAATGCTTCGTGTCATTTATCAGAAAGACCATCACCAAATCTTCCTAACGACCAAGCCGTCAATCTATATGCGAGCTTGTGCTTTTTTGAAGGAACCAATGTTAGCGTAGGAAGGGGTACTAACAAACAATTCCAAATTTATGGCTCGCCATTTTTACCCAATACTGGATTTAGTTTTACTCCTGAATCCAATTTGGGGGCAAAAGAACCAATGCATAAAGGCGCTATTTGCTATGGAGAAGATTTATCTACTATTGAACCGGTAAACCAAATTGAATTGGAATGGCTTATCAAAGCGTACAACACTACACAAGATAAAACTAAATTTTTCATTCCGTTTTTTACCAAATTAGCGGGAACGACCACTTTACAGCGTCAAATTGAAGAAGGCTTTTCTGAACGAAAAATTAAAAAAAGTTGGAAACCAGGCCTAGATCAGTTTAAAGAAATTCGAAAAAAATATTTATTGTACTAAAGCGGTAATTTCTTTTTCATTTCTTCTACAATGTTATAGACTGCAGGACAAATGGGAATGTTTTTTAAAGTCAAATTAGTAATTTGCTGAAACTTTTTTCGGGCAGTATGTGGAAATTCACGACACGCCTTTGGACGAACATCATAAATAAAACACGTATTGTCATGATCCAAAAAGGTACAAGGTACTGATTGCAACACATAATCATTGTCTTCATCAATACGAAGATACTGCTCGATAAACTGTTGTGGTTTTTGTCTGAGATGTTTAGCAATTCGTTCAATATCCGCCGAAGTGAACAAAGGCCCGGTAGTTTTACAACAATTAGCACAAGTTAAGCAATCCGTTTTTTTAAACTCAGTATCGTGCAATTCTTGCATTGCATAATCTAAATTCTTAGGCGCTTTCTTTTTCAGCTTATCAAAATACTTTTTGTTTTCGATATGCTTATCTTTGGCAAGTTTGCCGAGTTCATTTAAATTTGGCTTTAACATTATATTAGATTTCTAACGCAAAGTTAAACAACTTGAAACTAAAAAAAGAGGAAAGATTACTTCGTTCCTCGCAATGACATTATGAAAGACCTTTTCGGAAAAGCCATACTCGATTACCAAACTCACAATAATCCTGAAAACATCATTACATCGACTTCTATTTCGGAAGAAGATGAAATAGAAGTGGCGTATTTATTTCGAAGCTTTGACGAAATGCCCGCTATAGAACAAAAGGCATTACAATTAGCCAAAGGCAGCACTTTAGATGTGGGATGTGGTGCAGGAAGTCACGGATTGTATTTGCAAAACAACCGAAATATAAATGTCCATTCTATTGATATTTCTAAAAACGCTATTCAAGCTTGTTCACTTCGCGGATTGAAAAATGCACGAGCTATCGATGTATTAGATTTAGAAAACGAAAAATACGACACTATTCTTTTATTGATGAACGGTACAGGAATTTTTGAAACTTTAAAAAAAACAGCTATTTATCTTCAAAAACTGAAAAGCTTACTACATCCAAACGGACAAATTTTAATTGATTCCTCTGACATTATTTATATGTTTGACGAAGACGAAGATGGAGGCAAGTGGATTCCGAGCGACAATTATTACGGCGAATTAACGTTTAATCTTCAATATAAAAATGAAAAAGTAGCCCCTTTTCCTTGGCTATATATGGATTATAACACCCTTCAAAATGCAGCTTTAGCCAATGGACTGCAATGCCAACTTATTCTTGAAGGCGACCATTTTGATTACTTAGCACAACTTACTGTTTAACACAACTACTCTAAGAGATGGAAGACAAATTACGTTACCCTATTGGAAAATTTACGGCTCCTCAAGTTTATACAACTGACTATCTATCGGAGCGCATTCAGGAAATTGCTGAATTCCCTGCATTATTAAAAAAAGAAGTGGCACAGCTGAATGATGAACAATTGGACACCCCTTATAGAGAGGGTGGATGGTCGATTAGACAAGTAGTTCACCATTGTGCCGATAGCCATACGAACTGTTTCATCCGAATTAAATGGGCTTTAACCGAAGACAATCCTACCATAAAATTCTATTATGAAGACCGTTGGGGTGGAATGGACGATAATGTAAAAATGCCTATTGAACCTACGCTAGCTTTATTAGAAGGATTGCATTTTCGTTTGGCTTATCTACTGAACAGTTTATCTGATTCTGATTTAGAAAAATCATTTATCCATCCCGAACATAATGCGTCCTTCCAAATCAAAGAGATTATTGGAACGTATGCTTGGCATGGATTACACCATTTGGCACACATTACTGAATTAAAAAAGCGAAAAGGATGGTAAACAAAAAAACTCCAAACAGTGTTTGGAGTTTTTTGTTAAGGAATATTCAAATATTTATGTGTTTGTAAAGAAACGCGCCATTTTGGATTGTTCATAACATAATCTACAATCATTGGTGTCATTTCTTCTCTTTTACTCCATTCTGGTTGCAAAAAAAGGATGGCATTTTTGTTTACTTTTTCAGCTTGTTCCTCAGCAAAAACAAAATCGTGTTTGTTATAAATAATTACTTTTAACTCATCCGCATTATCATATACGGTTTGAGTTGGTAATTTATATTTTTTTGGAGAAAGACAAATCCAATCCCAAGTTCCGGAAAGTGGATAAGCCCCTGAAGTTTCTATATGAACTTTTACATTATTATCTTTTAGTTTTTGGGTTAACAAAGTCATGTCCCAAGTAAGTGGCTCCCCTCCGGTTACTACAACCGTATCAGCATATTTGGTGGCATTGGCCACAATTAAATCTACACTTGTTGGCGGATGCAACTCAGCATTCCAACTTTCTTTTACATCGCACCAATGACAACCTACATCACAACCGCCTATTCTTATAAAATAAGCTGCAGTTCCTGTGTGTGAACCTTCGCCTTGAATTGTATAAAATTCTTCCATCAAAGGCAACATCGCTCCTCTATTAACTTCTAACTGTATTTCTTTTGATAACATCTACTTCTTTTGAAGTTGCAAAGATAGTCATTTACAAAATTCATATCCTATCTTCTTTTCCCTTAAAAATGAGCATAAAAAAACCGACAATTAATTGTCGGTTTTTTTTAAATATAAATAGTTTATTTATTTCAATTGTTTGATCGAACTCAATGCGTATGCATTCGTTGGATCAATAACTAAAGTCTTATTAAAGTACTCTACTGCTTTTACTTTATCTGTATTAGCATAAGTAGCTCCAATAGTATTGTAGCTTTCAGCTATTTTTTTAATAACCGCTGGTTTCGCTAATTCATCAGCCCCTTTAGCTGTTACTGCAGCTACGTATGCTTCATAAAATTTAATAGTATTTGCATCATTCTCCATCAAGCTATTTGTTCTAGCTTTAAATAAATACGCTTCATAATACCCTGGTGAAGCTACTAAAACTTTGTCAAAAGCAGCATCTGCTTTTTGAAGTCCAATAGTGTCTGGCTTAACATCTTTTTTATTATTAGCATAATATAAAGACAAACCGAAATACAAATTATCATCTAAATAATTTTTAGATTCTTGATTAGAAGCTCCAAATTCAAAAATTGCGGCTGCCTCTTTGTACAATTTTTGAGAAAATAATTTCTTCCCTTCTTCGTTCAAATCCTCAACTGCTAACGGCTCCATTTCTAACGCCTTTTTAATCGAAGTTAAACCTGCTTCAAAAGCAACAGGATCTATAGAAAGCCCGTCAGCGCTTGTTCCTTTTTTAATTTTAGCTAAACCTAATACTTGAAAGTCTTTTGCAATAATTTTATTAGCTGAGTTAGACGTAAATGTTTCTAAAGATTGGATTGCTTTGTCAACATTCCCATTTTCAAAAGCAGCGTATCCTAAATAACGATAAATTCTTGGATTCACTTTATCCAATTCAATCATTTTATTCGCTTCTTCTTCTAACGCTTTGTATTCTTTAGCTAAAATCAAAAAGTCGGCACGACGCATTCTTGAATGAATAGAATAATCCGTCAAGTCCATGTACTTTTGGTAATAATCAATTGCTATTTTAAAATTTTCAGCCGCTTTAGACGGTTTATTTCTTGCGATTTTATAATAGGTTTCAGCTAACTCTCTGTAAACTGGACCATAATTAGGGTTGATAGCGATTACCTCGTTATATGCCTTAGAAGCTTCATCGTATGATTTAGCCCCTTTTAACAAAACACCCAATTGCATTTTTGCTCTTAACAAAGTATTGTCTGCTTGAAATGCGTCTCTATATGCTTTATAAGCATCATTTTGATTACTCAAACCATAATAAGCATCACCTAATGCCAATTGCACTTGTGCATCCAATGAATTGTTCACCAATGCACGTTTTAAAACGGCAACAGCTGCTTTAAAATTTGGTTTTTCAGCATTCATATACGCTCTAGCGACATACACATACTCTTCAAAATCTTTTTTACGCATGTCTTTTGTTGCTAAAATAAATTTAGCATTAGCAGCAATCGTATCATTTCTATCTAAATCCATTTGTCCCAATCCAATATTATTGAATCGAGCACCTTCAGACGCTAGTAATCCTTTGTCAAAAGAAATTTTAGCCGAATCTTTTATACTTTGAGTTAAATATACATTTCCCAAAATAAAGGAAGCCATTCCGTTAGAAGGTTTAACTTGTAGAATTGATTTCAAAATAGATTTAGCCTCTTCATATTTCTCGGCATCAATAGCCTTTTTTGCTTGATTAATATCTTGAGCATGACTTACAGATACAGAAGTCAAAAGAACTAATCCAAAAATTTTAAATGTATTCATCTTTATTATAATTAATTTATTTTTTATCGTTGATGATTTGTTTTCTAATATTCAATTTTCTAGGCGGCACTTTTACAGGTAAAAGCCCTGATTTTAAAATAATTCGTTGACCGATATCACCTGCCACAAAAGAAGCAAAACCCATACCTAATCCTGAATAACCCTGACAATTGACAATGTACAAATCACGTGCCAAAGCATATTTTCCTTCTGCAATATTATTTTGATCTGGGAAATAGTAATTTGAATCTTTCAGACCTCTTATACTTAGTATATTGACCTTATCAACATATTTTTTCATTTCTGGACTTGGTTGTGACAACCAATTCAGACCAACAACACCTATCAATCCAGTATTCTCGGAGACAAATTTAATAACCTCGTTATTAGTTCCAAAAGAAAAAACTCCTTTTTTAGGAATTGATGATAAACCAGCCAAAGAATCCATGTAGCGTACTGTACTTGAATTAGGGTTGTCAAAAACCAATCCTTTAATTTTGGTTTGCTCTTTCCCTCTCATAAATTCCAGCACATCGCTTAAAGCTACTAAAGTGTCATTAGAATTTGTATTAGAAATCAATACAATTGCATCAATAGCTATTGGAGTCGTTTTAGGTATAATTTTTCTACTTGCAAAAACTTTCATCTCATCAGCATTCAATCTCCTAGAAAGTACTGCAATACTTGAAGTATCTTTAACCAATGCTTGAATGACCTCATTCTCGGATTTTGCATCCAATTTAATCTTTGCCTCATATCTACTTTCAAATATTTCTATTTGATCTTCCATAATAGGCTTTAAAGTTTCGTCAACCAAAAGTGTGGCTTTACCTTTCAAAATGGTTTCTTGATTTCGATTGTTTGATTTATTACAAGCAGTAAAAAACAAAACTAATAAAACCAAACTGGATAATTTTGCAGCGTTTCTCATAACTTAGTCTTTATTATCATTAATAATTCTTATGAATCTAAAAAAAGAATATACAATTAAAAGCACTCCAAAAGCAACTCTATAATTGTACTGCATTTGCAAAGGAAAATGCTTCATAAAGATAACTAATAATCCCAAAACTAAATAAGATAATAAAAACAAAATTCCTATAACGAGAAGAAATCGCCCTTTGAGCGATTTCTTCTGAAAACTATTAACAAAGTTTTTTATCATTACTCTGCAGATTGAATAGTAATAGGAAGAGAGTAAAGTACTCTCACTGCTTTACCATTTTGCTCTCCGGGTTTCCATTTCGGACATTTTTTTAAAACACGAATAGCTTCATTTCCTGTACCGTAACCAATATCTCTAACTACTTTGATATCAGTTAGAGAACCATCTTTTTCAACTACAAAAGTAACATATACTTTTCCTTTTAAACCTTCTTCTTCTGGAGTCTGATAATTATTCCCTACAAATTTGTAGAATTTTTCCATTCCACCAGGAAAATCAGGTTTTACTTCGATACCAGCAGTATTATAAATACTGTTATCTTCTTCTACTACAGCAGCAGGCCCATTACCTACAGGTTCAACTGTTAATTCAGCATCTGGATCTCCTTTAATAGTTTCATTACCTAATTTTTTATCTTTAATTTCGGTAATTTTTGGCGGTTCCTCAGTAACCTCTTCTGCTTTTGCCACAACTGGCTTAACAAACTTCACTTGATCCACTTTTGGTGGAGGTGGTGGAGGTGGCGGAAGGTCTTTTTTAGGCTCTTCCTTTTTAGGAGGTAACTTCATCGTTACGATTTTAGTATCTAAACTTTCATCATCACTAGAAGAATCTGGTAATAAGCTCATAATTAATGGAGCCGCAACTGCTACAGAAAATACAACCGCGCCAATAATTAATGCTTTAACAGTGGTCTTAGTATTCTTTTTTCGAAGATCATAAGCGCCATAAGCCTTATTTTTACCTTCGAAAACGATATCAAGCCATTGGTTTGTGAAAATATCTAATTTCATTTTTCTTAGTTATTAGGTTATTGAGTAATACGAATTTCTTCTTATTTACCTTCTAACAATTTTTGTTCCTCAGGAGTATATTCATTAACAATTGCATACGTTGGAACGTCAACAATTGCCATTTCATCTAATATATCTACCAAGTTACGATAATTTGATTTCTTACTTGGTTTGATAATTACAATCATCCCCTTATCCTTATTACCAGTGTACTCAAGTACTAGTTTTTTTCTTGACAACAATTCTTTACGAATTCCTTCTTTTCCGAAAGAAAAATCTTTTGGAGCACCTCCAGCAACTGGAGTAGCAAGAAGTCCAACATAACGAACTAATTTGTCATTATCACCTAAAAGAATTGTCATAGTACGATTTTCATCCACTTTAACTTGATTCTTTGGATCAGGTTTATCTTCTTTATCTGGCAATCCCAAACTCATCGATTGGGGCTTAGACAAGGTTGTGGTCAACATAAAGAATGTTATCAATAAGAATGCCAAATCTACCATGGCTGTTAAATCAACCTTAGAGCCAGATTTTTTACTTCTTACCTTACCATCGCCTTTTTTACCACCACCGTCGCCGGTATTTAATTCAGCCATTTTAGTATCTTTTTATATTATTTATCTTTTGCTCTTAAACCAGTAACTAAATTAAAGCTATTGATTTTTTGGTCTTGTAAAATATCCATTACTTTTTTAATAGCAGGATATTCTTCTTTAGCATCTCCTTTGATTGCAATTTGCAATTCTTTATCGTCGATTTCAATATTTGCAATTCTTGCATTTTGAATCCACTGAGACAACTGATTATCTAAAGAATCTTTAGGAATACCAGGTTGTAAATTTGATTTACTTCTTTCTGAACTTTTCATTGCAATTAATTGCTTAAGACTAGTGATTGGCACCCCAATACCTTCCATTAAAGCAAACTTAGCAGATTCTTCTTCAGTAAAAGCAACTCCGTACTTTTGACCCATTAATTCTAAAGTTCTTTTTCTAACTTCTCTACCTTTAAGGTCGAAGAAAACTTTCCCTTTTCCTACGGTAATAGTAGCTAAATCAGTGTCTGGCAATTTTGTTTGAACTGTTGATGCTGGTGTATCTACTGGCAAAGGCTCTGGAATTTTGGCTGTAGCAGTCAAAATAAAGAAAGTTAGCAATAGAAAGGCAACATCACACATAGCCGTCATATCAATAGACGCAGCTTTTTTGGACATTTTTACAGCCATTACTTTATATTTTATAATTTAAATAAGTACGACCTTATATTGGCAAACTTATTTTAATTAATTATTAATTATTTTTTTGTACTTCTGAAATGTCTGTAAGTATTTACAATTGTATTACCTGCCTCATCAATAGAATAAGTCAAAGTATCAATTTTAGAAGTAAACAAGTTATAAGTAACAATTGCTAATGCAGAAGTAGAGATACCTGTAGCAGTGTTAATAAGCGCCTCAGAGATACCATTTGCAAGTGCCGCTTGATCTGGAGTTCCAGCAGAAGCCAAAGCACCAAACGCTTTAATCATACCTGTTACAGTTCCTAACAAACCAGCTAATGTTCCTAAAGATACTAAAGTAGAGATAATAGTCATGTGTTTCTCTAACATTGGCATTTCTAATGAAGTAGCCTCTTCGATTTCTTTGTGAATAGTTTCAGCAGCAGCTTCGCTATCTAATCCTTCAGCTTTAACATCTTGGTATTTCAATAAAGCTGATTTAATTGCATTTGCAACAGATCCTTGTTGTTTATCACAAGAAGCAATAGCTCCATCAATATCTCCTTTAGTAATGCTTGATTGAACATTTTTCATGAAAGTATCTAAGTTTCCTTTTCCAGCAGCTTTTGAAATTACAGCAAAACGCTCAAATGAAAACACAATTACCATTAATAAACATCCTAACAAGATAGGTACAATAGGACCTCCTTTATATACCATTGCCAAATAGTTTCCTGGTAGTGGGTGACCTGTATTTACTCCTCCTTCAAAGTTTGCTCCATTACCCATGATAAAATTCCATATAATCCATCCAACAAAAATACATGCTGCGATGATAATTCCTGAAATTGCTCCTCCACCTTTTGGTCCATTTTCTTTTTTAACGTTTGCCATTTTTTTTAATTTTAATAGTTTTAAATAATTTAATTTTTTAGTGTTTAAATAAACTTGTAGTGGAGCAAATTTATATTTTTAGTTTAAATAAAAAAACTTTTTTTAATTTAATTGATGTTAATTTTAGTTCCAGCAATTGTATTTCTTTTTGTTTTTTTTTCATTTAATAAAAAATACATAACGAAATCGATTTTTTAATACCAAAAACACACTGACAACCCTTATATTCATACAATTTATCAATATAAGTAGAAAAAAAATTTGGATATAAAATATTTATTTTTTTTACAAAAAACGATGTAGTTACCATAAAAACCGACTAAGTTGTCCAAAATAGACAAATACAAACTACTTTTTTGTTATAGCGAAAGAGACATATTTAAATCACTTCCAAAATAAAAAATAAGTACGAAATCAAAATTCATTTGACACATTCTAATTCTATTTCTTCAAACTTATATTTACATTTAGATTTAATATGTTTGCAACTTTAAAATAACTTTATGAAAGGATTTATTAGTATTGGTCTATTGATTTTATCCAATCTCTTTATGACTTTAGCTTGGTACGGTCACCTTAAATTTAAAGAATTAAAGTGGTTTGAAAATGCTGGTTTATTATCCATTATATTCATAAGTTGGGGACTGGCTTTATTTGAATACTTTTTTCAGGTTCCCGCTAACCGAATCGGTTTTCGAGAAAATGGAGGTCCTTTCTCATTATTACAACTTAAAGTTATTCAAGAAGTAATTACTTTAGTAACGTTCGTAATTTTTAGCTTGACTTTTTTCAAAACCGAAACTTTTAGATGTAATCATGCTATTGGATTTTGTTTTTTACTTTTAGCCGTTTATTTTATATTTAAAAAATAATGAAAAAATACACTTTACAAAAAAGCCCATTTGTTGTTCCTACAACTGACGGAAAACTGATTGAAGAACATCACGGATTGGTAAGTACCAATAATCCAGCCATCTCTATTGCACACATGATAGCTCCCGCAGGATGGAGCGAACCTTTTCAAACGCCAGAGTTTGAAGAGTACACCTATATAATTAGTGGAAAGAAACAATTTATTATCGAAGACGAAGTAATTGTATTAGAAGCAGGACAATCCATTAAAATTGAGAAAAACACAAGAGTTCAATATTCCAATCCGTTTGAGACACATTGCGAATACCTTGCTATTTGCACCCCTGCATTTGACTTTAATAAAGTACACCGAGAAGATTAATATTTATTTCAGTTGAAGTAATTCCAATATTTTATGTTCCACTTCTGCTGAATCCCATTTATTATCGATGTCCTCCATTTTCAAAACCTCTTCCATAATGCCGTTTTGAGCATCGCCAATAGCTAGAGCTTCAGCATAAGGTCGGTCACTAAACGTCACCCTACTATATAAAGGAATCCACAAGTCTGGATGTTTGTCTGAAAACACCTTTTCGATTTTCTTTTGCAATAAGAATTTTTCATCAGCCGTTTTGGTACTCATCTCCATAAAATTGCGATAGGACAATTCGGCAATCGCGTCCGCATTAGGCTTTCTTGATTTTTGATATTCTGAAAAAATGGTTTTCCAGTCATCTCCATACTGCTGCATTATTTCGTTTAAGATAGAAATATCTTCAAAACCAGCATTCATTCCTTGTCCATAAAACGGAACAATGGCGTGACAAGCGTCTCCAATTAATGCAATCTTATCTTCATACGCCCAAGGAAAACACTTCATTGTCACTAACGTACTGGTTGGATTTTTAAAAAAATCTTCGGCTAACTTTGGAATTACGTCAATCGCATCAGGGAAGTTTTTAGCAAAAAAGGTTTCTACTAACTTTATATCTTTCAATTCTTCTAAGGAATTTTCTCCCTCAAAAGGCATAAATAAAGTACAAGTAAAGCTTCCGTCTAAATTAGGCAAGGCAATCAACATGTATTCTCCACGAGGCCAAATATGAAATGAATTCGGATCTAATTTATGAGACCCATCTAGATTAGCAGGAATATTCAATTCTTTGTAGCCAATTTTTAAAAATTCTTGCGAATAATCAAACATACTCTGGCGTTGCATACGGTGACGAATTCGAGAAAAAGCACCATCCGCACCAAAAACCATGTCGTATTTTTTCTCTTCCCAAGCACCACGCTCAGTTTCGCCAATATGCAAAGTGGCATCGGCAAGAGTCACATCCCAAATGCGTTGTTCAAAAAAGAATTGAGCTCCAGCAGCTTCGGCTAAATCAATCATTTTTCGATTCAAAAGACCTCTTGAAATAGAATAGATGGCCTCTCCTTCTTGACCATAAGGTTGAAAATTGAGTTTATCCACTAAATGAATCGCGCGCTTGTCCATGGGAATGGCAATTTCACGAACAGCATCACCCACTCCTACTCCGTCTAAAGCTTTCCAACCTCGATTAGACATGGCTAGATTAATGGAACGCCCCGAAAATTCAATTTGTCGAATATCTGGACTTCTATCATAAATATGGACGGTATGACCTGCTTTACGCAAATAAATTGCTAACAGCGAACCTACTAATCCGGAACCAACGATTGCAATATTCTGAGGAGTTTGCATTACTATTTTATAAAAGTTAGGCAAAATTACTCATTTATTGCAATAGCCCCTTTAGTATCAATTACTTTTTATTAGGAATAAAAACCAATTTTGTTGAAGTTCTAACAATTTCAGCTTTGTTCAATTTCATTTTCCTGAACTTCCCTGTGTTGTACATTTCGGCTTGGTCTTTATAATGCGGACTCATCGGATTTCCAGATTGACCCGTTGGCAGAATACTCCAACTGTTTTCAATATCCGAAAAATCAATAATTCGTCTAGTTGAGGGTCCTCCTTTTACCAGATACTTGCCATCTTCAGTAAAATCAAAAAACAAATTGTTAATCACTTCCATTGAACCAGAAACTTCAAACGGGCCTACATTAAAAAACGGTTTCAATGCATTTACATTCCCTAAAGGATGTTGGTGTTCTACCGTATGTACTTTGTTCCAAGTCCAAGCAGTAATTGATTTTCCAAATTGATCTTCTAAAGCAGTAATTGCTTCTTTAAAAGACTTCGTTATGATTTGTACTCGAGTTTCTTTTTGATTTTTGGTTGCAATATTATCCCACCAAAACGAGTTGTTGTTAACTACTTGCCTCGCTACCACTTGTTTCATAATATGGGTTCCTAAAAAATGTTTGAAACCTGCCTCACCCATTTCATCTTGAAAGGTGTTTTTTAGATACAGATAAATCCATTTGTTATAAATCGTTGGCGCCACCTCTTCTACATTATTAGATCCTTTCCAATTTTTCAGCACAGCAAGAGCTTCTTTTTCGGTATTAGAAAGAGCATTATTATTTAATGCAGCCATTAAATTTTGAACCACCGATGGTGCTACTGATGATGTATTATCAAAAATCATTTTACTTGCTGATTCTTTATCCCAATTGGATTTTGAATCCAATAATTGAACAATTCGCTTAGCTCTATCTTCTGGCAAATAATAGCCTGGATATAAAAATCCTTCAATAGCTTCGGGTTGGTTATTAGCCGAATACACATAATTCCAGCTCGGATTGACTGACGAAGGATTTTTGGAGAAATCCAAATATTCTTTAATATCATCTTTTCCGCTAGCTC
Organism: Flavobacterium sp.; assembly: GCF_024642105.1. Lineage (GTDB taxonomy): Bacteria > Bacteroidota > Bacteroidia > Flavobacteriales > Flavobacteriaceae > Flavobacterium. The sequence continues at coordinate 15,072 of NZ_JAHEBT010000054.1, forward strand.
CATCCAAAATAAAATTAGGATTCACACCCACATTGTGTTTGTATAATTTTCCGGTTGCCCACCAAGCTACATTGCCTTTGGCATCACCATACATTACGTTCAAACCAGGTGCAGCAATCAACTGAACACCTTTTCGAAAATCGGCTTTATCGTTAGCATGCGAAAGGGCATACACCGCATCCAAAATCAAAATAGGTTGTTGGGTATAAATCCACGACAGGGCTACAGGTTTGTCCTTTTGCAAACCATCAATCAAATCATTTACTATAGGTCCGTGACGACTTACTTTAACGTTCATAACCACATCTAAAGTATCTTTAACCTTAATTGTTTTAGTTCTTGTCTTATACGCACTCAATCCTGTAGGAGTTTTGTATTTTGTAGCGTCTGTCGCACTATTTTCTTCTTGGTACAAATCAATATCGTCATTTTCAAACATCGTCAATCCGTAGGCATATTGATGATTATGACCTAATAACGGAAAAGGAGTTCCTGCCAAATAACAGCCATACATTTCATAATCAGGTGTTACCAAATGCGCTTCATACCAAGTCCCAGGTTGCGAAAATCCAATATGTGGATCATTCGCAAAAATCACTTTACCATTTTTAGTCTTTTGCGGGGCAATAACCCAACTGTTACTACCAATGAATGGTGGAATTGGTGATTGATCTAACAAAGAAGCTACCGATTTAGCTATAGCCGAATATTCTTGACCATTCTCCTTAGCATTTTTGATTTTAGTAGTATTAAATTCGCTTTCCAAACCAAAATCTTTCAAATACTCCATGCCGTATTTATTCCGCAAATCCGTCATCAAAGGATCTGATTTTTGTGCCATAGCAAAACTAAATGCCATGTACCCAAAAATATTGTACACATCTTTTATCTCAAATTTTTGCTTTTGAATACCCAGTAACTGAAATTCAATAGGCGTTTTTCCTTCTTCTAAATATTGATTGATACCATCCAAATACGCTTGCGTCAATTGGTAACTCGGACTGTTTTTATCCAATTGAGCAATGGCCTTCGCCGAAGCTTCTTCAATTCCTAATCCGGTAAAGAATTTATCATTTTTTAACGCCACCGATCCAAAAATTTCAGATAAGCGTCCCGGTGCAATTCGGCGCATTAACTCCATTTGCCACAAGCGGTCTTGAGCATGAACATAACCCAAGGCTTCCATAGCATCGGTTGTATTTTCGGCGTAAATATGCGGCACGCCAAATTCATCAAAGTAAACTGTTGTTTCTTTTTGAATGTTTTTCAGCGGTAGTTCCCCTTCGTATTTGGGTTTGGAATAAAAGGCATAGCCAACCAATGCCAAAATTAGGAGTGCCAAAATTGAAACAATTACAACCAGTACTTTTTTAACTATTTTCATCTGTAAATGGATTTGATAAACAAATATAGCAGAATAATCTACAATTACTACTTAGTTATAATTCAATTATTGCAATTTTGTTTAACAATATATCGTTTTTAATTAAACAAAAAGTATCTTTGTTCAAAACCAATCAGATGAAAGACATTTCAAAAGAAACCATTACCGCAATGGATAAAGTACCTCGTTTGAATTTAATTAATTCGTGTACGGGATACAAATCGACGAATTTAATTGCTACTCAATCCATTGACGGGCAATCTAATGTGGCTATTTTTAGTAGTGTAACCCACCTTGGGAGTGACCCTGCATTGATCGGATTTATTATGCGACCAACAACTGTTCCTAGAGATACTTACAAAAACATCAAAGAAACGGGCTACTTCAGTATCAATCATGTAACAGTTGATATGATTGAAGATGCCCATCATAGTTCGGCTAATTATGATTTAGGTATTTCTGAGTTTGATAAAACGAATCTGGAAGCAGAATACAAAGAAGGTATTGCAATTCCCTTTGTAAAAGGAAGTCCTGTGCAATTGTATTGCAAATATGTCAATGAATACCACATTAAAGAAAATGACACCATTCACATCATAGCATCTATTGAGCGGTTGTTTTTTGAAGAAGAATTACAACACGAAGACGGCTGGTTACAACTAGACAAAGGAAAAGTAGTTACTGTAAATGGTTTAGATGGCTATTGTTTGCCCAAACTAGTAGATCGTTTTCAATATGCTCGAAAAGACCAACCTACAAAATCATTTTTTTAAGTTCGAGTAATTTTATTTTTCTAAAATTCCGCTTTTTAAAATTTGTCCAAAACGATAAATATCCTCAAAAGAAGTATATAAAGGAACGGGTGCGAGACGAATCACATTCGGTTCGCGCCAATCGATTATCACTCCGTTTTTCATTAGATAATCAAATAAACTTCGACCTTCTCCATGCAGAAAAACCGAAAGTTGACACGCTCTTTCCTTTGGATTAGAAGGCGTAATAATTTCAAAATTACCTTTAACCTCACGATCAATTTCTTGTAAAACAAATTCTAAGTAGGCGGTGATTGTATTTCTTTTCGCTATTAAGGCTGTCATTCCTATTTCGGCAAAGAGTTCCACCGAAGCCAAATAGGGCGCTAAAGACAAAACCGGTAAATTACTAATTTGCCAGCCATCAGCCCCTTGAATAGGGTCAAAACGAGGTTCCATTTTAAAACGGCGTTCTTTATTGTGTCCCCACCAACCCGCAAAACGTGGCAGTTCCGAATTAGTGTGGTGTTTCTCGTGAATAAAGCAACCCGAAGCATTTCCGGGACCTGAATTCATGTATTTATAACTACACCAAGCAGCAAAATCCACCTGCCAATCGTGTAACTGCAATTCGATATTGCCAGCGGCATGCGCCAAATCCCAACCAACATAAGCACCTACATTATGCCCTGCTTCGGTAATGGTTTTCATATCAAAAACCTGTCCGGTATAATAATTGACTCCGCCAATTAAGACCAAAGCTAGCTCCTCTCCCAGTTCTTCAATTTTTGCCACAACATCTTCTAAACGAATGTTGTGTTCGCCTTCGCGACGCTTCACTTCTACAATAGTATTTTCGGGTTCATATCCATGAAAACGAACTTGACTTTGAAATAGGTATTGATCCGAAGGAAACGCTTTTTCTTCGCAAATAATTTTATATCGTTTGGATGTTGGTCGATAAAATGAAACCATCATCAAATGTAGATTCACCGTCAACGTATTCATTACGGTAACTTCTGTTGGCAAAGCCCCAACCAACTTACTCAACGGTTGCGCAAAACGTTCGTGGTAATCCCACCAAGGTTTTTCGGCATAAAAATGACCTTCAACCGCTAATGTGGCCCAATCGTTCATTACCTCATCTACATAGGTTTTTGCTCTTTTAGGCTGGAGTCCTAAAGAGTTTCCTGTAAAGTAAATCACTTTCTTTCCATTGACTTGAGGAAAAGAAAATTCATTTTGATAGTGACTTAATTGGTCCTGCACATCGAGTTGTTGTGCAAAAGCAAGGCTGTTTTCAAATGTCATTCCAACTAATTTTATGAAGTAAAAGTAGCAAACTAATATGGAATTTGAACACGAATGACACGAATTGGCACAAAGAATTTATACCACTGATTGCACCACTATTTTTTAAAAGCCTGAAAAATTACTGATTATACTCTTCTTCTGTTACGGCTTCTAACCAAACTGTAACTCCTTTATTGTTATTAGTAACTGCCACTTGTACAAAATGACTTTCTGGACTTGCTCCATGCCAATGAGGAACGTTTGGCGGACATTTAATTACGTCCCCTTTTCGAAGTATTTTTTTGGGCTGCCCTTTTTCTTGATAATAGCCAACACCGTCTGTTGCCATCAATATTTGTCCCGCAGGATGATAATGCCATTTTGTTCTTGCGCCGGGTTCAAAAGTTACATTGCCTATAGCTGTTGGATTAATACTATCCGAAGCAACGAGCATTTGCAAATGAACCGTTCCTATAAAATTGGTATTCGTAATTTTATCCCCTTTGGGGAAGATTGTCTCTGACTTTAATTTCATAACTGCTTTTTTGGAAGAGTCACTTTGCGTCTTACACGAAATAGCCAATAGCCCAAAGAGAAATACAACAACTATTTTGTTCCAATTTTTCATCTCTTTTTTAAAGATTAATTTGATAAAAATGCTGCAATTTATCCACTGCTTGGGAAACATATTCAGGTTTCCAATAGGTTTGAATATGTGTTGCTCCATTAATTTTAAATAATTCCTTGTTTTTAGCATTAGTAGCTTTGTTAAATGCGTCTTCTGTCATATAAAAAGAGTCCGCTTTACTTCCTGCAATCATTAATAAAGGTTGATTAATCAAATCCATATTATTACTAGCATCAAAGGTCATTAAATCCATTAAACTACTCATGGTATATTTGAACGTAGAGTTGGGATGAGCATGTGTTCTATTATAATAATAATGTCCTTCACGATACAAATCAAACGGCATTTTATCTGCCATTTCATCCGTAATAACTACATTGGCAGTATAGCGAATTTCTTTTCCCGCAGCTTCTAAAGCTCGAGCATCAGAGGCTTGTCTTAACCTGTCTTGAATAGTAGCCACTTGAGAATTCATAAAACCATTGCGTCTTACTATGCCCGAATTGAACATACTCACTGTGGCAATTGCTTTAAAACGTTTGTCTGATTGGGCGGCTGTTAAAGCATATCCACCACCGCCACAAATACCTAACAAGCCTAATTTTGAAGTATCCACTCCTTGATATTGGCTAATAAAATCAGCCATAGCGTGTATGTCTTCGATTCGATTGGCAGGTTTATCTACATTTCTTGGTGTACCACCACTACCTCCTTGGTAAGCCGCATCTGCTGTAATAGTGATATAACCTTGCTCGGCCAAGCGTTGCGCATACAGCCCTGCTACTTGTTCTTTTACACCACCGTTGGGATGAGCAACTACTAAAGTCGCATATTTTTTGGAAGGATCAAAATTGGCTGGAGTGTATACGTTAGCGACTATCGAAATGTCTTTTATTTTATACGAAACTGGATGAATATTGACTTGTCCTTTTATATTTTCTGTAATTGCTCCCTCATAGACCAATGTGAACGGATTTTTCATTTGTTCCTTTTGAACACTTTGAGCGTTTGACATATTAATTCCTATTATTTGCATTACTAATGCAATTATTACTATTGCTTTCTTCATTTTTTATATTTTATTAAATATTAAATCTATTTACTTTTTAGCACTTCGTTTACTACTACTGAAGCGGATTTCGCTTTATTTTCGCCTATAATAGGTTGAATTATCGTAATAAATTCATTCAACTGTTTTGGCGAGAAACCCACATTCAGTGCTATTGTCAAATGTCCTTTCAACATGGGTTCTGCATCACCAATGGCACTAATAACAGACAATGTTACTAATTCTCTTTGGGCGTATGTTAAAATATCTCTTTCAAAAATATCAGCAAATAAATGTTCTTTTAAAAAAGTATCAATTACTGGAGCAAATGCGGCATATCCAACCAACTTTTCAGGCGAAGGTGTTTTAGTCAATTCTTCCAAAACCTTCTTACCTCTCTCATATTTATTGTCGTCGGCTTTGATTTGAGAAGCTTCTTTACCCATTTTATCCGTAATCCCTTTAGCTTTTCGTTCATTTACTACTTCCATAAAAGTTTGCAAACCTCTAATGCTCCTCGGGAAACCACAATAAGCATAGGTATGAACTAGTATTTCTTTAATTTCGTTGACTGTGAGTCCTGCTTCTAAGCCTTCTTTTAAAGCCGATTTTAAATTCTCTAAATCTCCTTTAGCGGTTAGTGCCGCAATACTAATGATACTTTTCTCTTGTTGACTTAAACCTTTTCCATTTGATATCATTTGCTGTGCTTGGACTGAATTAGTAAACATTAGCATACTCCACAAAAATAGTAGCAAACCGATTATTCTGTATTGCCTCATATTGATTTCATTATTAATCTAAACCTTTATCTTTTAACCATTTACTCATCAAATCAGCTACTTGAAGATTGTTCAAATCAGAAAACGGAAAATGCGTGTTTCCCTTAAGTCCTACTTCTGGAAGATGTATTACTGTAACATCTCCGCCATATTTATTTACTGTATCTCGCCATAATTTTGCCATTGCCAAACGCGCTCTCCATCCGTCAGCACCTGGATTTGGAGATGGTTTTTCAGGAATATTATCGCCATAGTAAATTACTATTGGGATTTTAGTAAGCGACATGAAATCCTTCATCGGAATTCCTATTGCTTCCAAAGGTCCAGCAGAACTCCCTATAGGAGCTGGCACTTCCCCTTCTGGAAAAAGGAATCCACTTCCTGGTTCATACGAAACGATGGCTTTAATCTTTGAACTTTTTACTACTGTTTTCCATCCCATACCGCCAGAATGCGAATGTGTTACTAGTATTCCTGGACCTATTTGATTAAAAAGTGCAGCAACCGCATCTGTATTAACTTCAATATCGATGGTTCCAATACTTGGTGTCATAGAGCGGAAATACTGATTCAATGTTGCGCTATCTCTTGCAAGTTGTACTCCTTCAAAATAATTAGGCCAAATCCCTCCACGAAAAACATCAAACATTTGTTGTTCATCTGGTATTGGATTAATCGTAGCCGAAACAGTACTTCTTCCTGCATTACCGCGTCTTGGCTGGTCTATCAAATACACTGAAAAATTCCTGCGTAAAAAAATGTTTTGATATCCTTCTCTACCATCGGGTGTAGTTTCCCATGTTTTAGAAAATTGACCAATACCATGCCACATCACTAATGGATATTTACGAGCCTTTACGGGCACTTGATAAAACACATACGCATGGTCTCCATGAAACGTTTGACCTTCTGGAGTGGGTTTATAAGGATCGAATGTTCCTGGGTTTGTAATAACGGTACCTCCCACGGCAAAACTTCCTTGTTCTTGAATAACTAACGGTTGTTGTTTGGTGTATTTTTGTGCATAAATTGACGAATGCATCATCAATAGTAAACAAAACACACTACACAATTGTATCAAATTTCTTTTCATTTTCAAAATCTTAATGTTCAGGTGTGAGTAGCTTAGTAAACGACAATGAGCCTAGTTTCCAAGCTCCATTTTCTATTACATACACTTCGGTTACAATAAATGGGTTAGTAACTTCATTTCCGCCCACGACTGCTAATAACGTAATTTTGTTTAAAAGTATAGCTGTATTGTCAATGATATTTACAGATACTTCATGAACATCAGCTTTCTTGTAATGTATTCCGCCACTTTTAATAATATCGATTTCTTGTTTTTTACCCCAGCTTCCACCCATGTGAACAAAAACGGATTTATCATCAAACAAAGGAGTTAATTTATCGACATCTTTATCGGCCATCCACTGCCATTTGTTTTTTGAAAGTGTAATAATCTGCTGTTCTGTTTCAGAATATTTCTTTTCAACTGGTGGCGTTTTTACATCTTGTGCAAAAGAATATTGCATACTAAAAGCAATACATAAAACGGTAATTAATGATTTCATATTACGTGATTTAAATTTATTATTTTTTTAATGGTGCTTCAACTCCCGACATGGCTTGAATAAAGGCAGGTAATCTTTCTCCAACAATTGGAATAGTATCCAATTGTTTGTTGAATTCCATCAATTCAGCTTTGGTAAATTTCACATTATCAGCTCCAATATTTTGAAGCATGTGAGACATCTCAGTTGTACCTGGTATTGGAACAATCCATGGTTTTTGAGCCAATAACCAAGCTAGCGAAATTTGAGCAGGACTAGCCTGTTTTTGAATTGCCCATATTTTTATTAAATCAACCAGTTTCAAGTTTTCAGGTAAATTTTCAGGAGAATATCTTGAAGTGTTTGCCCTAATATCACCAGGAGCAAATCGAGTATTAACATCTATTGCTCCTGTAAGAAGTTGGCAGGCAAGTGGCCACCATGGAACAAACCCAATTCCTAATTCCTCACAAATTGGAATTACATTTTTCTCTGGGGCACGCCATATCAACGAGTATTCATTTTGAATAGCGGTCAGTGGTAGTTCTCCATGTGCACGTCTTATCGTCTGAAGTCCTGGTTCAGATAATCCCCAATGCATTACTTTACCCTGATCTATTAAATCTTTAACAGCACCTGCAACATCCTCAATAGGAACATCTGGGTCAACTCTATGCTGATAGAGTAAATCAATTCGGTCTGTACGGAGTCGCTTCAACATTCCCTCAACTGCAAGTTTTATATGACTAGGCTTACTATTTAATCCTGGACGTCTCTCCCCCGTTTCAAGGTCGATGTTCCATCCAAATTTGGAAGTAATTACAACCTTGTCTCTAAATGATTGGATTGCTTCTCCAAGAATTCTTTCGTTTTCGTGTGGACCATAGGCTTCAGCACAATCGAAGAAAGTTACACCATGATCATAAGCAGTTTGTAGTATCTTTATCATTTCAGGACGATAAGGTACAATCGTATTATGTTTACGATGCATATTCTGAACACCCATACCAATACTTGAAACCTCAAGTGTTCCTAGATTTCGTTTACTAGAAAAAGGAAATACAGTATTGTCATTTAATAAATAATTTTCTTTCTCATTTATTGTTTTAGCTACTGCATCAAAAGGGGCAAGAGCACTTCCAGCTAATGCTAATCCTGCGGTTTTTAAAAGGTTTCTACGATTCATATTGTTTTTTTTTATAATTTGAAATTTATTATTTTTCTACCTCTTTTTTAAGCTCTTTATTGAAAGTATTATATCTTTCAAGTGCTCTATTTGCAAGAGCGACAGCTGTAATATTTGGGTTTATTCCTTTTACTTCCTCAGTTTGAATGAAACGAGTTTGACATTTTGAAATGGCTTCTACTATGTATCTATGATTATCCGAAAGCCCTGGAAGTCGTTCAATTTCACCCGACCAGCCAAATAATAAACCTTCTTGATAAATTAATGGACTACGCGGAATATCCGCCACTTGACCATTTCCCAAATCAGTTTTTACAATTACACTACCTCCATTTTTAATATCTCCTGAAAGACTTTTAAGGGTGGAACTCCAATTTGGCATTTTACTAAAATCTGTAAGTGTAGCCCATACTTTGCTTGCAGGTGCATTTATAACAATGTCAGTATAAATTTTAACATGGGTAGCTGATACTTCTGTTATATTTGAGGTTTTTACTTGAAGTTTTGTATTGATTTTACAAATTGAACAGGAAATAAAAAAAATACTCACTCCTATTGTTACTACTGCTCGTATTCTATTGAAATTTATATTACTACGCATTGAATTAATTCTTTAAGATTAAAAATATTATTTAATTTAATTTAATTTAAGCTCACTCAACCATTTTACCATATTAGGGTCTCTGTGGTCAAAAAATAAACTTTGATTAGTGTTTTGATTTTACTTTACAAAATTGATTTAATTTTTCTGTCAATAAAGTATATCGATTACGGATTGTACTACCAATATTACTTATTGTACTTATTACCTGATGATTGCTACAACTAAATGCCTAAATTTGTCTCATCAAAGAACAACAACTATGGAAAATACGGTTACATTTGAAACTATTAGTCAGTATAATGAATTCAATAATACCGAGACCCTACACCCTTTAATTAGCGTGATTGATTTTTCAAAAGCACACGAAAGATCATGGAATGGGCAAAAGCGTGTTAAAATTTATTACGGATTTTATTGTATTTTTTTAAAAGATATAAAATGTGGTGATATACGCTACGGATGCAATTATTACGATTATCAAGAAGGCACATTAGTTTTTACTGCACCCGGACAAATAATGGAAGTAGAAACTACAGGTGAAGTATACCAACCAAAGGGATATGCCTTAGTTTTTCATCCTGATTTAGTACACGGAACATCGCTTTTTAAAAGTCTTACTGAGTATAATTTCTTTAGTTATAAAGCTAATGAAGCCTTACATCTATCCGAACGAGAGCGACAGATCGTTTTGGATAGTTTTTCAAAAATAAAATTGGAGTTGGAAATTGGAGTAGACAAACACAGTAAGAAATTGATTGCTTCCAATATCGAATTGTTTCTCAACTACTGTAATCGCTTTTATGACAGACAATTTATAACACGAGAAAACGCAAACAAAGGTGTTTTAGAAAAATTTGAAGAGGTGCTGAATCGTTATTTCACTTCAGATAAACCTAACAAAATTGGCTTGCCATCTGTGGCCTATTGTGCTGATGAACTTCATTTATCAGCCAACTATTTTGGTGATTTAATTAAAAAAGAAACTGGAAAATCTGCTCAAGAATACATCCAAAACAAAATAATTGATGTGGCTAAAGACCATATTTTAGGCAATACCAAAACCGTAAATGAAATTGCTTACGAATTAGGATTCAAATATCCGCAACACTTTTCTAGACTTTTCAAACAAAGAGTGGGGTTTACTCCTAATGAATATAGAAGTGCTAATTAAAACACTCTCCTCTTTTGATTGCGTGAGGGATAGCAACGGAAAGCCCAGAGCGATGTGAAGCGGAAGCAGAACAGAGCGAGGACTTGAAGTGCATAGCCCGACCCAAGCCTTGGCAAAAGCAAGGGAGAGGGTTACGCCCCAAAATAAAAAGAGGGTGTCAAAAAAGTACCGGTTTTGTCATTCCGAATTCATTTCGGAATCTATAAAATAATATCAGTTATTTTAAGAAACTGGCTCGAGCGATAGCGAACAGGCGAAGCAAACAAGTTCAGTTTGACAAGAATAAGACTTTTAGGACACCCTCTATGTATTTCTGTTTGAAGAAAAGTGATTAGATGATCAACATCGCATCTCCATACGAATAGAATTTGTATTCTTCTTTGATGGCTTCTTCGTAAGCACGTTTCATTAAATCATGACCACAGAAAGCTGAAATCATCATTAACAAAGTTGATTTTGGTGTATGGAAATTGGTAATCATACAATCAGCAATACTGAAATCGTGAGGTGGAAAAATGAATTTGTTAGTCCATCCATCATACGGATTCAATGTTTTTTGAGAAGAAACTGAACTCTCGATAGCACGCATAGAAGTAGTTCCTACGGCACAAATACGTTTCTTATTCACCTTTGCATTGTTGACAATATCACAGGCTTCCTGACTGATTTTCAACTCTTCAGAATCCATTTTGTGTTTCGATAAATCTTCTACTTCCACTGGATTGAAAGTTCCTAAACCAACGTGAAGAGTCACCTCAGCAAAATCAATTCCTTTGATTTCTAATTTTTTCAACAAATGCTTAGAGAAGTGCAATCCTGCAGTAGGCGCTGCAACAGCTCCTTCTTCTTTGGCATAAATAGTTTGGTAACGCTCCGCATCTTCTGGAGTTACGTCACGTGAGATGTATTTTGGGATTGGGGTTTCGCCCAATTCGGTCAATTTGTTTCTGAATTCCTCGTACGAACCATCGTAAAGAAAACGTAATGTTCTACCTCGAGAAGTCGTGTTGTCAATTACCTCAGCTACTAAAGAATCGTCGTCTCCAAAATACAATTTGTTCCCGATTCTGATTTTACGAGCTGGATCAACCAATACGTCCCAAAGTCGTTGTTCGGCATTCAATTCGCGCAACAAAAACACTTCAATTCTGGCTCCTGTTTTTTCTTTGTTTCCGTACAAACGTGCAGGAAAAACTTTGGTATTATTCAAAATCATTACATCTCCGTCATCAAAATAATCGATAACATCTTTGAACATTTTGTGCTCAATCGTTTGTTTTTTACGGTCAATAACCATTAAACGAGACTCGTCTCTATTCTCTGCAGGAAACTCAGCTAAAAGTTCTTTTGGTAAATTGAATTGAAAATGTGATAATTTCATTGAATAAAGTTTATGTGTTTAAAAATTTAAAGGGTTATAAGTTTTACAATCCTTTAAAAATCAGAATGCAAATATACGACGGTGAAAGAGGCGTTGTCAAGTGTTTTGGTGTTTATTTTCACCAACCCAATCCCAGAAAGGGATTCCGACTATTCAACACTACAAATTAAGCTATTTCTTCTATTGCAAAGCCGATTCTTTTTAGGTCTTCCCAAAAATCAGGATACGATTTAGAGACTACTTCGGCATTTTCAATATAAATTGGCACTCGGAAAGCCAAAGGTGCAAATGCCATCGCCATTCGGTGGTCGTTATAGGTCGCAATGGTAATATTGGAATTAATTTCTTTGGTGGCTACCAAAGTCAAACTGTCATTAGTTACCGAAATATTCGCTCCTAACTTGGTTAATTCAATTCGGAGTGCTTCTAGACGGTCGGTTTCTTTAATTTTTAACGTATGTAAGCCCGTTAAGTGACAACCAATTCCTAAACCTAAACAAGTTACTACAATAGTTTGTGCAATATCAGGTGTGTTATTCAAATCGAAAGTGACGTCTTGGTAATTGAAATTAGCTTGTTTGGTTAAAGTCAATTGGTTTCCGTTAAAACTCGACTCCACTCCCATCGCTTTGTATAAGTTGACCAAAGCCGAATCGCCTTGCAAACTGTTTTCTTTATAACTTGAAATGGTGATGGAAGCAGCATCTGTCAGAGCAGCAATACTAAAATAATACGAAGCCGAACTCCAATCCGATTCTACAATCATTTCTTTAGTTTCCACTGCCGGTTTTGGAGCAACGGTAATAACATTTCCTTCAAAACTAGTCTGGATATTCAAATCATTAAGCAAAGCCAAAGTCATTTTGATATACGGAATAGAAGTAATTTCTCCTTCCAATGTCAACTCTAAACCATTTTCTAATTTGGAAGCCACTAACAATAAAGCCGAAATGTATTGACTGCTTACATTGGCCGCTAATGTTACTTTGGAAGCCGTTATTTTTTGTCCTTTGATTCGGATAGGTGGATAACCTACTTCTTTTTCATACGTAATCACAGCGCCTAATTGCTCCAACGCTTCTACCAAAATTTTGATAGGACGCTCTTGCATTCGGCTAGAACCAGTCAACACCACTTCGCGACCTGCATTTACAGCAAAATAAGCCGTAAGAAATCGCATCGCCGTTCCTGCGTGGTGAATGTCTACAATTTCATCAGTACCTGTCAATGCTTTTTGCATTACTTCGCTATCATCCGAATTGGAAGTATTGGCTAAAGTAATGTTAGGAAACAATGCTTTTAGCAATAACAACCGATTGGTTTCGCTCTTCGACCCCGTAATTTTGATGGCGGAATTGATTTCAGATAGTGCAGATTGTAGCAGTAATTTCATTCTGTTGTGTGTTGGTATGTAATTGGGCGCAAATTTATTTTAAAAAAAGGAGCTACCCAAGTTTTAAAACACCGAATCACATTATTTCAGCTTTTCGTTGTTTTTATGGCGATCTTTATCACGAACGGATTTCAAATCCATTTTTTTATCAAAAGCAGCTTGTAAATCAATCCCAGTTTGGTTGGCCAAACACAATACTACAAAAACCACATCGGCTAGTTCCTCGCCAAGATCTTTATTTTTATCGGATTCTTTCTCAGACTGTTCTCCATAACGACGTGCGATAATACGAGCTACTTCTCCTACTTCTTCTGTCAATTGTGCCATATTGGTCAATTCGTTGAAGTAGCGAACTCCGTGTTCTTTAATCCACGTATCTACGTCTAGTTGTGCGTTTTTTAAATCCATTATTCTTTATTTTTACTATCAATAACTATAGTTACAGGCCCATCATTCAGTAAGGCTACTTTCATATCGGCACCAAAAATACCTGTTGGTACTTTTTTACCTAATTTATTCTCTAAAGTAGTTACAAATTTTTCATAAATCGGAATCGCCACTTCGGGTTTAGCCGCTTTGATATAGGAAGGTCGATTGCCTTTTTTAGTGGCTGCATGAAGTGTAAACTGACTCACCACAAGGACATCGCCATTCACCTCTTCTACCGACAAATTCATTATCCCATTGGCATCTCCAAAAATACGAAGTTGCGTAATTTTGGCAACTAACCAATCAATATCTTCTTGGGTATCGGCGTCCTCAATGCCTACTAAGACTAATAATCCTTTTTGGATTTCTCCCACTATTTTTTCAGAAACGGTGACTGAAGCCGATGAAACTCTTTGTAACACTACTCTCATTAATCTCGTGTTTTATCGCTGGAAATTCGGTCTTCATTGTACACATCAGTTCTATAATGTTCGTCATCGCCTTCTAAAATTTTCAAATAGCTATTGTAACGAGACCAAGCGATTTCATCTTTTTCCAAAGCCGCTTTTATGGCACAATGAGGCTCTTCTTTGTGCAAACAATTATTGAATTTGCATTGGTCTTGTAATTTAAAAAATTCTGGGAAGTACCCGCCAATTTCATCTTTTTCCATATCCACAATCCCAAATCCTTTGATACCAGGTGTATCGATGATTTTGGCACCAAAACTCAAATCATACATTTCAGCAAAAGTGGTGGTGTGTTGTCCTTGTTTACTTTGTTCCGAAATATTTTTTGTTTTCAAATGCAAAGAAGGTTCTAAAGCATTGACTAAAGTTGATTTCCCTACACCAGAATGTCCGGAAAACATACTGACTTTACCCAACATCAATTGTTTTAATTCTTCCACTCCTTTTCCTTCGGTCGAAGATACGCGCAAACAACGATAGCCAATTTCTTGATATACATGTTGCATATACAATTGCTCGTCTAAAGAGGTGTCGTTTAAGGTGTCGATTTTGTTAAAAACTAAAATCGTTTCGATACCGTAGGCTTCGGCAGTAACTAAAAATCGGTCAATAAAACTGGTAGTTGTAGGCGGATTATCAATCGTAATCAATAAAAAAACTTGATCAATATTGGAAGCAATAATATGAATTTGCTTGGATAAATTCACCGATTTTCGAACGATATAATTTTTCCTGTCGTGAATGTTATGAATGGTTCCCGTCACAGCATCCGAACTTTCGTCCAATTCAAAATCCACTACATCCCCTACAGCAATTGGATTGGTACTTTTAATCCCCTTCATTCGGAACTTCCCTTTCATACGGCATTCCATAAAATCACCTGTATTCGATTTTACGGTGTACCAACTCCCTGTAGATTTATAAACGATTCCTGTCATGTGACAAAGGTAAAATTTTGTTTCAAGTTTCAAGTTCGAAGTACAAAGTTTTTACAATGACTCGAAATAAAAAATCCTCACAATTCAATGAACTGTGAGGATTATATAAATTGAAAAATACGAATTAAGAATTCAATATTTTCTCTTGTTGTTCGATACTTTCTTGGTGAATTCCTTTGAACAATTTAATGATAAATTCTTCAGACAATCCTTTTTTAGCACCTTCAGCAACCATTTTTGCTTGGATTTCATTCCAACGACTGTTTTGTAAAACCGCTACATTGGCATCTTTTTTCACTTGACCAATTTCTGATGCTACTTGCATACGTTTTCCAAGTAATTCCAATAAATTAGCATCTAACACATCAATATTGGCTCTTAATTTTGTCATTTTATTTTCAAAATCAGCTGTATCTCCACTTTGTTTTCTGATTTTCAAATCTTTGAAAATTTGTTTCAAAGCAGCAGGTGTTACTTGTTGAGCAGCATCACTCCATGCATTGTCTGGATCAATATGTGTTTCGATAATCATACCGTCATAGTTCAAATCCAAGGCTTCTTGAGTCACTTCCAAAATCATATCACGGTTTCCTGTGATGTGTGATGGATCAATGATTAAAGGCAAATCAGGGAATTTGTTTTGCAATTCGATAGCAATTTGCCATTCTGGAATGTTTCTGTACTTTGTTTTTTGGTACGTAGAGAAACCTCTATGAATTACTCCTAATTTTTTAATACCAGCAGCATACAAACGCTCTACACCACCTAACCATAAAGCCATATCTGGGTTTACTGGGTTTTTAATCAAAACGATTTTATCTGTTCCTTTTAAAGTGTCTGCAATTTCTTGAACTGCAAATGGATTCGCTGTTGTACGCGCTCCCACCCATAAAACATCTATATCATATTCTAAAGCCAATTTACAGTGTGCTGCGGTAGCTACTTCAGTCCCCATTAACAAACCTGTTTCTTCTTTGGCTTTTTTCAACCATTTTAATCCAATTTCACCCACACCTTCAAATCCTCCTGGACGTGTTCTTGGCTTCCAGATTCCTGCTCTAAAAACGCTTACATCTGAATCTTTCAATTCGTGAGCAATTTTTAATACTTGCTCTTCAGTTTCAGCACTACATGGTCCTGCAATTACTAATGGATGATCTAATTTGAATGCATCCAACCAATTTCTCATTTCTTTACTATTCTCCATCTTTTCTAAAATTACTTTTTAATGTTTATTCCGTTTAATATTTCTTTTATTTTATTCACACTTTGCATTTCGTGGTAAATCGCATCAAAATCATCGTTTTCTAATAATGCTTTGAACTTTGACAAATTAGAAATGTATTCTTCTAAAGTATTTACCACTTGTTTTTTATTCTGTTTGAAAATGGGTGTCCACATCGCTGGGGAACTTTTTGCTAAACGCACCGTACTTTCAAATCCACTGCCCGCCATATCAAAAATATCTTGCTCTTCGGTTTCTTTGTCAATTACTGTCTTTCCTAACATGAACGAACTAATGTGCGACAAATGCGATACATAGGCAATATGCTTGTCATGCGATTGTGGGTCCATATACCGAATTCGCATTCCCATAGCGGTAAACAATTGCAAGGCTTTTTCTTGTAATTTGAAGGTTGTCTTTTCTACCTCACAAATAATATTCGTTTTCCCTTGAAACAATCCTTTTATTGCTGCCGAAGGGCCAGAAAACTCCGTTCCTGCAATAGGATGCGTTGCAATATAATTGCGTCGCTTAGGATGATTCGCTACTGCTTCGCAAATAGGCAACTTGGTGGAACCGACTTCAAAAACAATGGTATTTTCTCCAACAGCGTCCAATACTTGCGGCAATACCACCAAAGCAATATCCACAGGAACCGAAACAATCACAAAATCAGCATCGGCTAAATCTTCGGTAGTTCCTGCTTTTTCAACCACGCCTAAATCAATAGCTTGTTGCAAATGGTTTTCATTGGCATCAATCCCTAAAATAGTCGCATCTGGATGCAGCGCTTTGATGTCCAAAACCATCGAACCGCCTATTAAACCTATACCTATTACAACTACTTTCATTTGATTAAAATCTATCTATTGCTTCTTGTACTTTTTCTTCTTTTACACAAAGTGCAAATCGAATGTATCCTTCTCCGTTACTTCCAAAAATAGTTCCTGGTGTAATGAAAATATGTTTTTCGTATAAAATTTGGTCGATGAATGCTTCTGCAGAGCTAATTCCCGCTGGCAATTTTGCCCAAACAAACAAACCTACTCCTTCTTTATACACTTCACAACCTAATTTCTCTGCTAATTGTTCGGTTAAAACACGACGCTTTCTATAAATCGCGTTCATCGATTCGAACCAAGAAGCATCACTTTTTAACGCGGCAATAGCTCCTTTTTGGATGCCATAAAACATACCGCTATCCATATTACTTTTCACTTTCAATACAGCATCAATACAAGCGGCATTTCCTAAAACCATTCCTACACGCCATCCTGCCATATTGAAGGTTTTACTCAACGAATTCAGTTCTAAAGCCACTTCTTTGGCGCCTTCAACCTGCAATAAACTCATTGGATTGTCATTCAAAACAAAACTGTACGGATTGTCATTGACTAACAAAATGCTGTGCTTTTTGGCGAAAGCCACTAATTTTTCAAACAAAGCCAAACTGCCTCTCGCTCCCGTTGGCATGTGGGGATAACCCACCCACATGATTTTCACTTTGGATAAATCCAATTGCTCTAAAGCGTCAAAATCGGGTTCCCAATTAGTACTTTCCTTCAAATCATAATACACCGGAACCGCTCCTACTAAATTCGTCACCGAAGTATAGGTTGGGTAACCCGGATTCGGAATCAACACTTGGTCTCCTTCATTCAAAAAAGCCAAAGAAATGTGCATGATTCCTTCTTTAGATCCCATCAAAGGCAAAATTTCAGTAGTAGGATTCATAGTCACTCCAAAGTTCGTCTGATAAAAATCAGCCATACTTTGACGCAATTCTGGAACCCCTTGATAACTTTGGTATTGGTGCGCATTTTCTTCTTGCATTGCCAAAACCACTGCATTAATAACGGCTTGCGAAGGCTTCAAATCTGGACTTCCAATTCCCATATTGATGATGGGCTTTCCTTCTGCAGCCAATTGCCTTACTTCTCTCAATTTTGAAGAGAAATAATATTCTTCTACTATCTCTAAACGTTTTGCCGTTGCAATCATCTTTGTTCTACTATCTTATTTTACTTTCGTAAATGGTATTTTAATTCTTAACGTTTCGCATTTTTGTATTCTCCCAAAACTTTGAAATATTCGGCCATAATGTCGATTAAGGCTTTTGCTTTGGCATAATCTTCGTATTTCTCAAATGTCACATCCACAAAAAAGGAATATTTCCAAGGCGTTTCAATTTTGGGTAACGACTGAATCTTAGTCAAATTCAATTTGCAGTCGCTCATCACATTCAAAACGGCTGCCAAACTCCCGCGCTTGTGATCCAATTCGAATTTGATTGAGGCTCTATTAATTTCGTTTGGTACCAAAACCGATTGTTCTTTATCAATAATCACAAAACGCGTCATGTTATTATTAATCGTCTGAATCTCTGGCGCCAAAATTTCCAAGTCGTACATTTCAGCAGCTACTTTACTCGCAATGGCTGCAATGCCTTTCAATTGTTTTTCGTGAATTCTTCGAGCCGTTTCGGCCGTATCTTTATCTTCAACAATTTTAATATGAGGATACTGTTTCAAAAACTCCATACATTGCAACAAGGCCATCGGATGCGAATGCACCTCTTCAATATCTTGAATGGTCTGACCTTTTAAAGCCATTAAATTCTGATGAATATCCAAATAATGTTCGCCAATAATGTGCAAATTATTCTTGTCAATCAACGCATAATTAGGAATAATAGGTCCCGCAATCGAATTTTCGATAGCCATTACCGCCTGGTCTGATTTGCCAGACAATACGCTCGATACCAACTCCTCAAATGACAAGCATTCATCAACAGCCACTTCTTTTCCAAAGTACTCCTGAGCCACTTGATGGTGGAACGAACCTTTTATTCCTTGTATTGCGATTTTTGTTGCCATAAATTCAAAAAAAAATCCTGATTTTCATCAGGATTGTATATTGTTTTAATTTGCTTTTTTATTTTTCAAATAACCCTATAACAATCCTTACTTCCTAAAAAAGAAGTAATAAGTATTGCTAAAATAAAAACGGTTATTACACATGACCTGCTTGTTTTGTATTTAATTACGGTGCAAATATTAGCATTTATTTCATTTCAACCAAAAAAAACTAGCGCTTTTATACAACAAAAACGAAATTCTTTGTTAAAACTATTTTTTTCTAACTATTGACTAATGAAACTATTATTTACATCCTGTTTTTTAAGAATTTGAAAATAGTGCAAAAATTCAAATTGGTTGAAACAACAAACAAATGCTTTTTCTGTTTACTTTTGTACCAAATACAAAGCGATGTCAATAGCAATTCAGAATATATCTAAAAGTTACGGAACCCAAAAAGCATTAGACGCCATTTCATTTTCTATCAACAAAGGAGAAATTGTGGGCTTTTTAGGGCCAAACGGAGCAGGAAAATCTACTTTGATGAAAATTCTAACCACCTATTTGACTGCCGATGAAGGCAGTGCCAAAGTCAATGGTTTTGATGTGAGTTCCCAACCCAAAGACGTCCAACTTTCTATTGGCTATTTACCCGAACACAATCCGTTGTATTTGGATTTGTACGTTCGGGAATATTTAGCATTCAATGCCAATGTCTATAAAGTAGCTACATCCCGAATTGAAGAAGTGATTCAATTGACGGGACTGACTACCGAAAGTCATAAAAAAATAGGCCAATTATCCAAAGGATACCGCCAGCGTGTGGGTTTAGCCAATGCCTTGTTGCACAACCCTGACGTCTTGATTTTGGACGAACCTACCACCGGTTTGGATCCCAATCAATTAGTGGAGATTCGAAATGTGATTAAAAATGCCGGCAAAGACAAAACCGTTTTCCTTTCTACGCATATCATGCAAGAAGTAGAAGCGATTTGCGACCGCGTTATTATTATTGACAAAGGAAAAATCGTAGCCGATAAAAAATTAGAAAAACTCATTAGCGAGTCTACTACCCAAATTATCGAAGTGGAATTTGACCAAAAAGTGAGCGAAACCCAAATAGCTACTATCGACACTATTCGTTCGTACACCACTACCAATGGTATTATTTGGGAATTGACTTTTGCTACCGATAAAGACATGCGTCCTGTAGTGTTTGATTTTGCTACCGCCAATGGATTGAAAACTTTACAACTCAACCAGAAAAATAAGAATCTAGAAACGGTATTTAGAGAGGTTACGAAGTAAATCAGTTATCTATTAAT
Source organism: Flavobacterium sp. (assembly GCF_024642105.1). Lineage (GTDB taxonomy): Bacteria > Bacteroidota > Bacteroidia > Flavobacteriales > Flavobacteriaceae > Flavobacterium. The sequence goes on from NZ_JAHEBT010000054.1 coordinate 35,492, forward strand.
AATCCTATGGGTTTTTTGAGCTCATATTTTTTCATTTCTTTCCTTCCAAATTTTGTTGTCAATTTATAATTGTCTTTAAATAAGTATTGAACCATAATTGGATAATTCATTTTGTTGTTAACACAAACTAAATCACCATTTAAAAAATTGTAGAGATTAAAAAGCCAATAATTATGATTCTTATGGTTTTGTAAAGTCATTGTAATAATTTCAAAATTTCCATCACCATCAAAATCTCTTTCAGTCATATTTTCTCCAATTTTATCATCAAATGATATTTTTGTAAATTCTTTACTTTCTTTTTGGAAAAAATAAATTACTCTAACATTCAATGACGCAAGACCAGACCCCATATAATAACATACAATTTTAAAATCTTTTTTCCCGTCTCCATTAAAGTCTGCAATAGAAAATCCATCTGTTCCTTGAAATGGTATTTCTTCGAAGTACTTTCTGAAATTAGATTTTGTTTTGACTTCTATATAAGTTTTTCTTGAATCTTTAGTATTACCATTAATTACAACTTCTAGATCTGATTTATCATTAAAAAATGATTTTATAACTTTAGAATACTCTTGAACATCATCTTTTTCAGTCATTTTAAATTCTAAAGAAAAACTTCTGGGTTTATTTAATTTTTCAAATGAATATTGGCCAAAAACGAAAAATGGGAAGAAAAAAAAGATGTATTTTATGAAGTTGGTCATTTTTAATTTTAGTATGAAACTAGTTTCTATTTACAGAAATATCAGATTTGTTTCCCAAATATATAAAAAAGAACGTTCCCAAATAAAAAAGCTTCCAGCCTTTTGAAGACTGGAAGCTTTAAAATATAAAATGGATGTTTTAAAAAACTTTACTCGCTATTTGTCGGATATTTTCTGATTTACCCATTGAATAGTAATGCAAAAACGGCACTCCAGCGGCTTTTAATTCCAAAGATTGTTGGATAGCCCATTCTACTCCTACTTGTCGGATATCGGCAGCTGTTTTACATTGTTCTACTGCATTAATTAAATCTTCAGGTAAGTCTATTCTAAAAATCTGAGGTAAGATTTGCAAATGTCTGTGAACGGCAATCGGTTTAATCCCTGGGATAATTGGAACGTTGATTCCTATTTCACGCGCTTTGGCAACAAATTCAAAGAATTTTGAATTGTCAAAAAACATTTGAGTTACTACATAATCAGCACCCGCATCTACTTTTTCTTTCAATCGCTTCAAATCAGAAGTTAACGATGGCGACTCCAAATGCTTTTCTGGATAGCCCGCTACTCCAATACAAAAATCGGATTTATGTTCGATATCTTTTAACCCGTGTAAATAATTCCCTTGGTTCAATTGGTGAATTTGGCTCACCAAATCGGCAGCATAATGATTTCCACCTTCTTTCGGAATAAAAGATTGTTCGTCTTTCATCGCATCACCACGCAACGCCATTACGTTATCAATGCCCAGATAATGACAGTCCACCAAAAGGTATTCCGTTTCTTCTTTTGTAAATCCGCCACAAAGTACGTGAGGTACCGTATCTACATTATACTTATGCTTAATAGAAGCACAGATTCCCAAAGTTCCCGGACGCATTCTGGTTAATTTTTTTTCCAATAAACCATTGCCTTTATTCACATAAATATACTCCTCACGCGAAGTCGTTACATCTATAAATGGCGGTTTGAATTCCATTAACGGATCTATATTATCATATAATTCCTGAATACTTGTTCCTTTAGTAGGCGGTACAATTTCAAAAGAGAATAGGGTTTCTCCTTTGGCTGCTGCTATATGGTCTGTTACTTTCATGAGCCTCCCCCGTCCCCTCCAAAGGAGGGGTGACTGAAGTGGGTAATCAGTTTTTTATTTAATAAATATTTTTATAGCTCTCTTGTTCCCCCTTTGGGGGTTAGGGGGCTTAATCTGCAATATTAGGAGCCAACCATTTTTGAGCTTGCTCCATGGTTGTATTTCTTCGTTTCGAATAATCTTCTACTTGGTCTTGTTTTATTTTACCCAAACCAAAATACTTACTTTCTGGGTTGGCAAAATAATAGCCTGAGACCGATGAAGCTGGCCACATCGCCATACTTTCAGTTAAAGTTACCCCAATTTCTTGTTCCACATTTAAGAGTTTCCAAATCATTGGTTTTTCCAAATGGTCTGGACAAGCAGGATATCCTGGTGCAGGACGAATTCCTTTATAATTTTCAGCGATTAACTCTTGATTCGATAAATTCTCGTCTGAGGCGTAGCCCCAAATTTCCTTACGTACTTGTAAGTGCAAATATTCAGCAAAGGCTTCTGCCAAACGGTCGCCTAAGGCTTTCACCAAAATCGAATTATAATCGTCTAAGTCTTTTTCAAATTCCTTAGCTTTTTCTTCTACTCCAAAACCGGTGGTTACACAAAAACAACCCATATAATCTTGCACTCCGCTGTCTTTTGGCGCAATAAAATCAGCCAAAGCTATATTAGGCGCGCCAGCCGTTTTTTGGGATTGTTGACGTAGCGTTAAAAAAGTGAACTGTTGTCCGTTATCAGTTGTCAACTGAATATCGTCGTCGTTTATGGTATTGGCAGGAAAAATTCCTAAAATACCTTTGGCAGTCAACCAATTTTCTTGAATTAACTGATGTAACATTTTTTGCGCATCGGCAAATAAAGACGTAGCTTGTTCTCCTACCACATCATCGGTTAAAATAGCTGGGTATTTTCCGTACAATTCCCAAGAATTGAAAAACGGCGTCCAATCAATATAATCCACTAAATCCGCAATAGCAACATCCACGGTTTTGGTTCCAATGAAATTAGGTTTTGTTGGTGTGTATTTGCTCCAATCCAATTGTAATTTATTGGCTCTTGCCTGTTCAATCGTTAAGAAATTTTTATCTCTACTTCGATTCAAATACCCTTCACGAAGTGCGTCGTATTCGGTACGAATGTCTTGAGTGTATTTATCTTTAGTATCCGAATTCAATAAATTTCCGGCAACAGTAACCGCTCTAGAAGCATCGTTTACGTGTACTACCGTCGCTTTGTATTGTGGTGCGATTTTCACCGCGGTATGCGCACGAGATGTTGTTGCCCCGCCAATCATAATTGGAATTTGAACATTGATTTTATCTAATTCTTTAGCCAAATACACCATTTCGTCAAGCGAAGGCGTAATCAGCCCACTCAATCCGATAATATCCACATTATGCTCAATAGCTGCCGCGATAATTTTCTCAGGCGCTACCATCACTCCTAAATCGACTATTTCGTAATTGTTACAAGCCAAAACAACTGAAACAATATTTTTTCCAATATCGTGAACGTCTCCTTTTACAGTGGCCATCAAGATTTTACCCGCGCTTTGCGAAACACCATCTTTTTCAGCTTCAATAAAAGGCAATAAATAAGCTACCGCTTTTTTCATTACACGTGCCGATTTTACTACCTGTGGCAAGAACATTTTTCCGCTTCCGAATAAATCTCCTACTACATTCATTCCCGCCATCAAATTAATTTCGATGACTTCAATGGGTTTCGAAGCCGCTTGTCTTGCTTCTTCTACATCTATTTCTATAAATTCGTCAATTCCTTTTACTAACGAATGTGTCAAACGTTCTTGAATCGACCCATTTCTCCACTCTGCAATTGCTTTTTCATTAGCTTTGAAATCGCCTTTGAAACTTTCTGCCAAATCCAATAAACGCTCAGTAGCATCCTCTCTTCTGTTCAACAAAACGTCTTCTACATGCTCTAATAAAACAGGATCAATTTCGTCGTAAATCTCTAACATCTCAGGATTCACGATACCCATTGTCATTCCGTTTTTAATGGCGTGGTATAAAAATGCCGAGTGCATGGCTTCACGCACTTTATCATTTCCTCTAAACGAAAAAGAAACATTACTTACTCCTCCCGAAATATGGGCATACGGCAAGTTCTCTCTAATCCATTTGGTCGCACGGAAAAAATCCAAAGCATTCAATTTATGCTCTTCCATTCCAGTGGCAACTGGGAAAATATTCGGGTCGAAAATAATATCTTGAGCAGGAAAACCTACTTTATCTACTAATACATCGTAACTTCTTTTACAAATTTCGATACGTCGCTCGTAGTTATCGGCTTGACCATTTTCGTCAAATGCCATTACAATTACCGCAGCACCGTAACGCTTGATTTTTTTAGCGTATTCAATGAACTTTTCTTCTCCTTCTTTTAGTGAAATAGAATTCACCACTCCTTTTCCTTGAATTACTTTCAATCCCGCTTCGATGATTTCCCATTTCGAGCTATCAATCATTACAGGAACGCGAGAAATATCGGGTTCGGCAGCAATTAAGTTTAAGAATTTGGTCATGGCATAAGCCCCGTCCAACATTCCCTCATCCATATTGACATCGATGATTTGTGCACCACCTTCCACCTGATTTCTGGCAATATCTAAGGCTTCTTCGTATTGCTCTTCTTTGATTAATCGAAGGAACTTTCTGGAACCGGTTACATTAGTTCGTTCACCCACATTCACAAAATTAGTTTCTGGGGTAATAATTAATGGCTCTAGACCGGACAACTTTAAATAGTTGTTGGTTGTTGGTTGTTGGTTGTTGGTAATATCAATACCCATAATTATATTTTTTTGTAATAATTGATAAATCCATTTAACAATTTCTTACTTGTTTGAATTTGATTTAAAATAATAGTACAATTATTTTCATCAATATATTTTTGATCCAATGCTAAATAACATTGTGTTTCTAACTCATACAAAGAACCTCTTGAAATATGCAAAAAATTAATCGTGTCTTTCGCTGTTTGGCGGCCACAACCTTCTGCTATATTAGACGGAACTGAAATGGCACATCTTCTCATTTGATTCACCAAACCAAAAATTTCTTCTTTAGGAAAAACTTTAGTAGCATCATAAATCAAATTAGCTAGTTTTCTAGTTTCAACCCAAACATCTAATTTTATATATTCCATCTTTTTTGTTTTTGGTTGTTGGTTGTTCGATTTCAATCTATCAACCAACAACTATCAACTATCAACCCTTACACTTTCCTAGGTTTAAACTCTTGGGCTACATCAGCAATTGCTTTGATGTGTTCTGGAGTAGTTCCGCAACAACCTCCAATAATATTGATTAAATTATCTTGTAAATACTCTCTAATTAAGGCTTGCATTTCTTCTGGCGTTTGGTCATAATGTCCAAAGGCGTTTGGCAAACCTGCATTAGGATGTGCCGAAATATTCAATTGGGTGTTCATAGACAACCGTTTCAAATACGGTTTCAATTGATCAGCTCCTAAAGCACAGTTGAATCCTACACTCAATAACGGAATGTGAGAAATCGAGATTAAGAAAGCCTCTACCGTTTGACCCGAAAGCGTTCTTCCTGAAGCATCGGTAATTGTACCCGAAACCATTACTGGCATGTCTATTTTGCGTTCTTCTTTTACTTCTTCAATAGCAAAAAGTGCGGCTTTGGCATTCAAGGTGTCGAAAATAGTTTCTACTAATAACACATCACAACCCCCATCAATTAAGGCTTCTACTTGTTGCTTGTAGGCTATGCGCAAATCGTCAAAAGTAACGGCACGATAACCCGGATCGTTTACATCTGGCGACATGGAAGCGGTTCTGTTTGTTGGTCCAATCGAACCTGCTACAAATCGAGGACGGTCTGTAAATTCGTCAGCCACTTCACGCGCAATTTTAGCCGATTGATAATTCAACTCGTAAACTAAATCTTCCAGATGATAATCGGCCATACCGATAGTCGTTCCAGAAAACGTATTGGTTTCTACAATATCAGCTCCCGCTTGAAAATACAAACGGTGCACTTGTTTTACTGCTTCGGGTTGTGTAATAGAAAGCAAATCGTTGTTCCCTTTTAACGGATGTGGAAAATCTTTGAAGCGTTCGCCACGAAAATCTTCTTCAGAGAAATTGTTGCGTTGCAACATGGTTCCCATAGCGCCGTCTAGGACTAAGATTCTTTCTTTTATGGCTTGTTGAATTTTTGACATATTTTTTATTTTGGCCCTAAAGGCACTCCATCAAACTATTTTGTTGTTTATTTCTTGGCAAAAAATTCCCTTTCTGCCCGTTAGCCCTGATGGAAGCGGCATCCTTTTATTCTGGGTTTCAGAATAAAAGATACAGCGTACAGCAGGAAAAAATCTTGGCAAAAATACGCCATTCCTTTGCTTTAAAAAAATATTAAATACTATCCTTTTAAAAAATTGGAATTTGGGCAGTTGCCAAAAAACAAAAAGCGCTAGAACTCGAAAGTAATAGCGCTTTGTATTGTAATGCGAAAGTTATTACACAATCGCTTTTACTACTGCTTTTGGCGCTTCTTTACGAGTTCCGTCAAATCCATCTACTCCTGAAACGGTAGTGTATTTCAACACATAACGTTTTCCTGGGTTGATGATTTGGTAGGCTGCCTGGCACATCAAAGTGGCTTCGTGGAAACCACAAAGAATCAATTTCAATTTCCCTGGATAGGTATTTACGTCACCAATAGCAAAAATTCCAGGAATGTTTGTTTGGTAATCCAAGGCGTTATTTACTTTGATGGCATTTTTTTCGATTTCCAATCCCCAATCTCCGATTGGTCCTAATTTTGGTGTCAAACCAAAAAGCGGAATGAAATAATCAGTTTCGATAGATCTTTGCACTCCATCTTCGTCAAGTACAATTGATTCTACGTGGTTCGTTCCATTCACACCCACTACTTCAGCAGGAGTGATCATTCTGATTTTACCTTCGTTTTTCAACTCTTGTACTTTCTCCACTGAATCCAAAGCACCTCTAAATTCGTTTCTTCTGTGAATTAGGGTTACTTCTGAAGCTACATCAGCCAAGAAAATACTCCAATCCAAAGCCGAGTCTCCTCCACCAGCAATTACGACTCTTTTATTTCTGAATTCTTCTGGATTTTTGATAAAGTATTTCACTCCTTTATCTTCGTAGAATTCGATATTTTCAATTAAGGGTTTACGAGGTTCAAAACTTCCTAAACCACCTGCGATGGCAACCACTGGTGTGTGGAATTGCGTTCCTGCATTAGACGTTACAATGAACGTTCCATCTTCTTGTTTTACAATGGTTTCAGCACGCTCACCAAGCGTAAAACCTGGTTCGAATTGCTTGATTTGCTCCATCAAATTATCTACTAAATCCCCCGCTAATACTTCAGGGAAACCTGGAATATCGTAAATCGGTTTTTTAGGATATAATTCTGAAAGCTGCCCGCCTGGTTGAGGCAAAGCATCTAGAACGTGACATTTTAATTTTAATAATCCCGCTTCGAATACGGCAAATAAACCTGTTGGGCCTGCTCCAATTATAAGTATGTCTGTTTTAATCATTCTATTTAATTTTATTCTTTTATAATTATGCTTCTCTTTATTTTATGCAAATGAACAAATGATTTTAGTTTCTTTAGGTAACAATTATCACTTTTTCAATTCAATCGCTATTTCTTGTTTTTCAACGATTCGGTAATTTCATTCATCTTTTGAACTTTCTCCTCAAAATTACCTTTAAGTGTTTTGCGGTATTCGTTCAAATTTTCAACCATTGTATTGATGTCGTCTGGAATAATTTCTTCAAAAAATTCTCGCAATCGCTTGGCTGTTGTGGGTGATTTTCCGTTGGTCGAAATAGCAATTTTCACATTTCCTTTGGTTACAATGCCGCCCAAATAGTAATCACACAATTGAGGTGTATCGGCAATATTGCAAATCAAATGACGCTTGCGACACAAATCAAATACTCTTTTATTCACCTTCAAATCATCCGTACACGCAATTACCAAATGGCGTTTGCGAAGCATCCAACGATTGAATTTCTTAGCCGTTAGCTTAACCGAAGGATGTTGAGCAACCAAAGCTTCCAATTCAGGAAGAAATCGTGGCGCTACTACCTCAACATTGGCATTCGGACTGGATTTTAACATAAAAGATAACTTTTCTAAACCTACATTTCCGCCACCCACAATCAATACATTTAATTGATGTAGTTTTAAAAACACAGGATATAGTTCGTTTCTTTCTTCCATATTTATTTTTGGCTTTCGCCAAAGGAACGCTATTTATCTTTTTTCTATCAAATAGTCGTGATAGAAATCTTTTAGTTTGTTGCTTTCTCTCACCACTTCGCCAATGACAATAATGGCAGGTGAACTTAATTTCTTTGCTGCTACTACGTTTTGAATCGTATCAATCGTTCCCACTCCTATTTTTTCTTTTGGAGTCGTTCCGTTTTGAATAATCGCAATCGGACTAGCTCCTTTCGATTCGTTTTGGAACAAACTAACAATCTGAGCCAATTTGCTCATTCCCATCAAAATCACCACTGTTGCTGATGACTGCGCTGCCAAAGCCACATCGTTTGACAATTTTCTATCCGAAGTAGTCCCTGTAATTACCCAAAAACTCTCTGAAACTCCACGTTTAGTTAATGAAATTCCTTGATATGCTGGTACTGCTACCGAAGAAGAAATTCCTGGTACTACGGCTGTTGGGATTCCAAAACTTTCTACGAAATCTATTTCTTCGCTTCCACGTCCAAAGATAAATGGATCGCCTCCTTTTAAACGCACTACGTGTCCGTAAGTCAAGGCATTGTCCACAATCAACTGATTGATTTCGTCTTGCGAATAGATATGACATCCTTTTCTTTTCCCCACAAAAATCTTGATTGATTTTTTAGGCGCATAGGTCAAAATTTCTTCGTTGGCCAATGCATCATACAAAACCACCTGAGCTTCTGCTAAGGCATTGGCTCCTTTGATAGTTAGCAAGTCTGGATCACCTGGACCAGCGCCTACTAAAGTTACTTTGGGTTGTATTGGTTTACGCATTAGCTAAATCTTTTGCTCTGTACTCTTCAATTGTTGCGAAGAATGCTGTTGCTTGTTCTAAATACTGTTTTGCAAACGCCTCTGAAGGTTCGTTCACTTTAATTTGGTATACCAACTCTTTGAAAGCAGTTGCCAATTGAATCTTATTGGTTTCCACAAAAACGGTATCAAACAAATCGATGATACCCGCATGGTGGTTTGTTTTTTGTTTTTCAGCAAGCAATAACGCTTTGGCTGCATTCACAAATCCTGCGTAAGTCAAATAAATAGAATCCGACCATTTTTGATCGTTTACTGCTTCTTGAGAGAACGTCAATTTGTCTTTAGCTTCTACCAATAAAGTAGCTACTAAATCAATCACCACTCCTGCACATTCACCCACACCTACTGCTTTTACGTAGTTGTCGGCATTTCCCCAATCCACAAAATCAGCTTCTATTAAGTTGGTTACATCGGCTAAAGGTTTCAAAAATTCGTAAAAATATTTTTCTCCTTTGGCATCATAATAATTCAAGAACGATTGTCCATTGGCATTCGCTTCAAAATCATTTAAAATCAAACGCAAGGCTTCAGGTCCTCTTCTACTTGGAATTTTAATTACTTTATCTGAGAAACGACCTTGGCCATTTCCTAAGTTACCACCTCCCAACAACACTTGAAGGGCTGGCGCTACTAATTTTCCTGAATTGATTGACATTCCTTGGAAACCAATTTCTGCCATATTATGTTGTCCACAAGCATTCATACAACCACTGATTTTAATCGTGATTTCTTGATTATTGCTGTATTGCGGATATTCTGTTGCTAAAACGCGTTCTAATTCTACCGCGATTCCCGTACTACTAGCAATTCCTAAATTACACGTATCTGTACCAGGGCAAGCGGTAACGTCATTGATGGTGTTGTACCCTAAAGTAACAAAATCTAACTTGGCTAATTCTTGGTAAAAGAACGGCAAGTTTTCTTCTTTAATGTTGCGAATCAAAATATCTTGACGCAAGGTAAAACGCAATTCATTGGCGCCATAATTTTTAATTAAATCCGCCAAAGCTCTTGCTTTATCGGTATAAAAATCACCTAAAGCCACTTTGATTCCGATGGCTACATAACCCGCTTGTTTTTGAGCGATGACGTTGGATTTTTTCCAAGCTTCATAACTTGCAGTATCTTCAATAGTCCCTTTTGGCACTTCTAATGCAGGTGCTGGAATTGGACCATCAAAAGCAGTAGTGTCAATCTCAACGGTTTGGAAAGACAAAGCTTTTTTCTCTTCTTCAACCAATCGTAAGAATTCGTCTTTACCGATTTCTTTAATTAAGAATTTCATACGGGCTTTCAAACGTTTGGCTCTTTCGCCATAACGATCAAAAATACGCAACACTCCTTCTGTCATCGGAATGATTTGGTTCACTGGTACAAATTCAGAAAGTAATTCGGCATGGCTTGGTTGCGAACCTAATCCACCACCTAGCAGCACTTTGAATCCAAGCTCTCCATTGACAATTTTTGGAATGAATCCCAAATCATGTAAATAACTCAAAGCGGTATCTTTATCAGAAGAAGAAAAAGACATTTTGAATTTACGTCCCATTTCTTGACACACTGGATTTCTCAAGAAAAACTGGAATAAAGCATGCGCATAAGGCGATACATCAAATGGTTCGTCAGGATCAATTCCTGCTGTTTCACTCGCTGTAATATTTCTAACGGTATTTCCACAAGCTTCTCTCAGAGTAATATCATCTTTTTCTAAATCAGCCCAAAGCTCCGGAGTTCTATCCAAACTTACATAGTGAATTTGAATATCCTGACGAGTAGTAATATGCAAACGTCCTGTCGAATATTCGTCAGACACTTTAGTAATACGTACTAATTGTTCGCTACTCACTTTACCAAAAGGCAATTTAATACGAATCATTTGCACCCCTTCTTGACGCTGACCATAAACTCCTCTGGCCAAACGAAGGCTACGAAAACGCTCGTCATCAATTTTTCCTTCTTTGAATAATCGAATTTTTCTCTCTAAATCGATAATGTCTTTTTGGACAATCGGATTTTCTATTTCGGTTCTAAAACTTTCCATAAGCCCCACCCCAGCCCTCCCCAAAGGGGAGGGAGCTGAGTTCTATTATTAAATTATTATTCTTTTTTTTGCTCCTTCATTCCCCCCTTTGGGGGTTAGGGGGCTATTAATTTATAAATCCAACTCCCGCTGTTGTGTTGGTATTGGCGTCAATTAAAATAAAGGCACCATTTGATTTGTTTTCATTGTAGCTATCAAAATACAATGCTTTGCTTAATTTAATAGTTACTTCTCCAATTTCGTTAATGGCTAATTGCGTAGCAGGAGTTGCTCCTGAATAATCTGTGGCAATTACATTTTTGATACCGTCAATTTTAGCCAAAACTCTATTCGTATTGTGTTGCACTAAATACTTGGTTCCTGGCACTAATTTCTTACTGTCCATCCAGCAAATAGTGGCATTAATATCTTTTTCTACTTGAGGTAATTCTCCTGATTTTACAATCATATCGCCTCGAGTCACATTGATGTCATTTTCTAATTCTACCACAATAGATGAACCTGCTTTAGCTTCGTCAAATTGTTGGTCGAAAAAGTGAATTTTGGACACTTTCGATTCGGTTAATGAAGGTAATACCGTAACGGCATCGCCTACCTGAATTGAATTACCGTATAATTTTCCAGCATATCCTCTAAAGTCATGGTATTCTTCTGTTTTTGGACGAATAACCGTTTGCACTGGAAAACGTGTTTTACCTGTTTCAAAAACATCTTCAGGAGTTAAATCTTCTAAGTGTTCCAAAACCGTTTGCCCCGTGTACCAAGGCATATTTTCTGATTTATCGGCTACATTCCCTCCGTTAATAGCACTCAACGGAATGTAACTTACGTTTTGTTCTTTGAACGAACTTTTAGCATTTAAGGCCTGGAAGTCGGCTTTGATCTTGTTAAAAACATCTTCTGAATAATCGACTAAGTCCATTTTGTTTACCGCAACAATAACTTCTTTGACACGCAATAAATTATTGATAAAAAAGTGACGGTAGGTTTGCTCAATAACTCCTTTACGCGCATCAATCAAAATGATGGATACTTGCGAAGTCGAAGCTCCCGTTACCATATTACGCGTATATTCTACGTGACCTGGAGTATCGGCAATGATGTAACTTTTCTTTGCCGTTGAAAAATAAATATGCGCCACATCAATTGTAATTCCTTGCTCTCTTTCGGCAACCAAACCATCCGTAGCCAAAGAAAAATCAAGATAATCGTAGCCTTTTTGTTTACTACTTTTTTCTATCGCTTCTATTTTATCCGTAGTCAATGATTTAGTATCATACAATAACCTCCCGATTAAAGTACTTTTTCCGTCATCTACACTTCCTGCTGTTGCTATTTTTAAAACTTCCATAAGCCCCTCCCCAGCCCTCCCCAAAAGGGAGGGAGCTGAGTTTTGATTTTAAGTTAATATTTTGTTTGTTTTTTGTTGCTCCTTTATTCCCCCTTCGGGGGTTAGGGGGCTTAAAAGTACCCTTGTTGTTTTCTTTTCTCCATTGCTGCTTCTGAACGCTTGTCGTCAATTCTAGCACCTCTTTCAGAAATGGTTGACGAGCGAATCTCTCCCACTACTTCTTGAATAGTAGCTGCATACGATTCGACAGCCGCCGTACAACTCATATCTCCTACCGTTCTAAAACGAACAATTCGTTCTTCAATTTCTTCGTCTTTCTCTTGATACACAAATGGCGAATGTGACCAAATCAATCCGTCTCTCAAGAATACTTTACGTTTGTGTGAAAAATAAATCGATGGAATTTCAATTCCTTCTTGTTCAATATAACTCCAAACGTCTAATTCTGTCCAGTTCGAAATTGGGAAAACACGAACATTTTGACCCAACTCAATTTTTCCGTTCAACAAATCAAACAATTCAGGACGTTGGTTTTTCTCATCCCATTGACCAAAATCATCACGAACCGAGAAAATACGTTCTTTAGCTCTTGCTTTTTCTTCATCTCTACGCGCTCCACCAATACAAGCATCAAATTTAAATTCTTCAATAGCGTCCAAAAGCGTAGTGGTTTGCAAGCTATTTCTACTAGAATACTTCCCTGACTCTTCCACTACTTTTCCTTGATCAATAGCGTCTTGTACGTTACGAACAATTAACTCCAGACCTAATTCAGCTACCAATTTATCTCTAAATTCAATCGTCTCAGGAAAGTTGTGTCCTGTATCTACGTGCAACAACGGAAAAGGAATTTTTGCTGGAAAAAAAGCTTTTTGCGCCAAACGCACTAATGTAATTGAATCTTTTCCTCCTGAAAAAAGCAATACCGGTTTCTCGAATTGAGAAATTACTTCTCTAAAAATGTATATCGCTTCGCTTTCTAAAGCATTTGTTTTTACTATTGAACTCATTATTTCTATTTAAAGATTAAATGATTGAAAAATGTAAAGATTTCAAAATCATTTATAATTTATAATTTAAAATTACTTTTGGTGTAACCCACATTCTTTATGACTTGATTCCCAAGACCATCTTCCGGCTCTAATGTCCTCACCCGGTAAAATAGCACGAGTACAAGGCGCACAACCTATACTTACAAAACCTTGTTTGTGCAAACTGTTTTGAGGCACGTTATTCTTTTCTAAATATTCCTCCACTTCTTTTAATGTCCATTTTAACAATGGATTGAATTTGATAATATCAAAATGGGCGTCGTATTCAAAAAAGTTCAAATCACTTCTATTCTCTGATTGCTCTGCTCTCAAACCTGTAATCCAAATCGCATTGCCTTTTAGGGCTTTGGTCAAAGGCGCTACTTTTCGAATGAAACAACATTCTTTTCTATTTTCTACCGATTCATAAAAACTATTCGGTCCTTTTTGATTCAACAAGGCTTCTACCGCAGTTGTATCAGGAAAATAGGTTTTAATTTCGATTTTGTATTTTTTCAATGTTTTATGAAACACATCGTATGTTTCTTGAAACAAACGTCCTGTATCTAAAGTAAAAACCGTTATTGGCAACTGATTTTTACCAATAAAGTCTGTAATCACCTGATCTTCTTGCCCAAAAGAAGTAGAAAAAACCACTTGATTTGGATATTCATTCGCCAAAAAAGCAAGCGTCTCCTCAATAGAGAAGTCTTTTGTTTTTTCTAATAAACTGGCTACGATTGATGTACTCATTATAACAATTTAGATAAGGTTCTTAAACTTAAAATGATAATTAAAATTCCCACTGCAATCATCATCGGTTGTCTTTTAATTTTATTCACTAAAATCGCTGCAATTGGTGCTGCAATAACTCCTCCTAAAATCAAACCTATGATTACTTGCCAACCTTCAATTCCTCCAAAAAGCATGAAAGTTACCCCACTTGCAAAAGAAACGGCAAATTCAGCAGCATTTACAGAACCAATAGTATATCGTGGATTTCTACCACGACCTAACAAAGTAGACGTAACAATTGGTCCCCAACCACCGCCGCCAACAGCATCCATAAATCCTCCAAAAGAAGCAAGAACACTCAATCGTTTGGTTTTCTTTTTGATGATATTTTTACGCGCTGCTTTTCTAATAATAATGATTGCCAATACAATCATATACACCGCAATAAATGGCTTAATCACATCTCCATCAATTACGTCCGAAAGCAAATAAGCCCCTGTAGCCGAACCTAATACTCCCGGAATCAACAAGTGTTTTACCAATTTTTTATTGATATTTCCAAAACGATGGTGCGAAATAGCCGAAACTCCCGTGGTAAACATCTCTGCAACGTGAACTCCCGTACTACTAATAGCTGGCGGAATTCCGTAAGCCAATAAAAAAGAAGTAGAAGTTGCTCCATACCCCATTCCTAAAGTCCCATCTACTAACTGAGCAAATATTCCAATTAAGAAAAAGATAAAAAACTCTTGATTAAAACCTGCTGCAAAACCATCCCAAGAAAACTCAGCGTGATGGTTGTATATTAAACTGGAAATCAAACCCACCAATAAAACAACTGGGATGATCACCCACAAACGTTGTTTGAATGTTACCTGCACACTGGCTGAAACTTTATTTTCTTTTACCTCTTTACTCATTATCTCTGCTTATTCTTATTTTTTTATTTTTAAAATCTATTACCCTATCGGAATAATAGATTAAAGTGCAAAAATACTATTTTTTCACTAACTACAAAAACTAAACTGAAAAATTATGATTTTAAAATGAGATGTCTGCAAGCGTGTTGTTTTCGAGTATCATCAGCGTGTTATCACGAACTTCGGTCATTAATTTATGTACCGAACAATTGGCTTCGTCTACACAATCGTCACATTTTTCATAAAAATTGTGACTCACACACGGCAGTAAGGCAATAGGCCCTTCTAAAATACGGTACACATTGGCCATATTAATCTCTTTCGGGTCTTTGATTAAATAATAGCCACCGCCTTTTCCTTTTTTGGCACCCAAAAAACCCGAATGACGCAACAATAACAAAATACTTTCTAAAAACTTAATCGAAATATGCTCGCTCTTGGCGATTTCAGCAATTTGCACAGGCGTTTGATTCTCTTGGCGTGCCAAGAAAGTCAATGCTTTAATTCCGTATTTTGTTTTTTTAGATAACATAATTTATATATTCGATTTACGATATACGATTTACGATGTGAGAAATTATAATACTAAATCGTAAATCGTATATCTTACATCGTAAATTCTAAGACAAGGCTTGTTCCAAATCAGCAATCACATCAGCAACGGTTTCTAAACCTACCGAAACACGTACCAAGCCATCGGTAATACTTACTGCTAAACGTTCTTCAACGGATAATTTACTATGCGTAGTAGATGCTGGATGCGTTACAATCGTTCTGGTATCTCCTAAATTAGGTGACAACGAACACAATTTGATTTTATCCAAAAAGGCTCTTCCTGCTTCGATTCCGCCTTTGATTTCAAACGCTACAATATTGCCTCCTAATTTCATTTGCTTTTGCGCAATGGCATACTGCGGATGCGATTTCAAGAACGGATATTTTACTTTATTTACTTGTGGATGGTTTTCTAAAAACTCGGCTACTTTCAAGGCATTTTCGCAATGTCTCTCTAAACGAACGGCTAATGTTTCCAAACTTTTTGACAATACCCAAGCATTGAACGGAGACAAAGTAGGTCCTGTTAATCGAGAAAAAAGATAAATATCTTTAATCAAATCAGCTCTACCTACGGTGATCCCTCCTAAAACACGCCCTTGACCGTCCATCAATTTAGTAGCAGAATGCACCACCAAATCCGCTCCCCATTTGATAGGTTGTTGTAAATAAGGCGTTGCAAAACAGTTGTCAATGATTAAAATTAAATTATGTTTTTTGGCAATTTTTCCCAATAATTCCAAATCGATAATATCCACCGCAGGATTTGTTGGCGACTCAGCAAACAAAATTTTAGTATTGGGTTGAATACAACTCTCAATCGTTTCTGGTTGCGATAAATCAAAGTAAGTAGTTTCAATATTCCACTTTGGAAAATAATTGACAAACAAGGAATGGGTTGCCCCAAAAACACTACTCGCCGAAACGATATGATCTCCTGATTTCAATAAGGCTGCAAAAGTAGAATACACAGCTGCCATACCCGATGCAAAAGCAAAACCAGTTTCGGCGCATTCCATTTGGCACACTTTATTGATAAATTCAATCGTGTTTGGGTTGCTATAACGGCTGTAGATATTGCGCTCTTTTTCGTCTGCAAAAGAAGCACGCATATCTTCGGCATCTTCAAAAACAAAACTAGAGGTTAAGTACAAAGGCACAGAATGCTCTAAGTATTGTGTTCGCTCTAATTGATCGCGTATTGCTTGGGTTTCAAAACCAAAATCGTGTTCGTTCATTGTGTCAGCCCCCTAACCCCCAAAAGGGGAAATGTTGCGGGGAAATTTAATAGTTAATAATATTTTATTATAAATCGAAAATCATATAATAGTGCCATTACACTTGCCTCTATTTTGTTCCCCCTTCGGGGGTTAGGGGGCTTCCGTTCAACACTACTTTATAAAGAATGGTTGCGGTAGGTTCCAAAGTTTTGGAAACCGAACAATATTTTTCAAATGATAATTTGGCCGCTCTAGCCGCTTTATCTTCGTTGATTGGTCCTTCTAAAAAGAAAACAATATGAATCGTTTTAAAAGGATTTGCCTCCCCTACAGGTACGCGCTCACCTTCTACCTCAGCTTTAAAAGAAGTAATTTCTTGACGTTGTTTTTTCAAAATCGAAATCATATCAATTCCGCTACAACCCGCTACTCCCATCAAAACCAATTCCATTGGACTTGGCCCCATATCATTTCCTCCAAAAGCAGGACGAGCATCTACATCTACAATATGACCTCTTTCATTTTGCATTTGAAAATGAAAGTTTTCGTTTACTCTTTCTAATGTTATTTTCATATTAGCCCCTCCCCACCCTCCCCAAAAGGGAGGGAGTTTAGACTGGAGGTAAGTCGTGTTTTAAATTAGTACTGTATAAATTTAAAAATCTCTTGTATAATCTTTAAAGAAAAAACAAATATTACTTAATTCTATTTTAATATCTATTTTCTCCTTCTTAGTTCCCCCTTTGGGGGTTAGGGGGCTTTACCCCTTGTCTGACAATCTCAAAATATCTCCAAACACCCCTCTTGCCGTTACTGCCGATCCAGCTCCAGCTCCTTGAATTACAATCGGTCTGTCACCATACGACTCAGTATAAATTTCGAAGAATGAATCCGATCCTTTCAATCCACCCAAAGCAGTGTCTGAAGGAACAGAAACTAGTTTTACTTCTAAATTTCCTTTGTCACTTTGCAAATCACCTGACAATTCGCCAATGTAACGCAACACGTGATTCGGCTCTTGTTCTTCTTTTATTTTGGCATAAACGGCATCAAATTCTTTCAATTTCGTCAAAAATTCAGAAGCACTTCCTTCTCGTAAATGTTCCGGAATTAAATTTTGAATGGCGATTTCTTCAAATTCGTTTTGCAAATCCAATTCACGCGCCAAAATTAATAATTTTCTACCCACATCGTTCCCGCATAAATCTTCTCTTGGATCTGGCTCGGTATAACCGTTGTCAATCGCCTCTTTCAAAATCTCACTAAACGGAACGTCCTTGGCTGAGAAATTATTGAACAAATAACTCAATGTTCCTGAAAACACCCCTTTAATTTTAGTAATATTTTCTCCTGAAAGATGCAATAATTTAATCGTATCAATCAAAGGCAAACCAGCACCCACATTGGTTTCGTACAAATAGGTTTTTTGATTGTCTGCCAATACTTTACGCAGTTTTTTATAGAAACTATAGCTCAAGGTATTCGCCACTTTATTTGACGAAATTAAGTCAAAACTACTTTCGATCAACGGAATGTAATTTTCAACAAAATCAGCACTAGCCGTATTGTCAATAGCGATTAAATTTTCCAAATGATTTTCATTGGCATAATCAATGACATCTTGGATAGAATATAAAGTTCCTTTATTTTGAATTTCGTTTTTCCAATTCGGAGTCACTCCATTCTTATTCAATAATACATTTTTAGAATTGGCGATAGCAAAAATATTCAACTTTACATCTTTGCGTTTCTCAATAGCCGTAGCCGATTCTAAAATTTGGTTAATCAAAGTCCCACCAACCAATCCGTGACCAAAAATGGCAATGTTGATTTTTTTAGCAACTCCAAAAATCTCCCCGTGAATTACATTCAAAGCACGATTCAATTCGGATTTCTTTACTACCAAACTCACGTTTTTACCCGTAACCGTGTTGTTGAACAAAATCGGAACAATTTTGTTCTTAATCAAAGCGGTGTACGGCTTATGGAAAGTACTCAAGTCTTGCCCGATGATAGAAATCACCGAAACATTATCGGTCACCGAAATTTTATTCACGTCTTTCGAATAGAAATCATTTTCAAATTCTTTCTCCAACTGAATCATCGCCTTAGACGCTTTATCAGCATCTACCACCAATCCAATACCTCGCTCTGAAGAACCTTGGGAAATGATACTAACACTGATGTCATTATCACCCATTACTTTAAAAATTCGGGCATCGACACCTGTTTTACCAAGTAATCCGCGTCCTTCTAAATTGACCAAAGCCACATTTTCCAGCACCGAAAGTGTTTTGATTCCTTCTTTACTCGCTGTAGAACGAATCAAAGTTCCTTTATTTTCGTGATTGAAGGTATTCAAAATACGAAGCGGAATGTTTTTTTCCAATAATGGAATAATCGTTTTAGCGTGTAAAATGGTTGCCCCAAAATTAGCCAACTCATTTGCCTCGTTAAAGGTCAAATAATCAATTTTCTTCGCGTCAGGAACTAAATCAGGATTCGCTGTGTAAATTCCGTCAACGTGTGTATAGTTTTGTAATTCTTCTGCATTCAAATAATTAGCAATTAACGAAGCCGTATAATTACTTCCGTTTCTTCCTAAAGTGGTGGTTACATTTTTAGCATTCGAAGCAATGAAACCGGTTACAATATTGACCGCATCATCATTTTCTTTGAAATACTGCACCACATTTTTCTTAGAAGCTTGCTCGATAGGTTGTGCGTCACCAAATTTCGAATCGGTTTTAATCAATTCTCTACTATCTGCAAAACGAGCATTTACGCCATTTTTAACTAAGATAGCCGTTAATAATTTTGCAGAAAGCACTTCACCAATCGACAAAATTTGGTCTTTAATTTTGCTACTGTAATCTCCAATTAAGCTTACGCCTTCAAATAATTTTTCGAGAACGGTAAATTCTTCGGTCAAATCAACATCAGCAAACCCATTTTGTTGTTCTAATTTGAATTGTTCCAACAAGGGTTTATAACTTTCATTTTTAGCCGCAATGGACAATATTTCTTCCAATTCGTCAGTAGCATTACCACGTGCCGAAACCACCACGGCAATTTTCTCGCCTTGGTTCACTTTGTCTAAAATAATTGCCACCACTTTATCTAATCCTTCTCCGTTAGATAATGATTTTCCTCCAAATTTTAAAATCTTCATAGTATCTGTTTTATAAGTGTCACCATTAAAAAATGGTAGCCAACAAATTATGTAACTGTTTGTATTCTATCAAAAAAGCATCGTGACCGTGAATGGAAACAATTTCTTGATACGATACATTTTCTTTGTATTTTTTTAATTCTTCATACGTAGCTCGGTTCTCATTTGCCGTAAAAAACAAATCAGAATCAATGCCTATAATATGAATGTCTGCTTCTATTTTTGAAGCTATTGCTGCGAAAGAAGCTCTACCTCTAGTAATATCAATCGTCTTTAACAATTGGTTCATCATTTTATAAGCCGAAAGCTGAAAACGCTTTTGCAACTTAGTACCGTGATGGGCTAACCAACTTTCGATATTGAAAACGTCCAATTCTTCATTAATAGTGCGTTGAAATTTCGCCGAAAAAGAGGCAGGCGTTCTATAGCACAACATGGCGTGAATACGGGCATCTTCAATAGGTTTTGACGAATTGGCTAAAATTTGCTCCTGCAAAAAACAATTCGCAATCAACCAATCAGTAGATTTCCAATCAGTTGCAATTGGAATTAAATGTTGGGTAATTTTAGGTTCCAAAGCCGCCATTTCCCAAGCAATTCCGCCACCAACAGAGCCACCAATAATAGCAAACAACTGTGTTATTTGTAAGGCTTTAATTCCTTGGTTAAATAGTTGAGCAATATCTCTAGCGTTGAAATCTTGGTAATTTTCGATACCAAAACCATCGTATCCATTGCCAGGTACATTGAATGCCAAAACAGTATATTTGAGCGTATCTATTGTTTTGCTTTCGCCAATTAAATCATTCCACCAACCTTGTTCTCCAATTACTTGAGAATTTCCCGTCAAGGCATGATTGACTAAAACAATGGGTGATGTATTCAAATTAGGCCCAAAAACTTGGTAACTTAAATTGATTATAGGATAACGCGCACCACTTTCAGTGATGAAATTTTGTATTTGTATTTGGTTGATTTTATTTTCCAATGTCAAATCGGTTGTGATTTTTGATTTGTGTTGGAAATATTAGAAAGAAAATCTAGAAGGAAACTAGAAAAATCTCGTGTTATCTTTCCACATTTCTGTGGTAGAATGCAGCACCTTCTTCGATTTACCGAAGGGTTGCTAAGGTTTCATCGGGTCTAATCCCTCTACCTTTCTTTATAACATTTCAATACGTTTATTTGAACTTTGAGCTGCAAATTAACGTCTTATTTCTTAAAGAAACAAATTTCACTCCTGCATAATTGGACAAAATACCATTACACAACTTTTGATTTACTCTTTTGAACGAACAATCATTTTCATTTTTTCATTCAAAAGAGCCAATCAAAGCATACTTTCTTTTTTAAATAAAAAGTGATTCATTTTCTTGAGAATACATTAAAAATAACAAGGAGTTAACGGTTTTACTTTTAGTCAACAAATCCGTTTCTGTCAAAACGAATCTTGGATGAATTAATTCGTTAGTAGACAATTTATTGTTTGCTGTTTTCGTTCGAATTAATCTTCTGAATCGGCTAATCGGTGGGTAAATGGCTTCTTTTTTCATGATAGTATGTATTAAATGATTGTTTATTATTTTTTTTAAGGCTAACAAAAAACCCCTTTTGAAACAGATTCCAAAAGGGGTTTTAAATGGTTAAAACAAAACTTTTGGCATCAACAGACTCGAATAGACATCACGACAGTAGAACACACTTGTGCAACCATCTTGAATTGTTTTTGTTGTTGTTTTAAATTTTTCATTTTGTTTATTTGATTTTTAGGTATAAAAAAAGCCTCCCGATTTTCTGCGGGAGGCTTTGCTATATTAGTTTATAATTAATTTATGCAATAGTCAACCCACAGGATTTTTCCTGAACCGATTGTATCATTTTGCACACCTTATTATTCATTTTTCTTTATTTGAATACCAAAATTGCGAATAATTATTTACAAATCCAAATTTGAGAAAGAAATAATTCAATAAAAAGAGTCTAAAAGACCTGTTTTTTGAAGAAAACGAAACCAAAACACCTTTTGGGAACAAAAAAAAGGAAAGTTTAATTTGGAATTCAAAATGGTTTTATAACTTTGCACTCTAATTTCAGAGGAAAAATTTGAACTGATTGCAACCTCGTTAAAAAATGCTAAAGCAGGAACTTCCCTTTAGCATTTCGTAGCAATACCATTTTTTCCTCGCTTAATTTAAAAACAAATTAAATTATTATGGCTTATTTATTTACGTCAGAATCTGTGAGTGAAGGACATCCAGACAAAGTGGCTGATCAAATCTCCGATGCATTAATTGATAATTTTTTGGCATTTGATGCCGATTCAAAAGTAGCCTGTGAAACATTGGTTACTACAGGTCAGGTGATCTTGGCTGGAGAAGTAAAGTCAAATACCTACTTAGATGTACAGCAAATCGCGCGTGATGTAATCAAGAAAATTGGTTACACTAAAAGTGAGTACATGTTTGAAGCTAATTCTTGTGGAATTCTTTCGGCTATTCACGAACAATCAGCTGATATTAATCAAGGAGTAGATAGAGCGAGTAAAGAAGAGCAAGGAGCGGGTGACCAAGGAATGATGTTTGGTTATGCTACCAATGAGACTGAAAACTACATGCCTTTGGCTTTGGATTTATCTCATGCAATTTTGATCGAGTTGGCTAACTTGAGAAGAGAAAACAACGAAATCAAATACTTGCGTCCTGATGCTAAATCTCAAGTAACTCTTGAATATTCAGATGATAACAAACCAGTTCGTATTGATGCGATTGTAATCTCTACGCAACACGATGATTTTGATGAAGAGGCTGCGATGTTGGCTAAAATCAAATCAGACTTGGTTAGTATTTTGATTCCGCGTATTAAAGCGAAATACCCACAATATGCGCATTTATTCAATGACAACATTACCTATCACATCAACCCAACAGGAAAATTCGTTATTGGAGGACCTCACGGAGACACTGGTTTGACAGGAAGAAAAATCATTGTTGATACGTATGGCGGTAAAGGTGCTCACGGTGGTGGTGCATTCTCTGGAAAAGACCCGTCAAAAGTAGACCGTTCTGCGGCTTATGCAACCCGTCATATTGCTAAAAACTTAGTAGCAGCAGGATTGTGTGACGAAGTTTTGGTACAAGTATCGTATGCTATTGGTGTGGCAAAACCAACATCAATCAACGTGAATACCTACGGAACTTCAAAAGTAAATTTGACTGACGGAGAAATTAGTAAAATAGTGGAAGGTATTTTTGATATGCGTCCGTACTTTATTGAACAACGTTTGAAATTAAGAAATCCTATCTATAGTGAAACGGCAGCTTACGGACATATGGGACGTACACCTGAAACGGTTACTAAAACCTTCTCTGCTCCTGGCGGATTAACCAAAACGGTTACTGTAGATTTATTTACTTGGGAGAAATTAGATTTTGTAGACGCTGTAAAAACAGCTTTCAAATTGTAATTCAACCCTTTCAATTCATAAAAAAACCACGCAAATTGCGTGGTTTTTTTATGTGTTTTATTGAAGTTATAAATTGTACTTTAAGCTGAATATTATATATCTAGGCTGAACAGTATACTGTGAAGTTCGCGTAGAAAACTGCGAAAAACTATCATCATTTAAAGAAGTAGTATTCAATAAATTAGTGGCTGATATTTTATACTCTAACTTACTTTCTTTTGTTTTTTGATAAATCAAACTTGCCGAAAGAAAATCATATTCATTATTGACTGTTTTATCTCCGTTGTAGTAATGATAAAACTCATATTCTGAAACGAATGAGAAGCTTTTCAAAAAGTAATAATCCAATTTCACAAATGGTTTGTCTGTATAAAATTTCGTGTTATTATAATCGTTTACTGTCAAAGAGTATCCTAGCTCTAGGTTTGGCAAATTTTTATAGTTAGTTGCAGCTGTTATAGTATGTGTTTGTGTAAAACTCTCTCTAACGGTTAAGGTTGCATTTTGAATATTATTGAATTTTGACCATCCCAATCTCATATTAAAAGAAGCTTTATAATTCTTTAAAAAAGAACGCCCATACATAGCAAAAGCACTAGCCGATTCATCAGCAAAATCAGAATTGTAAGGAGAAGAAGACTGATTTACTCCATTAAAGACTGATTGTGTTTTAATAGCATCCACGGTTTTGGAATAACTCAAATTAGCCGAAATATTCTCTAAATTGAACATGTTGTATTTGAAATAACGCAACGAATGAGTTTGCTGTGTAGCATTCTCCAAAGTACGACTACCTTTAGACAAACTATTATAGTTATTAAAGATAAATCCCTCTGCCAATCTATTAATATCGGTAAAGCTATTCGTAAACCCGAAATTATAGGTTAAAGTTTCGGCTTTCTTAATTTGACAAATCGTTAAGAAATCAGGTAATATTCTAAAGAAATTTTGATTAAAACTAGTCCCTAATTGTGTGTTAGTCATATCGTATGCGTGAAAACTAAGCCCAGGTGTGATTGTAAATTTGCCCGATAAAAATTTATAATGCAATCCTAAAAAAGCATCGTTGAACTTATAATTTACAGTATTTGCATTTTGAGTATCTGATAAATTATTGATGCCTCCGCCATTAAGAATTTGGTAAATACTAGAGTTGAAATTTTGATTAGAATTAGTATTTCCTATAGTAATATTAATGTTGCTTTTTGGAGTAATCATATAATAATAATCCAATTTCGCATCTAATTTATTAGTCTTTACAAAACGATTTTGTGATAAATCATTTCTATTTTGTCCCGTTAAATATCCTATTAAACTAAACGGCTGCGATTGCAAATTTGCATTATAAAATGGATTTTCATCTTGATACAAATGTTGCATTTCGATAGCAAAAACATTCTTATCGCTTTGTGTAAAATAAGCACTTAGATTTTGATTCAAAGAGGTTGGATCTTGTTTTTTACCTGTAAAAATTGTCTCAGTAGTTGATACAGAATTCACAATTGATTGTCGAAACAAATCACTATTTTCGTCTTGTTTAGACAATTTTGACAAGATATCATAATCCAATTGAAATTTTGAATTTGGCTTATAAATAGAACCCAGTTTGAACAACCCTAGATTACTTTTCTGATTGGTAACTTCATCTCTATTCTCAGTCGAAGCAATCTGATTAGAGCTAGGATTCAAAATATTAACACTTGATTTGGTTTCCAAATCAGAATTAGAATTCAAAACAATTCCAAAACCGCTTAAAGTCCATGATTTAGTAACATTATACGTGAAATTGGCAGCTCCAAATTGAGTCTCAATTTCTTTAGCTCTATTATTTCGCATTAAAGAAATCCCCAAATCATTAGAGCTAACATTAAAGCTACTTCCTCCTTTGGACATCATATTCTTAAATCCACCTGTGAATTTAAAATAATCTTGAACCGTTAACGGCAATTCTCCAATATTATTAAAATTAGTAATCAAGTTAATACTGTAATCTGGATTGTAATAAAACAATTTAGGATTCACCAAGTAGCGATTGGTATCATTTAAGCCTCCAGCTGCAGAAATATCTCCAAACCAGAAATTCTTTTTCCCTGATTTCAATTTGATATTCATAGCCACGTTATCTTGATTGTTTTCAACTCCTTTCAAGATTGAATTTTCATTGTAATTTCTAAGAAACTGTACTTTATCTATAGCATCCGCAGGAATATTTTTAACCCCTAACTTACTATCTCCTTTAAAGAAATCCTTTCCGTCGACCATCAATTTAGAGACTTTTTTTCCTTCCACTTCTACTTCACCATCCGAATTGATTTCAACTCCTGGTAATTTTTTAAGTACATCTTCTAACTTACGTTCCGTTCCTGATTTGAAAGAATCTGCATTATAAACAATAGTATCTCCTTTAATAGAAACAGGCATTTCGCGAACAATTTCAACACCAGCTAATTCTATTCCGCCAGATTCCATTGTAATGTTTTGAACCATATTTTCAGACTTGGTAGCAACAGTGATTTCCTTATTCTGCATTCCAATATAACTCAACTTTATAACATAAGAAGTATTGGCTTTCAAATTCAACACAAACTTTCCTTTATCACTTGTTATTGCATAAGCATCCATAGCTTTAGTGGTTTGATTGACCGCCATTACATTAGCCATTTCCAAAGGCACTTTTCCTGTGTCCAGAACCACCCCCTCTAAACGAATATTTTGAGCATAAGAACTAGAAACTAATAACAAAGTAATAAATAGTAGTATTTTTTTCATCAGACAATATTGTGTTAATTTAAAAAAGAAGATTTTTTTAGTGACCAATTCGTATTTCCATTCCGCCACGACCACCACGACCTTGGTTCATTTCTCTGAACTCTTCCATTTTCTTAATTACCGTTTCGTCGTATTCTTTTTGAGTTACTACTTTTCCTTTTGTAACTGCTTTAATTTCTACTTTATCCTTTGGATTTAAAACTACTTTAGAACACAAAATAATAGTTTTACCATCGTTTACTTCCAAAATTAATCCTGGCAATCCCCAGTATCCTTCAGGACCTTGATTGACTGGGATTTCTGGTGTGTACCAAGCGGTAATTGTAATTTCCTTTGGCATTTCAACCGCATCCATGAAATTCGTTTTCTTTTCTTCTGCAGGTTTGTCTGTTTCTTTTTTAGTTTCTTCTTCTCTTTTTGGACGGAAATTTCTAAAATCAGTTTTACTTGCTGCTTTTACCGCTGTAGCTTTGTAGCAGGTATACCCCCCAATTACTCTAGTTTCGGCTTCCATCTTCCAATTTAAATTAGCCAAAGAATCTTTAACTAAAAATTCTTTCCCCATGAATTCCTTATCCACTACATAGGCTTTGTCTTTTACATTTTTATAAAAAGTACCACCGCCTCCAGTCATCGAACTCATCATTCTCATTCCGCCTCCACCTTGCGGCGTAGCATCTAACTTTTCTTCTTCCTTATAGATAGAAGCTGATTTGTCAAAATTTAAAATAAATGTTTTCTCAAACATTTTTTTCATTCGTTCCTCCACAATTTTTTGCGCATCAGGATTTCCTTCCATACGAATTTTTAAATCTGGAGTTTTTGTTTTTGACTCATACACAGCCATTCCTTGAAAATCTTTTTGAGCGTGAGAATTCGTATAAATTAATCCGAAAAATAATAGTACAATTGTTTTTTTCATTCTGTGTCAATTTTAGGTTTAGATAGCAAATATGTCGAAAGGTATTTAATTTATTACCAAAAAAATGTTAAATACGATTTTTAGACAGCTTGAAAATCAAATGGTTTAATATCAAATGGGAAGAAAACAAAAATAGAAACATAAATACATTGCTTTTCGATTGTGAATAAATCATTCCGAAAAATGTATGTGAAACATTAATTTTTATCTATTTTTACCCTTTTAGAATTTATCAATTATAAAATCATACTACCGTAATGCATATAGCAGTAGCAGGAAACATAGGCTCAGGAAAAACAACATTAACCAATTTATTGGCCAAACATTTCAAATGGGAACCGCATTTTGAAGATGTGGTTGACAATCCGTATTTGGATGATTTCTATCACCAAATGGAGCGTTGGTCATTTAACTTGCAAATTTATTTCTTAAACAGTCGTTTTCGTCAAGTGATGCAAATTCGCGAAAGCGGTAAAAAAATTATTCAAGACCGAACGATTTACGAGGATGCACACATCTTTGCGCCCAACTTACACGCTATGGGTTTGATGACCAATCGCGATTTTCAAAATTATTCTTCTCTTTTTGAATTGATGGAATCTTTGGTGAAAGCGCCTGACTTATTGATTTACTTACGTAGTTCTATTCCTAATTTAGTAGGGCAAATTCACAAACGTGGTCGCGACTACGAAAACTCGATTTCCATAGACTACCTTAGCCGTTTGAACGAACGTTATGAAGCTTGGATTCATACGTATGACAGAGGAAAATTATTAATTATTGACGTAGACAATATTAATTTTGTCGATAGTCAAGAAGATTTAGGAGATATTATTCGTCGTATAGATGCCGAAATCAACGGTTTATTTTAGTTCCAAAACAAAATTATATTCATAAAAAAATGCCTCAATTTCTTGAGGCATTTTTGTTTGTATTAAAAATGAGCACTACTTAATTGCAGCTACTTTAGCTTTCACTTCAGCCTCAGTTCCTTCAAAAACCTGAACTGTTTCTTTCCCGTTTTCAGAAATAGTTACCGTTGCTTTAGCTTTACCATTTTCATTGCTCATCTGAACATTGACTTGTTTTTTAGCTTCTCCTTTTTTAGCGCAACAGGCTTTTTCTTCTTTGGCTTCTTTAGCCATGAATTTTCCGTTGGCATCATAATGAGACAAACACATTTCTTTTTGCTCTGGAGTACATTTCAGACTGTCGCACATAGCGGCACATTCGTCTTTAGTCATAGTAGCGCATTTGCTCATATCACAATTCCCCATCATTTCACTTGACTCACACGATTTCATTTCGACAGTACAAGTCATTTCTTTAGGCGTATTTCCTGTACTTCCTTCTCCTAAAATTGGCGCAATTACCAATCCAATCAAACAAGTCAATTTAATTAAAATGTTCATTGATGGGCCAGAAGTATCTTTAAACGGATCTCCAACTGTATCTCCGGTTACAGCCGCTTTGTGTGCATCTGAACCTTTATACGTCATTTCACCGTTGATTTCTACACCTGCTTCAAATGATTTTTTAGCGTTATCCCAAGCTCCACCAGCATTGTTTTGGAACACAGCCCAAAGCACACCCGAAACCGTAACACCAGCCATATAACCCCCTAACATTTCAGCGATCAATTGGTTGTTATCCGCATAGACTAATTTACCTAAAAGCACAATCGCAATTGGGAAACCAATCGTTAAGATTCCTGGCAATATCATTTCGCGTAATGCGGCTTTGGTAGAAATCTCAACACATTTGCCGTATTCTGGTTTGCCCGTTCCTTCCATAATTCCTGGGATTTCTTTGAACTGACGACGTACTTCATACACCATATCCATAGCAGCTTTTCCAACAGAATTCATTGCTAATGCAGAGAATACTACTGGAATCATACCACCAACGAATAACATTGCTAAAACTGGTGCTTTAAAAATATTAATACCGTCAATTCCTGTAAACGTAACATATGCAGCAAACAAAGCTAACGAAGTCAATGCTGCCGATGCAATCGCAAATCCTTTTCCAGTTGCTGCAGTGGTGTTACCAACAGAATCCAAAATATCGGTACGCGTACGTACTTCTTTTGGCAATTCACTCATTTCTGCAATACCTCCTGCGTTGTCCGAAATAGGTCCGAAAGCATCAATTGCCAACTGCATAGCTGTAGTCGCCATCATAGCCGAAGCTGCTAAAGCTACCCCATAGAATCCTGCAAAAGCATACGAAGACCAGATTGCCGCTGCAAATAAAATCACCGTTGGGAAAGTCGAAATCATTCCCGTTGCTAAACCTGCAATTACGTTAGTTCCAGCACCTGTTGATGATTTTTGAACAATCGCCAAAACGGGTTTTGTTCCTAATCCTGTATAATATTCGGTTACTGACGAAATCGCACCTCCCACAATCAAACCTACAATGGTAGCATAGAAAACACGCATCGATGAAATGGGTTTTAATCCTTCTCCGTAGAATTCCATTTTCATTGTTGTTGGCAACATATATTCAACTAAAAAGTAACACGCTACTAAAGTCAACCCAATAGAAACCCAGTTTCCAATGTTCAAAGCTTTTTGTACTTGTGCTTCTTTGGCATCATCACTTGAAATTTTCACTAACATGGTTCCGATGATTGAGAATAAAATTCCAAAACCAGCAATCGCCATTGGTAATAAAATTGGTCCGATTCCGCCAAAAGCATCTTCGATTTTACCACCCATGTCCTTAATCACATAGTTTCCAAGAACCATAGCAGCCAAAACAGTTGCCACATATGAACCAAACAAATCGGCACCCATCCCTGCAACATCACCTACGTTATCACCTACGTTATCCGCAATAGTCGCTGGATTACGCGGATCATCTTCTGGAATACCTGCTTCTACCTTACCTACTAAATCGGCACCAACATCCGCAGCTTTGGTATAAATACCACCACCTACACGAGCAAATAAGGCAATCGATTCAGCCCCAAGAGAAAAACCTGCAAGAGTTTCCAAAACTACTGTCATATCTTCTGTTGAAGTCCATGCTCCTTTCATGAAATAGTTGAAAAAGAAAATAAAGAATCCTGTTAAACCTAAAACAGCTAAACCAGCAACTCCTAACCCCATAACCGTTCCGCCTCCAAAAGAAACTTTTAGAGCTTGAGGCAAACTGGTACGAGCTGCCTGAGTCGTTCTAACATTAGTTTTGGTTGCTATTTTCATTCCCATATTTCCTGCCAAAGCAGAAAAGATAGCGCCAAAAATAAATGCAATTACAATTAATAAATCGGTTTTTACGCCTGGAATAAAAGTGATTCCAGCTAGTACAACACTTGCCAATAGAACAAATATTGTCAATAACTTATATTCGGCCTTAAGAAAAGCCAATGCGCCTTCGTAAATATAATCTGAAATCTCTTTCATCTTACCATCTCCAGCGTCTTGTTTTAGTACCCAGGCTCTTTTCATTGCCATGAACAAAAGTCCAATAACTGCCATAATTATTGGCAAATAAATCATAAATGCATTCATAAAAATAATTTTGGTATTAGTTAATATTATATTGATATTGAACGAATTTAAACAAAAAAGCAATACTCTTTACAGAATATTGCTTTTTTTATATTAATTAACTTAAAAAATTATTTGATACTAAATAAGTTTTTAGGTTTGTTTTCAATTGCTTCAAAACGCTCCGTACATTCTTTAATGATAGCAAATGCTTCGTTCACGTCTCCCCAACCTTCTACATCAACTTGTTTGTTTTCTAAATCTTTGTACACTTGGAAGAAATGCTCAATTTCTTTGATTAAGTGCGGATTTACATCACTTAAGTCATTTAATGAATTCCAAATTGGATCTGAAACAGGAACGCAAATAACTTTTTCGTCTGGTCCTTTATCATCTGCCATGTGGAAAACACCAATTGGTTTTACTTCCATTACACAACCAGGGAAAGTAGGCTCATTAATCAATACCAAAACATCTAATGGGTCACCATCTAAAGCCAACGTTTCAGGAATGAAACCGTAATCAGCTGGGTACATCATAGAAGAGAATAACATTCTGTCAAAACGCATTCTTCTAATTTTAAAATCGTATTCGTATTTGTTTCTACTTCCTCTTGGTATTTCGATTAAGACGTCGAAAGTTTTTAATTTGTCTGCAGTCATTGTATTTGTTGTATTTTTCTTTTGAATTTTGGTGCAAAAGTAAGGAAACA
Organism: Flavobacterium sp.; assembly: GCF_024642105.1. Taxonomy (GTDB): domain Bacteria; phylum Bacteroidota; class Bacteroidia; order Flavobacteriales; family Flavobacteriaceae; genus Flavobacterium. Next base: position 66,785 of record NZ_JAHEBT010000054.1, read on the forward strand.
ATACGTTTTTACAAGAAAAAACCGAAGATATCTCTTGATTAAATTAAAATTGTTGCATTCTACTCAACATCCCTTAAAATTGTAAAGCTTCCAGCCTTTTGAAAACTGGAAGCTTTGTTAAATTATTTGACTTTAATAAAACTATCTTTTAATTTGATTTCTTTCATTCGCTTGTCGTTTAGACTTCTTTTATAGACCAAAATATTTTTTTCTGTATTCTTGGTTATAAAAAGGAGTTTAGCCATAAGACTAGCTAAAGCAACTTCTCTTCGTTTTACCACGGTGGTGAAGTTATCTAATTGGATTTCATTCTCATACAAATGATTCAATTCATTGAGCGGAATAAAACGCTGCCTGTTTTGAACCAAATAGTCTAGGATGCGTAACTCGGCTTCCTCGAATGTATCCAATAGTTTTCCCTTGTAATAATAATTGGCTTCGTCTGTTTTAAATGTGATGCCATTGAAAGGTTTGATATTAGGTTTTCTTTTACTGAAATAGAAGCCTAAACTTAACACACCTAAAATGCCTAATATAGTTATTAAAAGAGTAGATGCCTCCATATTTTGATACCAAGGCAATAGAAACACTTGTTGGTGGATAGGTCTACCAAGAAATTCCTGTAATGGAGTGCGCAATACACTTTTTAATCCATCAGCATTTTGGTTAATGTATACTACTTCTTTTGTTTTGGTGTCAAAGTAAGATTGCTTTACATTTTTAGTAATACCTCTGAAAGTAGTCAATGTATTGTTCTTAAAATCGATTTCATAAACAAGGGTGTGTTCCATCAAAGGAATTATGTATAACTTTTCATTGGCTGTAAATCGGTTTAAAAAACCTTCTTTAGAATTTAGATTGCTTGACAAGTCATATTTTCCAACTAAAGACCATTGCATAGTAGGAAGATGGAGTTTCCAAATAGCAGGTTCGCAAGCTTTGATTTGAAGAAAATGCTCTTCATCTTTTTCGTAACCACTAAAAATATATAAATTGGTATTAATAATTATTCCGTGTGCTAGCCTTCTTGGGCTTGGTGGAGTACCAAAAGTTTCGACTTCATCCCACTCTTTGGTTTTGAAATTGAATTGTGTTAAAATGTTTTTATGTGTAAAAAGTCCATAACCACCCCAAAAAAATACTTTTTTATTGTAAACAAATGATACTGCTCCGTATTGGTTTTTGTGGAAAAATGATTTATCAATTCGAACAATAGAATCGTTACGCCATTCGAGTACGGGACCACATCCATGATAAATTAAATAGTTTTTATTGTTTATAGCAAAAGGAATGTATGATTTTAAATTATCCAAATCGGATCTGAATAATAGTCGTTTTTGGTGTAACGGGTTTCCTTTGTATAAAACAGAATCATTTAAAATCAAAACTGTTTGAGAGGACTTCGCTTCTTTGAATAGTAAGTGTTCTTCACTTGTATAAATGGATTGTGCTTGGCAGGCTGTCAAAGCAAATAAGAAAATAAATACGAATCGATTCATGCTTGAATTAGTATTGTTTTTTTTCTAATATAAGAATTGTTTTAAAAAATAACTCTTTTTTGAAATTGTTTTAGATTTTATCTTCAAATACGATTTTCAATTCTTTGGAAATCACTTTTTCTCCCTCTCCTAGGGAAGCCCTAATGAAGATAGTAACTTTTTCTCCGATAAAATCAGGAAAAAAAACCATTTGTTGTTTTGGACTGTAAGTATATTTAGAATAGGTAGCAAAATACGATGAATATGCGGGATGATTAACATCTACATTTGGATTTTTAGTTACTTCATATCCTGCTAAATTCATGATGCTGTATTGTTTTATTAATTGTGGGAAAGTATATGTTTGATAGCCCACAGGGATAGGAGTTGTCATTAATCTATCTGCAAAATCCCCTCTATAGGAATACACAGCATAACGCCAAGTCACAATGCCGGGTATGTAAAAGTAATCTGAATCAAACGCTACTTCAATTAAGGGAACTCTATTAATTACATATTGAGGGTTTAATGTGGGAATAGAGCCTTTGATCGTAAAATAGTGTAATCCACTATACTCAACATGCCAAACACCCTGAGCATCCATATAACTACCAGGAGAAACATCCGTATCAATCCAAAACGCAACATCTTCATTTTTATTTAATAAAACATCGGGTTTAGATGGTTCTGATTCACACCCAAATAATGCAAACAGGCAAATGATTAAAACTATTTTGTACATACGATGTATTGTTGCTTTGTTTTATATAATTATTTTTGTTATACAAATACGACCCAAGATTCTGGACCGTATCGATAACAAAAGTTGCCTCGTAATTCCCATCACAACAATGCGATTTTTCTTTTTTCAGAAGGTTTTTATTGCTTTATAGAAAGGAATAAAAGAGTTAATGAAATAAGTATATTATTTTTCAAATTAGTTTGGTTAAATAGTTATCCGTTTAATGGCGGTACTTCTCCAAAATGATCTATATAATTTTTTAACTGTTTTCTTTCCTCTTCTTTTGCGTCATTTAATACGGGAATAACTTCATACTTGAAAATTAATTTGGTAGTAATCTCGATTAGTTTTGTGTTTTTCGCTATTTTAAAACCTCCTGAATGATTATTTTGCTTTGTTAAATGATTTTTGGAACCTAAAAAACACTTTAATCGATAAGCTAAATCTCTTTTTTCTGTCGCCCCTATATATACTAAACCTGTTTGATCTTTATCCAAAAATCTTGAAATTGATATTGGTTTTCCGTCTTCATAGAGGAATAGCTTATATACTCCTTTAACTTGTAGATTAGGGTCTTCATTTAAATTGTTTATATTTAATTCTTTCATTATTTGTAAATCACTTCTGTTTCAGTTTCAATTCTATTAAATCCATTTTTAACTAATACAGTTCCAATTTGATTAGAAGTTGGAACTCCTTTAGAGCTGTCAAAATATTTTCCATTATTCCTCATCCAGTCTTTAACAGTGATATAATTATCGTTTATTTTAACTTTGTGTTTTCGGTAGGGTCTACGAGTTGATTTCATACTTTGATTATTGTATCTGAAGTTATTTATGTTTTCGGGAATTGATAATTTGAAATGATAAATTGTATGATAACTATTAGTGTAAAATAAAAATCTATTCTGAGTATTTTTTTATAAAATTTAAAGTACTTACTGACTTGAAATAGAATTAAATAAATTGGTAAGAAAAATGATAATATATTCTGTATTAAAGCTAATTTATATTCTCCATTTAATATAAAAATAAATGCTTTAGTTAATCCACAAAATGGACATTTTATATTTATTAACTTCTCAAATAAACAGAAATGCGGTACTAATGAAGCTACTTCAATTTTAACATATAAATAAATTGAAATTAGTAACACTGAGGGTAAAAATAATCTAAGATAGCCTAGAACTAATTTCGTCTTCAAAGTCATTTTTTGCATTACTAGTGATGATAAAAATTAAAAAGCCAAAAGGAAATAAACATATTCCTGTTATCCATGAAAATATATTTGGCGAAAAATTATATTCAATAATTATTTTTTGTAGTCCATCGGGTGTATCGCATTTTGATATTTTAATTTTTTTATTGTACAGAGATTCTTTACCATAATATTCCAAACAACCATTCCGAGTTTTTGCACTATCAATACTCGGAATAGAGTTAGCTATTTCTTCAAATTTGATTGAAGAATCAAACTTTTTAGAAAATAGTCCTGTAAACATTTAGGTTTGCCATGTATTGCCACAACTATTGCAGATAGTTGGTTTTTTATCTGCTAAAAGAGCTAGTAGCCCCAAAGGGAAAAAACAAATTGCTACTATTATTTGCCATGTTTGGTAACCTCCTTTTTGAGTGTTTTTTTTACATTCTGGACATGTTATAATTGCCATAATTTTAATTTTATTTTAGTTAAACATTTATTTAATAATGACTCATACTATTTTTATAAATTGTATAAATGTAAATTATTGATATTAAAGTTATTAATATCGAAATTGCAAATCCCCAAAGCGCGCATTTCCCTGCTGAATTAGCCTTGCCTGGATTTTTTTCTTTCTCTACTATATATAGAATCAATCCAACGATTGGAATTAAAAAACATAGAATTTTTAATCCTACATTTAAACTATCTGACATAATTAATTCCTCGTTTTCTGCTGGATTATTACTCTTATTTAATACCGAAAATCCTAATATAATAAGTGAAATCGGCCCTAAAATCATTAAAAGCGGTAAGATGCTTTGAATGGATTTATCTTCCCAATATTCTTTACCCTCTCCAAAAGTTCTTTCGTAAAACCAATAAATTTGCATTATTATACTATAAATACAAGTAAATATTACAAAACCTGCTGCATTCTTAATTTTCATTCTAATATATTTTAAGTTTATAATTTAATTTCTATATCCTTCATTGAAACCTTTACACCAGCATTCTTTATTATTAGCCCAGCCTTCATATGGGTAATAAGTATCGCAATCGGTTAAAATACCTTTTTGACTTCTGCCTTCCGATACTCCTTGATTATAGCTATCCATATCTTCACATGGAGTGGATGATTGAACATTTTGATTTGTTGTTGAATTATCACTTTTCTTACAAGAAATAGACAATGTCAAGAGTAACGATAACATAATAATTTTTTTCATGATTTTTTTTTTGGTTTATTTACTCTATATTACTTTTTATTAGGCCAAATCCGGATATCATCTTTTATGTATCCTCTGCCACTTGGTATACATTGTGGGTCATCGCAAATCATGTATGTTCCATTAAGTTGTGACATGAAATTACAATTAGGGTTATTTAAACCTGTAATTGTAATATTTCCTTTTTCGTCAGTACTCCAATATCCTTCTGTTCTGCAATTTTCTGTTTCAAGTTTACCTTGACTCACTCTCATACTACCATTTTCTTCGAAGACATAATAGTAAACTGATGGCGCTAAATCGGTACCGCCATAGTACACACCTATTGGTTTAGATCGACCTCCACAACTTATCATAATTATTGTTGACAAGAAAAAGATGCATGTGTTGATTGTTTGTTTCATAATTTAACCAAGTTTTTAATTTTTCTTTCGGACATTTATAATTGAATTTCAATTTTTATAAAATTCCTTAAAATCTCTTTAGGGTATAAAACAAATACACGAAACCATACTTTCGTGTTTTTCCAATCGAATTAATCAAATGAAATACAACACATTATACAATTTAGAAGTAAAAAGGAAACTAAAGCGTTTTTAATCAATTTTCGTGTAATTAGAGACTGTAATTGTAGCTATTTATGAGTTTATAACAACTATTTCCTAAAAAAAACAAAGCTTCCAGCCTTTGTAAGGCTGGAAGCTTTGTTAAATAATCTCTTATTATTTCCTAAAAATGAAATCCAAAAGCGCCCTTAATGCCAAACTTGGTAGCGTCTGGCGCATTCAAGTAATTCCCTCTCCATGAAAAATCCAAACGAAATACTTTAAATATATTACCAATACCCGCACTGTATTCCCAATACATATTTTCGGGAGCATTATAAGCCAATCCAGAAGCATTAATGGCTCTATTAGCATTAGAGATAGTTCCATACACTCCCCTTACCCCTATGATTTCGCGCCAGTTTAATTTTCGCATAAAAGGAATACGCGCAAAAATTCGACCGTTGAAATTATGATCCCATTTCAAAGTGGCATATTGGTCGCTTATAAATTCATAGAAATTCAAATTACTAAAGGTATTCTCGATAGTGAAATACGTTTGGTTACCCGGAATCACACTCATTAATCCTAACGGAATAGTGCCAAAGGTTTTTCCTAATTCCATTGTGATGTTAGTGCGACCCAAAGGACCAATAATAATAGGCTGTTTGTAATACAACTGTAATTTTTCGTATTTAAAATCGCTGTTCAACACTCCTTTAAATCCATGGCTGTAATTGATAAAAAAGCGACTGTACGGATTATCAACCACATCTCTTTCTACTCCATAACCAATTGTTTTTCGATTGGGCATGAACTCAATTTGAATATTCGCTTCCGATTGTTTTACTTCACTTTGAGTAGAAGTTCTAGATGCATCTGTGTAATAGTCCAAACTAAAGGTAGGCGATGCTGATGCTAAAGTACGATGTGAGATTCCCAATTGAAAAATTAAGTTTTTTACAGGTTCAATTTCGACAGATAGATTCGACAAATTAATATTGGTCAATTTACCATTACTCCCTGTAGTGAATAAAGCTGAAGAAGCAAAACTTCGTCCCATCACGTCATTAGTTGTAGTCAAGCTCGCACCAATTTGCTCAATATCGCGTCTATTGCCTCCCGAGATAATGATTCGGTTTTTTTTATCCACCATCCATTTTCCTGAAAGTCCGTATTTGAATTGTTGATCGTTGAATCCATAAGCAGTAAAAGCTTGAATTCGCCAAGGATCATTAGGCCCAAAATAGGTTCTTCCACCAACACGTAAACGAACCCCTTCTACTTCGTTGAAACCAAAGGAAGAAAATATCGGTCCGTAATCAAAATTCTTAAACTCAACATATCCGCTTCCTAAAATAGAAACCAGATTGTACATCTGTTTGAATTTTTTGACGGTTTGAAGCGTATCTAGCATTTTATAAACACCAGCCTCATCTTTGTTTAATTTTTCAAAACGGTTTTCTTGCCAATACTCGTCCGACTTTTGATAAACTTCATTGTCAATAAAATTGACTTCTTCTTTATAAAAAGCTAATGGTTTTACTTGATTAAATTGATGATTTCGATACAGCGTTGTGCGTTTACCATAAATTCCTTTAGAATCTTCTTTTTTATTTAAGGCAAAGTCAGACATCATATAATCTCGAGTCAACAAGAAAACAGAATCGTTCATCACTTCAAATTCTTGCTCAATATAGATGTCTTTAATCCAATTAATGTTAGCGCTTTTAGTTACCGCCATATTGATTTTCTTAATCGCAAATGTGGTGTCATTTACCCAAAAATCACCTTTAAATGTCAGCTCGTTTTTTCGTCTTGGATAAAACAAAATGTTGTAGCATTTTTTGTTATCAATATAAGCGCTGTCTCTTAATACGTAATTATACACATCAATTCCTGTTCTAGACAAAGGACTCGTAAAACTCTTGTCAAAAAAGGTTAGATGATTATTATAAATAGAATAATCACTGTACAAATCCTTTAAAAACGATAAAATTTGTTGGTTGCCTTCAAAACCAGACGTTTTATTGGCTTTTAGTTTTTCTTTCACCTTTTTTTGACTATTGTCACCGTACACATCAGATAAAGATTCGTTAATAAATATAGGTAAATAGGTTTTTCCAGTCACTTTAGACGTGTCCACATGGTTGAAAACAAATTCCATTCCTTTAAACACTTTATTCTTCATAAAAGCGCTATCAATGGTATTCATATCAAATTCTACCTTTTCATATTTTTCCATTTGGTATTGGTCAAACTGATACAAGCCGTTTTTACGTTTGCGTTCCCATATTTTTCTAAGGATGTCTAACGCTGGATTATTCTTTTTTGAAGTTTTTCCGGTAAAAACCACTACCTCATTTAACGATTCGATTTCATTCAGCTTTACCTTGAAATTATACACAACGGCATCTTCTAGGTAGATTTCTCTTTCGGAAAATCCTGTAGCAGCAACTATTAAAATAGTCTGTTTTTGAGGAGATTCAATATAGAAACGGCCGTCTTCATTAGAAACTACTCCTGTGGTAGAGCCTTTAAAAACAACATTAGCAAATGGAATGGGTTGATTGGATTTATCCAAAACGATACCACTTACTTTGGTTTGTGCCCAAAAAAGCTGAGATACAATCAGAAAAACAAATACACTAAATTTGGGAAATTTTGATTTCATAAGCTAAAAAAAATCTTCATCAAATGACAACATCTGATGAAGACTCAAAGGTAAACATTATATCAATTGTCTATTGACAATTAACATTTTGAATTATTTATTCAATACTTTTTTAACGGCTTTAATTACGTCTTCTGAATTAGGCAACCATTCTTTCAATAGTACTGGAGAATATGGCGCTGGGGTATCAGCAGTTGTAATACGTTGGACAGGTGCGTCCAAATAATCGAAAGCACGTTCTTGAACAATATAAGCAATCTCTGAAGACACACTTGAAAATGGCCAAGCCTCTTCTAAAACTACTAATCGGTTGGTTTTTTTAACCGAAGTTAAAATCGCATCGTGATCCATTGGTCGAACTGTTCTCAAATCGATAATTTCACAAGAAATACCTTCTTTAGCTAATTCATCAGCAGCAATAAAAGCCTCTTTGATAATTTTCCCAAAAGAAACAATCGTTACATCAGTTCCTTCACGTTTGATATCAGCTACACCAATTGGAATAGTATATTCTCCATCTGGCACTTCTCCTTTGTCACCATACATTTGCTCTGACTCCATAAAAATAACTGGATCGTCATCACGAATCGCTGATTTTAATAATCCTTTAGCGTCATAAGGAGTAGATGGAACTACTACTTTAAGACCTGGAGTATTCGCAAACCAGTTTTCTAAAGCTTGTGAGTGTGTAGCTCCCAATTGTCCTGCAGAAGCAGTTGGCCCTCTAAAAACAATTGGCACATTGAATTGTCCTCCTGTCATTTGACGCATTTTGGCAGCGTTATTTATAATTTGATCAATTCCCACTAAACAGAAATTGAAAGTCATGTATTCTACAATTGGACGATTTCCATTCATTGCTGAACCTACTGCAATACCAGTAAACCCAAGCTCTGCAATTGGCGTGTCAATTACTCTTTTCTCACCAAACTCGGCAAGCATTCCTTTAGAAGCTTTATAAGCACCATTATATTCAGCAACCTCTTCACCCATTAAGTAAATGGATTCATCGCGACGCATTTCTTCACTCATCGCTTCGCAAATGGCCTCTCTAAATTGTATCGTTCTCATAGTTGTATGTTGTATGTGTATTTTTCGAAACGCAAAAATAAATATTTTATATTACTTAAAAGCATAAAATCTGCTAAAATAATTAGGAGCTTTCTCCGGCTATTCGCTATATCTTCCTCTGGCTGAAGACGCCACAGGAAGGATGCCGCTACTATCCGGGCTAAAAAATCACAAATTCATTAAAAAATATTATGCACGCATAGTAAATATTCCGATTTATTATTTTAAATTTGTGGAGCATTTAAGAAATCAGTAAATAATACCCCTATGAAAATATTAGTTTGCATCAGCCATGTGCCTGATACTACTTCAAAAATCAACTTCGTTAATGGCGATTCTGAATTTGACACTAACGGAGTGCAATATGTAATCAATCCTAATGACGAGTTTGGTTTAACACGTGCCATTTGGTTTCAAGAACAACAAGGAGCTACCGTAACTGTTATTAATGTTGGCGGTCCAGAAACGGAACCAACACTTCGAAAAGCATTAGCTATTGGAGCTAACGAAGCCATCCGTATCAATGCTAATCCAACTGATGGATTTTTTGTAGCACAACAATTGGCCGAAGTAATTAAAACCGGAGGATATGATGTCGTTATTGCAGGAAAAGAATCTTTGGATTACAACGGCGGAATGGTACCAGGAATGATGGCGGGTATTTTAGGATACAATTTTGTAAATTCTTGTGTAGGCTTAACTATTGATGGTACTAATGCAACTGCTAGTCGTGAAATTGATGGTGGAAAAGAGATTGTAAGCACTACTCTTCCAGTAATCATTGGCAGTCAAAAAGGATTGGTAGAAGAAAAAGACCTTCGCATTCCTAACATGAGAGGAATCATGACGGCACGTACCAAAGTATTAACTATTCTAGAACCTGTTGCAGCTAACGTGAATACAAAATCGGTACAATTTGAAAAACCAGCACCAAAATCAGCAGTACAACTAGTTTCAGCCGACAACTTAGACGAGTTAATCAATTTATTGCACAACGAAGCAAAAGTAATTTAGTAATCAGTTAGTAGTGTTCCGGTATTTACCAAACGCTTCAACTTTTTAACCAATTTAAACCCTTAAAACCATGTCTTTATTAATATACGCAGAATCAGCCGAAGGAAAATTCAAAAAAGTAGCTTTTGAATTGGCTTCTTATGCCAAAAAAGTAGCCGAAAGTTTAGGAACAACAGTAACCGCTGTCACAATTAATGCGGGGGATGTTTCTGAATTAGCAAAATACGGAGTAGATAAAGTATTAAAAGTTAAAAACGATGCCCTAACTGGATTTACAGCCAAAGCATACGCTGATGTAATCAAACAAGCAGCACAAAAAGAAGGTGCCAAAGTAGTGGTTCTTTCTTCTACAACAGATAGTATTTATTTATCTTCTTTAGTAGCAGTAGGTTTAGATGCAGGATTTGCTTCAAACGTAGTAGGACTTCCAGTAAGCACCAATCCTTTCCAAGTGAAACGAACTGCTTTTTCCAACAAAGCCTTTACTATTACCGAAATCACAACAGATGTAAAAGTACTTGGCTTAGCCAAAAACTCGTACGGAATTATTGAAAACAACGTTTCATTAACCGAAGAAGATTTCAACCCAACTATGGATGCAGCCGATTTTAACGTAAAAGTAACTGCTGTAGAAAAAAGTTCTGGAAAAGTTTCTATTGCTGATGCCGATATTGTAGTGTCTGGTGGGCGTGGATTAAAAGGCCCTGAAAATTGGGGAATGATTGAAGAATTAGCTAGCGTTCTTGGAGCAGCAACAGCCTGTTCAAAACCAGTTTCTGATTTGGGTTGGAGACCTCACGGAGAACACGTTGGTCAAACAGGAAAACCAGTAGCTACTAATTTATACATCGCTATCGGAATTTCAGGAGCTATTCAGCATATTGCAGGAATTAACTCCTCTAAAGTAAAAGTGGTAATTAATAACGACCCAGAAGCACCTTTTTTCAAAGTTGCCGACTATGGTGTTGTAGGTGATGCTTTCGAAATTGTACCTCAATTAATTGAAAAACTAAAAGCATTCAAAGCACAGCATTAATTGGAATATAAATTTCAAAAAAAGGGCTCCCTAAAAACAATGATATTTGTATCTTTGCTTTTAGGGAGTTTTTTTAAGTTATCCCAAAATTTTCATTTGTAACACATGAGTTTAGTAAAATTATCTATAAAAGGAATTTCGTATAGCCAAACACAAAATGGGGCTTATGCTTTGATTTTGAACGAAGTAGACGGCGATAAAAAATTACCTATTGTAATTGGCGCCTTTGAAGCACAATCTATTGCTATTGCCTTAGAGAAAGAAATCAAACCGCCACGCCCTTTGACTCATGACTTATTCAAGAATTTTGCCGACCGCTTTGATATTGTTGTCAAACAAGTCATTATTCATAAATTAGTCGATGGCGTATTTTACTCTAGCATCATTTGCGAAAGAGATAAAATCGAAGAAATTATAGATGCGCGTACTTCAGATGCTATTGCTTTAGCACTTCGTTTCAACTCACCTATCTTTACTTATAAAAATATTTTAGACAAAGCGGGTATTTATTTAAACACCAATCCTACGGATGCCAATAAAGATTCCGAAGATATTGACGACATTCTTTCTAATCCAGAAACCTTTGGTCACGAGGTAGAGAGCAATCAATCTGGAACAACCTATGCTACCAATAGTATTCAAGAATTAAATGATTTATTAGCAGAGGCTGTAGAAAATGAAGATTACGAAAAAGCTGCCAAAATTAGAGACGAAATTTCGAAAAGAGAATGTTAATTTGCCACGATAAAATTCAATTAACCGAATAACTCCCCACATGAAACAATATTTAGATTTAGTGCAACACGTTATGGAAAGTGGCTGCCAAAAAGGAGACCGAACTGGAACTGGAACAAAAAGTGTTTTTGGTTACCAAATGCGTTTTGATTTGAACGAAGGTTTTCCAATGGTGACCACCAAAAAACTGCATCTAAAATCGATTATCTATGAATTGCTTTGGTTCCTAAAAGGAGACACCAACATTAAATACCTACAAGAGAATGGTGTTAAAATTTGGGATGAATGGGCTGATGCCAATGGCAATTTAGGCCCAGTTTATGGACACCAATGGCGCAATTGGAATAGCGAAGAAATTGATCAAATTTCAGACTTAATCAAAGAATTAAAATCGAATCCTAACAGCCGAAGAATGCTAGTTTCTGCTTGGAATCCTTCGGTTCTTCCAGACACCACAAAATCATTTGAAGAAAATGTGGCTAACAACAAAGCAGCATTACCCCCTTGTCATGCTTTCTTTCAGTTTTATGTTGCTGACGGTAAATTATCGTGCCAATTGTACCAACGTTCCGCTGATATTTTCTTGGGAGTACCATTCAATATCGCATCTTACGCCTTATTGACTATGATGATCGCTCAAGTCTGTAATTTAGGCGTTGGCGAGTTCATTCACACTTTTGGAGACGCACACATTTACAACAACCATTTTGAACAATTGGAGTTGCAATTATCTCGCGAAACCAAACCATTACCTAAGATGATTTTAAATCCCGCAATCAAAGATATTTTTGATTTCGACTTTGATGATTTTACCTTAGAAGGATATGACCCTCACCCTCTTATCAGAGGAAGTGTTGCAGTATAAAAACAAAAAATCCGCTTTAAAGCGGATTTTTAATTATATAGATAAAACACTATTTTCTGCTCCTGCATAATCATTCCAACGGAAAGAATCGGCTTCTGGTTCATTTACAAATTGACCATCAACTACATACTTAAATTCGTAAGATGCCTCTTTATTTAAATCAAAAACACCTTTAAAAGTTCCGTTTTTTAATTTATTCAAAGTACCTACTTCTTGATCCCAATTGTTAAAATCTCCAACAACTGAAGCTGTTTTTGCTTCTTTTGCTTCTATTGAAAAAGTAACCTTACAAACTGGTTTTGTTTTTACAAATTGTTTTTTGATTGACATAACTATTTCATTTTTAGAATTATGAGGCAAAGTAACTACAATTCTACGACGCAAAAAAACGGAAGTGAATTTTTAGGATTATGACAAAAACAGACGGAATTTTCAATCGGATTCTTATTTTAGAGGTTTTATTTCATTATTTCTAAAATAAGAAAACCTTTTCGTACTAAATAATTAATAATCAGCAAAATGAGTTTTCAAAAATAAATTTTACCTTTATCAACTGAAAAACGTCGTTAAAACTAGATTTCTTAATCGTTAATACGTTCTCTATCCAAAACTAATACCATAATTATGATTGTAATGATTGCGGCTGTTGCCGAAAATAACGCTTTAGGAAAAGACAACGAATTAGTTTGGCACCTGCCTAACGATTTCAAAAGGTTTAAAGAATTAACCTCAGGCCACTACATTATTATGGGAAGAAAAACGTTTGAAAGTTTTCCAAAACCGTTGCCTAATAGAACCCATGTAGTTATTACAAGACAGCAAAATTATCAGCCCGACGGTTGTATTGTAGTCAATAGCATTGAAAACGCTATTAAAGCCTGTCCTGAAAATGAAACCATTTATATTATTGGCGGAGGAGAAATTTACAATCAGGCACTTGCCTTTTCAGATACAATTGAGATTACTAAAGTACATGGGGAATTTGAAGCCGATGCATTTTTTCCAGAAATAAAAGCGGAAGAATGGGAATTAGTGCAATCGGATTTTAATACTAAAGACGAAAGACATCTTTATGATTACACCTATCAGACTTTTGTAAAGAAGTAAACCTATTTTTTCAATGTCATTGGGAGAATGAAATGTCTTTTTGCCCTTTGTGTTTTTTCACTACCAAATACCACGATGGTAGCAAAAACGAATAAATTTAAAGTTTCCAAAAACAAATTAATTCTTAAGAACGTGTTTTGCGCTAGACTAGTATCATCACTTAAAGAGATACTAAAAAGGCATTAAGATCAATTTAAATCAGCCACACAAACGCCAATTATTTGATTTTCAATCATTAACTCCCAATACAACATTGAAAAAAAATATTTTTCTCTAATCGTAAAATTGAGCATTAAATTACGGCACTACAATACCCACTTTTAGTGATTTTTTTATTTTTTATACCATAAAAGAGATTAACTGAAACACAATTATTTAGTTGATAGAGTTTCGTTATATTTGCACAAACAAAAAAAATGGCTGAAAAAATTACTCCTTACAAAGATTCTTCTTTGAGCAAAAAAGAACAAGTTGCTCAAATGTTCGATACTATTTCAGGAAATTACGACAATCTAAACCGAGTAATCTCATTTGGTATTGACGTAAAATGGCGAAAAAAAGTACTTAAAATGGTGGCGCAATCCAATCCAAGAACAATTTTAGACATTGCAACAGGAACCGGAGATTTGGCTATTTTAATGTCTCAAACCAAAGCGGATAAAATTATTGGTTTGGATATATCTGCTGGAATGTTGGAAGTTGGGGTACAAAAAATTGCAACGAGAAACTTATCCAATACCATCGAAATGGTTTTAGGAGACTCTGAAAACATTCCTTTTGAAGACAACTATTTTGATGCTATTACAGTGGCTTTTGGAGTTCGTAATTTTGAAAATTTAGAAAAAGGATTGGCTGAAATTTTACGTGTTTTAAAACCTAACGGAACTTTTATCATCTTAGAAACTTCTGTTCCCGAAAAAACGCCTTACAAACAAGGCTATCAATTTTACAGCAATAACATTTTACCATTAATAGGAAAACTGTTTTCAAAAGACGATGTAGCTTATGGTTATTTATCTGAATCTGCAGCTGCTTTTCCGTATGGAGAAAAGTTAAACAATATTTTAAGAAAAATTGGGTTTATAGATGTTGTGGCTTTACCTCAAACATTTGGAGTGGCTACAATCTATTCAGCCTCTAAAAAATAATATGAAAAAACTCATTTTGTTACTATTGATTGTTTTTACAACAAGTATTCATGCTCAATTTACTCAAAGTATTTTTAGCAAGAATCCTATAATCCATTTAGAAACATGGCAGGAACAAAAATTATATTTTGGATTTTTCTTAGGATTAAATTCTTATGATTTCAAGTTCAACTACAAAGCAACTATAACCGAGGATATACAAGTTCAAAAAACAACCGGTTTCAATGTAGGACTAGTTGCAGACGCCCGACTTCAAAAATATTTCAATTTACGATTTGAACCTGGATTGTATTACACAAAACGCATTTTAAATTACCCTGAAAATTATTTTACCTCCACACCAAAAAGTTCCGATAAAATAAGAGAGATAAATAGCACCTACATACACCTGCCTTTATTATTAAAATTTTCAGCATTACGGACAGGAAACATTCGTCCATATCTTCTTGGTGGTGCTTCAACTACTTTAAATTTATCTAGTAATTCAAAATCAAAAGACGACAACCTGGAACAACGTTTTCGAGTAAAAGCTTGGAGTCCAAACTATGAATTAGGATTAGGCATAGATATTTTTTCGGAGTATTTCATTTTTTCTCCTTCAATTAGAGGAGTCTTTGGATTAAAAGATGAACTCATTCAAGATAACGACCCAACTAGTCCTTGGACAAGCAATATTGAATCTATGCGAACCAGAGGCTTGTTCATTAACTTTACTTTTCACTAAACTTAAAGTGAGGCGCGACGAAATTCGCTCAATACAATTGCAGTAGCCGTAGCCACATTCAAACTTTCTGTTTTTTGAATGGCTCCAAAACGAGGAATTGTCAATCGATTTTTGATTATTTTCTCCAATTCAGATGAAATTCCATTGGCCTCATTTCCCATCACGATAACACCTTCTTGTGGTAAAGACGCTTTATAAATGTTATCTCCGTTCATGAAAGTCCCAAAAACGGGTAATGAAGTGGTTCTTACAAAATCATTCAAATCTACGTAACTCACATTGACACGTGCAATAGACCCCATTGTAGCTTGCACTACTTTTGGGTTGTAAATATCTACCGTTTCTTTAGAACAAATTAGTTGGTGAATTCCAAACCAATCACACAAACGCATAATAGTACCTAAATTTCCGGGATCTCTAACAGCGTCTAGCGCTACTATTAACCCTGAGGTTATAATTTGTTTTTCTTTTGGCATTTTAAACACTGCCAAACAGGTATTAGGCGTGGCTAAAGCACTTATTTTTTTCAAATCCGCTTCAGATACAAGTGTTTTTAAACTATTAGAAACCGTTTCAAAATCATGTTGAGTAGTATACAAATGGTCTAATTCAAAATGGGCATCAAGTAATTCTTGAACTCCTTTGATCCCTTCAGCAATAAACAACTGATGTGCTATTCGCTGTTTTTTTTGGTGTAAACTCGATATAAGCTTTATTTGGTTTTTACTAACCATAAAAAAATGTACTTTTGAATTAAATTTTTAGAACAGTTGAAAAAGATTTCTACAAAAATAGCAGCATTTATTCTAATTGCAATATTTATTTCCGCATGTAACTCGGTAAAGCGCGTTCCAAAAGGCAAATTTTTGTTGACTAAAAACGAAATCTTTGAAAACAATAAAGTGCTTTCAGACGAAATTACTTTCGATCAATTGTACCAAAAACCGAATAGTAAAATTTTAGGCATCCCTTTTTTCTTAATGATTCACAATTGGGCTAATCCAAATCCGGACTCAACTTATCAAGCTAAATTTAAAAACGATCCTGAAAAATATGTCAGAATGTCTAAATGGCTTTCTGCTAAACAAGTAGACCAATTAGGAAAATCTTTTTGGTACCACGGCATCCATGATTTATTAAAAAAGACGGGGGAAGCTCCTGTAATTTTTGACAAAATAAAAACTGAAAAATCCATTTCACGATTAAAATACCATTATTTCAACAAAGGCTATTTTGACGTGAAAGCTAATTATACATTGGATACTATTGGCCCTAAAAAAGCAAAAGTAAAATATGCAATTACTCTAGGAAAACCATATCTTATTGATTCAGTAAATACAACTATTGCTACACCAGTTTTGGATTCTTTGTACCAAACTGCTAAAACTAATTCTTTCATCAAAATAGGGACCCAATACAAAACTGAGGATTTTGAAAATGAGAAAAATAGAATTACAACACATTTCAGAAATAGTGGAGCTTACCATTTTCAACCCAACAATATCACATTTGACATTGACACCATTAATAAAAAAAATAAAGCTACTATTGATTTAAAAATAAGTAATCACAGTTACCAAGAACAAGATGCTACTAAGATAGAACCATTTAAATTACTCCGAATTAGTGAAGTAAAAATATTTACTGATTATTCTGCCGCTGACGCCAATGCCAAAATTACAGACAGCGTATCCTTCAATAATTTCAGTTTATATAGCAGAACTAAATTAAGATACAAACCCTATGCTATTACAAATGCAGTGTTTATCACAAAAGGAGGGCTTTTCGCTGACACTAAAACCAATTTGACGAGTCGTTATTTAAGTAATCTCAAAATTTTCAATTATCCGTCTATTATCTACGAAATAGACAAAAGAGATTCGACTGCACAATCCTTGATTGCGAAAATTTATTTAACCCCTAAGAAAAAATACAACTTTGGACAATCCATTGACATTACTCATTCCAACATACAAAATATAGGTCTAGGATTTAGTCCGTCTATTTCTATTCGGAACGTATTCAATGGAGCAGAGACTTTGGAATTTTCCGGTCGTGCCAATGTTGGTTCCTCTAAAGATTTTGCCAATCCAAACGATGTTTTTTTCAATGCATCAGAACTAGGAATTGATTTGAAATTAAATTTTCCAAGAATAGTAATCCCTTTCAATACTGAAAAAATCATCCCTAAGAGTATGATTCCATCTACATTAATCACCTCTGGATACTCCACTCAGAAAAATATTGGATTGGATAAAGAAAATTTTACAGGAGCAATTAGTTATAACTGGACTCCTAAAAAATACAACACCGCTCGATTTGATTTATTCAATGTGCAATTCGTTAGAAATTTGAATCCTAAAAATTATTTTAATGTATATACCTCATCTTATAATGCACTAAATGAGTTCGCTAAAAATCCAAATTACAATGTAAATCAAACTTATTTTGACAGCGAAAACAATTTAATTATTGAGAACGGAACCAATGGCTTTATTCAAGATGTTTTAGGATCATCGCCAACGATAACAACTTCTACATCGGATTATTCAGCTATAAAAAGCATTGAAGAAAGACGCATACGATTAACTGAAAATGATTTTATTTTAGCTACCAATTTTAGTTTTTCTAGAACAACCAAAAAAGATATTTCAGACAATAATTTTTATCTTTTTAAAACAAAAATCGAATCAGCAGGTTCAATCCTATCCTTATTTGCAAATGCAACCAAATTAAACAAAACAACAAATGATAGGTACAAAATCTTCAATTTAGAATATTCTGAATACATTAAAACTGAATTTGATTTTATAAAGCTTTGGGATTTATCAAGAGAAAAAGTAATTGCATTCAGAAGCTTTTTCGGTATTGCAATTCCGTTTGGAAATTCAAAAAATATTCCTTTTTCGAGAAGTTACTACTCTGGAGGTTCCAATGATAATAGAGGTTGGCAACCCTATAGTTTAGGACCAGGAAGTACTGGAGGAGTAAACGATTTTAACGAAGCTAATATGAAAATAGCTTTGAGTACCGAGTTTCGATTTAAAATACTAGGAGATCTCAAAGGAGCCTTATTTGCTGATGCCGGTAATGTTTGGAACGTATTAGATAATACCGAAGATTCCAAAGCTAAATTTAACGGAATTAATGATTTAAAGTCAATAGCACTGGGTTCTGGATTTGGTTTACGCTACGATTTAAGTTTCTTTGTAATTCGTTTTGATCTAGGTTTTAAAACGTATAACCCCGCTTATGAAAGTGGAAGCCGATGGTTAAAAGATTATAATTTTGGACGCTCAGTATTAAATTTTGGGATAAATTATCCTTTCTAATGCTAATTAATTCTTATTTTTGCGGTCTAAAAACTAAAAACAACTTAAAACAATTACAATGGCACACAACATCAAACCAGGCGTAGCAACGGGAGATCAAGTACAAGAGATCTTCAATTATGCGAAAGAGAAAGGTTTTGCACTTCCTGCAGTAAACGTTACTGGATCAAGTACAATTAATGGAGTTCTTGAAACAGCAGCAAAATTAAACGCACCCGTTATCATTCAATTCTCTAACGGCGGAGCACAATTTAACGCAGGTAAAGGATTATCTAATGCAGGTGAAAAAGCAGCTATCGCTGGTGGAATTGCTGGAGCACTTCATATTCATACTTTAGCAGAAGCTTACGGGGCAACTGTAATTTTACATACTGACCACTGTGCAAAAAAATTATTGCCTTGGATTGACGGTTTGTTAGACGCTTCAGAAAAACATTTTGCTGCAACAGGAAAACCATTATTTTCTTCTCACATGATTGACTTATCAGAAGAACCAATCGAAGAAAATATCGAAATCTGTAAAGAATATTTAGCTCGTATGAGCAAAATGGGAATGACATTAGAAATTGAATTAGGAATTACTGGTGGTGAAGAAGACGGTGTAGACAACTCTGATGTAGACAGTTCAAAATTATACACTCAACCAGAAGAAGTAGCTTTCGCTTACGAAGAATTATCAAAAGTAAGTCCTAAATTTACTATTGCTGCTGCTTTTGGAAATGTTCACGGGGTATACAAGCCAGGTAACGTAAAATTAACTCCAAAAATCTTGAAAAACTCTCAAGACTTCGTTCAAAACAAATACAACACAGGAGCTAATCCAGTTGATTTCGTTTTCCACGGTGGATCAGGTTCTACTTTAGAAGAAATCAGAGAAGCTATTGGATACGGTGTAGTTAAAATGAACATCGATACTGATTTGCAATTTGCTTACACAGAAGGAATTCGTGATTATATGGTTAAAAACATTGACTACTTAAAATCACAAATTGGTAACCCAGAAGGTGCTGATGTTCCAAACAAAAAATATTATGACCCAAGAAGATGGGTACGTGAAAGTGAAATCACATTCAATACAAGATTAGAGCAAGCGTTTGCTGACTTGAACAATGTAAACACACTATAATTAACAATTGATAATTGACAATTAAATATTTATAATTGTCAATTATCCATTATTCATTTAATATATGGCTTGGTTTAAACGACAAGAGAAAGGAATCACTACTCCTACCGAGGAAAAAATGGATGTCCCAAAAGGTCTTTGGTACAAATCCCCAACAGGAAAAATTATTGATGCAGAGGAATTAGCGCGTAACTTATACGTAAGCCCTGAAGATGATTTTCATGTTCGAATTGGAAGTGAAACTTATTTTGAAATTTTATTCGACAACAATGAATTTGTCGAGTTGGATAAAAATATGACTTCAAAAGACTCTTTACATTTCGTAGATACCAAAAAATATTCAGATCGTCTAAAAGATGTCACTTCAAAAACCAAACTGAACGACGCTGTTCGTACAGGTGTTGGAAAATCCAAAGGAAAAGATATCGTAGTTTGTTGTATGGATTTTGCCTTTATCGGAGGATCAATTGGAGGTGTTGTAGGTGAAAAAATCGTAAGAGGAATTGACCACGCTATCGAACACAAAATGCCTTTCGTAATGATTTCAAAATCAGGTGGAGCGCGTATGATGGAAGCGGCATTTTCTTTGATGCAATTAGCCAAAACATCGGTAAAATTAGTTCAATTAGCCGAAGCTAAACTACCTTACATCTCACTTTGTACCGACCCAACAACTGGAGGAACCACAGCTTCTTATGCTATGCTTGGAGACATTAATATCTCTGAACCTGGTGCTTTAATTGGGTTTGCAGGTCCTCGTGTTGTTAGAGACACAACTGGAAAAGATTTACCAGAAGGTTTTCAAACTGCAGAATTTCTTTTAGAACATGGTTTCTTAGATTTTATCACGCCAAGAAAAGAATTAAAAGACAAGGTTAACTTGTACATCGATTTGATTCAAAACAACGATATTAGATAAATAAAAAATCCCGAATTAGTTCGGGATTTTTTTATGCTTATAATTTAAATAGTTTTATTTTACATTCCTGTTCGAATGGCTTCTACAGGATCTAATTTTGACGCCGTGATGGCAGGTAAAATTCCAGAGATTAATCCAATCAATGCCGCCAAACCTGTTCCTAATATTACATTGCTCATACTTAAAACAAACTCAAAGTCCAACGCTTTAGTCAGTACTACTGAAATCATCCAAACCAAAAATAATCCGACCGCTCCCCCAATTACAGAAAGGATAACTGCTTCAAATAAAAATTGAAATAAGATAAATCGGTTTTTAGCACCGAGCGATTTTTGAATTCCTATTAGATTAGTTCGTTCTTTTACCGAAACAAACATAATATTAGCAATACCAAATCCACCCACCAGTAATGAAAACCCACTAATAATCCAACCTACTACATTCATCTGCCCTACAATCCCATCAATTAAATCGGTAAATCCAGACAACACATTGATAAAAAAATTATCTATTTCATCCGTTTTCATTCCGCGATAATTTCGTAATTTTTGTGCTAATTCTGCTTTAAAAGCATCCATATCCACCCCTTTTTCAGGCTTAACCAAAATTACCGGAGTCATGGCATCATTGTTATCTCCATACATTCGTCTTAAAAAATTAACCGGAATAAAAACAGACGTATCATTGCTATCTCCAAACATTCCTGCACCTTGTTTTTTCAATACCCCAATTACTGTGAAGCGCTGTCCATAAAGACGAATGTTTTTGCTAATTGGATTAGCTCCGTCAAAAAGATTTTGAGCAATTTCATTCCCTAAGACAATTACAGCCGATCCTGAATTCGATTCCGATTCATTATAAAATCGTCCTTCATCAAATTCCAAACCTTCAATTTCTATAAATTCATTTGATACAGGAACTACATTCACATCACTTACCGAAGCCGATTGGTATTTTATTGATTCCCTTTTAACAAAAAGTTGAAACCCCATTTGATCCAAATCGTTCATAGAACTTTTTAAATATTCGTATTCGTCGTATTTCACATCAGGAAATTGTTCTCGTTTCCATTGTGGAATTTCAGAGGGTCCGAAAGAAAAACGCATTAAATAAATAGTATTTTTATCTAAACTACTCAAGTCTTTTTTGATTTTTTTGTCTAACGAATCTACTGCAGCAAGTACCGCTATAATAGAAAAAATACCAATGGTAACTCCCAATAAAGAAAGTAAAGTTCGGAGTTTATTATTTCGCAAAGCATTCATTGCAAAACCAAAACTCTCTTTTAATAATCGAAGATATACCAGCATACTATTTTTCTTTTGTATCAATGTAAAATTGAGCAAATTTTATTCAAAATCCTAATAAAAAAAGTCTCTGTAGTAAGTATTCATTTTTAGTAGAATGTTACAGCTTTAGAATGAAATTTATAATCAAAAAAAAACTATTTTTGCACTTTATAATTTTAACTACACAATGAGCACAACTAAATCTATTCAATCTGCATTAATTTCAGTATTTTCAAAAGACGGTCTTGAACCAATTGTAAGAAAATTGCATTCTCAAAATGTAACACTTTACTCTACAGGAGGAACAGAAGACTTTATCAAAAACTTAGGCATTCCTGTAATTCCTGTTGAAGAGGTAACTTCTTACCCATCAATCCTTGGTGGAAGAGTAAAAACATTACACCCAAAAGTTTTTGGAGGAATCCTAAACCGTCAAGATAATGAAAGTGACGTGCAACAAATGAAAGAATTTGACATTCCTCAAATTGATTTAGTAATTGTTGATTTATACCCTTTTGAAAAAACAGTTGCTTCAGGAGCTAGTGAAGCTGATATTATTGAAAAGATTGATATTGGCGGAATTTCATTGATCCGTGCCGCTGCAAAAAATTTCAAAGACACTGTGATTGTGGCTTCAGTTGACGATTATAGTTTGTTTTTGGATATGATTACCAATCAAAATGGCGCAACTACCTTAGAAGATAGAAAACTTTTGGCCACAAAAGCATTTCACGTTTCTTCACACTACGATGGTGCTATTTTTAATTACTTCAACACAGACGAAACGATTTACAAAGAAAGCATTGCTAATGGTCAAGTGTTGCGTTACGGAGAAAACCCACACCAAAAAGGATTTTTCTTTGGCGAATTTGATAAAATGTTCAACAAAGTTCACGGAAAAGAGTTGTCTTACAACAACCTTCTTGATGTAGATGCTGCGGTAAATCTAATCAATGAATTCAAAAATGACGGCCCTACATTTGCCATTCTTAAACACAACAACGCTTGCGGATTAGCCTCAAGAAAAACGATTAGCGAAGCGTATTTAGCCGCTTTGGCTTGCGATCCAACTTCAGCTTTTGGAGGGGTATTAATTGCCAATACCAAAATTGATGTGGCTACAGGAACCGAAATCAACAAGTTATTCTGCGAAGTAGTTATCGCTCCCGCTTTTGACTCTGAAGCTATCGCTATTTTAGAAGAAAAGAAAAACAGAATTATATTAGTCCAAAACGAAGTTACTTTACCACAAAGACAAGTTCGTACTTGTTTGAACGGAATTTTAGTTCAAGACAGAAATAACATTACAGATACTAAAGAAGATTTAAAAACAGTTACAATAACAGCTCCAACTGCTCAAGAAGTAGAAGATTTAATTTTCGCTTCGAAAGTGTGTAAAAATACTAAATCTAACACTATTGTTTTTGCTAAAAACGGAACTCTTATTTCTTCTGGAACTGGACAAACTTCAAGAGTAGACGCTTTAATGCAAGCCATTGACAAAGCCAATGCTTTTGGTTTTGATTTACACGGAGCTTCTATGGCAAGTGACGCTTTCTTCCCATTTCCTGATTGTGTGGAGTTAGCTAAAAAAGCTGGAATCACTGCCGTAATCCAACCAGGAGGGTCAATTAAAGACCAATTGAGTATTGATTATTGCAATGAAAATAAATTAGCAATGGTATTTACAGGAACACGTCATTTTAAACATTAATTTGTTTAACTTTGCTTGTTAGATAATATTTAAAATTTAAACCCCGCCTAAACTTATGGGATTTTTTGATTTCATGACTGAGGATATCGCAATCGACCTTGGTACCGCAAACACATTAATTATTCACAACGATAAAGTTGTTATAGATAGCCCTTCTATTGTTGCCCGAGACAGAATCTCAGGTAAAATTATTGCTGTTGGTAAAGAAGCCAACATGATGCAAGGGAAAACCCACGAAAACATCAAAACAATTAGACCATTGAAAGACGGGGTAATTGCAGATTTTGATGCGTCAGAGAAAATGATTAATATGTTTATTAAAAGTATTCCTGCGCTAAAGAAAAAGATGTTTACTCCTGCGCTACGTATGGTAGTTTGTATTCCTTCAGGAATTACCGAAGTAGAGATGAGAGCGGTAAAAGAATCGTGTGAAAGAGTAAATGGTAAAGAAGTATATTTGATTCACGAACCTATGGCTGCGGCAATCGGTATTGGAATTGATATTATGCAACCTAAAGGAAATATGATTGTTGACATTGGTGGTGGAACAACTGAAATTGCAGTAATCGCTCTTGGAGGTATTGTTTGCGACAAATCAGTAAAAATTGCCGGGGATGTATTCACGAATGATATTATTTATTACATGCGTACGCAACACAACCTATTTGTTGGAGAAAGTACTGCTGAAAAAATTAAGATTCAAATCGGAGCTGCGGTAGAAGATTTAGAAACTCCTCCAGAGGACATGTCTGTTCAAGGACGTGATTTATTAACTGGCAAACCAAAACAAGTAGAAGTTTCTCACCGTGAGATTGCTAAAGCTTTGGATAAATCGATCCAACGTATCGAGGATGCTATCATGGAAACTTTATCACAAACACCTCCAGAATTAGCCGCTGATATCTACAATACTGGAATCTATCTTGCGGGTGGTGGTTCTATGTTAAGAGGACTTGACAAACGAATTTCACTAAAAACAGACTTACCTGTTTATATTGCAGAAGATCCTTTAAGAGCAGTAGTTAGAGGTACTGGAATGGCACTTAAAAACATCAATAGATTTAAAAGCATCTTGATTAAATAGTCTTTTTTCTAAAAAGAAGTCACAAATAATACATTTAAGAAATGCAGCAAATATTTAATTTTATTTTTAAAAACAGTAATCGCTTACTGTTTTTGCTGCTTTTGGGTATTTCGTTAACGCTGACCATTCAGTCCCATTCTTTTCACAGAAGTAAAGTGATTAGTTCGGCTAATTTCTTAAGCGGAGGCGTTTACGAGCAACTTAGCGAATTTGACGAATACCTGAATTTAAAATCACAAAATGAGGCATTGGCACAAGAAAATGCAATTCTAAAAAGTATTTTATTCAATAAAAAAGACACAACTGTCGCTAGAAAATTAGACAGTATAAAAGGAGTTAAATCAAGTGATATTATTGTTTCAAGAGTAATTCATAACTCTTATAGCGTTCATGAAAATTATTTAACCTTAAATTCTGGAGAGCTACAAGGTGTAAAACCAGACATGGGAGTCATAAATAGCCTAGGAATCGTTGGGATTGTAGACAACACCTCGCCTCATTATGCAACAGTCATTAGTATCTTAAATAAAAAATCTCAAATTAATGCTAAAATCAAAAAATCAAATCATTTTGGTTCTTTGATTTGGAATGGGAAAAGCACAGGGTTTGTCCAATTAATTGACGTTCCTAGATTAGCATCCGTTAGAAAAGGAGACACCATTGTTACAGGAGGTCAATCTGTTATTTTCCCAGAGAATATCAATATTGGAACTATTGACAAAGTACAAATTGACGATGAGACTCATTACTATACAATTGAGGTTAAATTATTTAATGACATGACCAATCTTGGACATGTTTATATTATAAAAGGAAAAGACCGTCAAGAAATTATGAATCTAGAAAAACGGGAAGAAGATGAATAGCAGTTTATTTTTCAACATTTTTAGATTCTTCATTTTATTAACTATACAAATTATTGTTTTCAATAACATTAATTTATTTGGTTTCATAAGTCCGTTTCCTTATGTTTTATTTATCATATTATATCCAGTAAACGGTAATAAATCAGGCTTATTAATCGCCAGTTTCTTTTTAGGTCTTATTTTAGATATGTTTAGCAATTCTGGAGGAATTCACACTACTGCTTGCTTAACATTAGCTTATTTCAGACCTGCAGTTTTTAAATTTGCCTTCGGAGTAAGTTACGAGTACCAAACCATAAAACTAAATGATGCACTAACCCCTGAGCGATTCTCGTTTATATTGGTATCAGTGCTTATACATCATTTAACCTTATTTATTCTAGAAGCATTTCAATTCAGTCTCTTTTGGGATATTTTAATACGAACACTACTCAGTAGTATACTCACAATCGCTATTTGTATCATCATCATATATCTAATTAAGCCAAACAAAAGATGAGAAAAGTTTTGCTGCCTACCTTAATTATTGTTGCAGCATCATTGCTGGTAATACGAATTTTCTACCTACAAATTATTGATGATTCATTCAAATTGAAATCAGACAATAACGCTATCAAGATAAAATACGACTACCCCGAAAGAGGTTATATTTATGATAGAAACGGAAAACTACTTGTTTCAAATCAAGCGTCTTACGACATTATGGTTATCCCAAGGGAAATCAAAAATTTAGACACTATTGAATTTTGCGAACTACTTAATATCACTAAAGAAGACTTTATTAAGAAAATCGAAAAAGCAAAAGTATATAGCCCTAGATTGCCTTCTGTTTTCTTAACTCAATTGAATAAAATTGAATTTGCAGCCTTCCAAGAAAAAATCAGAAAATTTGAAGGTTTCTATTTTCAAAAACGTTCGCTACGTGATTATGAAGTAAATTTTGGTGCCAATATCTTTGGATTTATCACCCAAGTAAACGAAAACTTAATTGCAAAAAACCCGTATTACAATAGTGGTGATTTGATTGGAAAACAAGGAGTCGAGGAAAGTTATGAGGAAATTTTACGCGGAATCAAAGGAGTAAAATACATTCAAAAAGACAAATACAATAGAGAAATAGGTTCATTCAAAGACGGAAAATACGATACCATTGCTGTACAAGGCGAAGATATTAACTTGAGTATTGATGCCGAAATTCAAAAATATGGTGAGGAGTTAATGATTAATAAGCGTGGTGGAATTGTTGCAATTGAACCAAAGACAGGAGAAATACTGGCTCTGGTAACAGCCCCTTCGTACGATCCTGCCATATTAGTAGGAAGACAACGTTCAAAGAATTACACCCAACTCTATAAAGATTCTATTGCAAAACCTTTGTATGACCGAGGACTACTAGCTGAATATCCTCCCGGATCTCCTTTCAAAATTATGACTGGACTAGTAGCCTTACAAGAAGGCGTAATTAATGAACAAACCAGTGTGGCTTGCCATCACGGATTTAGTTATGCTAGAGGTCGATTCATGCGATGTCACTGCCATGGAGGGATGCTACAATTACACCGAGGGATTTACGAATCATGCAACGCCTTTTTTGGTACTGCCTATATGAAAACGATAAACAAATATGTCAAACCAGCTTCGGCGGTAGATGTTTGGAGTAAACATGTAAAAAGTTTTGGCTTAGGCCAATTTATGGGATATGATCTCCCAACAGGAAGAAAAGGAAATATTCCAGATTCTAAAACATACAAGCGAATTTATCCAAATGGAGGATGGAGAAGCACAGCAATTGTATCCAATGCTATTGGACAAGGCGAAGTTTTAATGACCCCGATACAATTAGCCAATATGATGGCCACTATTGCAAATAGAGGCTATTATTACACCCCTCATATCATCAAAAAAATAGAAGGAAAACCTATTGATAAAAAATTTACTACCAAACACGTCACCACAATTGACAGAAAGTATTTTAGCCCGATAATAGACGGTCTATTTGACGTCTATAATTTAGGAACTGCTTACCACCTAAAAGTTGAAGGAATAGACATTTGTGGAAAAACGGGAACCGCAGAAAATTTTGCTAAAATTGGAGGCAAAAGAACTCAGTTAGAAGACCATTCAATCTTTGTAGCTTTTGCGCCGAAAAACAATCCCAAAATTGCAATTGCAGTAATGGTAGAAAACGGAGGGTTTGGAGCAACCATTGCTGGTCCTATTGCCAGTTTAATGATTGAAAAATACCTCAGAAAGAAGATTACACGTACGGACTTAGAGACTCGAATATTAAACAAAAGTTTACAAGGTCAATATGCCAAATTAGGAGGGTTATCTGAATCTGTAAAATCTGAAATGAGAAAACAAGATTCTATTTTGCAAAGCAAAATAACGCCTCCAAAAATAAAAAAAGACACAATTAAGTCCAATAATAAAGTGACTCATTAATAATGAAATCGCCATTTACACTAAGTTTGCGCAAGCAAACACCAATAATAAAAAAGGTGATACCATATGTTACCGCTAAAAAATAGAATTTAAACATATGAAAAATCAAAGTATAACAAACAATATTGACTGGAGTTGCGTTATTATTTATAGCGTATTAGTACTATTGGGTTGGCTAAATATTTATTCGTCTTCTTTGTCCTCTATGGAAGGAACTTCAGAGAAGCAATTTATTTTTATTGCCTTGACTATCCCTCTAATCTTTGTAGTGCTTTTTGTAGATGGAAAATTCTATGAAAAATATGCTTCTATTATTTTTGGTATTTCACTGCTCTCTCTAATTGGACTATTTGCTTTCGGTAAAACTATTGCAGGTCAGCGTTGTTGGTATGGTTTTGGAAGTTTTACTTTACAGCCATCCGAATTTGCAAAAGCAGCTACAGCATTGGCCTTAGCCAAATACCTAAGTGATACCCAAATTAATCTCAAATACACCAACAGACAAATCCAAGCATTAGCCATCGTATTTTTACCCGTATTGCTCATCTTACCTCAACCCGACCCTGGAAGTGCTTTAATATACAGTGCGTTTTTCTTGGTTTTATATCGTGAAGGACTTCCTTCTTGGTACATTTGGACTGGATTCTCCGCTATCCTTTTATTCGTTTTAACTTTAATTTTACAGCCGCAATATGTTATTTTATTGGCTCTTTTAGTTATTGTATTTGTATACTACAAGTCCCGATTAGCTGATAGAAATATTGTACTCAGCGGAATTCTTTTTACTCTAATTACAGGTTTTGTTTTATCCGTAAACTATGTTTTCACACATGTCTTTAAACAACACCATCGAGACCGTTTCAATATTTTATTAGGAAAAACAGTCGATATGAAAGGTATTGGATACAATACTAATCAATCTGAAATTGCGATTGGATCAGGAGGTTTTTTTGGAAAAGGCTTTTTAGAAGGCACTCAGACTAAAGGAGGTTTTGTACCAGAGCAACATACCGATTATATTTTTACTACAGTAGGTGAAGAATGGGGATTTTTAGGGTCTTTGATTGTAATCACCCTTTTTGTAGTCTTATTACTTCGAATAATCTACTTGGCCGAAAGGCAAAAAACCAAATTTAGTCGGGTATATGGTTATTGCGTAGCGGGAATATTGTTCATTCATTTCTTTGTAAACATCGCAATGGTAGTGGGTATTTTTCCAACCATTGGGGTTCCTCTTCCTTTCTTTTCTTATGGAGGATCGGGATTATGGGGATTCACTATTCTGCTTTTTATCTTCTTAAAAATGGATGCCAATAAAGTAAACGAATGGTAATTTATTAAATTATTAATACTCTAAATAAGAAAGCCCTCAAATTGAGGGCTTTCTTATGATATACATTTTACTAGATTACGACTTTACTAGTTTATGACTTTTCAATTTGGCATCCATTGGTTTTTTTACCACCGTTTTTGATTGCAAGTCATCCAATACATTTAAAGCTTCTTCTACGTAAATATCTTTGGACAACGATTCGTGCCAACGATCTCTTTTCTCTTTCAAAGTAACATCTTTAGACATCACTTCTGCCTCATAAGGCAATGAACTAAACTTCAAATTGTTTTTGTAATTCTGAAGCGGTTTGTATTTTTTGGCTTTCTCTTCAATTTGTTTTTGAGCCAATTTAAATTGATCAATATTCAAACTGTACACATAATCTTCACTACGGCTGTCAATCCATTTGGCATTGTCTTCTACCAACTGGAATTGTGCATTTTGAGCAATTCTATTTTTACTATTCGCAATCGCTTGGTTGAATTTTTTGTTATTTGTCCAAACACCGTATTGCGCTGGATCAATTTTATCCCAAGGCATTGCATTATGCACATCGCGTTCTCCCATTTTTAAATAGGCGTAACGGTCTGGCATCACCACATCACTACTTACACCTTCTAATTGTGTTGAACCACCATTAATTCTGTAGAATTTTTGAGTTGTAGTTTTCAATGCCCCTAAATCCCCTACCGAACTACTACGCACAAATTGATTCAAATCAATAACATTTTGTACAGTACCTTTACCGTAGGTTTGTTTACTACCAATGATAATTCCTCGTTTGTAATCTTGAATGGCTGCAGCCAAAATCTCAGAAGCTGAAGCAGAAAAACTATTGACCATAATTACCAATGGTCCATCCCACTCGATTTTTTTATCTCTATCATACAGCACTTCTTTTCTTTTTCCTGCTGATTTGATTTGAACAATAGGTCCTTCTTCAATAAACAATCCCGCAATATCCACAACTGTTGATAAAGACCCTCCTCCGTCATCACGAACGTCTAAAACGATACCGCTAACGCCTTCTTTTTTCAAACGTGACACTTCTAAAGCTATATCTTTCCCCGCGTCTCTACCGTCTTTATTTTCAAAGTTAATATAGAATTTAGGCAAATAGATTACCCCATATTTTAACCCGTCTTTCTCAACAACACTTGATTTAGCATAGGTTTCCTCAATCTCAACAACATCTCTAATGATTGAAATGACCTTTATTGTTCCATCTACCTTTTTCACCGTTAGACGTACTTCAGTTCCTTTTGGACCTTTGATTTTTTTCACTACATCGTCCAAACGCATTCCCACCACATCAACTGGTTGTTGATTACCTTGACCTACTTTAATTACTAGATCACCTGCTTCTAATTGTTTTCCTCTCCAAGCAGGACCTCCCGAAATCAACTCGGAAATTTCAGTATAATCGTTTTTCTTTTGCAAACGCGCTCCGATGCCTTCCAATATACCGCTAATACTTACATCAAAACGCTCTTTTTCTTCGGGCGCTAAGTAATTCGTATGTGGGTCAAAACGGCCTGTAATCGTATTCAAATACACTGAAAAATAATCGTTTCTATCCAAATCCTTAATGAACCCAAAATATTCGTCCAATGATTTCAATGAACTCTCTCTCGTATCTTTTTCTAACTCTGTAAAAGTTTTCACTTTTCCAGCATCAGCAGGAACTTGTTTATTGTTCTCAACAGTATTTTCTTGAAAAATACCTTCTGGATTGATTGGAGCGGCGGCTTCTTTTAAATCTTTATCTACTTTACCATTGTTTTCTTGAATCTCCAAACGATCTACTAAAGACGACAAGGTAGATAGTTTAATTTGCTTGCGCCATCTTTCATTTAATTCTGATGCATTTTTTGCATACGGCATTTTCTCATAATTCGTATTGAATGATTCGTCTACTTTATAATCAAACGGTTTGCTCAATACTGATTTATAAATGGCTTTACTCTCCTCCATACGTTGCATTAAACGAGTATAAGTCAAATCAAAAAACGTCAAGTCCTTGTTCAAAATTTGATTATCCAATTCCAATTCGTATTTAGAAAACTCATCGATATCTGATTGCAAGAAAAAACGTTTTGATGGATCTAAGGCCTCGATATAATCTTTGTAAACTCCTTTAGAAAATTCATCGTCCATTGTTGCGGGACTATAATGCCCTTTTTCAAGTACAAACGTCAATAATTCAATCAACAATTTGTCTTTTTCTGGATCAGTTGAAGTAGCATAATTGGACTTAAATGCCAACAATGATAATGACAGAAAGGTGACAACTAAGAGTATTTTATAGTTTCTTTTCATAAAGGTAATTATAGTATTCATCAAGTTTTTTGTCTAAATTACAGTAAAAATAATACCAACAATTATAAGGATGACATAATTTTTTGTTAAAGATATAAAATTGTTCTTTTTGGCAAAGATTAAATAGTTGAAGTTGGTATTTTTTGTTTTTCTTTGTTTATTATTTTTACCAAAGTCTAATTAATCACGCTTATTCGACACTCTCTTGAAAAACAAAACCGACATACTCTTTGGATTCGTTATTGGATTAATTACTTCTCTTTTAGGTTGTTTTTTATTCATTCGTTTATTCACTGATTACACCTTTGTTACTGGAATCGAATTAGTACAGGCTGATGGTAAATTAGGCAAGATTATCACTTTAGGAACTGTGTTGGATTTAATCGTTTTTTGGGCTTTACTAAAATCAGATAAAGAGTTCATGGCACGCGGTGTAATTTTAGCAGTGATAGTTCTCACCATTATTACTTTGTTTGTATAACTTTCAGAAAAATACGCAATAAAAAAGATGAAATACTACATTATAGCTGGAGAAGCTTCGGGCGATTTACACGGAGCCAATTTAATGAAAGCCTTATACCACGAAGACCCGAAAGCCAAGATTCGTTTTTGGGGAGGCGATTTGATGCAAGCTGTTGGCGGAACTTTGGTAAAACATTACAAAGAACTCGCTTTCATGGGATTTATTGAAGTCCTATTCAATTTAAAAACCATTTTAAACAACATTAAAATTGCCAAAAAAGACATTTTGGAGTTCCAACCTGATGTAATCGTTTTTATTGATTATCCCGGATTTAACTTGCGTATTGCTAAATGGGCAAAAACCATGAATATCAAAACCCACTATTACATTTCGCCTCAAATTTGGGCTTGGAAAGAAAATAGAATCACCGACATCAAGCGCGATGTGGATCAGATGTATGTGATTTTGCCTTTTGAAAAAGAGTTTTACGAAAACAAACACCACTACCCTGTCCACTTTGTGGGACATCCTTTGATTGATGCCATCCACAACCAACCACCAATTGATACTGCTATTTTTAGAAAAGAAAACCAGTTAAACAATCAACCCATTATTGCGATTTTACCAGGTAGCCGAAAACAAGAAATTACCAAAATGCTCTCCGTGATGTTAAGTGTAGCCAATGATTTTACAGACTACCAATTTGTGATTGCGGGTGCGCCAAGCCAAGAATTTTCTTTTTACAAAAAGTTCATTACCAACTCCAACATCAAATTCATTTCGAATAAAACCTACTCGTTACTGCAAATCGCCACAGCTGCTTTGGTAACTTCTGGAACGGCTACATTAGAAACGGCTCTTTTTAAAGTTCCCGAAGTGGTATGCTACAAAGGAAGTTGGGCTTCGTACCAAATTGCCAAGCGCATCATTACCTTGAAATACATTTCGTTAGTGAACCTCATTATGGATAAAGAAGTCGTAACGGAATTAATTCAAGACGACTGCACCACGGAACGTATCAAAGAGGAATTAGCTAAAATTTTAAAAGGAGAGCACCGCACTCAACTTTTAACTCAATACGACCATTTAGAAAAAAAACTAGGCGGTATTGGCGCGAGTCAAAAAACAGCACAGTTGATAGTGGCGAATTTGAAATAGTTTAAGAAGTATTATTAAAAAGCTTCCAGCCTTTTAAAGTTGGAAGCTTTTTTAATTTTTATATAGTTCGCTTTTAATTTTTTGTATTTTAGTAACATGAAAGTTTTGCAATTCCCCCTAGCAAGAGTTACATTGGTTTTTATTGTAGGTATTGTATTTGCCTATTATGCACAACCTAGTCCCAATCTTGTGTTCGCCTCTCTATTTTTGGCTACCCTATTATTGGGTGGTGTTTATTTCTGGTGTACCAAAAAACCACATCGTCTTCGTTATTTTGGCCTGACTGTTTACGGACTAGCTTTTGTCATTGGTGTAAGTACCCAAACCATTCATACTGATTCCTATCAAAAAAATCATTACACCCAAATTCAAAACGTTTTTGAGCAACAACACACTTTTACGTTAGTACTCAACGAAAAATTAAAAAGTAGTAATTCTAATCAGCGGTATGTGGCTTTGGTAAGCCAAATAGACAAAACCCAATGTTCTGGAAAATTGCTACTCAACATCAGAAAAGACAGTTTGCATCATGTTTTTGTTATTGGCAATCGACTCCAAATCCAAGGCAGTTTGTATCCCAACAGTAGTCCGAAAAACCCCAACCAATTTGATTATGGGAAATACCTAACGAACAAACAAATTTATGGACAGTTGTATGCTGATGCCACTGACATCAAAGTAAGTTCTCTGATTGAAAAAGATAGTTGGTATTATGCTGCCCAAATTCGGAATACTATCATAAATAATTTAAAAAAAGATGGTTTTCACTCCACAGAACTGAATGTAGCTGTTGCTTTACTGCTAGGTCAGCAACAAGACATTGACCCTGAAATTATCCAAGACTATCAATATGCGGGAGCAGTCCATATTTTATCCGTTTCAGGCTTGCACATTGGTTTCATTTTATTGTTTGTCACCTTCGTTCTTAAGCCTGTCCCTAACAACCGAAAAGGTTCATTGCTGAAATTGATTGTCATTTTGTATTCGCTTTGGCTGTTTGGAATATTGGCAGGATTAGCGCCTTCAGTGGTGCGTTCTGTAACCATGTTTTCGTTTGTAGCCATTGGACAACACCTTCGCCGAAGCGTGAATATTTACCACACTTTATTGGTCTCTATTTTACTGATTTTATTGGTACAACCCGCTTTTCTATTTGATGTAGGATTTCAACTCAGTTATTTGGCGTTGTTTTTTATCTTGTGGTTTCACCCTCTATTATCAAGCCTTTGGGAGCCCAAAAACAAAATTTCAAAATACATTTGGGACATTCTTAGCGTTTCTTTTGCCGCACAAATGGGAACACTCCCTTTGAGTTTGTATTATTTTCATCAGTTTCCAGGATTATTTTTTATAACTAATTTGGTCATCATTCCTTTAACAGGATTCATAATGGGATTGGGCGTGTTAGTGATGGTATTAGCCTTTTTTGACCAATGTCCTTTTTTCTTATCTAAAGCATTGGAATGGAGTTTGTTTGTAGTGGACAAAATCATCCATACCATCGCGAATGCGGAACAATTCATTATTAAAGACATTCCGTTTACGCTAGCCTTCCTTTTGAGTAGTTATGCGGTAGTTTTCAGTGGCATTCTTTGGTTTAAGAAACCGCAATTTCAACGTTTGGTTGCTGTATTAGTATCGGTTATTGTAGTACAAATTGCTTTTTTATGGAACGAATGGACGATAGAAAACCAACAAGAATGGGTAGTTTTTAATTCCAATAAAAACACTTTGATGGCCGAACGCAACGGAAAATCCGTTACGCTTTACGCAAATGATAGCCTCCAAAAAGTCGGTGCAAAAAACAACACACTGAATGCCTATCTTGTAGGCAATTTTAGTCATTTGGCTGCAGCCAAAGAATTAAAAAACAACATTTTCTTCAATGGAAAGCGTATTTTAATTTTAGATAGCACAGGCGTGTATCCAAAACAGCAGCATCCCGATATCATCGTACTCACTCAATCACCTAAAATTAATTTAGAACGACTCATTCAAATAAGTCAACCTAAAGAAATTGTCGCCGATGCGTCCAATTACAAAACCTTGCAGAAACTTTGGAAAGCCAGTTGTGAAAAAGAAAAAATCCCTTTTCACTCGACTAGTGAAAAGGGATTCTATATCCTGCGTTAAAACAGTTATTTTTTCTTCAAAATTCCATCAGCAACTGCCAACCAAGCTTTAGGTCCACCAGCCACATACCCTGTATTACCCAACGCTTGGAAATTAATTTTCCCAGCTGATTCTTGTACATTGCTAAAAAATACTGTTGGATATCCTTGAATACCAAAAATTTGTTGCAACTGACCGTTTTGTTGTTTGATTTCGTTCGTTTGTGGTTTACTTCTTGGGTAATCCAATTCGACCAAAACCACATTATCTTTTGCCCAAGTAGCAAATTCTGGTGTTCTCAAAACTTCTTTTTGCAAACGAATACACCAACCACACCAGTCACTTCCAGTAAAAAACAACAACAATGGCTTTTTAGTTTTCTTAGAAACTTCAATCGCTTTATTTACATTGGTTTCCCAATACAATTCTTGTGCTTGTAGAGAAATTGAACCTAAAACAAATACTAAGGTGATAATTATTTTTTTCATTTTGTTGTATTTTTTATGAAATCAAAATTAGTGATTTATTTCACTTCCTGCATTAATTTTTTTATCAAAGGTGTAATCACAATTAAAAATACACCTGCAATAATCGAATAAATGGCCAATTGATAATAGCCTTCGGTGTACGATTGTAATTTAGACACTAATGTATTTCCTGTGTCTGAATTGGACATAGCAGCACCTAATTTCCCAGCGGCTAATTGACCAAATGCGCTAGCCAAAAACCACAACCCCATCATCATTCCGAAGAGGCGTTTTGGCGAAAGCTTAGTAATAATTGACATCCCAATAGGTCCTAAACACAATTCGCCAACAGTAGTTACCAAATAAGCAAAGGTAAACACGTTCAAAGAGGCAATTCCTTTCACATTAGCAAAAAATCGGGTGAGGTAAAAGATATAAAACGAAGCACCAAGGAATAAAAATCCGATGCCAAATTTCACAATTGTATTGGGTTCTATTTTTCTCTTCCCTAACCACAACCATAGCAACCCAATTAGTGGACTCAATACAATCACAAAAAAAGTATTGGAACTGTTGTTGACTACATTAGGGTCGATATGAAAGAATAGCAAACTATCATTCAGATTGTCTTTTGCAAAAAGGGACAATGAACCACCGCTTTGCTCATAAATCGCATTGAATAAAAAGTAAAAAAAGATGAATAAGAACGCCGCAATTAATTTTTTTTGCAAAGCGATATTCTTCACATTTACTGTTTCTATTACAAAATATAAAATTGCCAGTACCCCTATTGTGTACATAAAGTAATCCGTATAATCCGTGTTTTTTACCATTAAAAATATCAATGGAATACTCAACAACGAACCTACATACACTGCAATTTCTCTGACTTTTCTTTTATTGGACGCTAAATTCAATAACGGGGAATCTCCAATAGGGCCCAACTGTTTTTTGGTCAACAAAAATGTAATCAAACCTAAAAACATCACAATAGCCGCCGATAAAAAACACCATTGCCAAGAATAATATTTCCCTAAATAAATACACAGCGCCCCTCCTAAAAGTCCGCCCACGTTAATTCCAGCGTAGAACATTCCGTAACCGGCATCGCGTCTGTTGTCATTTTCATGATACAATTCACCCACCATAGATGAAATATTGGGCTTAAAAAACCCAGTCCCAATTATAGAAAATGCGATTCCATAATAAAACAAAGTTGCTGGTGAAAGAGCGATTAATAGATTGCCTAAAATCATAACTATGCCACCAAACAACAGGGATTTTTTGAACCCTAAAATTTTATCAGCAAAAATCCCTCCGATAAAGGTGAACGCATAGACAAAAGCTTGAATAGCTCCGTATTGTAAATTTGCCGCTTCGTCTTTTAACAACAATTGGTCGACCATAAAATAAGTCAAAACCCCACGCATTCCATAAAAACAGAAACGTTCCCACATTTCTACTAAAAACAAATACCACAATTGCTTGGGGTATTTGCCTTCAAAGTTTTGAATTTTTTCTAAGGTTAAATTATCGGATACCATGCATCATTTTTTTCAAGAAAGGCGTCAAGGCAAATAATATCAATGAAGCAATTCCTGTCAACACTACGAACACCATAAAGAATTCAAATAGATTGTGAATTTCAAAACCTGCAAAAACAGGGTTATGATCGCTAATTTGATTATCGGCTAATAACTTCAATTGTTCAGCTGTTGGCGTGATTTTTTTATCTAAAACAGACTGCAAATCAATCCCTAATGTTTTTGCTTTATCAAATTTATCACCTGTTGCTGGCAAGATAGATCCTAAAGTTCCTCCTAATGCATATCCTGAAGCATTCGACAAAAAGAAAACACCATATAATAAAGAGGCAAAACGTTTTGGCGATAATTTACCTACTAATGACAGACCAATTGGCGACAAGCACAACTCAGCACAAGTATTTAAAAAATACAATAAAATCAACCATTTAACCGCTAATAAGCCAGAAGTCCCTAAACCTTTAACTTGATTAGCAATCATAAAGAAACTCACTGTAATTAAGAATAAGCCTAACGCCAATTTAAATGGAGAAATAGGCTCTTTATCTTTGGCTCTTAATCTGTCCCATAACATACTGAACGGTACTGCCAAAAGAACAACGAAAAGTCCGTTAAAGATTTGCACCATCGAAGCCGGCATTTGCCAACCAAACATAAAAGTTCTGTCGGTTTGGTTATCAGCAATAAACGTTAACGAAGAACCTGCTTGTTCAAAGGCGGCCCAAAAGAAAATAATAAAAAACGACACAATATAAATTACTAGAATTCGGTCTCTTTCTATTTTGGTCAATGAACTATCTGATAAAATTAATCCTGCTAAAGTAATACCGCTGGCGTAGATGATTGGATAAATAATGGTTTTTACCACATTATCCCCATCAACAGAGAAATGAAATAACAAAAACAATCCCACAAAACAAGCTACTGCTACCGCTAAAGCTGTTGGAGTAAAAACGGCTTTTTGCGCTTCTCCTTCTTCATAATCTGAGGATTCATTTTTAGAAGGCAATCCGCCTAATGGTTTTCCTTCTGGAGAAACAACATATTTGTTTTTCAAAAAGTAGAACAAAATAGTCCCTAATACCATCGCTATCGAAGCGGCAAGAAATCCCCATTTGAAAGCATGAATATCTCTAATACCACCCGCATCTTTCACATCTCCTAACAAGGGACAAATGGATTGACCTAAGAAAGCCCCAATGTTAATTCCCATGTAGAAAATAGTAAAGGCTGTATCCAATTTATTTTTTTCTTGTTTTGGATACAAACTTCCCACCATAGAAGAAATATTAGGTTTGAAGAATCCATTACCAAAAATAATAGCTCCCAAACCACTGTACATAATCGTAGTGGCTAAAGGTAAATTTTCACCAAAAACACTCGCACTAGTAAATAACAATAACTGTCCAATCGCCATTATCAATCCACCCAACATAATACAATTTCTATTGCCTAAAAAACGATCGGCAATAAATCCTCCTAACATTGGAGTTAAATAACAAAGCCCTAAGAAACCTCCATAAATTAAGGACGCATCTTCTTCTTTCATTACTAATGAATTCACAAGAAACAGTACTAATAAAGTTCGCATTCCGTAGAAATTGAATCGTTCCCACATTTCTGTTCCAAACAATACCCAAAGTCCTTTTGGATGCGCTGTTTTCGATTGAGTTGCTGTCATAAATCTATTTTTTGGTTGTAATTATTGGTTAGTTATTATAAATTTTCTTTGATAAAATTAGTCATTTTAGTAAACAACTGAATTCTGGTTTTGCCACCATAAATACCATGGTTTTTATCCGGGTAAATTTGAGAATCAAATTGTTTGTTGGCTTGAATCAAGGCTTCCATCATTTGCATTGAATTTTGAACGTGTACGTTGTCATCACCTGAACCGTGAATCAACAAGAACTTTCCTTTCAATTTAGTTACATGGTTGATTGGCGAATTTTCGTCATAACCACTTGCATTTTCTTGAGGCGTTTGCATATAACGTTCGGTGTAAATACTATCGTAAAAACGCCAGTTAGTTACTGGAGCCACCGCAATAGCCATTTTGAACACATCATTGCCTTTCATAATACAATTCGACGCCATGAATCCTCCAAAACTCCAACCCCAAATCCCAATTCTATTTTTATCTACATACGGATAATTTCCAATTACTTTGGCTGCATCGATTTGATCTTCCACTTCGTATTTACCCAATTCTTTTTGCGTTACTTTTTTGAAGGCAGCACCTTTAAATCCTGTTCCACGTCCGTCAACACAAGCCACAATATAGCCTTGTTGTGCTAACATTTGGAACCAATAATCATCATTTGAATTCCAATCGTTATTCACTTGTTGTGAACCAGGCCCTGAATATTGGTACATAAAAACCGGATATTTTTTGGTTGGGTCAAAATCTTTTGGTTTTAAAATCCACGCATTCAATTCATTTCCTTTAGCTGTTTTTAACACAAAGAATTCTTTAGCCGATAAATTATATCCTTTTAATTTCGTTGCCAAAGCTTCGTTCTTCTCAATCACTTGGACTTGCGCTCCTGTTTTGGCTTCATTCAAAGTGTAAGTTGTAGGCTGTGTAGCACTAGAGAAAGTATTGATAAAATACTGGAAATTCGGACTGAAAGTCGCCGCGTTAGTTCCTGTAGTTTTAGACAAACGCATTTTGTTTTTACCGTTCAAGTTGATGCTGTAGACGTCTCTATTAATCGACCCATTCTCTACAGATT
Organism: Flavobacterium sp.; assembly: GCF_024642105.1. Classification (GTDB taxonomy): domain Bacteria; phylum Bacteroidota; class Bacteroidia; order Flavobacteriales; family Flavobacteriaceae; genus Flavobacterium. Next base: position 107,259 of record NZ_JAHEBT010000054.1, read on the forward strand.
GGTAAAAAACAGTATTGGTTTTTTCGTCAAAACCATAATAATTAGTTACTTCCCAATTGCCTTTAGTCACTTGGTTTTTTAATTTTCCCGTTTTATCATACAAGTAAATATGATTGAAACCGTCTTTTTCGCTGGTCCAGATAAAGCTATTGTCTTTCAGGAACGTTAAGTTGTCCGTTACATCTACATAGGCTTTGTCTTTTTCATTCAAAACCACTTTGGCAGCTCCTGAATTTCCATCGATGAACAACAAATCCAAATTATCTTGATGACGGTTCAACACCTGAGCCGAAAGCACATTCGCTTCATTCGTCCATTGCATTCTAGCAATGTAGAAATCAGCATATTGAGATAAATTTACTTTTTGAGTTCCTTTTGAAGCCACATCATAAATATGCAAAGACACTTCTGAATTTTTCTCCCCTGCTTTTGGATATTTAAAGGTTTCTACCGTTGGGTACAAATCCTTTTTGAAAATAGACATCGAGAATTCAGGAACCTGACTTTCGTCAAAACGAATATACGCTACTTTTTTACTGTCTTTGCTCCAATCAAACGCACGAACAAAAGCAAACTCTTCTTCATACACCCAGTCGGTAATTCCATTAATTACGCTATTCTTTTTCCCATCGGTAGTGATGGCAGTAGTTTGTTTACTTGCAATATCGTACACATATAAATTGTTTTCTCTAGCAAAGGCTATCTTTTTGCCATCTGGCGAAAAAGTAGGTTCTTGTAATTGGAAATCAAATAATTTAGATACGTTTTTAGTAGCGGTATCGTACAAATAATAATCGGCAGTAAATGAATGTCGGTAGATTTGATTTGAATTATTGGCAATCAAAACTAACTTTTCATCTGGAGAAAAAGTATAACTATCAATTCCTTCAGCCAAAACAGAATGACTTTTTGTATCAATCAGTGTATTGACTTTTTTCAAGGTAGCAAAGTCAAACAAATCAATTTGCATGCTTCGTGAAGCAGCATCATAATTCAATACTGTATATTGGTTGGTATTTTTCATAGACTGCAATTCGTCCATTCCTTTGGCTCTAAAAGCACCCGAATAAATTTCTTCAACAGTAATTTTTTGTTGTCCAAAAACTGCAATTGTGAATACAAAATACAGAACAAAAGATAGGTTTAATTTCATAGTTTAAATTTGGTTATAACAGACCCCAATTTTAGTGAAAAATTTGCAATTATTTCACATTTGAGTTGTTAAATGTTAAACCCAAAAACAAACCTATCATTTATTGAGCAGAATGAGTTACTAAAGAAAAGCTCGAAAAGTGTATCTTTGCGGGGAAATTACTATAATCAATTGAGAATGAACCAAGCCGTAAGCGGATTTTCTAAATTATCCAAAGAAGAAAAAATAGCCTGGATTGCCCAAACCTATTTTTCAACTCCAGAACATGCAATTCAATTATTGAAAAACTATTGGAATTCAGATGAAAAAATCCAAAAACTACACGACGAATTCATCGAAAATACGATTTCTAATTTCTACATTCCTTTGGGAGTAGCACCTAATTTTCTCATCAACGGAAAATACAAAACCATTCCGATGGCTATCGAAGAAAGTTCGGTAGTGGCTGCGGCGTCCAAAGCCGCTAAATTCTGGTCTACTCGTGGCGGATTTACCACCCGAGTAATTGACACTGAGAAAATTGGTCAGGTACATTTCGTTTTCCAAGGGGAAGCAGAAAAATTACATACTTTTTTTGCTGAAATCAAAGCCGATTTATTTACAGAAACCGCGAGCATTACCAAAAATATGCAAGCCCGTGGCGGTGGAATCCTAGATATTGTTTTAAAAGACAAAACCGATTTAATTCCAAACTATTTTCAACTTCATGTGAGTTTTGAGACCAAGGATAGTATGGGTGCCAATTTCATTAATTCGTGTTTGGAGCAATTTGCCAAAACATTGAAAGAAAAAGCAAGCCAATACGAATTGTTTTCGGAAACCGAAAAAGACATTCAAATTGTGATGAGCATTTTGTCTAATTACGTTCCCAATTGCATAGTTCGTGCCGAAGTTTCCTGCCCGATTGCCGACTTAGAAGAGAAACACATCCCGAATCCGCAAGAGTTTGCTGAGAAATTTGTGCAAGCCGTTCGCATTGCCGAGGTAGAACCTTTCCGTGCCGTAACGCACAACAAAGGCATTATGAATGGAGTTGATGCAGTAGTATTGGCAACCGGAAATGACTTTAGAGCCATCGAAGCGGGTGTTCATGCGTATGCGTCTCGCAACGGACAGTATTCTAGTTTATCGCATGCCAAAATAGAAAATGGCGTTTTTAGCTTTTGGATGGAAATTCCATTGGCTTTAGGTACCGTAGGCGGATTGACCTCTTTGCATCCATTGGTAAAATTATCTTTGGAAATGCTCGAAAAACCTTCTGCTCAAGAGTTAATGCAAATTGTAGCGGTAGCGGGCTTAGCCCAAAATTTTGCTGCCCTGCGTTCGTTAACTACAACAGGAATACAAGACGGACACATGAAAATGCACTTGAATAATATTTTGAATCAATTTGACGCAACAGAAGACGAGCGTATCGCAGTACGAAAACACTTCAAACACCAAACCGTTTCCCATAGCGCGGTAGTCGATTTGATGACCCAATTGAGAAACTAATTGAAATGCAACAGACTTTCTACAGTAACGGTAAATTATTAATCACAGGAGAATACCTCGTTTTGGATGGCGCCAAAGGATTGGCTTTACCCACTAAAATGGGGCAAAATCTCATTGTGAAAGATGCAAATACAGGTGCTATTCATTGGAAAAGTTATGATGCTGATGGAAGCGTTTGGTTTGAAGATACTCTCTCGTTTGAAGAAATTCAAAACAACAACATTACTCCCGAATCAGTAAAAGCCACACTCATCAAAATTTTGCAAGTGGCTAACGCAATGAATCCCGATGTATTTTCTAATTCAGGAGGTCTTAGCATAACTACACAATTGAGTTTTCCTAGAAATTGGGGATTAGGAACTTCGTCCACCTTGATTAATAATATAGCACAATGGTTTCAAATAGACGCCTTTGAATTGCTACATAAAAGTTTTGGTGGCAGCGGCTATGATATCGCTTGTGCGCAAAACAACAACCCTATTACCTATTCTATTGCAAATGGGAAACCCAAGGTGGAGCAAGTAGTTTTCGAGCCTGAATTTAGTCAAAACCTCTATTTTGTGTATTTGAACCAAAAGCGCAATAGTAAATCGGCCATAGCAGAATATCATTCCAACAAAACTTCCCAATTATCAAGCTACATTGCTACGATTAATGAGCTAACACAAGACACTATTGCAGCTGCTACTCTAGAAGAGTTTGCTCAATTACTACACCAACACGAAACCATGTTAAGTGCGCTTTTAAAAACAGAAACGGTAAAAGACACTTTATTCCCAGACTTTGACGGCACTTTAAAAAGTTTAGGCGCTTGGGGAGGCGATTTTGTTTTGGCAGTTTCAAAAGAAAATCCAAAACCGTATTTTGTTGCCAAAGGATATGAAACGGTGATTCCGTATTCAGAAATGATATTGTGATTTTTAAAAACTACGATTTCTTAATCACTTTCAAATCTTTAAAATAACCGATAGTACCTATTTCTACCCAAAGAGCAACGCTTCCGTTTTTAGAAGTTCCAAGCATTTTTTGCACTAAAAAAGAAGGCGTTTTTTGATTATTAATATACAACACCGCTTTTTCGCCTTCAATTTCAACACGCATAGTAATCCATTCGTTCAAGCCAATGTCGGCATAGGTTTCATATACGCCGTTAGCTTCTTTTCGGAGTCGGCTAAAAGTATATCCTGGATAGGAAAAATATTGCACGCTATGATTGCGTCGTAACTGATCATCAGCTCTACCGTTACTCGGACGAAGATATATTCCTTCAAAGTTTTTATTATCTGAAGCAATTCGATAGCCAAGCCCAATAAATCCGCGTGCAGCTGGAAATGGCGAATTCTTCATGATTTGGCTAAGGACTTTAACTTCAATTATCCCATTTTCCATTTCCAAATTAGCAATTTTAACATACGTTGGACCATCTACCGAAGCTTCCACATTAGTACTATCAAACGGAGAAGCAAGTAAATCGCGTTCTACTTGTAAAACAGGAACTCCGCCCATTTGTACAATTTTCGCTTTGGAATTGACTGATTCCATTTCCATCTGATTCCAAGTAATTTTTTGAGCCAATGCTCCTGAAAAAACCATTATCAAGCCGAATAAAAATATTTTTTGTATCATATAAATTTATTTTTGATTTAAAAAGGGAGCTATACTTGCCCAAACTGCTGGAAAGTTCTCCATAAAAACCACATGACCCGTATTGGGGATAATCGCTAACTGACTATTAGGAATCATATTGTAAGCATTAATAATCGTTGGTAAAGGAGCATTCCTATCCAGCTCCCCAGCGACTACTAAAACAGGACATTGAATTGTAGAGAACAGTTCTTTACTCGCTATCATTGTATTGTAAAAACGAGCCATTTTTTGCCAAAATGCCTCTAATTTTTGAGGCTCTGGCATCAAAGCTATTCTCTTTTGCCAAAAATCATTCTTCAAATCAAATGCTTCCCCTGAAAAAACCACTTGTCGTAAACCGGGAATTTGTTCCCCAGCACCAATCGCGACCATTTTTTTGACCTTTTTAGGATAACTGCTCGCCAGCTTATAAGCGGTATAAGCTCCGTCACTGAATCCTAAAATAGTAACGGGTTCTTTGGTCACTACGTTAATTACAGCCATTACATCAGCCGCTTTTAAGTCATACGTAATGGGTGCTGTACCTATTTCTGATTTTCCATGTCCTCGAGTAGCCATAGCAATGACTTGATAAGACGATTTCAAATTATCAATAAAATCAGTCATTTCGTCAATGGATCCCATTATTCCACCATGCAATAATACAATAGGCTGTCCACTACCATATATCTCATAATATAATTTGGCATCATTGGCTTGCACATAATGCCCTGCTTGTGAATTGTTACCATATGGAAGTTTTTGAGACCAAAGTGCTCCACAAAAAATGATATAAACAAATACGACCACAACTATTTTCTTCATCTTTTTCTTTTTACAAAATTTATTTTCTACAAACTTACACCCTCTTAGTGTATATTTGTAACCAACAACTCAAATACCAGTAACCTAGAGGTTACCACAATTTTATGAGATACATTGAAAACCCTTTTGATTGCCCAGTTACTCGAGCCATGTCTATTTTTGGAGGAAAATGGAAACCAATTATTTTGAATTGCATTGGCGAAAGCTCTTTACGATTTGGCAAATTAAACCAATTAATGCCTGCTATTTCGAATAAGGTATTATCTAATGAATTAAAAGAACTCGAAGCACTTGGTTTGATTGAACGAAAAGAATCCAAAGAAGATGCTGCTAAAATAGAATACTCTTTATCTGATTCTGGAAAAAGTTTGATGCCAGTACTACACGAAATTGCCAGTTGGGGAAATTCAACTGAGGCTAAAAAGATTGTGTCAGAAATAATTAAATAACACATCAAAATTTAAGAGGCACCAAAGTTAAAGGACTTACACTTCAGTTTAAACCAAAAAAAAACCAAGACAATGTCTTGGTTTTTTTTTATAAATATATTGCTACTGCTTAGTAATTGAACTTGCTTCTATTGTCTTCAATAGTAGCGTTGGCTTTCAAAGCAGGAAGAATCCTACCTGCATCGCCTGCAGTTTGTTGTTTTAATTTAGCCACATAAGCTGCGTGGTTTTTCAAAGCTGGTGCTTTTACAGTACTGTTGTTTTTTACTACATATACTCCAGTTACTCCTTCGATAGGCGCAGACACTTTATTAGCAGCCAAAGCAAAAGCTGTTCCTACTACTTTTGGTTCAGCACCTACTAATCCTAATACTGGATTTTCCATAGTAAGGTTAGTTGCTTGCTCTACTTTAGATCCCGCTGATTTTGCAATTGCCTCAAGAGAAGATCCTGTCATTTTAGCTTTAATCAACTCTGCTTTTTTCTTGTTTTTAAGAATTGGCTCCACATAGGCTCTTGCTTGAGAAACAGGAACTAAACCTGAATTATCGATTGATTTTACTCTCGCAATTACGTGACCAATATTAGCCAACTCAAATCGTTTGATTGAACCTACTTTAGCATCCTCTTCAAAAGCCCATCTTACAATAGCTCTTTGATTTCCCAAAGAAGCAAAGTTTTCTTCCATTCCTGTTACTGTAACTGGCGCAGCAACTGTCAATTTCATGTCTTTTGCCAATTTAGCAAAATCTTTATTTGCAGCATCCATTTCAAACTGAGTCGCTTGAGTAAATACTTTATCTGAAGTAGCTTCTGATGGTTCGATTTTTTGAGCCACAGTAGCTAAACGAATACCATCTTGTTTGTCAGTAACTCTGATGATGTGGAATCCAAAAGGAGTTTCTACTAGACCCACTTTTCCAATCGCATTTCCAAAAACGAAATCATTGAATGGTTTTACCATTGCGTTTGGACCAAAATAACCTAAATCACCACCTTGTTGTGCAGAAGAATCATCTGAGTTAGAAAACGCTAACATCATGAAACTATCTGGATTGGCATTTACTTGTGCTAAGATAGCTTGTGCTTTTGCCAAAGCTTGTTCTTTAGTTCTTTTCTCTCTTTTGTTTGGTACTTGAGTTCCTTCATAACTAATTAAGATATGACTTGCTTTGGCATTTACTCCAGCTCTTTTACCAAAAGATTTAGAAATACAGTAGTAATTTCCAAATTTATATGGACCGTAAACGGCTCCTGGAGCTAAGTTGAATAATTGGTCTGCATCAACTGCTGGCAAATCTTTTTTAGCTACATAAGATGAATCGTAAGGTACATCCGAATTTGAATTTACAAAGTCAATCGCGTTAGCAGCTGTTCTAAAACCAGGTACAGTATCATTCTTAGCTGTTTTTGCATTATACACTACACTACCTGATAATAAAGCTGTAATTTTTGCTTTCACATCCGCTTCATCTTCTTTAGACGCTTTGTCTTCAATTAGAACGTACTCGATTTCTCTTGATTCGTCTGCTTTGTATTTTTTCTCGTTTTTCTTCATGAAATCTACAATCTCAGCATCCGTCACTTTTACTTGACTGTCTTTGATAGTAGAATATAATCCAGCAACATAAGCAAAGTTCACTTTGTTGGCTTCCATTTCATATTTCAATTTTCCTTCCGCTTCAGTAGTATACAATCCTGATTTTACCAAAGTGTTGTAGATTTGAAATTTAGCATTCAACTCCGCTGATTTTTCTCTTTCTTGTAAAAACTGTGCTTGCTCAGGATTAGCTTTAAAATATTCTTTGAATTTGGCCAAATCGAATAATCCAGCAGCATTTAAAAACAATGGATTGCTTCCAATATTTTGATCTGCTTTCAAAACTTCAACTAAGTGTTTTTCTCCTACTCTCAACCCTAATTTTTCAAACTCAGAGGTTAATAAAGCGATTAAAACTTCTTGGTCCCAAACTTGGTTTGCTGCTTGAGTAGCCGTAATTCCTTGACCACTTTTTTCAACATTACTTACTTTAACTCTAAAGTCTTCAAAAGAAATATCTTTATCATTAATAGTTCCCACATCTTTTGTGTCTTGACCCAATCCACCTTTACCGATAAGATCTTGTATGATAAACGCAAATAAAGCTAGTGCAATCGCACCTATTAATAATGCAGAACGGTTTCTAATTTTTGCTAAAACTGCCATTTTTATTGTAATTAATTTTATATTCAGTTTGCGAAAATACAATTATCTAATTAATAATTATACTAGTAGCGGTTTATTTTGAAAGTTTTTTTGAATTTCTAAAAAAAATCAATCTCTTAGCGCTATTTTCACTATTTCTATTCTGTTTCCTACTTATTTTTTATTGTTTTTACGGGCTTCAAATCGTTTGGCATATCGTCTTCTAAATGCAAACAAAAAAAAGGCTAATCCAGCAAAAACTAAAGTTAGTCCCGAATTTTCAGCTAGATCATTCCATTGTAAAATAGAATCTACAACAAGATAAATTCCTAAAACAAGGTATAAATAAGGAGTGTATTTAAGATAGTTCATATTTTTTTATTTAATCGGCAGAATCTACTTCGCCCGTTAATCGTTGTGAATTTATTACTTTAAAATCTTTACTAAAATCAATTCCTTGACCATTTGAAACGCCTTTCGGAGAAGTGAATTTAAATTTTCTCTCGGTAAAAAACCAAGCGTTGTTTTGATCGTAATACAGTTGCTGTGTTTCTAATATCTGACCGTCTTCAGAAACGATTTTTACTTTGCCCTGCAAATCAATAATTCCTGTTTGTTTGTAAGTGACTGCGTAATTAGACGTAACCACGGTTTTTTTTGCGTTTTTGTCATATAACGTAACATGAATCCCTTTTGGAAATTCGGTAAACGGAAAATCTACCACAGCGTAGTCCAACATTTTTTTACTTATCAAGATCCCTGTAATTCGCCCCGAATCGGTATATTTTAAATTTACTTCGTCCGCATCGCTGCTAGGGATAAAATCAGAAAAATTATCTTTTTGAATTTCTTTAAAATTACTTTCGCAACCAACAGCTACCATTGCAAATACAATCGCAACTAAATAAATTACGCTATTTTTTTTAAAAAAAATCATACTCAAATTTAATAGAAATACAAGACTAAGCGCTTTCAGTATTAGTTGAATTTTCTCTTTTCAAACCATCTGTCGTTTAAAGACAAACTCAGGCTGAAATTAGCATAATTCTCTTGTACCAAATTAGAAGTAGTTGTTCCTTTTTTACCTAATTCGAATCCAATATTCACATTAGAAAAAGACCCTGTAACGGGAAATCCGACACCAAGAGTTAGCCCAACATCTTTAATAGATTCTGTATTAACTACCAAACCTGTTTTTTCGTATTTAAGACCAGCTCTGTACACTAATCTTTTGGCATAGCTAGTAAAGGAATTGTAATTAGGTATAAAGTAGCCCCCTAAACTATACTTTTGGTATTTTTCGTAAGATACATTATTAAAAGAATTATAAGTGTTTGCTAAAATTGCAGCATCTCGTATACTAAACTGAGCACCTACCAACCATTTTTTTGATTGTCCAACACCTGCTCCAAATGTGATTTTACTCGGTAATTTTAAATTAGCATTTGACACAACATCAGCTGCGGCATCTACAACCGAGGTATTGAATTGCGCATCAATTAAAACTGTAGAAATGTTACTAGTGTTAGTAGATTTCAAAGTACTTTCAAGCGTATAATTCAAACTACTATATACATTAGTTTTTGCACCAATTTTAGTTTGAAACATCAATCCTGTATTAAAGTTAAATCCAGATAGTACAACATCGTTGATTTCTCTAGTTCCAACAGGAATACCTGTCATAAATTCCAAACTAGTAGTAGCAATTTTTCCAAAATTATAATGAACATCAGCACCTAAACTTAAAGACGGAGATATTTTATACCCTAAACCGAAAAACACTTTATTAACCCCTCCTGAACCATTAAATCGTCTACTATTTTGAGTAACATCTGCCGCAATTGATTCTACTTTATATCCTACCGATGAAAAAGGAATCAAACCAAAACCAACTCCAAGCTTACCCATTGGCAAACCAACAGCTAAATAATCCAATGCAACTCTTTGCACTCCCGCTGAAGCTGAAGTTGTTTTGAGTTGAGTTGTATTAAGACTTCCTCCCAATGCAAAAGTCGTCAACTTTAGATTAGCAAAACTTGCGGGATTGTCCAGATTTAAATGAATACTATCTTGTTCAATTCCTATACCTGCCATTGACCGCATTTCTGTCGTTCCTTTGTATCGAACATCGCCAATTCCAAAAAACGAATATGGAGAAGCAGTTCCTTCTTGTGCAAAAGAGACGAATGAAAAAAGCAAACACGTGCTTACTATAATTTTTTTAATCATTGTTGATTTTATATTGAAAGGTTTGGTTCAAACTCTCTAAAAGAAAATTTGAATTGGCAAATATGGTATTTTTTAATCGTTTAGCCAAAAATTCTGCATCGCCTCCCGTTAAAATTATGATAAAATTTGAATAGCGCGTGCGATATTCTTCAATAAAACCATCTATTTCATGAGCCAAACCATTAACCACCCCTGAATGGATTGAATTTGCTGTGGAATTTCCAATGAAATAATCAGGACATTCCGATTCTAGCAAAGGGAGTTTTGCCGTATAATTGTGTAACGATTCATAGCGCAAACGCAATCCTGGAGAGATGGCTCCTCCTAAATACACATCGTCTTGGCTCACAAAATCATAGGTTACACAAGTTCCCGCATCAATTACCAATCGGTTTTGATTAGGATAACGCAATGTGGCTCCTGTAGCCAAAACCATCCTATCAATTCCTAAGGTTTGCGGAGTCGCATAGGCATTCAAGAAAGGAAAGTTATCTGCATGCGATACAAAATGAACAACAACCTTAGTTGAAAAGCTCAAAAAAGCTTCTTTTCCAAGTTTTCCAACACTTGCCACAACCAAATGAGAGGTGTTTGGATATTGTATTAAAATATTTTCAATTGCATTTTGCAACGCATTCGGTTCAAAAAGGAATTGTTCCAAAAAGGTATCGTTCTCAAAAACAGCACCTTTAATTCGGGTATTGCCTACATCTATTGTTAGAATCATATTTCATAGTTTGACCACGCGAAGATACGAATTGATTTTTTTTACTATTTGTTTTGGATAAATTAAAAATGGTTCTATATTTGCACCCGCATAAGCAAGGTACCTTAGCTCAGATGGTAGAGCAATGGACTGAAAATCCATGTGTCCCTGGTTCGATCCCTGGAGGTACCACAAAACCCACTCAAACGAGTGGGTTTTTTGTTTTTATACCTTCATCTAAAATCTAGTTTCCTCCGCTAGCGCAAGCATCTTAATCGTGCCATGAGCAACTTACATTATACTATCGTCCCTACGGGACTTGTCTCAGACATACAAGGCTTTTATTACCAAGATGCGACTCCTAACGGAGCCTGATTCTATAAATAAAACCCCGATAGCGCGGATTTGCACACGAACGAAGTGAACTGACGAAGTAATCCGTGCCTACCAAAAACTAACATTAACTACAAACCTAAAAAGTTGTAGTTTTTTTATTAAATTTGATTTAAAGCTATTTTATGTCTACAAAATACAAAGCTACCACTACCGATGAAGCTTATTTTATCACTATAACTACTATAGGTTGGATAGATATTTTTACTCGATTAAATCAAAAGTATACTATAGTAAATGCATTGAATTATTGTCAGCAAAATAAAGGATTAGAAATTTATGCATATGTTTTGATGAGTAGTCATATTCACCTATTGTGTAAAGCCACTAATGGTTTTATACTATCCGATGTAATCAGAGATTTTAAAAAATTTACTTCAAAAAAAATTCTTGAAACTATAAAAGAAGAGCCAGAAAGTAGAAGAGAATGGATGTTAGATTACTTTCAAAAATCCTGTCAACATTTAAAAAGAGAGCAAAATTATAAAGTGTGGCAAGATGGCTATCATGCGGAGCTAGTTGAAACTAATTGGTTCATCAAACAAAAAGTAAATTACATTCATACTAATCCTGTTAAAGACAAAATAGTCGCTTTACCTGAGGATTATTATTTTAGTTCTGCTAGAAATTATGCTGGCCTAGATAATGATTTAGAAATTATTATGTTAGATTTGTTTTGAAAATTAGTGTTGGCACGGATTGCAAATCCGCGCTATCGGGATTATGGAGGTGTGGATTACCAAATCCATAACGACAATGACCCAATATCTCCTTTTTATGAATTAAAAGGAGCTGAATATATTTACAAAGGAAATAAATCATCTAAAATTGGAGCTCACGGTGGAACGGTTTCTAAAAAAGCTATTAACAACTTAAAAGCAGCTATTGAAGCTTTTGTAAACTCTTCTGATACAAAGAAAAAAGAAACCGAAGAAGGCACTATTTACTATAAAGATCCAGCAGAGCAATGATACAATTTAAAAACATATTAAAAATAGTTGTTTATGCATCGATAAACATCTTACTCGGTTTTATTATATATTTTATCTCTTTAAGACCCTTAAGTCCAGGAGAAGAACAATTGATAATAAATTTTAAAGACAAAACACTTTTAATATTTACTATAGAATGCTTTCTTTTTGTATTGTTAATTACATCTCTTTTTTCTGCCTTGTCATATTTAACATTTAGATTTTTTTATAAAGAAAGAAGCAGAAAAAGAAAATCATTTTTAACAATACTTATTATTTATTTTCTTTTCACTTGTTTATGTAGCATAGAATATTTTAATTATATAAATCAATTGATTTATCATAGGTAATGTTTACTCTGTAAAAAACAAATTGGTTGTGTATCAAAATTAGTGATGGCTATAAATACATAAGTTACTATATTGATATCCCGATAGCGCGGATTTGCACACGAACGAAGTGAACTGACGAAGTAATCCGTGCCTAACAAAAAGCCCCTGCTGGCGCGAGCATCTTAATCGTGCCATGAGCAACTTACATTATACTATCGTCCCTACGGGACTTGTCTCAGCCATACAAGGCGTTTATTACCAAGATGCGACTCCTAACGGAGCCTGATTCTATAGATAAATCACCCAAGCACCTACTCTTATCCATTTTTCATTTCAATAGATTTTACCATCAATCATTCATTCTTTTTTCAATAAAACTAAAGGGTTTGCATTATTTTTAAAATTTTATTGTCAATATCGAATTACTATATTTGCTAATTTATTATATTTATGCAAAATTTATATATATGGAAATTGTATCCTGCCCAAAATGCCAAAATAATCACATCATCAAAAGCGGCATCATCAATAACAAACAAAGGTATTTATGTAAAAATTGCAAGTATTTTTTCACAGTAAATAAAATAGGCAAAAAGATAGATGATTACTATGTTACCAAGGCATTACAACTCTACCTTGAAGGTTTAAGTTATCGCGAAATAGAGCGCATTATTGGGGTGTCGCATGTCACTATTAGCAACTGGGTAAAAAGCTTCAATGTAAAAAAACCTTCTCATACTGATTACCATCCTACTTACAAGATATTTAGTCATTTAGAACTCGTAGAGTATTTAAAAAATAAAGAATTATTGTCTGGTGCAGGCATGATTATAACCGAACTTGGCGACAAATTTATGTTGATAAAATGGGAGCGCTTTAAAGATTAACTATACTAATTTACACTTATATATATAATAATTTTTTTAAACCTAAAAATAATAGAATTTGGCTCTACTAAAACTAACCATTTTACTAACCAAACCAAAAAATTATTATGAAAAAACGTTATCTAATCCTTTTAGCAGCCGTTGCTTCTTTTAAAGGATTTTCACAAACACCCGCCGCACCAGCTCCTGTAGCTAATGACTACAGTATCTCTTGGTACGGATTTATTAGAACTGATTATATGTGGGATACGAGAAAATCAGCTCAAGTGAGAGAAGATCATTTAAACTTATATCCTTTGGATAAATCTATAAATGCAGGTGATGGTAAAGATGCTAATGCAGTTGGACAATCTAACTTTTTATCTGTTGTATCTCGATTAGGTGTTAAAGTAAAAGGACCTGATGTTTGGGGAGCTAAAGTTAGCGGAACCTTAGAAGGTGATTTCTTTGGAAATTTTGAAGGTTCATCAATAGGAATGTTACGTTTACGTCACGCTTATGCACAATTAGACTGGAAAAAAACCTCATTAACAATGGGACAAACTTGGTACCCTACTTTTATCCCTGAAGTTTTTCCTGGAGTAGCTAATTTTAGTACTGGAATTATGTTTAATCCTTTTGGATGGGCATCTCAGGTCAAATTAAAACAAAACTTAAGCAAAGATTTATCTATTAGTTTTACAGCTTACAAAGAACGTGAGTTCACTACTTCTGGACCTGGAACACAAAATTCAGCTTCTATCAACTCAGCTATTCCTTCTATTAATACTCAACTACAATACAAAAACAAAAATTTATTTTTAGGAGCTGGTGTAGAAATTAAATCGTTACAACCTAGAACAGATAATGGACTTACAGGCACTGCTAAATTAAACACCACAGAAAAAGCAAATAGCAGCAGTGTTTTTGGGTATGGAAAATATGCCAATGACAACATTACAATTAAGGCATACGGAATTTCAGGAGGTAACTTATTCAATATGGTGATGCTAGGTGGATACATTGGATCTACTGCTAACGGAATTGAATCGTATGAGGCTACAAAAACATCTGCATTTTGGGTGGATATTGCTAGTAATGGAAAAGCAATCGCACCAGGCATTTTCTTTGGAAGAACGCAAAACAATGGAGCTGACAAAGCTGGCACTGTGGCTTACGGAAGAGGAATTGGAGTAAGTGGAGCCAGAATGGTAGATAATGTTTGGAGACTTTCTGGACGTATTGACTTTAAGAAAAACAAATTTAGAATCTCTCCAGAGTTAGAATTAACTTCTGCTGACTGGGGAGCTGCAGATGCTTATGGAAAAGCAACAGGTACTTTAACTAACGTAAGCAATTTTAGAACCATGATTTCATGTGTTTACACCTTTTAATGAATATTAATTAACCAAACCTATAAAACAATTAAATTATGAATCAACACAAAAAAAGCTCCTTATGGACCGTAATTGGAGCATCTTCAGTAGGTACCATGATCGAATGGTATGACTTTTACATCTTTGGTAGTTTAGCTACTATTATTTCAACTAAATTTTTCCCTTCAGACAATCCAACGGCTGCCTTCCTTTCTACCTTGGCAACATTTGCTGCAGGTTTTGTAGTGCGTCCTTTTGGGGCATTATTCTTTGGTCGTCTTGGCGATTTGATTGGACGTAAGTACACGTTCATGGTTACTTTAGTATTGATGGGCGGAGCTACTTTCTTAATTGGATGTATTCCAAGTTATGAAACAATTGGTTTCTTAGCACCAACATTAGTATTAATTTTACGTTTACTTCAAGGTCTTGCTCTTGGTGGTGAATACGGTGGGGCTGCTACTTATGTGGCCGAACATGCTGGTCCTGGACAAAGAGGTTATTGGACTTCTTGGATTCAAACTACTGCAACAATCGGCTTATTTGTTTCTCTTATGGTTATCATGGCAACAAAAAGCGCCATGACTAAAGAAGCTTTTGAGGACTGGGGATGGAGAGTTCCGTTTTGGGTTTCTATCTTAATGATCTTGGTTTCTTACTTAATTCGTAAAAACATGAGCGAGTCTCCTGAATTTGCAAAAGTAAAAGCAGAAGGTAAAACATCTAAAAATCCATTAAAAGAAAGTTTTGGTCACAAATTAAATTTCAAATTTGTATTATTGGCTTTATTCGGAATCGTAATGGGTCAAGGTGTAGTTTGGTACACAGGACAATTCTACGCCATGAGTTTCATTGAAAAAGTAATGGGCCTTTCTGATCAAGTGGGAGACATTATGATGTATGCTATTTTAATGGCGACTCCTTTCTTCGTATTCTTCGGATGGTTGTCTGATAAAATTGGCAGAAAATGGCTAATGTTAACAGGTATTTTGATTGCTGTGATTGCTTACAGACCTATTTACAGCAAAATGTACGAGACTACAAATATCAAAAACAAAACCGAAATTGAAGCTAAAACTGTAGTCGTAGCAGAAACGAAAGAAAACAAAGCAAAAGCTCTAGACTCTGTTTACACAACAACTAAAGAATTTACAGATGGCGCTACTTGGAAAGAAGTAAAAACTGTAACTTTAGAAAATGGTGTAGCTAAAATTGGAGATGATGGTAAACCAAAAGTAGAAATTAAGAAAACGATGGTCGTAAATGAATCTGACAAATGGACTTTAGTTTGGTTAGTTTTCATCCAAATCTTTTTAGTAACTGTAGTTTATGGACCAACAGCGGCTTTCTTAGTAGAGTTATTCCCTGCAAAAATTCGTTATACTTCTATGTCTTTACCGTACCACATTGGTAACGGAATCTTTGGAGGATTGCTTCCTGCAGTGGCAACATCATTAGTAGCAGCAGCAACAAAAGCAAATGATGCTGCAGCCGAAGCCGGTCAAGCAGTCGCAGTAGCCGAACCCTATTTACAAGGACTTTGGTATCCAATCATTATTGGAGGTATCTGTTTTGTAATAGGAGCTATATATGTAGATGGTAAAAGTACCTCTCACAAAGAATAAGTATAAAATATAACTTTAAAAATATCATTATGAACGCAATAAAAAAATTATTAGGCATCGTTTGGATCGGTTTAGGTCTTGCAGCTGGATATTATCTTTTGATTAACCAAGCTATTCCAAAATTTGAATCAGGAAAACCAGAGGATATGATTCCTGCTATTATTTATACCTTTATTCTTTCACCAATTATTGTGGGTGGTTTAGGTATCTTCGGATACTATTCACTTACAGGAGAATATAGCGACAAATAATAAAAATTTCACTATTTTATATACAATCGCTGTCACTATTGGCAGCGTTTGTATATTTTTATAACTATGAAGAAGAGACACGAACAAAAACTGGTTATTCTTTCAATGCTAATGTTATTAGCGTTGAACCTGCCATTATTGCTTTTGTTTGACAGTTCAAAACCTTTTCTTGGTTTCCCTGTGATTTACATCTACGTGTTTTCTGCTTGGTTATTTTCTATTGGCACCACTTACTTAATCATCAAAAGATATTATGAGTAGTGTAGGCCTTTTAATCATTTTAGCATTGTATATGCTTATACTCTTTTATATTGCCTATTGGGCAGAAAAAAGAGACCACTCCAGATGGACTAATAATCCGTATATCTATTCTCTTTCATTAGCCGTATATTGTACTGCTTGGACGTATTACGGAAGTATTGGCGTTGCCGCTAATTCTGGATTAAGTTACCTTCCTATCTATTTAGGACCAATCATTATTATACCAACTTGGATGATTATTCTAAAAAAAATCATTCGAATTTCAAGGGTTAATAAAATTTCTAGTATTGCTGATTTCATTTCGTTGAGATATGGCAATGATAGATTCTTAGGCGCATTGGTTACCATTGTTTGTATTGCTGGTATTGTGCCTTACATTGCTTTGCAACTGAAGTCCATCTCGGACACTTTCCATATTGTTACTAAAACCGAATCCAGTACTAATATTTTTTACGACACCACTACTTATGCGTGTATTGCCTTGGCTTTATTTGCTTCCTATTATGGAACCCGCTATGTCGATGCCTCTGAAAAAAGACGTGGTATTGTAACTGCAGTAGCGATGGAATCGGTTTTAAAACTCGTTTTCTTTTTAATCATCGGAATTTATGTTACTTACTTTGTCTTTGATGGTTTTGATGCTATTTATGCTAAAGCTTCGGTTTTAGAAAATTTTGATAAGAAAAATTCAGTTGGAGGATTAACAGGTGGAATCAATTGGTTCTTCCTTTGTATTCTGTCCATGTTTGCCATTTTTCTTTTACCCAGACAATTCCATACTTCAATTGTAGAAAATAATAAAGAAACACACATTAGAACGGCTATGTGGTTGTTCCCATTGTACTTACTTTTGTTCAATATTTTTGTATTTCCAATAGCTTGGGGAGGCAACATTTTATTTCAAGGGAAAGGACTGAATTCAGACACCTATTCGTTATTAATTCCGCAATTTTTCAATAATAACATACTTACTGTTTTAGTTTTTCTGGGCGGATTCTCGGCAGCTATTTCAATGATTATTGTTTCGTCTATTGCATTAGCCACCATGCTAAGTAACAACTTGTTAATTCCGTATGGATTTGTGGGTTCGTTGCAAAATAAATCACAAGAAAAGAACAACAAACGCATCATTCGCAGTAGAAAAATCGGAATTTTTCTATTGATTATTTTGGCGTATGCCATTTACCGAATCTTTATTTTAGATTACTCCTTGGTTTCTATTGGACTCGTTTCATTTGTGGTGATTGCACAATTAGCACCCGCATTTTTCGGCGCACTTTTTTGGAGACGAGGATCTAACAAGGGAGCTATTACAGGTATCCTTATTGGATTTGCAATTTGTTGTTATACCCTTTTAGCACCTTATGCATTGGGCATTACCGATTCTACCAGTTTGTTTATTCAAGAAGGGCCATGGGGAATTGAATTACTTAAACCCTTTCAGCTTTTTGGGTTGGATTATTTACAGCCTATTCCTCACGCATTATTTTGGAGTTTGTTTTTTAATGTAATGTGTTTTGCAGCTGTTTCTGTAAGTTTTAGAGGCAACTATAGAGAACGCAATTATGCCGAAATGTTTGTCGATATTGACAAATACATTACCAATCACGAAGATGCCTTTGTTTGGAAAGGAACGGCATATGTATCCGATATTGAACGCGTTTTACAACGTTTTTTAGGAGAGGAAAGAACCAAACGTGCATTATCCATTTTCAACTTAAAATACAACATCGACAAGAATGTAGCTACCGCCGATGCGCGTTTTATAAAATTTGCCGAGAATTTATTGACGGGTCATATTGGTACGGCTTCCGCCAAAATATTAATTGCAAGTGTGGTGAAAGAAGACGAAATTAGTTTGCCTGAGGTATTGCGAATTTTGGAAGAATCCAAAGAAAACATTATCATCAATAAAAAACTAACGGACACTTCGAATGAATTACAAAAAATATCCGAGCAATTAAAAGTAGCCAATGAGGAACTTGTAAAAAAAGACATTCAAAAAGACGAATTTTTAGACACCGTTACACACGAATTGCGTACACCTATTACTGCAATTAGAGCGGCAAGTGAAATTTTGCATGATGACGAGGATGTACCGTTTGAAGTGCGCAAACAATTCTTGCAAAACATCATTTCAGAATCCGATCGTTTGAATCGTTTGATTGATAAAATTTTGGATTTAGAAAAATTTGAAACGGGAAAACAAAAAATTTATCTTTCTAGAAATAATATTGCTTTAACAGTAGAAAAAACGTTGGGTACTGTAAAACAACTCATCAACAATAAAAAAATACAAGTAGCTTTTGAAGATGCAGGTAAAGAAATCAGAGCTTTTTACGATGAAGAACGCATCATTCAAGTGATTCATAATTTACTGTCGAATGCTATCAAATTTTCGTCTGAAACAGACGGCTTAATTAGCATTCAGATTACCGAAAACGAATCTAATGTTGCAGTTACGATTCACAACAACGGCAAAGGAATCAAAAAGGAAGATTTTGAAGCCATCTTTGATAAATTTTATCAGTCTAGAAATCAAAATGTCAAAAAACCTATTGGTAGCGGATTAGGATTGGCCATTTGTAAACAAATTATTGAGCATCACAAAGGCGCTATTTGGGCCGAAAACAATGTAAAAGAAGGAGCCACTTTTGTCTTCACATTACCCAACTACAATACAACAGAAAACAACTAAAGAAGATGAAAAAGATAGTAATCGTAGACGACGAACCCAATATAGTTATGGCATTAGAATACACCTTCAAAAAAAACAATTTTGAAGTATTCATTGCGCGCGACGGGAAAGAGGCATTAGAAATTGTAGAAAAACAACTCCCAGATGTCATCATTCTCGATGTCATGATGCCAATGGTTGATGGATATGCTACTTTAGAAGAGATAAAAAAAGACGATCGTTTAGCCCATTGTAAAGTCATTTTTCTTTCGGCAAAAAACAAAGAAAAAGACATTGAAAAAGGGTTAGCATTAGGTGCTAATTTGTATGTCGTCAAGCCATTTTCAACTAAAAAATTAGTAGAACAAGTAAATGAATTAATAGAAAGTTAGCCCAAATTGTATATATAAAATAGTTCCCATGAATTACAAAGATACCTACGCAGCAAGCACCGAAAATCCAGAAGCATTTTGGAAGAAACAAGCCGACAGTATTGATTGGTTTACAAAACCTGAAAGCATTTTATCTTCGGATGAAAATGGTTACCCACTTTGGTACAAAGACGGAGAGTTAAACGTATGCTATTTAGCATTAGACAAACATATTGAAGATGGTTTTGGAGACCAAGTGGCCGTAATTTATGACTCGCCAGTGACTCAAACCATTAAAAAATATACTTTTTTAGAAGTAAAAACTGAAGTCGCAAAATTAGCCGGAGGCATGCAATCTTTGGGATTGAAAAAAGGAGACACCGCCGTTATTTATATGCCAATGATTCCGCAAGCCGCATTTGCTATGTTAGCTTGTGCGCGAATTGGCGTTACACATTCAGTGGTTTTTGGAGGATTTGCTCCTCACGAATTAGCTATTCGAATTGACGATTGCAAACCAAGAGCTATCATTACAGCTTCTTCTGGAATTGAAATTGACCGATTGATTGCTTACAAACCATTGGTTGACGAAGCCATTCAGTTAGCAGAACACAAACCTAAAAAAGTAATTATTCTGAACAGAAAATTAGGCGCTAAAGTTCCGTTTAAAAAATACGATGTGGATTATGATGCTTTGGTATACGGATCTGAAGAAGCCGATTGTGTACCATTGAACTCCACACATCCTTTGTATGTTTTGTACACTTCGGGTACTACTGGAAAACCAAAAGGTATTGTTCGTGATTCTGGTGGTTATGCCACTGCTCTGAAATATTCCATGCAAAACGTGTACAACGCCAAAGAAGGCGAAGTGTTTTGGGCAGCTTCTGATGTGGGTTGGGTTGTAGGACATAGCTATATTGTATATGGCCCACTAATTAACCGAAACACTACGATTATTTTTGAAGGAAAACCAATCAAAACACCCGATGCGAGTACTTTCTGGAGAATGATTGAGGAACATAAAGTAAGCGTAATGTTTACTGCTCCAACAGCTATTCGTGCCATCAAGAAAGAAGATCCTAACGGAGAATTTATAAAAAAATACGATTTAAGTTCGTTGAAAATTCAATTTTTAGCTGGCGAACGTTGCGATGTCGCTACATTAGAATGGTACCAAGAACACATTCCGGTTCCGGCAATTGACCACTGGTGGCAAACGGAAACGGGTTGGCCAATCGTAGCCAACATGATGGGTATCGAATATCTACCTATCAAACCAGGATCTGTTGGAAAAGCAGTTCCAGGATACGACATTCGTATTTTCAATGAAAACGGCACCGAAGTAGGACCCAACGAAGAAGGATACGTAGTAATCAAATTGCCTTTGCCTCCGGGAACCTTATTGGATTTATGGAAAGATAACCCAAGATTCAAAGCAGGTTATCTAGAGAAATTCCCGGGGTACTATTTTTCAGGTGATGGCGGATTCAAAGATGACGATGAGTATATTTTTATTACCGGTCGTGTGGATGACGTAATTAATGTTGCGGGTCATCGACTTTCTACTGCCGAAATGGAAGAAATTGTTGCCTCTCATTCGTCTGTGGCAGAATGTGCCGTTATTGGTATTAATGACGAGCTCAAAGGTCAAACGCCTTTGGCCTTGGTGGTAATCAAACACGGTGAAGACATTGAACATTTCCAATTGGAACAAGAAATTGTAAAATTAGTGCGTCAACAAATCGGTGCCGTAGCTTCTTTACGAAATGTAGTAATTGTGCAACGTTTGCCCAAAACCCGTTCGGGTAAAATTCTGCGTAAATTAATGCGAAGTATTACTGATGGCGAAGAATACCAAATTCCATCTACCATTGATGACGAAGCTATTGTAGGCGAAATTATTGAAGTATTGAAAAAATACAAAATTGGAATTTACAGCAAATAAAACAAACCGAATTAGAACATATAAAATAGAATACCATGAGTTATTACAAAATTGAAAATCTAGAAGAATATTTCAAACATTACAAAAAATCAATTCGTGAGCCTAAAAAATTCTGGGACCGAATTGCCTCTGAAAACTTTACGTGGTACCAAGAATGGGACAACGTAATTGATTTCAATATGGCTGAAGCCGAAATTAAATGGTTTACCAATGCCAAAGTAAATATTACGAAAAATTGTATTGACAGACACCTTGCCAAAAGAGGAGATAAAACGGCGATTATTTTTGAACCGAATGATCCGAAAGAAGCAGCACAACACATTTCGTACAACGAATTGTACGAACGCGTCTCTAAAATGGCCAATGTCTTGCGTGACCAAGGCGTCAAAAAAGGAGATCGTGTCTGTATTTATTTACCAATGATTCCTGAATTAGCCATCTCATTATTAGCTTGTGCTAGAATTGGAGCGATTCACTCTGTAGTTTTTGCTGGATTTTCAGCTTCAGCAGTTGCTTCAAGAATCAATGATTGCGAATGTAAAATGGTCATCACTTCAGATGGAAGTTACCGCGGTAACAAAGCCATTGACTTAAAAGGCATTGTGGATGAAGCCTTAGAAAAATGTCCAACTGTTGAAAAAGTATTGGTTGCTAAAAGAACCAACACCAATGTGAATATGAAAGAAGGTCGTGACCAATGGTTACAACCCCTTTTAGACGATGCAATGAATACCAACGTTGCTGAAATTATGGATGCTGAAGATCCTTTATTTATCCTTTACACTTCAGGTTCTACAGGAAAACCAAAAGGAATGGTGCATACTACAGCAGGATATATGGTGTATACTGCTTACACTTTCAAAAATGTATTTAGCTACGAAGAAAATGACATTTTCTGGTGTACTGCTGATATAGGTTGGATTACAGGTCACTCGTACATTCTTTACGGACCATTATTAAACGGAGCTACTACCGTAATTTTTGAAGGAGTTCCTTCGTATCCAGACTTCAGTCGTTTCTGGGAAGTAATTGAAAAACACCAAGTAACTCAATTTTATACAGCGCCAACGGCGATTCGTGCTTTAGCAAAAGAAAGTGTTGAATACGTTCAAAAATATCCTTTACAATCTTTAAAAGTAATTGGTTCCGTTGGTGAACCAATCAATGAAGAAGCTTGGCACTGGTACAATGACCACGTAGGTGGTAAAAGATGTCCAGTAGTCGATACGTGGTGGCAAACCGAAACAGGTGGAATTATGATTTCGCCTTTGGCTTTTGTAACACCTACAAAACCAACCTATGCTTCGCTCCCATTACCAGGTATTCAACCGGTATTGATGGATGAAAAACGCAACGAAATTGAAGGCAATCAAGTGACTGGAAGTTTGTGTATTAAGTATCCTTGGCCAAGTATCGCGAGAACTATTTGGGGCGACCATCAACGTTATAAAGAAACCTATTTTAGTGCTTTCCCTGGAAAATACTTTACAGGAGACGGTGCTTTGCGTGACGAAGTGGGTTATTACAGAATTACAGGTCGTGTTGATGATGTGGTGATTGTTTCGGGACACAATTTAGGAACAGCGCCTATCGAAGATGCTATCAACGAACACCCAGCCGTAGCCGAATCAGCTATTGTAGGTTTCCCACATGACATCAAAGGAAATGCTTTGTACGGATTTGTAATCTTAAAAGAATCTGGTGAATACCGTGATCGAGATAACCTAAGCAAAGAGATTAACCAACATATTTCAGACCACATTGGGCCTATTGCCAAATTGGATAAAATCCAATTCGTTTCGGGCTTACCAAAAACTCGTTCTGGGAAAATCATGCGTAGAATTTTACGTAAAATTGCCGAAGGTGACTTCTCCAATTTTGGAGATATTACCACTTTATTGAATCCAGAAATTGTGGATGAAATTAAAGATGGAAAAATTTAGTTTTTAGTTTGTGTGTTAATTGTAGTTGAAAAAAGCTACTCCTTTCGGGAGTAGCTTTTTTGTTTTTAAAAATATTAAAGGACTTTTAATTAGTTCTAAAGTTCCACACCTGTCCTCTTGTCTCTCCTCCCTTATTATCCTTTACTACGACCTTCCAATAATAAAGTGTAGCCGCTTGTAATGAAGTTGCTGCAAAAGTAGGTGTAGTTATATTATCTCCAACTTTAACTGTTGGTGGATTGGTGGTTCCTAAGTACACATCATAAGTCAATACATCTGTCACATCAGCATCAGAGGCAAACCATTTTAAGGTAGCCGTTGTTCCAGTAATTGTAGTATTACTTTCAGGTTGAATTAATTCAGGTAGAAATGGTAAATGATTGGCTACAGCCACCCCTTCAGTATAAAAACTAAAAGTTCCTGAGTAGGCACTAGATGCATTTTTGCTATCCGTGGCTTTTACTCTCCAATAATAGGCTTTGCCTTTATCTAAAGTAACCGCTTGAGTGCGTGACGACACATCTGTTGTGCTTACAATTTGGGCAAACTGATTATCCGTTGCAATCTGAAGTTGGTATACAACAGGGTTGCTTTCGGCATCCGTTGAAGCACTCCATTCAAAATTAACCACATTGTTAATGCACAACAAACTATTCGTTGGCGCAACTAACGACGGAACCGTTGGCGCAGTATTCGTTGGCTCCGGTGTTGGCGTAGGCCCATCAGAACCACTTCCGCCACACGAAATAAACAAAAAGGTTATACTTACTAAATATATAATTTTTCTCATGTTTACTCTTTTACAATGGTTACACTTACTGGAGTATCTAAATGTACTTTTGCAAAATACACCCCAGCCGATTCTTTTTCTAAATTCAGTTGCACTTTTCCATTCAACACCGAATACTTCCCTTTTGAAATCAATTGACCATTCAAATTGTACAATTCAATCGCTATTTCAGTTTGGAGAGTTGGTGCAGCTATTTCAATTAATCCATGCGTTGGGTTTGGATAAGCCACAAAACCACTTAATGGATCCATGATGCTAGTTGCGTAAATTCCCTCACAAGTTTTAGCTGTTTTTACTTCAAGAAAATCGCCTTGCTGCACTGGAATTGTAAAATTAGTAGCCGAGGTTTCAAATTGGGGCATCCCATTTACAAACACCTCAAAAGGAGCTGTTCCTTCCATAATTTGTACCGATGCAATATTAGAAGCAACTGATGATTTTCCGACTAATGAAGACCCTTTTGTAATAGTTAGACTATAACATTGCTCAAAGTTAGTTTTTCCTGGAATAGTGATACAAATTGGATAAACACCTGGAGCTAAATTAGAAATAGTCAAACTATTATTAGTAAAATTGTAATTGACTCCATTGAGAGTGGCTACGTAATTATACGTTTGAGCCGCATTAATTACAATTGCTCCATTATTCTTATTGGCACAGGTTTCGGCTCTGGATTCTAAATTAAAATTATCCGATGGTAATGCAAATGGTGCCGTAGCTCCAAAAGCTTGTTTGTTTCCATAAATTTTAAATTGTCCCGGTAAAACAGTAATAGCATCATTTACATTGACCACATTTAAACTTGAATTATCCATTAAATTAAACCATTCTCCTGCATAAGGAAAACCCGTAGGAATACTCTTGGTTGTGACATCAAAATTAGCAACAATCACTACATCTTTTAAACTCGTATTAGGTAGATTAGCCTCTGTAATTTTAATGGTTTGCAATAATGAACTTGTATTAGTAATGGTTGCTGTTCCTGAAAAGACTGGCTCTTCTGTTTTTAAGCGAATCATTTTAGCCCAATCCGAATAAATTTTAAATCTATTGGCATTGGCTAACCAATTATTAGTCCATTGCAATTGCGGTTTGGTATCTAATTTACAATCGCCTGTAGCAGCATCTGAAGATGTGTTTACCGTTCCATTATTACAGGTAAAAATAGAATCATCATATCCTAATTCGCCAAAGTGCCAAATCATTTTTGGCCCTGGAACCAATAAAGAAACCGCTCCAATCGCTGACATTCTTGATAAAGCTGTATTTAACGTTTTCACATTGTGAACTGAGTTAGCACTATT
This sequence comes from Flavobacterium sp., assembly GCF_024642105.1. Taxonomy (GTDB): domain Bacteria; phylum Bacteroidota; class Bacteroidia; order Flavobacteriales; family Flavobacteriaceae; genus Flavobacterium. The sequence goes on from NZ_JAHEBT010000054.1 coordinate 133,034, forward strand.
ACCATATTGAATATTTTTATACATCAAACGTTCTTCGTCGTGACTTTCGGCATAACCCATCAATCTATGATTAGTAAATCCTCTACTAGCACTATTCATTCGAGCAATATTAGCAGTGTATCCCATTGAAAGTTCGTTGTATTCTGTGTTCATTTTACCCCACAACATTATTCCTTTGCTAGGTGACTCTGTTATTCTATAATTTGCCCATTCTTTCTCTTCAGTATCCGTTCCTAAATGTTCAAAAATGGTATAATGTGTTGGGTCTAGACTCCAAGAATAATCGGCATAGGTTTTTAACACTGCAACACGATCTGCACGGTAAGCATTAGTACAGGCGTCATCTCCCGCGGAACATTCTTGTGTAAATCCTTTGGTTAAATCCCAACGGAAACCATCAATTTTGAATTCTTCAATCCAATGTTTCACTACACGTTTTGTATAGTTTTGGGTTCTCGATTGCTGATGATTAAAATCTTCTCCTACACTATAACTATGTTTTGCTACCGTATTAAAATACGGATTTTCAGTCGAAGGACTTCCCCAACCGTCACCATCAGGATCATTCATCCACATTCTTAGCATTGGATTTCTGCCAAAAGCATGATTCAAGGCTACATCTAGAATGACCGCAATACCATTTTGATGGCATTTGTCAATCAATTCTTTTAACTTATCTGAAGTGCCATAAAATTTATCTAAAGCCATGTGAAAAGCGGTATTGTATCCCCAACTTTCATTTCCTTCAAACTCCATTACAGGAAGCAATTCGATAGCATTAATTTTTAAATTTTTAAAATAATCTAATTTATCAATTACCGCTTGAAAATTTCGACCTGCGTCAAAATCACGAACTAATAATTCATAGACTACTAATTTTTCCTTAGCTGGTTTAACAAAATTGGTTGTAGCATTACTCCAAGCATACGGAGTTTGCCCCGTTTGTAAAACAGTTACTTCACGTTCTTGTCCTATTGGATAAGCAGGTAAATTAGGATACGATGTAGATGGAATTGTCGGGTCATCGAAAGGAGACAAAACCAAAGTAGAATAAGGGTCGGCGGTTTTTACCATGGTTGGTGTACCAGCAATTGGCGTAGCATCTACCACCCAATATTGATAAGTATACTTTGTTCCTGTAGTCAAACCTGTCAATTCCAACCAGAATTTATCCGAATTGGTATCCTTTTTCATAGCATATGCATTAGTTGGTTGCCAATTATTAAAACTTCCTGCCACATATACAAAATCTTTAAAAGGAGCATCTATAACCAAAGTGGCTTTTGTCGCATCGTTAGGATCATAATTAATTCCATCAACTAAATTGGTTGGCAAAGCTTGACGATTATTCCCTGGATTAACAATCACCGAAAACTTTTTCGTAATGGTTGTAGTACCCTGAACTACTTCTAATTCGTAATTTTGATTACTGGTAATATTGGAATGTGTAAAAGAATAACTTGAAGTTGATGTGTTAGTATTCATACTCACTCCATTCGATTTCAAATTATAACTCGCATTACCATTGGTATTAGTAGCTGTAATTGTAAAATTAGAACCCGAATTAATAATAGTACTACTGTTTTGTGTTGGCGTAGTAAGATTGACTTGGAAAGAGCCTACCTCAACCAACATATCTTGCGACTTTTTATCGCCTGTACCATCTTTAGCTTTGATTAGGAAACCTATTTTCCCAATTCCTGTAGTGTTATAATAGGTTGTTGGAGTAAAGGTCTTGGTATAGGTGTCATTAGTTTGATTGTAAGTAAACTTGCTGGCTTCGTTAGAATTGTTCCAATCACCGTTTAATGGTGTTCCTTTTTGCGTAACTCCACTTAAATCAAAAGCCCAGGCCCACATGTACAATACATTTCCTGTAACTCCCCAAGCTGATTCATCAATACTATTCCCATTAATGGTTACAGTGATTGATGTGTTTTCCTCAAAAGATGCAGGGTTTACACTATATGTGGCCGTTTGCTGTTGAGCAAAAGAACTTATAGCAAGCAGAAATAAAAAGGATAGTAAAAAATTTTTCATCATTGTATGGTAGGTTAGTTAAAATAAAAAAAAGCACTTAATATTAAAAATTAAGTGCTTTTCATTTCAATCAAAATTTTATTGTGGCATTAATCGTAGATTATAGTTAGCAGAGTTTCTGATATCTAAAACTACTTTATAATTTCCAGCAGTAGGTACTTTCATATCTCCTCCACCTAATTTAATTTTATACTGACCACCAGTTGTTACATTTTCTAAATTTCCTGAAACTGTTCCCATTTTAACTGACCAGTCATCTTTCAAGCGAATTAGAAAATTATCAGCTGCTAAAGTTAAGTTAGCAGTGTACATTTGGTAATAAGGAGAACTTGGATTGGTATCCAAATTTAAAGGAGTACCTGAACCCCATCCATTTGGAGTAGCAGCACCAATAATAGTCACTTGTCTTTTATCCATTGTATAGGTTCCAGCCGTCCAGTTCACAGTAAAGAAATACGTTCCTGCACCTGTTGAAGGTTTAATATCAGATGCTGTTCCTAATACTCCTGAAAAAGCTCCTGAACCATTTGATTCACCTTTATCTCCTGACCAAGATGGTACTGGAGTAAATTTAAATGCAGGAGTAGCATTATTCATCCAAACAAATCCTTCGTAGTTACCATTATTTCCAGCAGAAAATAATTTAGCCACATTAGCATTATCTGGAGACCAGTCAGAACCGTATCCACTAGCTCCTTGGTAATTTCCAGGCACATAAATTCTAGCAAATTCATCATAAGTATCAAAAGCAGTAGCCGTAATTGTAATTTCATTTGAAACTACAGTATATGCATCCACTGTTGAAGAAGATTGATTTAAAGGACTTCCTACAACACGTACTTTGTAAGCTTGAGAAGCGCCAATTGGACCTCCAGCTCCTAGCAAAGCAGCATTCAATTGTCTATTTGTAACTGCTTTTTCTAAATTGATAGAAGAATCAACTCCATAATCTCCTAATGGGAATGTTCCAGGCGCATTAAAATTTCCTGTACTTTTAATTACTTGCAAAGTATATCGTACAGCTGCAGAATATCCAAAAGTTGAAGAAGTCCACTTAGCTGTAAATGCAGTTGCAGAAGCGGTAGAAGCTGATAAAGCATATGTTCCACCTGTTGGAGCAGAAAGCACAATATTGTCTCCCTTTGCAGCAACTGGGCCCAAAAGATCATCTGAACAAGAAACTAAACTTGATAGTATTCCTGCTACTAAAATTAAACTTAAATATATTTTTTTCATAATTATTAATTTATTTTCCAATGGTCTAATTGATTCAGACCATTGGATTTTTTAGACATTAATATCCTGTGTTTTGAGTCAAGTTAGAATTTGTATTTAATTCTGTTTGAGGAATTGGATACACATTGAATTTAGCATCTATACTAGCGCCATTCAAAGCATTTCCTTTCCATTGCCATAACTTAGCACTTCCTGTAAATTTATTAGCACGAATTAAATCTTGTCTTCTGTGACCTTCCCAATATAACTCTCTAGCTCTTTCGTCTAAAACAAAATCTGGAGTAATATCTGAATCATTTGCTACAGCTACAGCTCCAGCACGAGTTCTTAATGTATTAACATACCCTCTAGCAACTGATTTTGATGCAGATGCCACATTGTTAGCTGCTAATTCAGCATACATCAAATACGCATCAGCCAATCTAAACAATGGAAAATCAGTATCTGTATGTGTCAAATTACTTCCATTAGCACCCGCAGAAGTTTTATTAGAATATTTCTTCACTTTTAAACCTCCATTTCCAAAGAAATCAGAAACTGAATTAATAGTTAAAGTAGAAGTTGATGCAGCATCGAACATTGCTCTTCGATCTGTTGTTCCTGATAGATCAGAGAATAAATTAGCAAATTCTTTTCGAGCTGCTAATCCATACCAACCTCCATCAACACCCATGTCTGAGTTCCATCCACCAGTTGATGCATGAATGATGAAAGTAGTTCCTCCCCATGTTTTAGTGTTAACACCATTAAAACGAATTGGGAAAATGATTTCAGATTGCACCGCAGTTCTATCATTATCAGCCATAAACAAGTTGCTGTAGGGAACATTTGCGATACTGTAAGAAGAACCAATTACTGCATTTATTGCAGCAAGAGCCTCAGCATCTTTACTTGTTCCTAAATATACTTTAGCATTCAAATACAATTTAGCTAATAACATTTTAGCAGCTACTTTGTCAACTCTTCCGTATTCGTTAGTTCTAGCGTCTTTTAAATCAGCATCAATCGCATTCAGTTCTTTAACTAAAAAGTCAAAAACAAAGGCTCTGTCTTTTTCAACAGGTTTCGTTCCTACTAAATCTGCATCGGTAGCGAATGCTACTTTTCCAAATAAATCAATACCGTGGTAGTAAGACAATGCTCTTAAGAAACGAACCTCAGCTCTGTATGTTTTTACTTCAGCTTTCACTGCATCACTAACTCCTCTTGAAGCTAATTTTTCGTCAGTTGTAGCACGTAAAAATTCATTAGCTAATCCTACTTGATAAAAAACTCTTGCATAAAACGCTTTTACAAAACGGTTGTCAGCATTCCAAGTGTGGTTGTTTAATTCTGGTAGCGTTGGATCTCCCCATGAAACCATAGCTTCATCAGTTGGCAACTCTTGTAATTGCCAATATCCTCTAAGATATTGACCAAATCCTTCGTCAATTCCTTGAATATCTGCACTTCCGTCTGGTCCATTTTGACCTGTAACAGCTAAACCTGCATAGATTTTAGCTAAAAATTGTTTGTATGAATTTGGATTAGAATAAAAGGCTTCTGATGTGAAATCATCATCATCTTTTGGAGACACATTCATATCATTAGTACATGATACAAAAAATGCAATTAATCCAAGAAATACAAATAATTTAAAATTAATTGATTTTATCTTTTTCATAATAGTGTATATTAAAAATTATAGTTTAATCCAAATAAGAACATTCTTGCACGTGGATAAATTGTACTATCTATACCTCCAAAAACTTCAGGGTCCATTCCTTTGTATTTAGAAATAGTCATTACGTTTTGAACCCCAGAGTACAAACGTAAAGAGGAAGATTGAACATTAAATGGCGTTTCAATCAAATATCCAATAGTTATGTTATCTAATTTTAACCAAGAAGCATCTTTTACATAATAGTCAGATTCCGCTCTTTTTTGAGTAAACAAGGTGTTATTAAAATCAACCGTTGTATTGTTAATTGCTTTCACATTATTGTCTGAAATACTTTGAGCCAAGAAACTTCTACTAGCATTTACATTATCATAAATATAGTTTCCTAAACTTGTTCTCCAAGCCATAGAGAAATCCCATTTTTTGTAGTTGTAGTTGGTCATGAATCCCATGGTAATATCAGCATTTGGTTTTTTAAATGCATGTTTATCCAAAGAAGTAATTTGCCCATCTCCATTTCTGTCTACATAAACACCCTCTACTGGTTTTCCAGCACTATCATATACTTGCTCGTACAACCAGAAGGTATTAGGCGCTAAACGCTCTTTGTGAATTTGTGAATACACATCCAAACCAACTGAACCTTGGAAAAAATCTAGACCGCCTAAATCTTTAATTTTAATATCATTGTAAGCAATGTTGTAGTTAAAGTTCAAAGATGAGTTTTTAGTTTGAATCGCTTTGTAGTTAACATTCAACTCGGCTCCTTTTGTAGTTAATGACCCGATATTTTGGAAACCAGCAGTTCTAAAGTTCTGTAATGAACCTTCTGCTACATAAGCTAACAAATCGTTTGAAGTTTTACTATACACATCTAACGAACCTGTTACTTTATCATTAAACAATCCGAAATCCAAACCAGCATTTACTGTGGTAGTTTCTTCCCATTTCAAGTTACGATTGTATCCTTCTGGTCTTCCTAATTGATAGTATTGATTTCCAAATTGGTATGTTGCACCAGAAGTTAAAGCACTTAAATTATAGCGTTGGAAATAATCATACGCAGCTCCTCCGATGTCTTGTTGACCTGTAACTCCCCATCCTAAACGCAATTTCAATTCAGAAATTGTTTTAGAATTTTTCAAAAATTCTTCGCTAGAAACTTTCCAAGCTAAAGCTGCTCCAGGAAAATTACCCCAACGATTTAACTCTGAAAATCTTGAAGAACCATCGCGTCTAAAATTCACTGTAAGTAAATATTTATCACTCAAATCTACATTTAACCTAGAGTAATAGGCTTGTAAATTAACCCCAGGACTTGTCACAACATCCGGCTTTTGCTCCGCCAATGGTAATAAAGTGTTGGTTGAAAAGTAATTTTCTGAATCAAAATTTTGGTATGAATAACCCGCTGTAAAATCTACTTTTACTTTCCCAAATTTCTTGTTATAATTCAAATATCCGTCTAATAAAGTGTTGGTTGAGTTACCCCATTTAGCTTCGTGGTAACCTAATTTAGCTGAATTGTAAAGTGTCGTTTTAGAATTAGCACTTGTAGTATTATCATCTGTAGTTTCTCTTCTATCAAAGCCTACATTAACTACCGCTTTGATGTCTTCAAAGAAATGCAATTTATATTCTGTTTGAATGTTTCCATAAATACGAGTGCTTCTTCCTTGATTGTTTTTTTGTTGCAATAAAGCCACAGGGTTAGCTGCTCCATAAACAGTATAAGTGTTGGTATTTGGAGTATTTACATCAAAAGTTTCTTTATAACCTCCAAATGGTGAATTGGGATCATAATTTACATAGGTTGGATTGAATGAAATAGCTGCTCCAATAGCACCTTCATCAGCATATCTATTTTTTTCAGTTGCATAATTTGCATTCACTTCAAATTTCAAATGATTGTCCAAAAACGATGGAGTCATAGACAATGCAATTGTATTTCTCTTAAACGATGAGGTTTCTAGTACTCCATCAATATTTGTTTTACCAACAGACAATCTAGTTGGAATTACTTTTAAAAAGTTTCCTCTTACAGATACATCATTTGAAAATGTAATACCATTACGGTAAATCGCATCTTGCCAATCAGTGTTTCCTGTACCTAATAGTGCCACTCTTGAAGGCACATAAGTAGTAATTAAGTTCCTAAATTCATCCGCAGAATATACATCTACTTTTTTAGCCACTGTATTAACTGTAGTTAATGAATTGAACGATACTTTTACACCTTCTTGTTTTGTTCCTTTTTTGGTTTTAATTAAAACAACACCATTAGACCCACGAGAACCATAAATAGCTGTAGCCGAAGCATCTTTCAAAATAGAAAACGATTCAATATCATTCGGGTTAATTGATGACAATCCATTATTTACTGGTAAACCATCAATAACTACCAAAGGATCGTTTGACGCTCCTAACGAAGCTCCTCCTCTAATTCGAATCGCAGCACCATCTCCAGGGCGTCCACCTTGGGTAACAACTACCCCTGCAACTCTACCATTCAATAAGTTTTCAGTATTAGTAATTGCCCCTTTATTGAAATCTTTGGCAGTAATTACCGCAACTGAACCTGTTGCATCCTTCTTTTTAACCGATCCATATCCTACTTGCACTACCACTTCCTGAAGTTGGTTTTCTGCCTCTTCAAGTTTTACCGTTAGATTGGCTTGATTAGAATAGGTAATGGTTTGTCCTTTGTATCCTACAAATGAGAATACCACAGCATCACCTTGTTTAATTTTTGACAATTTAAATTTACCGTCAAAATCAGTAGTAACACTTTGTTGCGCTCCTTTTACTACCACATTTACTCCTGGAATTGGTTGATTTGATTTAGCATCAACTACAACTCCACTAAATGAACTCTGAGCCAACAAACTTGCTGGCAAGAGTAGTAATAAAACTAACAACTTTTTGTAAATTGTTTTCATACTTGTTTGTTTAAATTAATTGAATTTTGGTTAACATTAATAAACTTATACTTTACTTCGAATAACAAACATAATAAAACGATAACGTTTTCGAAACACTCTCAACTATTTTCTATTTACGAAAACGTGGTAGTGTTGAAAAGTTTGTGATTTTAAGAAAATTTATACGGTATTTTTGTAATTGAGCTAATTATACAATACATTTATTCTCAATAACTATTTCTCACTATCAAATATGAAAAGAAAAGTCACACTTAAACAAATTGCAAAGGAACTTGACGTTTCGATTTCTACGGTGTCCAAATCATTGAGAAATAGTCCTGAAATAGGAGAAGAAACTCGCCTAAAAGTACAAGCCTTCGCTAAACTATACCATTACAAACCCAACAATATTGCGCTTAGTTTAAAGAATAGAAAAACCAAAACCATTGGAATCATCATTCCTGAAATAGTGCACTATTTCTTTTCTACCGTTATTAATGGTATTGAACATGTTGCCAATGATAATGGATATAGCGTAGTAATTTGTTTGTCCGACGATTCATTCGACAAAGAAGTGCTCAATATGGAAATGCTTGCCAATGGGAGTATAGATGGATTTATCATGTCTTTGTCCAAAGAAACACAATACAAAGGCGACTTTCACCACATCACCGAAGTCATCAACCAAGGAATGCCAGTAGTAATGTTTGATCGTGTAACCAATGACATCCTCTGCGACAAAGTAATTATTGACGACCAAGCCGCAGCCTATGAAGCCGTTCAAAGTTTAATCGATAAAGGAAAGAAAAAAATAGCCTTAGTTACCACTGTAGATTATGTTAGCGTAGGGAAATTGAGAACCGATGGTTATACCAAAGCTTTACTAGACAACGACATTCCTTTTAATGAAAATTTGATTATTAAAATTGAAGATGTGGATACTTGCGAAATTACCATTAGCAAACTACTAGAAGACAAAGCAATTGATGCCGTTTTTGCAGTAAACGAACTATTTGCGGTAACCATCATCAAAATGGCAAACAAAATGGGAATTCAAGTCCCAAATGATTTATCGGTGATTGCTTTTACCGATGGAATGATTTCAAAGTATTCCACCCCTACTATTACCACTGTGAGCCAAAATGGTAAAAAAATGGGAGCCAAAGCAGCTAAAATGCTAATAAAAAGATTAGAAATAGACGACTATCAAGAAGGGGAAGAGAATTACGTCACAGAAGTAATTTCGACGCACCTTATCGAAAGAGAATCTACAAATTAAACCTAATTTGTTAATTCACTCAGTACTACAACCTTGTAGTTCGTGTTTTTCAATTAAAAATACATTTTCGAAATAAAAGTAATAGGGATTTATCTATATTTGGGACTTCAAAACTTTTACTTTTACTTCGAAAATCCTAGTTAAGTTTTGATAAGCATAGCGCTTATCGTATTAATTTTAAAAATTACGATAATGGAAAAGCGTAGATTAAGTACCCTTGAAATTTGGAGCATGAGCTTTGGTTTCCTTGGGATACAAATGGGATTTGCATTACAAAATGCTAATGCAAGCCGAATTCTTCAAATTTTTGGTGCCGATGTTCATGAACTATCTGGGTTTTGGATTATAGCTCCGTTAATGGGACTCATTGTGCAGCCTATTATTGGTTACTATAGCGACAAAACTTGGGGAAGATTTGGCCGAAGAAAACCATTTTTCTTTACGGGAGCTATTCTTGCCTCTATTGGATTAATCCTGATGCCGCAAGCCGAAATTTTCATCGCAGTACTCCCTGCATTATGGGTAGGTGCTGGAATGTTGATGATTATGGATGCTTCGTTTAACATTGCTATGGAACCCTTCAGAGCTTTAGTAGGAGACAATCTAAGAACCGATCAAAGAACGGCAGGATTCAGTGTTCAAACCGCTTTAATTGGTTTTGGAGCAGTCATTGGATCATGGTTACCGTACACTTTAACCAATTGGTTTGGAGTTTCCAATAAAGATGAAGCTGGAGGTGTCCCTTACAACTTAATTCTATCTTTTATCATTGGAGCCATCGTATTAGTAGGTTCGGTTTTGGTTTCCATTTTCAGCACCAAAGAATATTCTCCTACTGAATTAGCGCAATTTTCAGATGAAAAAGCGACTCCAGAAAAAGAATCCAATCTTTTTGATGTAATTGATGACTTTAAACAAATGCCAACCACCATGAGGCAATTGGCTTTTGTACAATTCTTCTCTTGGTTTGGATTGTTTGGCATGTGGGTATTTACTACTCCTGCCATTGCTCACCACATTTATGGTTTACCTATTAGTGACAATAAAAGTGAAGCCTATCAAAATGCTGGAGACTGGGTAGGTGTTTTATTTGGGGTGTATAATTTAGTGTCTGCATTTTACGCATTTGCTTTACCTTACATTGCAAAAAAAATAGGCCGAAAATTAACCCACGCTATCTCATTAATCATTGGAGGTTTGGGGTTAATTTCGATGTATTTTATGCCCAATGAAAACTGGCTAATTCTCTCTATGATTGCTGTTGGAATTGCTTGGGCTAGTATTTTATCAATGCCATTTGCCATTCTCGCAGGTTCCATTTCACCTTTTAAAATGGGCGTTTATATGGGAATTTTTAACTTTTTTGTTGTAATTCCTCAGATTATTAATGCCTTAATTGGCGGGCCTCTTGTAAAATATGTATATCAGGACAACGCCATATTTGCCATTGTAACGAGTGGCGTGAGTTTTATCATCGCAGCTCTCTTAGTAGCACGAGTTAAAGATGTAGATGATGTAATAAAAAAATAAATTTAATGACTAAAAAAGCATTTATATTCGACCTTGACGGCGTAATTGTCGATACGGCTAAATACCATTATTTAGCTTGGAAAAAAATCGCAACCGACTTAGGTATCGAATTCACACACGAACACAACGAATTATTAAAAGGAGTAAGCCGCGTGCGCTCACTCGATATTATTTTAGGCTTAGGACAAGTCGAAGCTTCTCAGGAGCAAAAAGACCAATGGTTGATTCAAAAAAACGAAGATTACTTATCTTATTTAGTAGATATGGATCAGAGTGAAATTCTTCCTGGAGTGATGCCCGTATTGGAATTTTTGAAAGCCAACCAACAGCCCATCGCTTTGGGTTCAGCAAGTAAAAACGCACGACCTATTTTAGAAAAAACAGGAATTCTATCTTATTTTGATGCCATTGTTGACGGAAATGATGTAAGCAACGCCAAACCAGACCCTGAAGTTTTTCTTCAAGCAGCACAAAAATTAGGTATTACTAATGAAAACTCCATTGTTTTTGAGGATTCGGTTGCTGGAATTCAAGCCGCTAATAGTGCATCTATGACCAGTATTGGAATTGGAGATGCTACCATTTTAAACGAAGCTAAATTCAATTTTAAAGACTTCACTTTTATAGACGAAGCATTTTTAAATTCACTTATAAATAATTAAAAATTGAAATCGGGACCAATTGCCCCCTTTTCAAATTTCAAATTTTCAAATTAAAAAAATGAACCAAGATTATATTAAACCAGACAACTGGTCGATTATTGAAGAAGGATTTGATGTAGAAAGAGTAAAATCATCCGAAAGTCTTTTTAGTATTGGAAACGGTGCTATGGGGCAACGTGCCAATTTTGAAGAAACCTATTCAGGCGAAACCTTCCAAGGAAGTTATATTGCCGGAATCTACTACCCTGACAAAACCAAAGTGGGCTGGTGGAAAAATGGCTATCCAGAATATTTTGCCAAAGTATTGAACGCACCCAATTGGATTGGAATCGACATCGAAATCAACGGTGAAAATTTAGATTTGCACAACTGTGCTACGGTTCGTAATTTCCGCCGTGAATTGAACATGAAAGAAGGATGGTACCAACGTTCTTTTGAAGCTAGTTTGCAAAACGGAACCGAAATTGCAGTCAACGTAAAACGTTTTCTGTCTTTAGATTTGGACGAAGTAGGAATCATCAATTATGAAATTTCTCCTTTGAACAAAGACGCCAAAATTGTGTACAAACCCTATATCGATGCAGGTGTAACCAATGAAGATGCCAACTGGGAAGAAAAATTTTGGGAACCATTAGAAGTGAAAAAAGGAAGCAATGAGGCATTTGTAACGGCTCAAACGTTCAAAACGCATTTCAAAGCAACTACTTTTATGCACAATAGCATTTGGGCCAATGGAAAAAACGAAAACATTTCGCCTGTTGCCATTGATGCTACCAACGAAAAAATCCAACACAGTTACGAAACCGTAATTGCCAAAGGTCAAACGTCTGCGATTCAGAAAATTGGTGGATACACTGTTTCGATGAATCATGCTAACACGCAAACAGCAGCGGAAAATGTTATTAAATCGGCTTTAGCCAAAGGATATGAAGTCCTTTTAGAAGAACAAAAAGTAGCTTGGGCTAAAATCTGGGAAATGTCGGACATCACTATCGAAGGCGATGTGAAAGCACAACAAGGAATTCGTTTCAATATTTTCCAATTGAACCAAACCTATTTAGGAAAAGATTCTCGTTTGAATATTGGACCAAAAGGATTTACCGGAGAAAAATACGGCGGTTCTACTTATTGGGACACCGAAGCGTATTGTATTCCTTTCTACATGGCAACCAAAGACCAAGAAGTAGCCCGTAATTTATTGACCTATCGTTACAACCAGTTGGACAAAGCCATTGAAAATGCAGGCAAATTAGGATTTACCAATGGCGCTGCTTTGTATCCAATGGTAACCATGAACGGAGAAGAATGCCACAACGAATGGGAAATCACATTCGAGGAAATCCACAGAAATGGTGCGATTGCCTTTGCTATCTTTAACTATTACCGCTTTACGGGAGATTACAGTTATATTCCTGAAAAAGGATTGGAAGTATTGATTGGTATTGCTCGTTTTTGGCACCAAAGAGCTACTTTCTCAACGAATAAAAATCAGTATGTGATTTTAGGCGTTACTGGTCCAAACGAATACGAAAACAATGTCAACAATAACTTCTACACGAACTATATTGCCAAATGGTGTATTGATTATGCCGCAGACCAAATTCAAAAAGTTTCGTTAGAATATCCATCCGATCACAAACGCATTATCGAAAAAGTAAATTTATCGAATGCCGAATTGCAAGAATGGAAAAAAGTAGCCGACAATATGTACTTTCCACAATCTGAAGAATTAGGAGTGTATCTACAACAAGACGGATTTTTGGATAAAGAATTAGTTCGCGTTGCCGATTTAGACAGAAGTCAACGCCCAATCAACCAAAAATGGTCTTGGGATAGAATTTTACGTTCGCCTTACATCAAACAAGCCGATGTATTGCAATGTTTTTACTTCTTTGAAGATCATTTCTCTAAAGAACAATTGAAAAATAACTTTGAATTCTACGAGTCGTTTACGGTGCATGAAAGTTCGCTTTCGCCTTGTGTTCACTCTATTCAAGCCGCTGTTTTGGATAAAATGGAAATGGCATACACCTTCTATTTAAGAACCTCTCGTTTGGACTTAGACGATTACAATAAAGAAGTGGAAGAAGGATGTCATATTACATCTATGGCGGGGACTTGGATGAGTATCGTAGAAGGTTTTGGTGGTATGCGTGTAAAAGACAACACCTTGCATTTTGCTCCAAAAATACCGAAAGAATGGCAAGGATATTCATTCAAAATCAATTTCAGAAACCAAATTGTAAAAGTATCCGTAAATCAAAAAGCAACTCAAATTGCTTTGGAAGGTAACAACGCTATTACTGTTGTGGTGAATGGTAAAAAGGTTGATGTTGAAGCAAATGGTTTAGTGAACATATAACCAAACAAGACTGGATTAAAGTCCAGCCTTTGAATATAGGTCGAACCTACGGCTCTCGGAAATAGACCAAAGTTCCGTAGGAACGACTCATTATTTAACAACGGATTTTAATCCGTTGGTTGCCTAGGTAAAAAATAAAATTGCTATGAAGAAAGTCTTCTTTTTACTACTAACATCCATTGCTTTTGGGCAGGTACCGAAAGCGAGTATAGGTACTATACAACGACTTGAAAACTTCCAATCCAACTATGTGGATTCGAGAAATATCGATGTTTGGTTGCCGAATGGGTATTCCAATACTCAAAAATATGCGGTCTTATACATGCACGATGGGAATATGTTGTACGACGCCGAAACGACTTGGAACAAGCAATCCTGGGAAGTAGATGAAGTAGCTGGTAAATTGATACAAAAAGGAAAAACCAAACCATTTATTGTCGTTGGAATTTGGAATAACAATCAAAAACGCCATCCTGAATATTTTCCGCAAAAACCTTACGAAAGTTTAAGTCCAATACAAAAAGACACCATTACAGCTCAGTTACAAAAAGCCGGGAGAACAAAAGAAGTCTTTCAACCCATTTCTGATTTGTATTTAAAATTTTTAGTAACCGAATTAAAACCCTACATCGACGAACATTTTTCTACTTTAAAAAACAGAGAAAATACTGTAATTGCGGGTTCTAGTATGGGCGGATTGATTTCTATGTATGCTATCTGCGAATATCCTGAGGTTTTTGGTGGGGCAGCTTGTATTTCCACCCATTGGCCAGGCACATTTAGTTCTCAGAACAATCCGATTCCTGATGCTTTCATCAACTATATGGATTCCCATTTGCCTAACCCAAAAACACATACAATCTATTTTGATTATGGCAATAAAACACTTGATGCCTTGTACCCTGATTTACAGAAAAAAGTAGATGTATTGATGCAAAAAAAAGGTTTTACAAACACCAATTGGACTACTCAATTTTTTGATGGAAAAGACCATTCCGAAAAATCGTGGGCAGAACGACTGAATATTCCATTACAATTTTTATTAAAAAAATAAATTATGAAGAAATTACTCTTTTTATTACTTAGTACAACATTTGCATTCGCTCAAATAGACAGAGTTGAACCTCCTTTTTGGTATGCTGGCATGAATCTATCAGAAGTGCAAATTATGTTTTATGGAAAAAAAATTGCTCAAAATGACGTTTCAGTTTCCAATGGTGTCATCATTAAAACCATTCAGAAAACAGAAAATCCCAATTATCTTTTTGTAACTATTGACACCAAAAATATAGCGGCGCAAGAGCTACTTTTTTCTTTTTCAAAAAACAAGAAAGTAGCTTTTACATACCAATACAGTTTAAAATCAAGGAGAGAAAATTCGCGTTTCCGCAAAGGATTTGATAGCTCCGACATGATTTATCTATTGATGCCCGATCGTTTTGCTAATGGTAATCCGAACAATGACAGCACCAAAGAAACGATTGAAAAAGCCAATCGTGCTAATAAGGACGGACGTCACGGGGGTGATATAGAAGGAATCATCAAAAACCTAGACTACATCAAATCATTGGGAGCTACCGCACTTTGGCCTACCCCACTTTGCGAAGACAATGACGAAAGAGGATCGTATCATACTTACGGTCAATCCGATGTGTACAAAATCGATTCACGATATGGAACCAATGAAGATTATGTTCGATTGAGTGCCGAATTACACCAACGCGGTATGAAGAACATCATGGATTATGTGACCAATCATTGGGGATACCAACATTGGATGATGAACGACTTACCTACTTACGATTGGATTCATCAATTCCCAGGTTTTAAGCAAACCAATTACCGAATGACCTCTCAATTTGATCCCAATGCTTCCAAAACAGACGCTACAATGTGTATGGATGGATGGTTTGTAAAATCGATGCCCGATTTGAACCAATCGAATCCTTTGGTGTTAAATTATTTAATTCAAAATGCTATTTGGTGGATTGAATATGCCGACTTAGATGGGTTCCGAGTAGACACCTATTCGTATTGCGACAAGAAGGGAATTGCAACTTGGACCAAAGCCATTACAGACGAATATCCACATTTCAACATCGTAGGAGAAGTTTGGATGCACGACCAAGCTCAAATGGCCTATTGGCAAAAAGACAGTAAAATTGGCGCCATTCAAAGCTACAATTCCAACCTCCCTTCCGTAATGGATTTTACGCTACATGATGCTATTGGCGGAGGCGTTTTCAACGAGAGTAAAGCCAATTGGGACAAAGGAATTATAAAAGTGTATGAAAATTTCACCAATGATTTTTTGTATCCTAACACTAACAACATGTTGGTTTTTGCCGAAAATCATGATACCAATCGTTTCAACCAAATCTACCAAAGTGATTTCAAAAAGTACCAAATGGCGATGAGTTTGGTAGCTACCGTTCGTGGTATTCCGCAATTGTATTATGGTTCTGAAATTGGAATGAAAGGAGATAAGAATGTGGGGGATGGTGATATTCGCCACGATTTCCCTGGCGGATGGAAAGGCGATACCAACAATGCTTTTTCGGCCGAAGGTCGTACTAAAGAACAACAACAATTTTTTGATTTTACAGCCAAATTATTCAATTGGAGAAAAGGCAAATCAGTCATTCACACCGGAAAAACAACGCATTATATTCCTGAAAACAACGTCTATACTTATTTTAGATACAATGATTCCGAAAGCGTAATGGTAATCATCAACAATTCGGATGAAAAACAAGGTGTGGCTGTTGCTCGTTTTCAAGAAAACACCCAACACTATTCAACAGGAAAAGATGTAATTTCCGGACAAACCATCAACATCAAAAACAACATTACTATCGAGGCTAAATCAGCGTTGATTCTTGAATTACAACATTAATCAAACCATTAAGAAATTAAGATTCATTAAGAAGAAAACAATATTAATAGCAAAAAAAGAATAATTAAAAACCTTTCTAATAGTACAATAAAACTTAATACCCTTAATCCCTTAATGGTTAAAACTAAATCAAATATTATGAAAAAAAATGTTTTATTACTAGCTCTTTTGGCTGTATTCATTTCGTCAAATGAAACACAAGCACAAAACAAAAAAATAACTCGCACTACACCTTTTGTTTGGGAAGCTGCCAATGTATATTTCCTATTGACGGATCGTTTCAATAATGCAGACCAAACCAATGATAGCAACTTCAACCGTACCAAACCAACCGGAAAATTACGTGGGTTCATGGGTGGAGACATCAAAGGAATTACACAAAAAATCGAAGACGGCTATTTTGACCGATTAGGTATCAATGCCATTTGGATGACACCTTTGGTAGAACAAATCCACGATGGGACTGATGAAGGAACGGGCTACAGTTATGCTTTTCACGGGTATTGGGCAAAAGATTGGACGGCATTAGATCCTAACTTTGGAACTCCTGCCGAATTAAAAATGATGGTAGAGAAAGCCCATCAACACGGCATTCGTGTTATTTTTGATGGCGTTATCAACCACACTGGTCCTGTTACACCACAAGATGCTCTTTGGCCAGAAAATTGGGTACGAACAAGCCCAGCTTGCGATTACAAAAACTACGCAAATACAACCGCTTGTACCTTGGTAGCCAATCTTCCTGACACACGTACTGAAAGCGAACAAAATGTTGAATTGCCTGCTGTTTTGGTAGAAAAATGGAAAAAAGAAGGCCGCTACGAACAAGAAGTGAAAGAATTAGATGCTTTCTTTGCTCGTACAGGCTACCCAAGAGCACCAAAATATTACATCATCAAATGGTTAACCGATTATGTTACCGAATACGGAATTGACGGTTACCGTGCCGATACTGCCAAACATATTGAAGAAGGTGTTTGGGCTGAATTCAAAAAACAATGCAATTATGCTTTTGCTACTTGGAAGAAAAATAATCCTTCAAAAGTATTGGATAACAATAGCTTTTTTACAACAGCTGAAGTTTCTGGTTATAACTTAGGTGGCGGACTATACTATGAATTTAGCGACAAAAAAGTAAATTATTTTGCCAATGGATTCAATAGTCTAATCAATTTCGAATTCAAAAATGAAGCAAAAAAAGACTATGAAGACTTATTTTCTTACTATTCTAGTAAATTACAAAATGAATTGAAAGGATTTGGAGTATTGAACTTTATTTCTTCTCATGATGAATCGGCGCCTTTTGATGGTAAGCGAGAAAAAGCAATCGAAAGTGCCACTAAATTATTGTTAGCACCTGGAACTGCTCAAGTCTATTATGGAGATGAATCGGCTCGTAGCTTAGTGATTGAAGGGACTCAAGGCGATGCAACACTGCGTTCATTCATGAATTGGGATGATATAAAAAACAACCCAAGCACTCAAAAAACTTTGGCCCACTGGCAAAAATTAGGATTGTTTAGAAAAAATCACCCTGCGATAGGTGCTGGTGTTCATCAAAAAATATCAGCTAGTCCTTATGTATTTAGTCGTAATTATACGCAAGGAAAATATAGCGACCAAGTAGTGGTGGGGCTAAATTTAGCCAAAGGCAAAAAAACAATTGCAACAGGAACTATATTCAAAAACGGAGCAAAAGTAAAAGATGCTTATTCTGGGAAAGAAGCTGTTGTTGCTAATGGAAAAGCAAGTATAGATTCTGACTTTGATTTGGTTCTTCTGGAATTGAAAAAATAAATTTAGACAACCCTTCCAGCCTTTAAAAGGCTGGAAGGGTTAATAGGTTGGATAGTTTTAATTCTTACCTTTGTCCGTTCAAATTCAAAATATGAATCAAGACTTTGATATTATTATTGTAGGAGGTGGAGCTGCTGGATTTTTTTCGGCTATCAACATCGTAGAAAACAATCCAAAACTCAAAGTGGCGATTCTTGAACGTGGTAAGGAAGTCCTTTCCAAAGTTCGTGTTTCAGGAGGAGGACGTTGCAATGTGACTCATGCTTGTTTTGAACCCAACGAATTGGTTAAATTTTACCCAAGGGGCGAAAAAGAATTACGCGGTCCATTTCATCAATTTTGCTCTGGAGACACCATAGAATGGTTTGAAAAGCACGGAGTCGAACTTAAAATCGAAGACGATGGTAGAATGTTTCCCGTTTCCAATTCTTCTCAAACCATCATAGACTGTTTTTTAAATACCAGTCATCAATTAGGCATTACCATTGTAACGGGACAAAGTGTGCAATCCATTTTCAATACAGAAGGCTCGGTAGGAAATTGTTGGAAAATTGACACTCAAAACGAAACCTTCTTAGCCGAAAAACTGATTTTGGCTACAGGAAGCAATCCTAAAATTTGGGATCTGTTGCATACGTTTGGTCACGCCATTATCACCCCTGTCCCTTCCCTATTTACCTTTAATATCAAAGATACCCGCATTAAAGAATTACCCGGTATTGCCACTCAAGTAACCGTTAAAGTTAAGGATACCAAACTCGAGTCAACCGGGCCTTTATTAATCACCCATTGGGGAATGAGCGGCCCTGCGATTTTGAAATTATCTGCTTGGGGAGCGCGTATCTTACACGATAAAAACTACCAATTTACTATCGAAGTCAATTGGCTCAACGATAGAGATACTGAGGAAGCCGAAATTCTTTTGAAAGAACTCAAACAAGAACATGCCAAAAAAACGGTGGCTAAAAAGTCGCCTTTAGAATTGCAAAATCGGTTGTGGGAAAGTTTGGTTCTAGCCTCAGGAATTAGCAACGAAACCAAATGGGCCGATTTGTCAAAAATCCAATTGCAAAACTTGGCGAACCAACTTACCAAAGGTGTTTTTCAAGTCAATGGCAAAAGTACTTTTAAAGAAGAATTTGTTACTGCGGGAGGAATTGATTTAAAAGAAATCAATTTCAAAACCATGGAAAGCAAATTACATCCTAACCTTTATTTTGCTGGCGAAATTGTCAATATTGATGCTATTACAGGTGGATTCAACTTCCAGAATGCGTGGACCAGTGGTTTTTTAGTAGCAAACGCCATTACGGAGTAATATTATTTTTTTACTTATAATTTAAAATTAATAATTATTGATTTAAAATTATTTTGTTTTACAAAAAAAGTTTGTAGTTTTGGAGCTGAATTTACCCAATTAATTTTCCTCTTAGCCCCAATCTTACCCAAATGAATACCATTACTGCCCGAATTCAACTCATCAATAGTTACAGACCACTATTAACCACTAAAGACAAACCCTTAAGAACCAGAATAGTAAATTGCCAAATAGCATTATACTTTTCGGGAATATTATTTTTGGTAACCTCAAGTATCGGCTTTGTCACTATATTAATAGAATTAGCAGGAATTCAGGATGTATTCGATTGGAATAAAATGGGATATTTGGCATTGCTTTTAATTGGCAGTAGTTTCAATTTTCAGAATAGTGTATACCAATACTTACTTTTAAAACACATTCAATTTTTAAAAAATAACTCCGAACAATTTGTAGAATGGGAAATCAACAAAACCCTTCAGAAAATCATCAAACAATTAAACAAGCCAATCAAGTCTAAAATTTTAATTGTTACCGCAGGATGTATAATCACTGGTGCGTTCATGAATTTTTCAGGAAATGGCCAATTCAGTTATTGGAATTTTTTTAAAATACCTTTTGTATTCTATACCTTCTATTTTTTAAAACTATTTTGGAATAAATACAAACAACTCGTAGAACACTTAATACAAGTAGAAATTGAATCTCAACTAACAATTCAACCACCAAATACTAGCCGTTAAAACTGAAGCGAAGCTCACCCAAGCCAAATACGGCAATAATAAGTAACTCGCCGTTTTATTGATTTTAGCAAATTGAGAATAGGTTTCAAAAATCATGAGCCAAAGTAAAACCACTTCAATGGTGGCTAACATGGGGTTGTGTAATCCAAAGAACAAATACGACCAAAGTGCATTCAAAACCAATTGGATGGTAAAGAATTGTAAGGCTTTAGTAACCGCTTCTTTATTGGAAGCTATTTGATTCCAAACTAAGCCTGCAGCAATTCCCATCATAATATACAACGAAGTCCAAACGGGTGCAAAAATCCAATTAGGCGGATTAAAACTCGGCTTTATTAAAGTGGGATACCAAGTCGTTATAGAAGCACGCGTAACCATTCCAGAAACATATCCCACAACCAAACAAATAACGACAACAATTGCAATACGAAAGATTTTGTTCATTTTACTTTTTTATTTGAACCAAAATTACTCAAAAGCAATTCAGTAAAAAAAGTATCTTTGCTAAAATTTTTATTTATGGTAGTAACAAACGATTTTATTCCAGCTTCCTATACAAATTCTATTGAACAAGGTGTTTTTCAGTGGAGTGCGCCAAGTAATATTGCATTGGTAAAATATTGGGGCAAAAAAGAAAATCAAGTACCAGCCAATCCTTCGGTGAGTTTTACCTTAAATAATTGCAAAACAATTACGCAATTGGCTTTCGCCAAAAAACAAAATGCAAACCAATCGAATTTTTCTTTTGATTTACTTTTTGAAGGAAAACCAAAAGAAGATTTTAAACCAAAAATTCAGAAATTTTTGGAGCGAATCGAACCGTATTTGCCTTTTTTAAAAGACTATCATTTTACGATTGATACTCGAAATACTTTTCCGCACAGTTCTGGAATTGCTTCTTCTGCATCGGGCATGGCAGCTTTAGCCATGAACTTGATGAGTTTAGAAAAGGAATTGAATCCTGCAATGACTGAAGATTATTTTTACCAAAAAGCCTCTTTTTTAGCCCGTTTAGGGTCAGGCAGCGCTTGCCGAAGTGTAAAAGGTCAAGTTGTCGTTTGGGGAAACCAAGCCAATATTACTGGAAGTTCAGATTTATTTGGAGTCCAATTTCCACACACTATTCACGATAATTTCAAAAATTATCAAGACACTATTCTTTTAGTAGATAAAGGCGAGAAACAAGTTTCGAGTACTGTAGGTCACGATTTAATGCACAACCATCCTTTTGCCGAAAGGCGATTTGCACAAGCGCATGAAAATTTAGACCAACTGATTTCAATTTTTGAATCAGGAAATTTAGAGCAATTTATCGCGGTTGTTGAGAGCGAAGCCTTGACATTACATGCCATGATGATGACCTCGATGCCGTACTTTATCTTAATGAAACCAAATACATTAGAGATTATCAATCGCATTTGGAAGTTTAGAAATGAAACTAAAATACCCGTTTGCTTTACTTTAGATGCTGGTGCCAATGTTCACGTTCTCTACCCAAATCAAGTGAAAGAAAAAGTCTTGCAATTTATTCAGGACGAATTAGTTGGCTATTGTCAAAATGGTCAGTATATTTGTGATGAAATTGGAATTGGGAGTCAATTGATAATTGATAATTGATAATTTAAGAATTGGATGGCTCGAGAAAATATTACAAAAGAAAAATCTTTTGCTTTTGCCATAGAAATTGTAACTCTTTATAAAATTTTGCTTGATAGAAAAGAATTTGTTCTGTCAAAACAAATGTTACGCTCTGGAACATCAATCGGTGCCAATATTAGAGAATCAGAGCATGCACAAAGCAAAGCTGATTTTATTCATAAATTATCTATTTCATTAAAAGAAGCCAATGAAACTGAATATTGGATAGATTTGTTATTTGAAACAAAATACTTAAGTCAGTCTGAATTTGAATTTATAAAACCAAAAAATGTAGAATTATTAAAATTACTAACCAGTATAATTAATACTTCCAAAAAAACATAATTATCAACTGTTAATTATAAATTATCAATTAAGTATGAAAGGACCTTTATTTTACTCAAAAATATTACTCTTTGGTGAATATGGAATTATCCAAGACTCCAAAGGACTTTCTATCCCTTATAACTTTTATAACGGTGCCTTAAAAACGGACAACAATCCTTCGGAAGAAGCTATTTCTTCTAACGGGCATTTGAAACGTTTTGTGACTCATTTGAAAACATTAGCCATTGAACAACCTAATCTAGTTCAGTTCGATTTAGCTACTTTAGAGAATGACGTGAACAATGGTATGTACTTTGATTCTAGCATTCCGCAAGGCTATGGCGTGGGAAGTAGTGGTGCTTTAGTCGCTGCGATTTACGACAAATATGCCCAAAATAAAATTACCGTTTTAGAAAACCTAACTCGCGAGAAATTGTTAGCATTGAAAACTATTTTTTCTCAAATGGAGAGTTTCTTTCACGGAAAAAGTTCAGGTTTAGATCCTTTAAATAGTTATTTAAGCATCCCGATTTTAATCAACTCAAAAGATAATATTGAAGCCACAGGGATTCCAACTCAAAGCTTTGATGGCAAAGGAGCCGTTTTCTTAATCGACTCAGGAATTGTTGGAGAAACAGCACCAATGGTCAATATTTTCATGGAAAACCTGAAAGATCAAGGTTTCCGAAATATGCTGAAAACACAGTTTGTAAAATACACTGATTCTTGTGTGGAGAATTTCTTAGGTGGCGATATGAAATCATTGTTTGCTAATACTAAAAAATTATCAAAAGTAGTTTTGAATCATTTCAAGCCTATGATACCGGAACAATTCCACGGTATTTGGCAAAAAGGAATTGACACCAACGATTACTATTTGAAATTATGTGGTTCTGGTGGAGGCGGTTATATTTTAGGTTTTACCGAAGATTTAGAACG
Organism: Flavobacterium sp.; assembly: GCF_024642105.1. GTDB lineage: Bacteria > Bacteroidota > Bacteroidia > Flavobacteriales > Flavobacteriaceae > Flavobacterium. Next base: position 156,382 of record NZ_JAHEBT010000054.1, read on the forward strand.
CGCCAAAGCTTCTTTGAAGGACTACAAATTAGAAGTGGTGTACCAATTCTAGCCCAATACATTTAACGACAAAAACGATACAATGTTAAGCAGAGCTAACAAATTGGTGGTTATGAAAATTATCAGCTTGTTCTCTGTAGTGAGAGGATATAATATTCCCATTATCATCTTGGCACAGTATCTATCAGCCATATTCATTTTGGCTCCCGAAAAAAGAGCCTTGAATGTATTGCTCGATTTCAATTTGTTTATTTTGGTTTTTGCTTCAGCATTGACTATTGCTTCAGGATATATAATTAATAATTTTTACGATAGCCAAAAAGATTTGATTAATCGTCCCAACAAGTCTATGCTAGATCGATTAGTGAGTCAAAAAACCAAATTGAGCGTGTATTTTACTATAAACTTTATAGTAGCATTAATGGCTTTGTTTGTTTCTTGGCGCGCTTTTTTCTTTTTCTCTGTTTATATTTTCCTAATCTGGTTCTATTCTCATAAAATCAAAAAACAGCCAATTATTGGCAATTTGATGTCGGCTTTCTTAGCTGTTTTACCCTTTTTTGCTATCCTTTTGTATTATTACAATCAAATCCCTTTTGAAGAAATTGAGAATTACAGCAATCAACTGGCAGTCATTTTTGCACATGCCAGCTTTTTGTTTTTGTTATTGCTCATTCGAGAAATGATTAAAGATTTAGAAAACTTGAAAGGGGATTTAGCTAACAATTACAAAACGATTCCAATTGTTTATGGAGAACGTGTTTCCAAAAATATAATTTCTGGATTGACTATTGGCACTGTAATTCCAGTCTATGTCTTAATTGAAATTTACGATGTAGGTTATATGGACACTTACTTTTACGGTTGTCTAATTGTACTCCTCTTCTTTGTTTTGGCTTTACAAAAAGCAACCCAAAAAGAACAATTTCTTCGACTGCATAATGTATTAAAATTTTTAATTGTAGCGGGTGTATTTTGCATTGTTCTAATCAATCCGTCTGTTTTGTGGCACGGAAAACGATTGTTGCACTTTATTTTGTAACTCCCCTCTTTCAACTCTTTGATTCTAAAATCGTTTCTCAAGGATATAAATACTATCTTTGCCAATTGAAGGACAAGTCTGTCCGAATGCAGAAATAAATTACATATTATTATGAGTACTACCAGAGGAGGAGGAAGAACCAACAGTTCTAGACCTAATTCAAATAAGCCAAAGGCGGCATTACCAAAACGTGCGCAAGGTCCTAAAAAAGCTAAAATCAATACCAAAGCAGCCGAAGTGGAAGCCAATAAAGTGGTCAAAAAACCAAATCAAGCTCCAAAAAGAGCCAAAGCAGCTGACGAAATTCGTTTGAACAAATACATTGCAAATTCAGGCGTATGTTCACGCCGTGATGCCGATATTTACATCCAATCAGGTAACGTAAAAGTGAATGGTGTTCCTGTTACTGAAATGGGTTATTTAGTAAAACTAAATGACACTGTGAACTTTGACGGAGTGCTATTAACTCCTGAGAAAAAAGAATACATCTTATTGAACAAACCTAAAAACTTCACTACGGCACTTGACGAAGGTCAAGAATTTCGTAATGTATTAGAGTTAGTTCGCGGAGCTACTACAGCAAAAATTGGTGCAGTAGGTAGAATGGACAAAAACACAACCGGATTGTTATTGTTTACTAATGACACTGATATGATTAGAAAATTCACTTTGCCTAATCAAAAATCATCGAAAATCTACCAAGTCTCGTTAGACAAAAACTTGAAATACGAAGATTTAGAAAAAATAAGCAAAGGTTTGGTTTTAGATGGACACCGCGTATTTGTTGAAGAAGTAAGTTATATCGACAACGAACCTAAAAGCGAAATCGGCCTTAAATTACGTTCAGCTAATGTAAAAGTAGTACGTTCTATTTTTGAACACTTTGATTATAATGTGTTGCGTATTGACCGTGTCGCTTTTGCTGGTTTAACCAAAAAGAACCTACCTCGAGGCAACTGGAGAATGCTTACAGAACAAGAAATTATCAATTTGAAAAACATTTAAGTTGCTCAAATCTATTCCATAAAAAACCTGCAAAGTAATTTGCAGGTTTTTGTTTTTTTAGATAATATCAATAAACAGACTCTCAAGTAGTACTTTTTGTCAGGGATTAAACTACTGCTTTGAATTTGTGCTAATCTGTGAAATCTGTGTTTTAATTTGGTTATCCTTTTATCTTTTTAACCAGAGTTTCTTCTTTCTTGTCCAAACCTCTTTTTCGCAACAAAGGCTCAATACTTGGCTCTGCACCACGGAAACGTTTGTACAACACCATTGGATCTTCTGTCCCTCCTTTTTCCAAAACATTTTTACGGAAAGACTTTGCCTTTTCTGGATTAAAAAGTGTAGTTATTTTAAATGCTTCAAAAGCATCGGTATCCAACACTCCCGACCAAATATAACTGTAGTACCCCGATGAATAACCTCCTGAAAAGATATGACTGAAATAGGTACTTCTGTATCTTGGAATAATTGATTCAATTAAACCAATTTTATTCATCGCTTGTTTTTCAAAAGTATTGGCGTCAATAGTAATATCTTTAGTTTGCGAATGGTACGCCAAATCCAATAAGGAAGCCGCCAAATATTCGGTAGTACCAAAACCTTGGTCAAACGTACCTGATTTTTTCAATTTAGCAATTAAGGCATCTGGAATCACAGCTCCTGTTTGATAATGCTTAGCAAACATCTTAAGCACTTCAGGCTCTGCTGCCCAGTTTTCCATAATTTGCGAAGGCAATTCCACAAAATCTCTTGGTACGCTTGTTCCTGCCAAACTCTTATATGTCACATTTGAAAGCAACCCATGTAATGAATGTCCAAATTCATGAAAAAGTGTACTTACTTCATCAAAGGTTAGTAGTGCAGGTTTGTCTTGTGTTGGTTTTGTAAAATTACATACTATAGAAATCACAGGCGCTTTACGCACTCCATTTTCTGTTTTTTGATTTCTATACGAAGTCATCCAAGCACCACCTCTTTTAGATTCACGCGGGTGAAAATCAGTATAAAGTACCCCAACATGTGTTCCGTCAGCTTCAAGAACTTCAAAAGCAGTAACCGATTCATGATATTTAGGTACATCTTTTAATTCTTTAAACTGTAATCCATATAATTTTTGAGCGACTTGAAAAGCTCCATTTCTTACATTCTCTAAACTAAAATACGGACGTAATTCTTGCTCGTCCAAATCAAAACGTTCTTTTCTAATTTTCTCCGTATAATATCTCCAATCATACGGTTGAACAGCTCCTTTAATACCATCCTTAGTCATCATTTTTTGAATGTCGGCAGCCTCCAGTTTTGCTTTTTCCAAAGCAGGTTCCCATAAATCGTTTAATAATTTATTGACGTTTTCTGGTGTTTTTGCCATCGATTCTTCCAAAACATAATTAGAATGAGAGGCATAACCCAACAATCGGGCTTTTTGTCCACGAAGATTCGCTAACTGAATCGCATTAGCTTTATTATCTAATTCATCGTCGTGATTGGCACGAGTTTGATACGCATTCCAAATCTCTTGACGCAATTTTCTATTGGCACTGTATTGCAAGAATGGCATCACACTCGAATTAGCTAAAGTAAACACCCAACTTCCTTCTTTGCCTTTTGACTTTGCATCAGCTGCTGCTGCATCAATTACATTTTGTGGTAATCCCGCCAAATCTTTTTTATCGGTAATTACCAATTGGTATTTATTGGTCTCCGCCAAAATATTTTGACCGTATTTCAAACTCAACAAGGACAAACCACCATTAATTTTACGTAGCGTTTCTTTCTCAGAAGAAGATAAATTAGCTCCAGAACGAACAAAATCTTTATACGCATTGTCCAATATTTTAGCTTGTTCCAAGTTCAAGCCTAGCGTTTCTTTTTTGTCCCAAAGCGCTTTAACTCTAGCAAACAATTTTTCGTTCAAATAAATATTATCGCGGTGTGCCGATAAATTAGGAGAAACTTCTTTGGCTATGTTTTGAATTTCTTTATTGGTGTGCGCCGAATTCAAATTAGAGAAAACTGTATTGACATTAGACAACAATTCTCCTGCATTTTCCATTGCCAGAATAGTGTTTTCAAATGTTGGCGCAGCCGTATTGTTAGCAATCACATCAATCTCGGCAGCATTTCTTTTAATCCCTTCTAAAATGGCAGGTTTGAAATGTTCGTTTTTAATTTGATCAAAAGGTGGAACATTAAATGGCGTATTGTACGCTTGAAAAAATGGATTCATAGTAGTCGTTTCTTGAGCATTTGCAGTTAGCATACTTCCAATGGCTAAGCAAACAAATAAAGTTTTCTTTATCATGTGATGGAGTTTAAAAAAGGTAAATTTAGGAGAAAGAAAGGATATAAAATAAAAAAAACCTTAAAAATGTTAGTTCATTTCTAAGGTTTTCAGTGCGGATAATAGGAATAGAAAAGGGTGTTTTAATATATTTCTTTGTGTTTCACAACCGACCTAATCCCTTTATTTTATTGACATAACTAAATTTTTCATATTTTTGAATCATACTGGAATTCAAATAAAAATAAATATTTCGGGAAAAATACGGGAAAAATGAAAAAAGTTTCGTATATTTTATTATGGCAACAATAAACTTCAAAATACAAGAAAAAGCAAAAATCGATCCAACTAAAATTTACATTAGATTGAAAGGGAAAGATTTTGATTATAATGTACCAACTGAATTATTAGTATCTAAAAAAGAATGGTCAAATTCAAAACAAAAAACCAAATCGTTAGCTGAATCAGACTCAAAAAAATTAGACATTAATAAAACATTAAAGGACCTCAAAAATTATATAGTTGACGAACTAAATAACGATCAAAAAGAAGGCTTTTCAATAGATAAAAAGTGGCTAACAGGAAAAATTAATTTATTCAGCAATAAATCATCAAATAATAAAACTGATGCTAATTTCTTTTTAACATCATTTGCAGACAAATATATTGAAACTTCAAAAAATAGAACTAATAAAAGAACAGGACAAAAACTCAAATTAAGAACTATTCAAGACTTTGAAGACACTTCAAATAAATTAAAATTTTACGAAGAAAAAATTGGTAAACGAATTAAAATTATAGATATAGATTTAAAGTTTCATAAAGATTTTATTGAGTTTCTTCGTAATGAACTTTTATTAGGAGAAAATACAATTGGGGCAAAAATTGATAATTTAAAAGCCTTTTTAAGAGATGCTGAATTAAACAGAATTAAAGTTGATCCTATTTTTAAATCCAAAAATTTTTATTCCCCATCATCTGAAACTCAAGACATTTATTTTGATGAAGATGAGATTGAGAAAATAAAGAATCATCAATTTGAATTTGACAGTTATTTAGATAACGCTCGAGACTGGTTATTGATTGGATTATGGACTGGACTCAGAATATCCGATCTTTTGTCTATTACAAAAAAAGACATCAAAGATGGATATATAGACAATACAAATTTCAAAACCAACATTCCAGTAACTATACCCTTACACCCACACGTTAAAGGAATAATAGATAAAAGAAGTGGTGAATTACCTAGAAAAATATCTGACCAAAATTTCAATGATTATATCAAAGAAGTCAGTGAAATTATAGGTTTTAATGAGAACGTTTTGGGTTCAAAAATGTGTATTGTGTTAGACACAGATAACAAACCACTATTAGATAAAGATGGTAACAAGATTCACAGAAAAAAACAGGGTATGTATTTCAAATATGAATTAGTTACTTCTCATATTTGCAGAAGATCATTTGCAACAAATTTATATGGTAAATTAGACACTCTCACTATAATGAAAATAACTGGTCACAAAACAGAAAAACAATTTCTATCCTACATAAAAACTACTCCCAAACACCACGCAGAAAAATTAAAAAACTACTGGGATCAAAATTACAAATAAAAAAAACCTGCAGTCTACTATTAGCAGGGTTTTAAATTTTTGATATATTCTAAAATTTCGGAATTTTTAAATCTTACAGATTTTCCAACGCTCCTTCCAGTTATTCTACCTCTCATTCTTAAATTGTCTATTGTACCTATCGATACATTTAACTTGCCTGCTAATTCCTCTCGGGTGATCAATGAATCATCAAAATAATAATTTGATGAAAGTTCTTTCTTGAATTCATCCAGTTTAGTTTCTACTAGTTTAGTCACAAGAGTATTTATTACTTCAATTAGTAATTCTTGATTTAGTTTAAATAATTGACTACTATCTAACTCATTCATTTCGTATCAACTCCCCTATTCTCTTTTTTTTTATCATGGGAAGTGAGAATTATTCTTTTAAGGTCATATCGAGACCACTGTTTTAATTCATTGAATTCACCTCATTGTATTCTTCTTTAATAGTTAAACATCTAGTTACTAGAGCTAATGTATGCCGGTTTAATTTACCGGTCAAGTCGAAAAATCTAAATTTAGATTTTCTTATTAACTCCTTTTTCAAATAATAAAGAAAAAAAATGAGAATACGAAATGTGAGGTTTAATAAATGGAATACTAATCGTTTATTGACAAAAAGTAACTTACGATACTAGGGATTTAAATTGAAGTGAATTTTTTATTTACCTCCTGAGGTACTACCGATTTGAGACTAATCGTGTTTATACGAAAGATAGATTTGGAATATCTTTGAGCAAAGTCAAAAATGAAACGAGACTGTGAACTAAACATTTTAAAAATTTATATTTATTTACCGAACACTTAATTAACAATTAGATCAACCAAATATTTTTTTAAAAAAACTAATGTTCTTAGGCTTCTGTATATTATTATGCTTTTTGGAAATAATATCTATTTCATTCATCCTTTCTTGCAATTCTTCTAACCATTCTGTAAGCCCATCATTAGGTTTATAATACACCTCGTTTTTACGATGAGAATTATAAACAGCTATTTCAGATTTAATAAGTTCAATCTGGTCTTCTAAATTTCTTTTTATATATTCTCTATAATATTCTAAATTAGTTTGGCTTTTGATTAAACTGTCATTATCAATAACATCTAACGTGAAATTACTCCAATCTTTCAAATAATTCGGATTTACAAGTAAATAACTGGCATAAGCTATACAAACTCTTTCAAAAGAAGGATTAACAATATAGGTTAACACAAAATTGGACATTTTTTTACTTTCAAACATTTCAAAGTATTTATTTTCAGCAATTTCGTATGAATCAAATGCCATTATTGTTGATTTTTTTTCTTGATCAACTTCAATTATAAAATATTCGTATCTAAGTTCAGAGATTAAAATCCAATTCTGTCTAACTTGAATATTATTTTGACGAAAAACCTCATTTAATTTTTGATAAATTTTATGCCTTTCATCGATTTCTATTATTTGATATTTTTCGTCAATACTAAGTTGTTCTTTTTTTGACATTAAATACAAAAAGTCTTGAAAATCTTTATTTTTCTCTCCTTCTTTTATTTTTGTGTCATAAAGAATATCTACAATTTCAACTAATGAAGCCCATCTATGAGAATTTACTGTTCTTAGTTGTATTTCAATTAACTTATTTTCATCTAATGGACTTTCAATGTATAAATGACAACCACAATATCCATCCTCTTTCGATTGTTCTAAATAATTATTAATTCTCCTTACTTTAAATATTGATTCAAATCTCTCCAAAAGTGTTAATAAGGCGTTTTCACTGTATAATATAATTCTACATCCTGCAATGTCCCCCATATTTCCCAAAGCCATATTAGGTTCTCTCTGTATTTTTGATAAAATTGACTCAATCCTTTTAATACGATATGTAACAATACTATCGTTTCTAACTCTTTTACTCTCGGTTGATATTTTTTTAAAAATACTTTTCAAATCTGACTGGAAAGAAATTCGATAATCTTGAAGGTCTAAAATATCTTTTTCATCAACTTCTTCATTATTCTTAAGTTTTACACGTATTCTTTTACCTACTCGAGTAATTTTAGATTTTGTCATTAAAACAATTTGATCATCTATCATAAAATTGAATTGTTATTTAAATTAAACTGCTAATCTATAGAATTACTAATGTAGCAAACTATAACTAAACTCAACTTAAAAACATTCTTAAGTTGTTAAAAAATCATTGAAATGATAATGATTTATGAATAAAGGGATTTTAAAAAGTTTATATTTTTGTATGGAAATATTGATAAAAACTACGTAAAAGTATATAAGTTTATCAATAATTAAGTCACTATTTCATTTAACTCTTTAATTAATAAATAATCTGAATAATTAGAAGAATCGATATTAAAATATTTAATCTTTCCAGAAAAATCCTCTACACCGTCTCTTATAAATTCTATTTTCCAGTCTTTAGAGACAGGATAAATTATAGGGGTATTTAATATTCTTTCATCCTTTCCTAGATTCAAATTCCAAATTCTATCAGGATTTCTACCTTTGGTTTCGTGAGGCTCACAAAACCAAAGTTTAATTACATATTCACCCTCTATTTCATTTGAATATGATAATGAATCTATAAGAGTTTTATACATACTAAGTGGAGGCCTAAATGTGTTTGATGGAATATTAATAAATCCCATTTTTTTCCAAAATAATTCTGATTCTTCAGGAGAACAATATAACTCTGTGACTAAGGCTCCTTTTAATTTAAAAAAATATAAAGACTCATTAATAAGAATTTTAGCAACCCCTTTTTTCCTCTCCGATTCTTTAATAACAGTGATTGAAACTTTAGCAACAAAATCAGAAATATGATAAACAATAAATCCAATGGGGTAATCATTATCAGTTATTATAATCGAATTTTTAGTATTTAATGCTATTAAAATCATATTCCAATGGTTATGAAAACCATCTTTGTTATCCTTTTCTTGTTCAAACAACCATTTTTTTATTTGAATAAAATGGTCAGAGTTGGGAGCATAATTTATTTTTATCATTGTGAATTATTTTAATAAAGACAACTGTTTTAGTTTATTTTAATGAGATAAAAAATCGAAATTAAAAAATATATACTACTAATTTTACGGTTTTTGAAGCTTTTAATTACGGTTTGTTGGTATCTCTTAACATTCAGTTTGTTACTGCTAATAAAATGAAAAACATTAAAAAAATAATTCTTTAAAGTAATTTTAAAAGTTTAATATAACCTTGAACGATTTCTTTTGTACTTTCATAACCTTCAGATTTTTCATTTGTGTTTTCTTTCAGATACAATCTCCTGTTTACTTCCAACATTATTGAAGTAACTCTCGGTTCTTTTTGATAATATTCCATGGGAACAATTGATCCTGAATAGGGAGTATCAACTCCTAATGTATATCCTTTTGTTTCAAAATAATTTATTGACGCATCAATGATATGTTGCGGAGTATGAAATGAATCTGTCCCTATATTAAAATCTGGTCTTATTTCATCTTGTACTAAAGCTCTAGTTAATGGTGAAGAAGGAAAAGAATGACAATCTAAAATTAAACATGATTTCGTTTGCTCTAAACTCGTTTTTACCGCTTTACTAAGCAATGTGTGGTGAACCCAATAATAGTTGTTTAAAACATCTGATTTTAAATCTGGGGTAACTACTCTTAGTTGATTCCCATTATCAAATTTTTCGTAAAGTACTCCCATTCCAAATTTAGACATCACTTCAAGTTCATCATCGGCAAACCTTTCAACATCGCAAAAGATTCTTGAAAAAAGGGCGACAATTTTATCGTCCACTTGAGAGTCGAATAAGTCATCGGTATACCAATCGGTCAGTTTGATAATTTCCTTTTGTATTTCATCATGAGAAGATACATATCCATCGAGTAATGGTATTTCTGTCGAAGAATGTGGTATGTGTAAGACTAATTTTTTCATACAAAAAAATTTAAGGTTTAATTTTATTTGTATTCCGAAGTTATAAAGTAAATTTAGTTACGTTTATTTTGACTTAGAAAGTCCGTATTGTTTTACCACCGCGGTGACTTCACTCGGTTGGTACCCTAATGGGTTCGGAATACCTAACAAATATAATAATTAATTCGTAATAAAATTCCCTAATTTAATATTAAATTTGACTACATTTACAATTCGTCGCGGTTTCTATAATAAATATAGTTTTAAAATTTTATAAATAGTAAGATCTATAATTAAGGGAATTAGTTTAACTCTTAAACTAAATTGGAATTTTATGAAGAGAAAAAATTGTTAACAATTGATAATTTAAATTAAAATGAATAAATTAATTTTAGTGGTAATAGTGTTAGCTTTAAACATGAGTTCTTGTGGAAATGACAAAAACATTAATAATATTACAACAAAGGATAAAAAATTTTTATTCGAAACTGCTTTAGGAGAAAAAACGGAATGTTATTTAACTTTTTTAAATGATGGTAATCAAAATTCTATATCAAATAAGGAGTTAATTTTGTTAATAAAACTATCAAATAGAAAAATCAAAGAAAATTTATTATTACCAAGCAGTTTTAAGCCCCTCGAATATTATATTAAACAATCTGCAGAATGGGATGGATTTCAACAAACAGTTATAATAAGACTTAATATAAGGGTTTCTTTCAACTGTAAAAATCGAAAAGGTTCTGAAATAATAGACGATAAAGAATTGGAAGTTGTCAAAAATCTAAATGAAAACAAATTTTCTTTTTATTAGAAATTAATTTTTAAAGTTTAATTCTAAATTTAGTATCTTAATTTTTTAAAAAAAAATATATTACCCGATATTATCCCAATTTATTTCTCGATATTTATGTTTTAAATCACAAACTATGAAACGCAGAAAGTTTCTTACGGCTTCGGCCTTATTAGGTTGTGTGGGTTTTGGTTTTGGGATGTCGGTTCGTTGCTTAAAAAAATTAAACTTTCCATAATCTTTGGACTAAGTTTTAAATGTATAAAAGGTGTCAATTGACACCTTTTATACATTTAAAACAAACTCTAATTTAAAGCAAACTCTTCATTCAAACCTTTGTATTTTTCATAGTCCTGCACCAACCTTCCAACAACTTTGGTTAAAGTTGAAATATCACCAACAAGTCCAATCGAATTAGGTTTAGTATCGTATTCTTTATAAAGTTTATTTAAGAAGTTATTTACGTATTGTTTCACATCTTCATTTATGTCAATTGTGTTCTCGCCAATCTCAGGAACGAAAAGTAACATCAAATCGTCTTTCTTTGCGTTGGATTGATTAGATTCTTGAATCATGGTCGCAACGGTTTTACTAATTCAGTTATTAATTTTTCGACCTGTTGTTCAGTTAAAATGATAACCGTTCTGTTTTTTGTAAGTTTTTTATTTGTTTTCATATTGTTCTTTAGCAATAAATATCATTAAATCTAGTTAGTACTTAAGTCATATTAATTATGTACGTTTACTTTCTTGTAATAAATTTAAAATAAATTTGTATCCTAATTCAAAACAACTAAAAAGCACAAAAATTTAGCCCCCATTTTGCTAACTATCTTTTCAAACAAATAAAAAAATAAATGAAAAAGTACTTTTACTCAAACGGTCAGGACAAAGAAGGTCCGTTTTCTATAGAAGAATTAAAGATTGAAGATATTAAACCTGATACTTTGATTTGGTATGAAGGATTAGACGATTGGACACCTGCAATTGATATTGAAGAAGTTAAATTAATTTTAGAACTCAATCCTCCCGATGTTTCAAGTACAGATGATATTATTGTTGAAATCAATAAAAATATTTTAGATAAGAAAAGCTCTAAAAGTACTTACACTGTTGGAATGAAAGTAGCTAGTCAAGGTTGGATTATTGCCGGATTTATATTTGCTTTCATGGGCGGTTATCTTGGGGCTATAATTGGATTTAATTACGCTTTTGGTGATTATAAAAAAGAAACAAAAAGACTAGGGTGGGTTATGGCAATTATTGGAATATTAAGTGCAGGTGTATGGAAAAGTTTAAAATAATACTTGTATTTTTTTTACTGAATTTAATATTGATTCCTAATTTCTGTTACAGTCAAAACTTTTCCGAATCAGATATTAAGAAACTTTCAATAAAGATAAATAGACAAATAAAAGGTGTTTATTTAGGAAATGGAATTAAAGGGCGTGGATGTATTTCATTTGGTCGTAAGCTAATATATCAATACGATGTACAAAACAATTGGCAACCATCCAGAAATATGAAAAATGAAATAATATCTAACTTTAAAAAATCAGGTAATGCAAAACCTTTTTTTCTTAATGGAATAGATATTGACTTTTACTACTATAAAGGAAATTCGATTTTAAAGGAAGTGAGTATTAAATCTGTTGAGTTATCAACGTATAATTTTCAACTTGGAGAATACTTAAATATTAAAAATCATCCAAAAGCAAAAGGAGTCAATTTAGAAATAAAAGCACCTCTTGGTTGGGAAGTGAAGGATGGGAATAGGCCTAATATAGTTAAAATGTTCGTTAATGACGGAAATTCATATTCGATTTCTATAAAGAATAATGTAACCTTCTATTCAAAAAAACAAATTAAGGAAATGTTTAAAGACGAAAAATTTCTTAAAGAGTTTGTACAAGAAGCAAGTAATTTTTTAAAAACCCCCAACATTTTAAATCAATCAATTGTAACGATTGATAATTATCCAGCGATTCAATTTAAGGTAAAAGGTAAAATGGAGATAACAGGAGTAAAATTATCAGTTATTATAAAGAGTTGGATGGTATTTTATGAAGATAAAATAGTTCTTTTTCAATCTATGGGGATTGATAATAATGAATTTATTGCTCTTGAACAGATTTATACACAGATTACAAATTCCATAATCTTTCCTGACCAATATAATTAAAAATGAGAAAATATTTCTATACAGATGGGGTAACTAAATTTGGTCCATTTTCAAAAGAAGAACTGAAGGAACAACAAATTTCTCGTAGCACAAAAATTTGGTACTTTGGAATAGAAAATTGGACTGAGTTGTCTCTTATAAGTGACCTTGATGACCTTACTTCAGTTATACCTCCAGATTTATCAAAACCAACCCCATTATTAAATAACAATATAAAATCTAATAAGTTTGATTTTAAAAAATCGATTAGTTCATTAGTAATAAATTTAAAAACACATCAGAAGAAAAAATGGTTGGTTGGTATATCAGTATCTATTATTTTATCTTTAATTATTTTAGGGATGTTTCGTAAACAATCAGAAGAAAAACTTTATGAAGATATTGCTGCTAATTCATACCTTACAGATGAAAAATTTGAAATTTATATTGATAAATTTTATCGTGACTTGGAATTCTATGGAATTTATCCTAAAAAACCCAGTACCATTATAATCAAATTTTCAAAATTAGACCAATTAGATAATACAACCCATATTCATGCTATATCATTTGGAAGAAACGATGACGATAGAATTGAGATATACATAAACCCGTCATCTTGGAAGCAATTTACTAAATCCATGAGATATTACTTAATGTACCATGAACTTTCACATGATATTTTAAATGTTGATGATTTAGATAGAAAAACATCGAATGAAGGAAGACTTATGTATCCTGAAATTTCAAGTTACGAAAGAAAAAACATGGATGATTTTATAGAAAGTTATCATACTTTATTTGAAGAAGAATCATCAAAATGGAAACAATAAGTTTTTCTAAAATTAATAAATAATGAAAGTTATAATCAAATTTTTTTGTTTTTTATTTCTGTTTCAAAACATGAATTCACAAAACAATAAATTCAAAAAATCGTTAAAAGAAGAATCATTATCTCAAAAAAAGGAATTTATAGAATTCTACGATACAATAAATAAAATTTACTCAAACTACAAGTATAATATTGGGTTTAAAATTCCAAAAAAATGGTCAGTCGATAAAGGATTTGGCGAACATACAATCCTAAGAACATATGATGCGGATAGTTCAAATTCGTTTACTATTAATGTAATTGAAACAAAATATGATGTCGAAAAGGATTTTTGGAAAACTTATGATAAGAATAAAGATGAATTTGAAAATAAGTATTTAAAAATTTTAGAGAGTCAATTAAATACCAAAATTAAAAATTACTCAGTAGAGAAATCTTTTATTAAAAACTTTCATTCCCTTAAAAGAAAATTTGAATTTACCAGAAAAGAGCAAGACTTTGAATACGAAATAGTAATTGTTATTCAACAAGTAGTTAAGAACCATTTAACATATACATTTAGCCTTAGCATTCCAAAAATGTTTTATGATAGTAATCCAAATCATTATGAAAAAATATTTTACAATTTGCATTTTCTCATTGATAAAAAGAAATTAGACAGTTTAATTAAACCAAAATAAGTTTTTATGAATCATCCTGATATAGTAGTTTATAATTCAAATTTCACATTAGTCTTTTTCAATAAAGAAGTTGAAAAATTCAAATTTGAAATACAAAAAGAAAACAAATCCGACAACTTGATTTATGAAATTATTAGAAATGAAAATAGTAAAGTTTTTGAAAATCAATCAACATCCCACATTGGTGATTTTTTAGTATATTCGATTCTTGAGAATGGGAAAATAATTGGGTTTTTAAATTGTTTTAAAAATGATAAAAATACTTATTTCAATTTGTTTACATCTCCAATATAAATAAAATTAGTACTGTTGTTGAAGTAAAATAAATAATACATTAAAAAGTAAAACAGAATTGAAGTTATGAATAATAAAACGGGTTATATTTTAGGATTGGTAAGCACTTTAGTTTATACACTAATAAATCATGGAGATAGTAATAAATTAATAGATTTTATTGCCTCATTTGTAGGAGCGTTGATTATACCATTGATAATTACGTACGTAATTTCCCTACTGTTTAAAAATATAGAATTAGGAAAGATTTTTGGAATAACATCAATTGTTATTCATATTATAGCTACTATAGGTAAATTAAATTCATGAGAATTAATTGAGGTTCTAATGGAATTACAGTTAAATTTAATATTTTAGTTACGTTTGGATTAATCTACTTCAAAGTCAAACAATCTGACGAGGCAACAGGACTTTGTGAAGTGTTTTAATAAAAATTAGAAATACGAATTTTAGATTTCACAAATGAAGAATAATTTTTTATTTTAAAAATAAATTAAAAATGAAACCGAATTACAATAAAAAAGGGTTACAATTAATTGCAATTGCATTTATAATTTCAATAATAATCAATTCAATAGTTGAGAATGATTATTCTATTACTACGATATTTTTCACAATGGGAGTTTTTTTCCCGTATTTGATTATCCTCTTGGGGAGTTTTTTATATTATTATATTAAAAACAGAGAGATTTTTATTTTCTCAGATTATAGAGTGATTTATGGAATAGCTTTATTTGAATTTTTTATTTTATATGGAAAATCTAATTGAATATTTTTATTTTAAAGTTGAATACACCATTTATTTTATGATTTTTAGAAAGTAATAATAAAGGCATAATAATATCGAAAATAAAACAGATATTATTCAAATGAATAAAAATAAAAATTGATATTAAAAAGAATAAAATAAACATGAAAAAAACGCTTTTATTATTATTGTTTGCTTTGATTACAAGTTGTGGACAAAACGAAACAGAAGAGGAAGTTAAAATCGGAAATCAAATTTGGACAAATAAAAACCTTGATGTTGATAAATTTAACAATGGAGACAAAATTCCTGAGGCAAAAACTAATAAAGAATGGAATTTGGCAAGTATAAATAAGACTCCAGCTTGGAGCTACTTTGATAACGATAAAAAAAAATGGGGTAAATTTGGTAAACTTTATAATTGGTATGCTATAACTGATCCAAGAGGAATTGCCCCAAGAGGATGGCATATCCCAAGCAAATCAGAATGGGTTGTTTTGTTGGATAATTTAGGAGGTGCAGAGGTTGCTGGAAAAAAAATGAAATCAATTTCAGGATGGGACTATTCAGGTAATGGAAATAATGAAAGTGAATTCAATGGTTTGCCAGGAGGTTTTAGATTTGACAATGGTGATTTTGGCAATATTGAAAGTTTAGGTAATTTCTGGTCTACAACTAGATATTTAAAATCTATGGTGGAAGTATTAAATTTAGATAATGGATCTACAGAAGCAACTTTTTTTCTTCCTGAAAAGGGTTTTGGGATGTCAGTTCGTTGTTTAAAAGATTAAACTTTCCATAACTTTGGACTAAGTTTAAAATTAAAGAAAGGTGGCAATTGCCACCTTTCTTTAATTTAATAGTAAATCTATTTTGAATACAAACACCTAATTTATTTTTTACTTCTTGACTTTACCACTAATTTTTAATAAATAGGTGTTCTCAATTAGGTTCTGTTCTTGAAGCATAACAACATTTTCAGCCAGTCTTTTAAACTGGGATTCAGTGATTATTAACTTCATGGATTTTCCATTGGAAGATTTTTTGTGTGCATTTTCTTTAACTTTCATAAAATATATTTACTAATAAATATTTTAAATTAAAGAAAAATTCAATTCACCATATTAATTGTTTTACTGGGTTAAAAAGAATATTGCCAGTTCAAATGGATCTCTGATATTAGCTTATATGAACATATCAAAGATTGATTTTATATTTTACACCTATGAGTTCATAATTGTTTGTGGTTTAATATTTCAATGTAGTCTCGGATTTGAAAATGATCCAACACAACCTACAACATCATTACCACAAAACTCTGAACCAATAGTAATTGAACCCAATTTCATAGAGAAGGATGAATGCCCAAAACAAATTAGAAAACACCCTACATTAAAAAAAGAATATATAGATTTATTCATTGAGGCTCTTCAATGGTGTGAAAAGAATATTAAGTTGGGAAAAGAGCGGAAGATTAGTCCATTGATTAACGTTAGTTTTAGCAGAAAAGGAGATCTATTAGGGTACTACGAACCCTCCACTAATAAAATAATGATTTATGTTTACAAACACGAAACCCTTCGAGATAACATTGAAACATTTATTCACGAATATGTTCATCATCTTCAACTACGCAATATAAATGATAATATTCGTTACGACCGTCTAACAAATAAAAAGGGGTACTATTACAATGATTATGAAATTGAAGCTAGAGAATTATCAAATTATTATTTAAATGATTGTTGTAATTTTTTGAATATTAAATGATCTGCTTCACATTATCATCCTATTATTTTGAAGTAAGTTAATTTTAAATTAACTAATTTTAATTTCTTTGATTCTCAAATCTTCTTTGTTCTTTCGTTCTATAAAAATTTTATTTTTTGATTTCAAAACTCCTCTGATTTTATCTTCAATTTGATATAAAGAAGCACGTAGTTTTTTCTTTCTGCTATCATAACTCAAGTGAGATTCAAAAACGTCCATTAGTTCAGGAAATGGTATGAAATTTGGGTGTCTTTCAAATATTAAATTGAAAATTTGAGATTCCTCTTCGTTTAAAATTGAATCAATCTGTTTTCTTTTTGAACCAATTTTTTGAAAAGTGTTTTTCTTTCTAAAAATTAAAAACATAACCACAACCACCAGTAATACTATTCCAACCAAATAGTAGATCCCTGAATAATTATCCTCTGAATACAGACTTTCTGAGCGTGTGGGAAGTCCAATAAAGTCTTGTGTGGGGATGAACACTAATTTATTCTCTAAGTTAGGTTTATTCAATATAAAGTAAAATCCTTTTTGGGATGGATTGTAAGTGATTAGATAACGATCTCCTTCTTTTTTATTCGATTTAAGTAAGTCATCATTGGCGTTGTCGTAAAACTCAACTTTATTGTTTTTAATATCAACTGTAAAGACATTCTCAGTAGTGAGGACTAATGTTTTACCATTGAAATCGTATATTAGGTGGTAGGTGTCATCCTTCATATAAGGAAGACCCTCTCCTAACTTTTTCCACGTTCTTTTAGTCAAATCAAATACCCAATAATCATTGATTATTTGGGACTGCCTGTTTCCGTTCTTAATCTCTGTATTATATCCAAACCCTGAACCTATATATAATTGGTCTCCCTCCAATTGAGCAAACATTTTCTTTCTTCCCGTTGGATTTTTAGAGAGAGGAGTTTCAACTTGAACCAATTCGGTTTCTTTTTTTGACTCATTAAAATACGTAATGATATTTTTAAAGGTGAATAAACCATAACCTCCAAAATTGTGAACGGCTCCTCTATATAAAAATGGAAAACTTTGATATTGGGTGTAAAATTCAAAAGAATCGTCTACTCTATTAAAATTAGTTCCATCAAATTTATAAATGACACCTCCTGAATTGTGCATTAAGTAGCCGTTGGTTTTGTCTTGAAAGAATACCAAATCGTTGATGGATAAATGGTGTTCATGACCTTTCCATCCTGTCTTTTTTGAATTACTATAAATAGAATCTCCTGAAATTACGTACGATTGATCTTTAAATGTAAAGAGAAAAGCACCATCCTTTATTTGAGGCAAACGGTTTTGTGCCGTAAATACAAAGGATGATAAAAGAAGTAATACAAGGAAAAACTTAGACATACAAGTAGGTGTGATAATTAAAGTAAAAGTAAGTTAATTTTTAAACAACAGATTGGGGATAGATTAGGGATTTCTATAAATTATTAATCATTAAAAATGCAGTCGTATAAATTTGTCGATAATAATTAAACACATCTGAGAATAAATATGGAGACCAGAAACCATCCAAACGGGGAGTTATTTGAAAATCCTTAAGAGTAGAATTTAATTTTAAAAATATGAAAAACAAAATTTACAAAATAATATCAATAATTACAGTTTTTGCTTTAGTTACAGGTTGCAGCCCCAATTCGGATTCTCCGAGTACTTCCAATACAGATTATTTAGAAATTACAATTGATGGAAAATCATATAAACAAGATATATTTTATGGTGGCACAGGTTTAAGTGGGCAATCAGGGTGTGTTAATAAACCCCACTTTTTACAATTCTTAGGTCAAATTGAAAACTCAGCATTTTCCTTTGATAGTAATATTTTACACTTAGAAAATGATGTTGATTTTAAAAATTCAGTTGTTGGAGCTTATGCTACAAAACAAGAGAATATCACGAATTCTTCAGCCTGTAATTTAGATCTTGTAATTTCCTTTGAAGATAAAACCCAATCTGTTAAAACAACACAACTTATTACTGGTGGAAAAAACACAATTACAAGCATTAAAAAAGGAAAGTCAACTGATACTGAATATGAGTACATAATAATCGGAAATTTTTCTGCAAGTTTTAAAAACAGAGCAAACGTAATAATACCTGTAAGCGGAAAATATCAAATTACAATTGTAGTGTACAAATAATCAAACTATAATCCTTTAATTATGAAAAATATAAACCTGTTAATTACGATTATACTTTTGAACGTATTGTTTTCTTGTTCTAAAGAAGATTCTACCAACCCAGTAAGTCCAATTCCATCAAACCCAACTAATTCAACCGTTGTAGATAAAACAACTAAATATTATGATGACCAATCCGTAATATTATCAAAACCGTTTAATTCTTCCAGAGTATATTCAGAGCCAGTCAAAATAATTAAGATTAACGGAAAATACCAATTAATTGCTTCTTATGCAGAATTATTCGGTACGACCTATGATTACCTTAGGTCCTTTGAAGTAGACTCTACAAGTGGTAAGTTGACTGAGAATACCCTTTCATTATTGGGAGAGTATAAGGAAGTTGGATTTACCAAAAGTCCCATAATTTATGAAGATTTAAATTCAGACGGCATCAAAGATTTGTTTGTTATCGATCACGGTAAAGAGTCTCCTGAACTAATGGTAAATGGACTATTCCCGGGATACGTAAATCATTTATTCTACGGTAAATCAGACAGTAAATTTTCTAATAAAATGATACCGTATTTAACAGACTTAAAAAGATTTCATCATAGTGCTTCAGTCGGAGATATTGATACAGATGGGGATAATGATTTAGTATTGCAATCCTTCGGTTCAGAAGAAATGATTATTTTCAAAAATAATAATGGTCTTTCAAAAGACATAGTTTATAATCCAAATAATTCTACAGGTTCTGTACTTATAGTTGATGTTGATGGAGATAATGTTAAAGATTTAATTTCAGCACCCTATATTGATAGAAGTTCAATACCAAGTTCAACAGTTCTAAAAATTAATTTTTCAGGAGCAACAATTAATAGTACAAAAGTATCTCCCATTACTCCCTTTGGTAATAGTTATGGATGCTTTAAAATGGAGGCTATTAAAAATTTAAAATCCCCAACTAAAAAGAGCCTTTTATATTTTGTAGAAGGAGGAATTGGTGATCAAAAAATATTTAAAAGTTCTGATGATGACTTTTCAAAGATTATAGATTTAAGTACCGTTCAAACCACTTTTAAATCCAATGGAATCAGAGACTGTCTTATTTTAGATATAAACTTTGACGGATTTGATGATGTTTTTTTTATTGTTAACGCTGGAGAAAATTTAAATCAAAGAATATGGATAAATAAAGGTGACAATACTTTTGAGAATCCTTCATTCGAAATTAATACTTCTTTAAAAGATTTATTTATTCCTCTTTCAAGTGATAAAAATAAAGGGAGAATGAAATTTCTTTATTATAACAATTCTACAAGTTCTCCATCTTCAAAAATAATAGATGTTTACACCAAAAAATAATTATAATAGAACGTTCCGAATGTCTTCATAATTCAAAAAAATCTCAAAAAATTTTTCAATTGAAATTTTAATGAAAAGTCCATTTTCAGAAAAAAATACTGGCGCTTTTTTTTAAGGGATTGTTACCACTTTATTGAATAAAGGTTTTTACTATATAAGGGGGGAAACCCCCACCTCCATCCGGCAGGACTCCCTCCATCTCAGTTGAGTCAGGTCCGATCATTGTGGTTTTCATTACTGGGATTCAACCAATCAATACCTGAAGGTGAGTCGGACCCATGTTAATACGGGATAATAATAACTGGGATGTTGCCGGAAGAATCAGATCTGATCGACATGAAGGAGGGAGTTATTACTGGGGTCTAATCCTATTTTAGAAGATGTTGGTCTGATCCATGTTCATACAGTATTTTAATACTGGGATTATTTAATTATTTATAATCCCAGTTAGATTAAATCCGAAGACTGTCATAAACAGACATTACCTCACGCTCACGAATTCCCAAATAATTCTTAGTTATAGATATACTACTATGACCGAACAACTCCATTAGCAGAACCACTGATTCATTGGAGAAATTATTTAACTTCAATACACGATTACCTAATGTTTTTCTAAATAAATGGGAACTTATGTTCCCCTCACACTCAACACCATATTGTTTGAATATGATTTTCAGATTTACATTAACCCATGATTTATCAATAGGTTTTGTTCCATATCGATTTACAAAGATGTACTGCTCATTATCAATGACACTCATTTGGATTTTGATTCTTGAAATGATGTTCTTCAAATCAGGGTTGATTTTGATTTTTCGGGTCTTCTTAGTTTTTTGTTCTACCACTACTAGAAATTCATTTTCTTCAAATTGGGAAAATCGTAGTTGAAGTAAATCGGAGATTCTTAGTCCTGTAAAAACACCAGTAGTAATTAAAAGACAATACTTGTAATTCTTGTCACGTTCCAATTTTGAGATTAAAGATTTGAACACATCCCAGTCAAGAGATGTGGTTGTAGTTTTTTGACCTTTCAATGACATATCGTTTTGGATTAAGATTATTGGGCTAACATACCGCAAGAACTTATACTTTGCTGCATTTTAGTAGCTAAGAAAAAGCTAAAATTTCATCCTACTAAACCAATATCGTTGCATCCCCTATTGCCACTATGATTGCTCAATTTTGGGTGCTTTGACTTTACTAATAAAGTATAAGCAAAGTTGATTTTTGTATTACAATTGAAAATTAAATTCAGAAAAGAGGTTGTGATTCACGAAAGGGTCAATTTCCCACCAGTAATATTACACCCCTACCATGGCGCAGATCGGCAATAAAATTTCAGGTAGAAGTGGTGCAATCATAAATTTTAGAAAAAGTACAGGTAAAAGAAATTCCAATTCGAGATAGTCGTCTCTTACGACAAAAACGTACCAAAACCTACCGCTATTTTACGACAAAAAGAGCAGTGGTTAAAATATAAATTCATCACTTATTCGTAGAGGGAAATTTGAGTACAAATCCACTTTTGAGTTAGTTCTAAGAGTCCTAGCCCGACCAACAGCTTGAATTAAGTCAGATTGGATTAACGACAATTGAACCATCCTTAAATCTTCATTATCAAAACAATTGAATTTGAATTTAAACCCATTATACTCAATTCTCTGAAAACTCATAGTAGTTTGAGTTGTTTTAAATTCAATTCCCAGTACCATAGAAGTTAGAAAGTATTCAATATTGTTTCTGTGAGGAGTTCCAACTACTGCTATATCTTTACCTTTTAGAGTATCATAACCCGAACAATTTCCAAAGTACATTTCCTTTACTGTATTCTTAAATTGGTTAGAAAACGTTTTAAAGGTGATGACAGGTTTTTCTCCAACTTCATCACTGATAAGGGAACTATACCTGTTTAATGAATTTCTTGAACACGACCTTTTAGTAAATTGTATTACAGACCCCATCTGTTTTACATCTCCAATATCAATCACTTCAATTCGGTTGGGATAGAGTTTCTTGTAGATTTCAATTGGAATAGTAGCTGACATAATGATGATTTTTTTGTCTTTAGGAAGGTCTCTTTTTACCACGTAATGAATAAGGTCAGGATCTGAACCGTCTTTAAGAAAAAAAGAGCTGTTTAGAAAATCAAAAACATTGGATTGTATTGAAGTCTCTGAAACTGCTTCTACTAAAGAATCTATGTCGATTAAAAATGTAGGGGTCTTTTTGATTTCCAAAGGATTTGATTCGGATAGGGACTGAATGATTCTTGATAAGGGTTCATTCAGTTTCTTAGAGGTCAAACTTAATTTGAATAAGTCAGAAACAAACATATTTTTAATATCAATGAGTGAACTTATTGGATCTTCGTCAAATATGATTGTCTCCAAAGGGAAATGACCGTGTAGAACTCGTTTGTGTGTGGTTAGAACACTAAGTGGAGAAGAATAACACAATTGAACCTGTTCGATATATTGTGAAGCTCGAAGTATATCCTCTGAAGAGTACTCATTGGAATTGCGAGAATTGATAATGTAATTAAGAATCTCCATGGATTTATGAGGTAGTCCAATGGAGTAGTAGTACTGTAATTTTAGATTAATGGAATTGTTATCAAACACTAATGGGTCAGGAGTTTTTATATATTCCATTTCCATTCGATTACCCACTTCATTTTTTAAATCGTTGGTAGGTAATGCGATGGTTGCCAAAGTTGATGTTAATGATTGTGTTTTTCCAATTGCTGTAGGTAGAGAGAATAAATATATTTTTCCAACTTCACCTTCTTCAATTACCCTTTGATAGTTTTCTTGTAGAATTTCTTCTGCTTGAGATAGTTCAATTCGATTAATGGGTTCAATGACCTTTACAAATCCTCTAATGTCTTTTGTAGCAGATACCAAATCATACAGGTCATCATCCTGCTCGAAAGGGGAGAATTGGTGTATTGGAATTGGGGGATAGTTTACCTTACTTATATAAGGTATGATATTGAAATTGTTTTGGGTGTATTGGGTTGTTCCATTCTTATTATAGTAATTCATAGTATCTTTCATTAACTTTTTACCACCTTTAATATAATGTAGGTTGGTAGCCAACCCAAATAGTTCATCGTGGTAAAACCATTGACCATTTAGAAATTGATCCAATACCTTTACTTTTGTTCGTGCTACATTAATATCAAGGAAAGTCATATCACCCCCTTTTGTAGTTGTAGGGGTTGTAGTAGAAATTGGTTGAAAACAGCTACTTCTATAGTTATTATATAGAAAAGTACGTTTTTCGCCAGAACCGGTATTATTTTGAATAAAGTTGATACTGGGGATTTTTCTTAATCTGCCTCCATCCTTGGTAATTAGTTCAATACTCAGTAGGTGGAACAACCTCTCCGTTGAAATCGGGTTGGTATTGGTGACAACTGATTGTTTACCTCCAAGGAAGAACCTAGCAGGATTTTTACATTTTTTATCCGCTTGAGGAAAAATTGATAACAACCCCTCGGTGATTAAATTATGGATTCTTACATCGGAAACAGGAGTGTCCAAGAACAGTACCACTCGAAATTTTCTTAGAGACTCAGAATCCGATAGAGTATTATACCAAAGTTGTGGTACTATATTATAGGTATTGAAAATTTCATATACCTCTTCAATGGTTATGTCCCCATTATCAAAGTCTAAAGCGAAGATGGATTGACTGTTCCAATTTTCATTATTGACGTTCCCAGTAAATAGACTACCAGTCCAAGTGTAGGAATAAGGTTCTGCTACAAATGTTGCCAGTTCGTTTATGGTAAGTCCTGTTACCATATTCATACGATTAGTGATTCCCCCAAATTCTTTTTTAGGTGGTTTTGACCGCTGTGTTTTCGGGTCAATGGTTAGTTGGTATTTTATTGTATTACTCATGTTAAAATGGTAAATAAAATAATTGAGAAAGAGAAGTACAACTTCCAAAAAAAACCTTTTTTTTCAGAAAGGTGTCAATTGACCCATTTCTAAACAGTTTTACATTATTTATAAATAACTGAAAATCAATCAACTAAAAATTTTATAAAAAAATATTGAAAAAAAGTTGGTAATTTATTTTACCAACCAAAAAATAGTATTTACATTTGTACCGTAGAAATGAAATAAAAATACAATATGAATATAGACTTGACATATCAGAATCTTAAAAACACTACTCTTGAAGGTAGTAAGTTTATTACTGCGGTTCCATTATCTACTTTGGAAGGAGTACCTGATGATCAGGTGATAAAAATGTTGAGATCTGTTGATCAGGGTGCAATTAATATAATGACAGAGGTAAATAATAATATCGATTTAGAAAAAGAGCGACTATTAAATGAGTTTACCGAGTTTTATCACTCAGGTTCTTTTTTGAGTAAGTTAGCTAAGGAGGGCTACACTATTGAGAAAATTCAAAATCTGATTTTCGAGAAGAATTTGAGATTACAACGGCTACAACTTGTTTATGATCTTGATTTCAATAGTACAGAATCTATCAAAAAAAGCAGTGGTGTGAAATATGACATGGTAAAAATAAACTGGATAGATGATCAAGGAAAAAGAGTTAGAAAAATATCAAAGACGTATGGGAAATCAGGTAATTCGGGTTTGAAATTTTCAATCCCAAAATTTTTTGAAGATCATTTCGAAGGATACTCCAATCCAATATTAGATTACCGTATTAATAAAAGTAAGGTTGTGGCTGATTTGAAAGCAACATTAAATGGTGAAGATTGGGTAATAGAGTTTGTAGCTACTAAGAAAAGTGATTTTATAGAAAATGCGGTTCGACTCGAAATGTGGAAGATGTATAAAGAAACCTATGGATTGTAAAAAACTGGGGTATAAGCACCCCCATTTTTTTACAAAAATAACGGTTGGTAAATATATTTACCGACTTTTGCAAGAATTAATTTTAAATATATATAAACAATGGAAAATTTTAATTTTCAAAAAGGAAGTCCAATTATCAATAGTGATAATAAAATTAGTAGAAATGACCTCTGCTTTTGTGGTAGCGGTTTAAAACACAAAAAGTGTTGTATGGTAAAAAAAGCAGTGGAATCTGTAAAAATGGAAGTCGAATCCCAAAAAAGAATTTCAATTCCAAAGTCATTAAAAGCGGAAATTGAAAGTGTAGAAAAATTGAAAGCGGTTTTGAAAAAATTTAATGACGACCAACAATTTATGGAGCAGTTCTTTTATCCTATTTGGAATTCACATGGTAATAGGCACATGGCGAATTTCGAGCAAGTTTGGGAGTTTACATCCAAATTGAAGGTAAAACCAACTTACGCAATTTGGACATTAGAAAACAAAGGCGAATTGGTACCACTTTTCAGATGTATGACTGTCGAGGAATATGACCAAATGTGTAGAACCAATTTAATTGTGTCACCATCATGGACAGATCAATATAATTTGGTAACACATTTTAAAAATCATCAAATTCAAACAGGAGTTACAGAAAAGAATTTGATAGTTATGAGTTTGTTTAATGTAGAGGATGTCCTTTCTAATTTTGAATTAGAGGGAGAACACTTTCTTAAAAGAGGAACAGTTCCCATGGCTACAGAATTGATTTTTGATTGGACTGTTCAAGATGTTGAACAAACCTATGGTCATCCAATGGAAAAACTTTACATAACTCATGAGCAGAACAATAACGGATTTTCCGATAGTATTGATACTCTAATAAGCAATGGTCTTGAATTAGAAAATTGGTATAAAGTTGGCGAAGTTTGGTATTCATCCAACGGCACCGATAAAAAATATGATGGGTATTTCAAAATAAGCGAAATCATTTCAGAATGGGAAACTCAATTTTGTCAATTTAATGGAGTAGCATAAAAAAGAATGAAATATAAATTAGTAATTAAAATTGAGTAAGCATGGTAAACAATAACCTTGTCGGCAACCTGACTAAAAAGCCTATGATTATCGCGGTGGATAATCTAGAAGAACACCCTTATCACAGGGAAATGTATGACCCAATTCAAGAGGGGTATTTTGAGGAATCAATTAAACGAACCAACGGGAAACCTGTTCACTCACCAGTTGTTGTTCCTCCTGACAAGGAAGGGGGTTGCTTCCGACTTGTTGGTGGAGCAGGTAAAGCAGACGAAATGATCCGAAACGGAGCCAAAGAGATTGAGGTAATTTACATTGAAATGGAAGACGAGAATCAGATTAGGAACTTGATCGTTGACCTCAATAAACAAAGAGTTAAAAAAGGTCGAGAGGAACGAAATGAGTTTATTCATCACGGCTTGAATTATCCACCCAAGAAAGGGATTAAAAATTACAATCGTTTGGAAATGATTTCTAAAGAAACAGGCTACCCAGAGGAGCGTGTGAAGAAACTACTTCGTTTGGAGACAGAACTTGGTGGGACAATACATGATTCGGTTGTTACTAAAGTTTTTGGTGGTGAATTGTCACTTCTTCAAGGATTGAAATTTTGTGGGCTACTAAGAAATGAAACAACTCAATCAATTACACCTGAAATTGTGGAGAAGCTAATCGATTATGGCTGTGATTTCGAGAGAGTAATCGACTTGGGAGATAAAATGGATTTGACCAACAACTCTGAATTTGAGATAGCTGTTCCGTTTCTAAAAAACGAGATCACGGTTGAGGACATTTCCGACACCATTAAACAATTGGATAAGACCAAAGGGGTAATCAATTTGTATGAGAATGGAAAAACACCCATTAAGGAACTCAATAAGGAGTACATTTCTGAGAATTCCATCATTATCAATGGTGATTCAGGAACGGTTGACCTAAGATCATTGGTACACAAAATGGCTCGAATGGTAGTGGGTTCATGTGAGTATGGTTATGGCACAAAACGAAAGCCAAGACCTTGGGAGATTAATCATGAGGAATTATCTAATATGTCTGCTCAAGAGTTTGCTCAGTACGTAGCAATGATTTATTTCAGGTACTTACCTTATTTGACTAAGGATGGTTCAATTTATCTTATTGTGTATGACTACAAAGTGGAGGGTAATAAACAGTATTCTTGTTTTACAGAGCATCTCGTAATTGAGATGATGAAATTAGGTATGTTCCTTGTTGGCAGAAAGCTGTGGGTTAAAACCAATCCACTTAGAAGACAATACTCTTATAAAGATTCAGTTGAGGGGTATGAGTTCATATATAGATTCTCAGCTAATCCTGACGACTGTTATACGAATCCATATATGTTAATGAAAGAAGAAGCTGAAACGGTTTTTAAACTTACTGAGGGTTGTACGAATCACTCCAACAATCCTGAGTCTAATCGTGGAGGGAAATACATTCAGTCAAATGCTAAAAAGATACTCAATACCTTGGATGAAAATTATTGTGAGCAAATTATTAGGGGTAACACTGGAAACCCCGGGGATTATTTCAGAGCGGTAGAGGAAGTGAAGCACAGTTCAACCTCTCCAATTTATCTTACTTCTACATTAATACTAGAAGGTTCCGCTCCTGGAGATACGATAATTGATATTTGGAATGGTGTTGGTAATTCAATGATTTCTTCACTTCTTCTCGGAAGAAAATACGTTGGGATTGAAATCGAAGAGAACTACTATAACCAAACCATCAAAAAAGTTATCGAGACAGAAAAACTAATTAAGGAGAACGGAATAATGGAACAATTAAACGAACTCCAAGAATCAAGAAAAGCGGCATAAACAAGCGGTAAAGGGTTCATTAACCCAAATTTATTTAAAAATTAAAAATTAAAAAAAATGAAGTACAATTATTTTTCGGACAAAAGTGTCCTTGAACTTAGAGAGATGTTTTCAAATGTGAATTTTTTGGAAGCCAAATTTGACAGATCCGTAATGGGAATTGACTTAGCGACGAATCGAGTGATTTACCACGAATGGGATATGATCAATATCCTTATGGAGGAATTGGACGAGGATTGTCAGGAGTTGGACCCTGACTCAGATCAATGGTGTGATTTTTATGATCAATGTATGGAATCGGTCTACATGATTGAATCTGAAAACGAGTGCATCCACAGTGGAGTCTCAAACCTAATAATATGCAGGGACTCAGACCAACTTTGTAATTATTCGTTTATACGACCTAGAGTGAATTAGTCACAACTATTTCGTAAGACCGACTTGTCATCTACAGCAACGTTGGTAACTACTCTGTAAAAGAGAATTTTTAACACTCCCTATACCATTTCGTTAATTGAATTTACGCACCGATTTTTTTGGTGGGTCAGGGATTTTTATTTCAATTTTTAACTAAAACCTCGTGGGTGGTATAGGTTAACCCACAAAATTATTATGGCAACAAAAACCATTACGTTCGGAATTATTACTGAAGCGGTTGTGCATCAATCATTTGAAATTCCTAAAAACTTTTCTATTAAAAATAAATCAATTCAAGATTTATATGAAGAAGTTCGATCAAGATTCGGAGATGAAAATACATCAGATGTTTTGACAGGAGATGTTGATCCTTTTGAATTTGGAGTCGACAATTTAGGTTTTAATGGGTTTATTAAGTATACAATCCAAGTGGATGGTAAATAATTGAAATAATTCACGAGCGTAAGTTATAAATCAATTAAAATCTTAAGAACCGTTAAAGTATTCCTTTATTATTTTATTGGACTCATGACAAAGTAGACAAAAAATAATTATTTCGGGAAAAATACGGGAATTATGAGAAAGAAAAAACCCTTAAAATATTGATTTTAAGGGTTTTATTATAAGTTTCAGTGCGGATAATAGGACTCGAACCTACACGCCTTGCGGCACCAGATCCTAAGTCTGGCATGTCTACCAATTTCACCATATCCGCGCAATTACCTCACAAGATCTTAATTAAAAGAAGTGTTCGGTGAACTTTCGTTTGTGGGTGCAAATATACACATAAGTTCTAATTTACAAAGCAAATTAAACAAAAAATATTTCACTGCTTTTTTGTACTTTTGATTGTATAATTTGAAACCCAATTATGGAAAACATAGCGTCTTACGTTCAGCAAAATAAAGAACGTTTCATCAATGAATTAATTGAATTACTAAAAATACCATCCGTAAGTGCTGATACTGCTTACTCTCAAGATGTATTCGACACCGCCGATGCCGTAAAAGCAAGTTTAGAAAAAGCAGGTTGTGATCTAGTTGAAATATGCGATACGCCAGGCTATCCCATTGTATATGGCGAAAAAACAATTGACCCTAATTTGCCAACCGTGTTGGTATATGGACATTATGATGTGCAACCGCCAGATCCAATGGAATTATGGACTTCTCCTCCATTCGAGCCTGTAATTAAAACTAGCGAAATTCATCCTGAAGGCGCTATTTTCGCACGTGGCGCTTGCGATGACAAAGGACAAATGTACATGCACGTCAAAGCATTTGAATACATGATTAATTCGAATTGTTTGCCTTGCAATGTAAAATTCATGATTGAAGGCGAAGAAGAAATCGGTTCCAAAAGTTTGAGTTGGTTTGTAGAACGCAACCAAGAAAAACTCAAAAATGATGTCATTCTAATTTCAGACACCGGAATGATTTCAAACCAACAACCGTCTATTACGACAGGACTACGCGGTTTGAGTTATGTAGAAGTAGAAGTTACAGGGCCTAATCGTGATTTACACTCCGGATTGTATGGCGGTGCCGTGGCTAACCCAATCAATGTGCTGACTAAAATGATTGCTTCTTTGCATGACGAAAACAATCATATTACTATTCCTGGTTTTTATGATAAAGTAGAAGAACTTTCTGCTGCCGAAAGAGCCGAAATGGCCAAAGCACCTTTCAGTTTAGAAAACTATAAAAAAGCGTTGGATATTGAAGAAGTCTATGGCGAAACTGGCTATGTAACTAATGAAAGAAACTCCATTCGTCCCACATTAGATGTCAACGGAATTTGGGGTGGCTATACTGGCGAAGGGGCTAAAACTGTGATTGCGAGTAAGGCTTTCGCCAAAATTTCAATGCGTTTGGTTCCAAATCAAGATTGGGAGGAAATCACTGAATTATTTACCAACCATTTTCTAAGTATCGCTCCAAAAGGAGTAACCGTAAAAGTAACTCCACATCATGGCGGACAAGGCTATGTGACTCCAATCGACAGCATTGGCTACCAAGCCGCTAACAAAGCCTACACCGAAACTTTTGGAGTTCCAGCTATTCCTGTTCGTTCAGGCGGAAGTATTCCTATTGTTGCGTTATTCGAAAAAGAATTGAAAAGCAAAACGATACTCATGGGATTTGGATTGGACAGTGATGCAATTCACTCACCAAACGAACATTTCGGAATTTTCAACTTCTTGAAAGGAATCGAAACTATTCCGTTATTCTATAAATATTTTGTAGAACTGAGTAAATAATTTTCCTTTTTATCTGAAAAAATGAATAAAAAAATTACAGCAACAGCCGCATTCTTAGGAATGGCTGCCATTATTTTAGGAGCTTTTGGAGCCCATACTTTGAAAAAAGTATTGACTCCCGAACAATTGATTAGTTTTGAAACAGGGGTGCGTTACCAAATGTACCAAGCGTTCTTTTTGTTCTTTCTAGCCACTCAAAATGATATTCTGGAGAAAACTAAAAAAACAATCTATAACCTAATTATAATAGGAGTACTTTTCTTTTCAGGATCGATTTATCTGTTGTCCTCAATGGGAATCACAGGTATCAATTTTAAAAGCATTGGATTCATTACCCCAATAGGTGGCTTATTACTCATCTTGGCTTGGGGAATACTTGGTTTTTCTATTCTAAAAGTAAAAAGATAAAAAAAGCGGTTTCAAATGAAACCGCTTTTTTATTACATATAACTCAGAATTTCCTTTTTCAAGGCATCATATTCACCTTGTAAAATCAACCCGTTATCAAGTAACTTTTTATAGTTCTGCAACTTTTCAAAAAGCTCGTCTGATGACAATTCGTTGAGTGGTTTATCTGTATCCATAGAGCTAAATCCAGAAAACGAAGGGACTTGAGCAGGCATAATCTCTGCAAATGAACTGACTTCTTCTGTTTCGACTTCTTCTACCGCTGCGTTAATGTTCAAATCTGAACCTCCTTTTAACAAATCGATTTGTTCTTTAGCAAAAGCATACATCTTTCTTGCTTGAACTTTCGGAATGTATTCAATAGTCACCGAAATCTCGGTTTTGGTTACAAATGAAAAATCAGAACCTAAAATACCTTCTTTAACAAAAGTACTTTCAATCTCATCCCAAGAATAATCTGTAAAATTCATCGAAAGCCCTAAATTTTTAGGTTGACAAATAATGATTCGTTTATTAGTCACCACAATACTATCTGGCAAAACGGTAATAGCTGGTTTTTTCTGCACCGCTATGTAACCAATTTCTTCATTTTTCATCAATAAATCACTCAATTTTGACATGACTTTTTCGATGGCTTTAGGATCTTGTTCTTCGTTTAAAAACTTTTTAAGTTGCTCATTCATAATCGCTTTATTTGGGAATTATTTTAGTAAAAGTAAATATACTACCTAATTTTCTACTATCCGAATTTCATTTTTTATTTTATTAGGCAAACTGCTAAAAACCAATTCATACGAATGGTCGATTAACTCTTTAACTAAAACATCAGAAACATCTTCATTTATAGCAACCGTGTTCCAATGTTTTTTACTCATATGATACCCCGGCTGAATTCCGTCGTATTCAGCACGCAATTCTTGAGCTCTATCGGGATCACATTTCAAATTGACCTGCGGATTTCCGTTTTCCCATGAACTTAGCGAACTCAAAAGAAACATTTTACTGCCTACCTTTAACACCAAAGCATCTTCATTGAACGGAAAATGTTCTGTAACTCCTTTTTTAGAAAGACAATAATCGAAAAATTGTTCAATGTTCATTTTTGAATTATTAGTTATTAGTTTTTTCTAAACTAGTTTTAAAACTCATGCTTTTTAAAGAATAATCACTTTCTGTTTTAAGCTTATAACCATCTTTTCTGATCTCAATAACTATAAATGCACTTTTATCAATTGTGATTTCATAAAATCCGTTATTATTAGATAACAATTCATATCCATCTTCTCCTAGATATTCATCATGATTTGAAAATCCATTATCACTTTCGTAACGATAATTTTCTATTTCTACTTTAGCATTTTTAATAGGTTTATTTGTTTCTTTATCAAAAACATATCCAGTTAATTTAACATTTTTGGTGTCAGTAGCAGAATAAACCCAAAAAGCTAAATACGATAAGAATAAAATTAAAATAGAACACGATATTATAATAAACTTTTTCATAAAAAATAATTAGCCTAGACTATACAAAATCGGTTTACTCGGACTAGCATCATTTTCAAATGAAGCGATTTGTAAATTCAATAAATAATTGCCATCAAGCACTTCGTTAGGGACAAAAATCATCTCGGTAATCGTACAATTCAGTCTTGCATCGTCATTCAAATGGTTCACATCTTTAACATTCCAAAAGGCTTTGTGTGCTACTAATTTACCCCCGTCTTTCTCTTTATCAACACTTGGCAAATCAATCAACAAATGTTGGATTCCGCTTTCGCGAAGGAACAACGCTGCCTCTTCAGACAAAAAAGGCGGATTCGTATTGGAATAGTTTAATGATTTTTTTGAAACGTCATTTGGCAATGTTCGAATAACAATGGCTTCTGATTTAATTTCTGAATTATGAACAGATTTCAACGCCTTTTCAATTTGCAGTTTTGAAATCACTAAATCCTCCCCTACTTTTTCTGGTTGAACCGAAATTAAAGTTGCCCAAAAGAAAAACGCTTTCAAACATTGATTGATACTGTAAAATTCTCTTGTAATATGCCCTAAACACTCGCTATGTGTTCCGTGCGCATGCGGATTGAAAAATAGATTATTGAAATTCGTTGACGATTGCCCTTCAGCTACTTTCCCAATCCAATCTCCCATAACTACAGGAGTAATTTCGGGGGCATTTTGGTGCCAAGCAATAGGATTTTGCTCGTCATTCGTTATTGGAATGGAAATATCAATGGGTTTTGATAAGTCTATTTGAAAAGTAGAATTATTATGTGTGATAGTTGTTTTCATTTTTTTAACCGCAAAGTGCGCAAAGTCTTTTACGCAAGGTTCGCAAAGTTTTAAAGATTATTAACTACTCTTTTTACTCCGTTTTTAATTAAGGTAACATTAAAATTTATTAGCAAACCTAATTTACAATTTGTTAATTTTAAATACGTTAACAATTGAGCAAAATGAACGTCGTTCAAAGCCTCAACTGATTTGATTTCAATAATTAGTTTATTGTTTACTATAACATCAATTCTATAACCTATATCAAGTTTTACTTCTTCATAAATTAAGGGCAGTGGCTTCTGCTTTTCAACATTTAACCCTTGCTTTTTTAATTCATAAAACAAACATTCTTCATAAGCACTTTCTAGTAAGCCAGGACCTAAACTTTGATGCACTTTTAAAGCACAATCAAATACTATTTTTGACAATTCGTTTTCTGTCATATTGAATATTGGCGTATATTTTTATCTTGCGTTCTTTGCGAAAACTTTGCGACCCTTGCGGTTAGATTATTCCAAATTTAGGCAAAACAAATCACTTGCTATTCCATCTGTTAAAAATTTACCTTTTAATGTTGGCTTCAATATTCCATCGGTAATAGAAAGTAAACCATCATCAATGAATTTTTGTGATTGTTGCTTCAAATAATCCAAATATTGAGCCCCAAATTCCTGCTCAATTCGGACTAAAGAAACACCCCAAATCGTTCGTAAACCCGTCATAATATATTCGTTATAGCGATCTTCGAGAGTTAAATTTTCGACTTCATTAGGCAATTCGTCATTCTGAAGTGCTTTCAAATACAAGGCATTATTAGCAACATTCCAACTTCTAGAGTCACCATCATAACTATGTGCCGAAGGGCCAATTCCGATGTATTTTTTACCCAACCAATAGGCCGAATTATTCCTAGAAAAATAATTTTCTTTGCCAAAATTAGACAACTCATAATGAACAAATCCATTGGCTTCCAGCGTTTCGACCAAAATCATAAAATGTTCTTGGGCTACCTCATCATTAGGCGAAGCTACTTTACCTGTTTGAATCAGTTTGTTCAACGCGGTTTTAGGCTCCACTGTCAAGGCGTAACTGGAAATGTGCGGTATTCCAAAAGACAATGCCGTTTCAATATTTTGCTGCCATCTTTCGTTCGACATTTGCTTCGCCTGTTCGCCATTCTGGCTCGGGTCGGGAATTCCGTAAATTAAATCCAGTGAAATATTATCAAAATAACGGGTAGCTATTTCTAGGCATTTTTTGGCTTGCACCGAATCATGAGCGCGATTCATTAACTTTAAATCCTCTTCAAAAAAAGACTGAATTCCAATAGAAAGTCGGTTAATCCCTATTTCCGCAAAGGCAATAAGATTTTCTTCAGACAAATCATCAGGATTGGCTTCCAAAGTAATTTCGGGATTTTGGGCAACAGCATAATGTTCACGCACTGTATCAATTAAAAACTGAATTTCATCAACCGTCAAGACCGATGGCGTTCCTCCTCCAAAATAAATGGTTTCAACTCCAGAGAATTTAGAATCCACTTGAAACTCATTTTTGCGCAGTTGCAATTCTTTGGCCAAAGCCAAAACCATTTCTTCTTTCTTCTTCATCGAAGTCGAAAAATGGAAATCGCAGTAATGGCAAGCTTGCTTGCAAAAGGGGATATGGATGTAGATTCCAGCCCCACCCAGCCTCCCCAAAGGGGAGGAGTTGTGAAAATTGTTTATTTTTTGTTCTGAATCAAACATGTAGTTATTTTACTCCCCCTTTGGGGGTTGGGGGGCTTATTCTATTTTCATTATTTTTCACAAAAGCATCCCAGCCCGAATAACTTTTGCCAATTTCTAGTCGGCCTGAGTTGAAGAAGTGACAAACGGCTGCTGCTAATCCATCGGTGGAGTCTAAATTTTTGGGCAAGGTTTTAAGGCCTAATAATTGTTGGAGCATTTTGGCTACTTGCTCCTTACTGGCATTTCCATTTCCAGTTATGGCCATTTTTATTTTTTTAGGTTCGTATTCTGTAATAGGAATACCGCGCGAAAGTCCCGCTGCCATAGCAACACCTTGTGCACGACCTAATTTCAACATCGATTGTACGTTTTTTCCAAAAAAAGGAGCTTCAATAGCTATTTCATCTGGATGATGTGTTTCGATTAATTCAATAGTCCGTTCAAAAATGATTTTTAACTTTTGATAATGATTGTCGTACTTAGATAATTGCAGTTCGTTCAATTGCAAAAATTCCATTTTTTTATTGATTACTTTAATCAATCCAAAACCCATAATGGTGGTTCCAGGGTCAATTCCTAATATGATGCGTTCGTTTGCCAATTGAGGTTTATTTATAGGTAGCAACTACTCGACTTTTAGTATAACAGGAAGAATAAATTGAGTTTTAACTGGAATTCCACGTTTGATAGCAGGATTCACTTTTGGAAAGTCAACCAATCGAGCTTTTAAAATACTGTCAATTTTAATCGTATCATACGCCACCGAATCTTTAGGAAATTGTGGTTCGAATTGCATGGTTGAATTAGGAAAAACCGTCACTTTAACCTCAATAGTGTCCAATTCTGGATAAAGAACTGATAGTGTATCAACACTCAATTTTTCTTGAATTAACTGAGTTAAAATTTCAAAAAAACATTGTTGGCGCTGGGTCTTATCCTCTATTTTTTCACAATCTGTAAGTGAAGGAAACTCATCTACTTCTTTCCAGTTGATTTCGTTCAACTCTTTTGCCAACAATTCCTTTTCAGAAGGCACTTGCTTCCCAAAATATTGGCAAGAATTAAACAAGAGAATAACTAATAAAAGAAAATAATACTTCAATGTTTTGTGTTTGAATGGAACTAATATGGGATAAAAATACAATTATTTTTTTTTGAGAAGCGCTATAAAACCAACAAATCTTAATTGAAGAAGGGAAATAGAAAAAAATGAAGAAAAATTATAAGATGAAGCAGCTACTTTTAGAGAAAAAAAACTACTATAACGTTTTAGTACCGTTGTAAATCAAAAAAGCTATCCTTAGTTCTGAATAAATTCAGAAGCTTTGGAAAGCTTTTCATTGGTCTAACTACTAAACCCGGTCAGCTTACAAGGCCGACCAAACAACACAACTAACTTTAGATACCGTTTTTGGGCAAAAAAGCACTTCATTACGAAGTGCTTTTCCCAATTTAGCGGTCTGGACGGGACTCGAACCCGCGACCCCATGCGTGACAGGCATGTATTCTAACCAACTGAACTACCAAACCTCTGCTTAATTGCGGTTGCAAATATACAACAGATTTCCGTTTACGCAAGCGTTTTTGTAAAAAAAATTAAATAATACGTCTTGAAATCAACCAAAGTTTTGTTTTTCAACCAAATAGGTCAACAGTATTTTTTCAAAATTTTCACCCACCTCCACCGGAACATATTGAATTCTGTTTTGAGCACAAGTCAACGCTACCTTTTTAAAATAAGCTGCCACCGTTTTTTCATATTCTTCTTGAACCGTATCGGCAAAAACCGCCACTTCTTCTCCTGTCTCTACATCAATAAATTTTCGGGGAGTGGAGTCAAAATCAAAACCCAATTCGGTTTTAGCATCAAAAACATGAAACAAAACCACCTTATGCTTGTTGTGTTTCAAATGTTGCAAAGCGTTAAATAAAGCCTCTTCATTTCCCGACTGAAACATATCGGTAAACAAAATAATCATCGAACGCCGATGGATTTTCTCTGCAATTTGATGTAAAAATGTAATGGTATCGGTACTTTTTGAAATTTTCGGTTGTTCCAAAAGTCCTTCAAGCGCATTTAAAATCATTCGGTGGTGACGATCGCTCCCTTTCTCTGGCGCATAATATTCGTAGGTGTCCGAAAAAACACTCAAGCCTACCGCATCGCGTTGTTTTTTCAATACATTCATCAAAACTGCCGATGCCATTACCGCGAAGCCTATCTTACTTTCATAAAAAGGCTGATTTTCTTTTACAATGGGGTAATGCATCGACGAAGAATTATCAATAATAATATGACATCGCAAGTTGGTTTCTTCTTCGTATTGCTTAGTGAACAAACGATCAGTTTTGGCAAATAGTTTCCAATCAATATGTTTGGTACTTTCTCCTGAATTATACACTTTATGCTCGGCAAATTCAGCTGAAAAACCATGAAACGGACTCTTATGCATGCCCGAAATGAATCCTTCCACCACTTGATGAGCCAACAACTCCAAATGACGAAAACTAGAAACTATATCTCTTTGTGATTCAATATTCATTATCCAAATATAAGAAAACGATTGGTACTTTACATAAAGCAAAAAGGATTGACTTTCGCCAATCCTTTGTTTATATCAATGCAATCCGTCGATTACAACAATGCGTCTAAACTATCTGCATAGGTTTGTTTTGGAGCTACACCTACTTGTTTTCCTACTACTTCTCCGTTTTTGAAAATCAAAACCGTTGGAATGTTTCTAACACCATATTTTGCTGCAAATTCTTGGTTAGCATCTACGTCCACTTTTCCAACAACTACTTTACCTTCGTATTCGTTGCTCAATTCATCAACGATTGGACCAACCATTCTACATGGTCCACACCAAGCTGCCCAAAAATCTACTAAAACTGGTTTGTCTGATTTCAAAACTACTTCGTCAAAAGTAGCATCTGTTATTGCTAATGCCATACTATTTTCTTTTTACTTGTTTATTAATTGTACTGCAAATCTATAAATTAAAAACCATTCTTACATCACTCTTAAATTAGTTTTGATTATGAATGTATTGCCTTTTTTTATACGCCAATTTAATTCAACTTGAAGTTAATTTGTCTTTTTTCCAATTCCAACAGCAACTCGTTGGATATTTTAACTTTTAATTTTCGACTCGGCATACTTAATTTAGTTACTACATTGATTTCTTCTACTTCGGTAGTCGTGCTAACTTTTTGAGTTTCCATCAAAGGAACATCAGCATCTTCAGTATCGGTTTCTTCTACAAATATTTCTTCTTCAGTTTCTGCAATTTCAGAAGTAGTTTCGACAATTTTAGTGATTTTTTCCAATTCCATGATTTCGAAAGTAACGGTATTGTCTCCTTTATTCTCTTGGAAAAGTTGGTTCAATTGCTGAATGAAATCGGACTGAATATCGTTGATATTCAATAATAGCACTAACTTTTTGGCAAAAGAAGGCAAAACATCCTGCAAATATTGGATTAACGTAAACTGCAATCGAGGTTCTCCTTTTTTACCCGTTTCTTTATCTGCCCATCCTTCTTTCACTAAAACTCGCATATAGGTAAAGTTATTCTGAATCAAAAAATGACGGAATTTCAAATACTCTTCTCCAAAGATTCTAAACTCGTAACTTTCATCATATCCTTCCAGAAAAAAGGAGGCCCAGCCTTTACCGTTTTTAGCCACACGATGTTGTACATTATTAATTATTCCGCCAAAAGAAAGTGTTTTACCCACGTACTGTTCTAAATGTTTCAGTGCCTCCAACTTAGCATTGCAGAAATATTTCATCTCAAACTTGAAATCATCCAACGGATGGCCTGAAATATAAATTCCAACGACTTCTTTCTCCTTGGCTAATTTTTCCATCGTACTCCAATCCTCGCAAGGTGGCACCACAGGCTCGGCAATTTGCACATCGCTACTTTCTCCAAACAAACTCACTTGCGATGAATTTTCATTTTCTTGGAACTTGGCTCCGTAACGCATTGCTTTTTCGTAGAAGGTAATTCCATCGCCATCATCATGAAAATATTGCGCGCGGGTAGTCCCCTCAAACGAATCAAAGCCTCCGGCTAAAGCCAAATTCTCTAAGGCTTTTTTATTGGCAGCACGCAAATCAATCCGTTTGGTCAAATCAAAAATCGATTTGTATTTTCCGTCTTTTCTGTTTTCTACAATCGTAGCCACAGCTCCTGACCCTACTCCTTTTATCGCTCCCATTCCAAAACGAACGGCATAATCATCGTTTACCGTAAATTTATAAAACGACTCGTTCACATCTGGCCCTAAAACCTGCAATCCCATTCGCTTACATTCTTCCATAAAGAAGGATACTTGCTTAATATCACTCATGTTATTAGAAAGTACCGCCGCCATGTATTCGGCAGGATAATTGGCTTTCAAATAGGCCGTTTGATAAGCAATCCAAGCATAACAAGTAGAATGCGATTTATTAAATGCATATTCGGCAAAGGCTTTCCAGTCGTTCCAAATTTTCTCTAATTTGTCTTTGGCGTGCCCTTTTGCCATAGCTTGCTCGATGAATTTTGGCTCCATTTTAGCCAATACATCAATCATCTTTTTTCCCATTGCTTTACGCAAAACGTCGGCATCTCCTTTTGAGAAATCAGCTAATTTTTGTGACAAAAGCATTACCTGCTCTTGGTAAACGGTAATTCCGTAGGTATCTTTCAATAACTCTTCACAGTCGGCCAAGTCATATTCGATAGGCTCTTCTCCATTTTTACGTTTAATAAAACTCGGAATGTAGGCAATCGGACCTGGTCGATACAAGGCGTTCATGGCAATCAAATCAGGAAAAACCGTCGGCTTTAATTCCTTCATGTATTTCTGCATTCCAGGACTCTCATATTGAAAAATCCCTACTGTCTCGCCACGTTGAAACAATTCGTATGTTTTCAAGTCGTCAATAGGAAATTCATCTGGATTCAAATCAATTCCAGATCTGTATTTCACTAATTTAACCGTATCTTTAATTAAGGTTAGGGTTTTCAACCCCAAGAAGTCCATCTTTAACAAACCGGCACTTTCTACCACCGAGTTATCAAATTGGGTCACAAACAAATCCGAATCTTTAGCGGTTGAAACCGGTACAAAATTCGTAATATCATCCGGCGTAATAATCACCCCACAAGCATGAATTCCCGTGTTTCGAAGATTTCCCTCTAAAACTTTAGCTTGTTGAATAGTTTCGCCTCCTAAATCACTTCCGCCGGCTAAGGCAATTAATTCTTTGATTTTATCGTATTCTTCTGGGCGAACTGTTTTTTTGATTAAAGCATCGTCTTCGTTTAGAAAACGAGCCAAATTCCATTTCGACGGCATCATTCCCGGAATTAACTTCGCAATTTTATCGGCCTCAAATAACGGCAAATCCAATACACGTGCTGTATCACGAATAGCTGACTTGGTAGCCATTTTACCATAGGTGATAATTTGAGCTACTTGTTTGGAACCGTATTTTCGAATAACGTAGTCCATTACACTGCTTCGTCCCTCATCATCAAAATCAATATCGATATCGGGTAAAGAAACACGGTCTGGATTCAAGAAACGCTCAAAAAGCAAATTGTATTTTAGTGGGTCGATATTCGTGATTTTCAAACAATACGCCACTACAGATCCTGCGGCCGAACCCCTTCCAGGGCCAACAGAAACGCCCATATTCCTAGCTTCGGCGATAAAATCTTGAACAATCAAAAAGTACCCTGGATAACCTGAATTTTCAATGGTCATCAACTCAAAATCCAATCGTTCTTGGACTTCAGGAGTAATTTCGGGATAGCGTTTTTTAGCTCCTTCAAAGGTAAGGTAACGTAAATACTTGTTTTCTCCACGTTTTCCTCCGTCCACTTCATCTTCAGGCACTAAAAACTCTTCGGGGATTTCAAATTTTGGCAATAAAACGTCACGCGCTAAATCGTAAATTTCAATTTTATCTACAATTTCGGCAATATTCGAAATCGCCTCAGGCAAATCGTTGAAGAGTTGTTTCATCTCATCACCCGACTTGAAATAATATTCCTGATTAGGCAAGCCATAACGGTAACCTCGACCTCGACCAATTGGCGTAGTTTGCTTTTCGCCATCACGCACACACAATAGAATATCATGGGCATTGGCATTTTCTTTGTCGATATAAAAAATATTATTGGTTGCCACCAGCTTCACTTCGTGCTTTCTAGCCAAAGCAACCAAAGCCGTATTGACACGATTTTCATCTTCCTGATTATGGCGCATGACCTCCATATAAAAATCATTTTGGAATTCATTTTTCCACCAAAGTAAGGCTTCTTCGGCTTGATTTTCTCCCAAATTCAAGACCTTATTTGGAATTTCTCCGTAGAGATTTCCAGACAAAACAATAATATCTTCTTTGTATTGTTGAATGACTTTTTTGTCAATTCGTGGCACATAATAAAACCCTTCGGTATAAGCAATCGAAGACATTTTAGCCAAATTATGGTAACCTTTTTTGGTCTTCGCCAAAAGGACAATTTGATACCCATTATCTTTTCGGGACTTATCTTTGTGGTCTTCGCAAACAAAAAATTCGCAACCCACAATCGGTTTCATCGCCACTTCAGTAGGCTCTTCTCCATTTTCGATAGCCGTCTTATTCTTAGCCGCTACCGATTTATTATGTGCTAAAATATCACGCACAAAATGAAATGCCCCCATTAAATTAGCATGATCTGTCATTGCCACCGCTGGCATTTTATGTTTTGCTGCGGCTTTAACCAAAGCTGCAATACTAATGGTAGATTGCAAAACCGAGAATTGAGTATGGTTATGAAGATGCACAAAATCAGCATCAATTAATACTTTTTTATTCTCCGAAAGTGTTGCTTTAGAAACGGTCTCCGTTTGTTTCTCTCCAAACTGCTGACGAATTCTATCTGAAGCTTCCTTTAAATTAATATGTTTTAACCCAATTAATTCAATTTCTCTTGGGTTTCTATTTTGGAAATCTTGAAAATAAGAAGCAGGCACATCTAATTCTTCCTTTGTAAATACTTCCCGACGAATTAATTCTAAAAAACATCGCGTTGTAGCTTCCACATCGGCTGTCGCGTTGTGGGCTTCTGCAAAAGGTCGGTTGAAAAGATAGCTATGTAATTCGGTCAACGTGGGTAATTTGAATTTCCCACCACGTCCACCAGGTAATTGCAAAAGCGAGGCTGTTACTTCGGTACACGTATCCAAAACAGGTAGCGATGCCATTGGCGATTCGATTCCCATTCGGTGAAATTCACATCCCATGATAT
Organism: Flavobacterium sp.; assembly: GCF_024642105.1. Lineage (GTDB taxonomy): Bacteria > Bacteroidota > Bacteroidia > Flavobacteriales > Flavobacteriaceae > Flavobacterium. The sequence continues at coordinate 199,116 of NZ_JAHEBT010000054.1, forward strand.
TGACATCAAAACCTAAATTTTGACCCACAATAAATTTGGCTTTCGCCAAAGAAATATTGAATTTTTCTAAAACTTCGGCTAAAGAAATCCCTTCAGCTTCGGCTAATTCTGTTGAAATACCGTGAATTCGTTCCGCATCATAGGGAATATTAAACCCTTCTGGTTTGACCAAATAATCCTGATGCTCGATGAGTTTCCCCATATCATCGTGCAACTGCCAAGCAATTTGGATACAACGTGGCCAGTTGTTAGTATCGGTGATGGGCGCATCCCAACGCTTTGGTAAACCTGTGGTTTCGGTATCAAATATTAAGTACATACATCTTCATCCCAGCCCGCCGATTTAAGGTCGGGAATCAAAATCAGCTTGATTTTGACTGTTTATTTAACTGGTTGTAAACAATTTAAAATTAGAAAAACTCAAAAAAAATGAGTTTCAAATTTAGTTTTTTTTAGGCTAAAAAAATAGGGAAGTTATTAACAAAAAAAAGGAATTGTATTTTTTTGGATGTCGTAAAATGAATTCAAAAAAACAGTTCAAAATCGCCTGTACTATTTTTTAAAATAAGTCTCTAATAAAACGGAAAAGAGATTAAAAACCAAGAACGAAATTTTGTTGAATTTTCTAAATTATGACTATTTTATCTCGATTTGTTAGATTTTTTCACCTAAAAATCATCAATTTAGACCAAAACAAGCCTAAATTTGCAAATTCTAAAAAAAGAAAAAAAACGCGGTTAAAAGAAGTTCAGCAATAGCTTTTTGTACTAAATTGTAAAAAAAATATCCAAAACCCACACTTATACAATAGTATTATCAAGTATAAAGACAATTTGGGTATCGTATATACCACATTTAGTAGTAATACCACTTTATTTCTTTTATTAAATTTGCATAAATTGTTACAATTGTGTTCAATAGACCGGTTGTAAAAACAGAGAAATACATTTAAAAAATAGTTACAATGAGTAAGACATTATTTGACAAAGTATGGGATTCGCACGTAGTGCGTAAAATTGAAGATGGACCAGACGTGTTTTTTATTGACCGTCATTTCATTCACGAGGTTACTAGTCCTGTTGCTTTTTTAGGTTTAAAAACAAGAGGTATCTCGGTTTTATATCCAGAACGTACTTTTGCTACTGCCGATCACAACACACCAACAATAAACCAACACTTACCTGTTGCAGACCCTCTATCAGCAAATCAATTGAAAGCGCTGGAAGATAATGCAAATGAATATGGTATTTCTCACTGGGGATTAGGTCACCAAAAAAACGGAATTGTACACGTTGTAGGTCCTGAAAACGGAATTACTTTACCTGGCGCCACTATTGTTTGTGGAGATTCGCATACTTCTACTCACGGAGCCTTTGGTGCTATTGCCTTTGGTATTGGAACATCTGAGGTAGAAATGGTATTGTCTACACAATGTATTATGCAGCCAAAACCAAAGAAAATGCGTATCAACGTTAATGGTCAATTAAGTAAAGGAGTGGGTCCAAAAGACGTAGCACTTTATATTATTGCCCAATTAACTACTTCTGGTGGTACTGGATATTTTGTAGAATATGCTGGTGATGTTTTTGAAAACATGACTATGGAAGGTCGTATGACTGTGTGTAACTTAAGTATCGAAATGGGTGCTCGTGGAGGAATGATTGCTCCAGACCAAACTACTTTTGATTTCTTAGAAGGAAGATTACACGCTCCAAAGGGCGAAGCTTGGGATAAAGCGGTTGCTTATTGGAAAACCTTGAAAACGGATGCTGATGCGGTTTTTGATGCTGAATTAAACATCAACGCAGCTGATATTGAACCAATGATTACCTATGGTACTAATCCTGGAATGGGAATTGGTATTTCTAAACATATTCCGAATGCTAACCAAGTTGAAGGTGGCGAGGAAACCTACAAAAAATCGTTAGCTTATATGGGCTTCGAAGAAAATGACATCATGATTGGAAAACCAATCGACTATGTTTTCTTAGGAAGTTGTACCAATGGCCGAATTGAAGATTTTAGAGCTTTTACCGAAATTGTAAAAGGAAGAAAAAAAGCGGACAACGTTACGGCTTGGTTAGTACCAGGTTCTCACGTAGTAGAAGCACAAATTAAAGAAGAAGGATTGTTAGACATTCTTACTGAAGCAGGATTTGTATTGCGTCAACCAGGTTGCTCGGCATGTTTAGCAATGAATGATGACAAAGTACCTGCTGGAAAATACGCAGTAAGTACCTCAAACAGAAACTTTGAAGGTCGTCAAGGTCCTGGTTCAAGAACTTTATTGGCAAGTCCAATAATGGCTGCTGCAGCTGCAGTTACAGGTAAATTGACTGATCCAAGGGATTTGTTTTAATTCTCACCACAAAGACACAAAGGCACAAGGAATTATGCAAAAAGAACAATATGAAGCGTTAGCCAAAGAAATATTTTTAGCTAGCCTCGAAGTCCACAAAATTATGGGGCCTGGATTATTGGAATCTGTTTATGAAATGTGTTTGATGAGAGAATTGCAGTTGAGAAATATTTTCACGGAAAGTCAAGTAGCAATACCTCTTCAATTTAAAGGTTTTGCACTTTCAAAAGAATATAAAATAGATATTCTTGTGGAACAAAAATTAATAATTGAATTGAAATCAGTTGAAGCATTATTGCCAGTTCATGAAGCACAATTGATATCTTATTTAAAATTAGCAGACAAGCGAATGGGATTTTTGATAAATTTTAATGTCCCAATAATTAAAAGTGGATTTAAACGGTTTGTAAATAACTATTAAATCAATTCTAAATTAAAACAAATAAAAAAATAATGCAATGCGACTTAGCGTCCTTGCGGTAAAATTAGTAAAAATGGCATACGATAAATTTAATGTTCTTAGAAGTAGTGCGGTGCCACTACCTATAGAAAACGTAGATACCGATCAAATTATACCAGCACGTTTCTTGAAAGCTACCAAACGTGAAGGTTTTGGTGATAATCTTTTCAGAGACTGGAGATACAATGGAGACGATACTCCAAAAGCAGATTTCGTTTTAAACAATCCAACTTACAGCGGAAAAATCCTTGTGGGCGGAAAGAACTTCGGTTCAGGTTCTTCTAGAGAACACGCAGCTTGGGCAGTTTACGATTACGGGTTCAGAGCGGTAGTTTCTAGTTTCTTTGCTGATATATTCAAAGGAAATTGTTTGAATATTGGAGTACTTCCTGTTCAAGTAAGTCCAGAATTTGCTGATACTATTTTCAGTGCTATTGAAGCAGATCCAAACACGGAATTGGAAATCAATTTGCCAGAACAAACGATTACTTTATTGGCTACAGGTCAAAGTGAATCTTTCGCTATCAATGGATACAAAAAGAACAATATGATCAACGGTTTTGATGATATTGATTACTTGCAAAGTATGAAGGAAGAGATTGTTGGTTTTGCCAACCAATTGCCTTACTAAAAACAAATTAAACAAATGCAGTTACTTCGTGTCAAATTTAGTATTTGACTGAGTAACTGCTTTTACCGTTTTATACAAAATAGAATAATTTGATTTCAAAATATTGAAATCAAAGTGCTTTAAGAATCAAATTGATGATGGGAAAAAGAAAAATTGAAATAATGGACACGACACTTCGCGATGGAGAACAAACCTCGGGAGTATCATTTTCTGCTGCAGAAAAATTAACCATTGCACAATTGTTGCTTGAAGAATTAAATATTGATCGTATTGAAATTGCTTCGGCTCGCGTGAGCGAAGGAGAATTTCAAGGAGTTAAAGGCATTATGGAATGGGCTTCAGCCAAAGGATATACGGATAAAATTGAAGTACTCTCTTTTGTAGACGGTGGCGTTTCAATCGAATGGATGAAAAAAGCAGGGGCCAAAGTTCAAAATTTATTGACCAAAGGTTCGCTCAACCATTTGACCCATCAATTAAAGAAAACACCCGAACAACATTTTAACGAAATTGCACAAGCAATCGCTTTAGCAAAAGAAAATAACATTGAAACCAACGTCTATTTAGAAGATTGGAGCAACGGAATGCGCAATTCTCCAGACTATGTTTTTCAATATTTGGATTTTTTGACACAACAACCTGTTAAAAGAATATTATTACCGGATACTTTGGGCGTATTAATTCCGTCCGAGACCTTTGAATTTATTTCAAAAATCACGGCTAAATATCCTAACACCCATTTTGATTTCCACGCGCATAACGATTACGATTTAAGTGTTGCCAATGTTATCGAAGCGGTAAAAGCAGGTATTCACGGTTTACATGTTACCGTAAACGGAATGGGAGAACGCGCCGGAAATGCACCTCTTGAAAGTACCGTAGCAGTAATCAACGATTTTATTCCAGAAGTAAGCATCAACGTAAAAGAATCGTCTTTGTACTCGGTAAGTAAATTAGTCGAGACTTTTACAGGGTATAGAATTCCAGCCAATAAGCCTATTGTGGGAGACAACGTGTTCACACAAACCGCAGGAATTCACGCTGATGGAGACAATAAGAACAACTTGTATTTCAATGATTTACTTCCAGAACGTTTTGGAAGAAAAAGAAAATATGCTTTAGGAAAAACTTCCGGAAAAGCCAATATCGAAAAGAATCTTCAGGAACTAGGATTACACCTCAATCAAGAGGATTTAAAATTGGTTACCCAACGAATTATCGAATTGGGTGACAAAAAAGAAACCGTTACCAAAGAAGATTTACCGTACATCATCTCGGATGTTTTGGATAGCCAAACCTATGAAGAACGTATTACCGTTGAGTCTTACGTATTAGTTCACTCCAAAGGAATGCGCCCTTCAACAACTCTTTGTCTAAAAATTGACGGAGAAATTATCGAAGAAAATGCACAAGGAGACGGACAATTTGATGCTTTTATGAATGCTTTGGCAAAAATTTACAAAAGCAAAAAAATGAGTTTGCCCAAATTAGTAGACTACGCTGTGAGAATACCACCAGGAAGTAGCTCGGATGCGTTATGTGAAACCATTATCACTTGGGTCAATAACGACAAAGAATTCAAAACCCGCGGATTGGATTCGGACCAAACAGTAGCCGCTATTGTAGCGACTCAAAAAATGCTGAACGTAGTAAGCATCTAAACACTGATAGAACGAAATAAAATATATAACACGAAAAATAATATCAAATGAAATTCAATATTGCTCTTTTAGCCGGAGACGGAATAGGACCAGAAGTAATTAATGAAGCTGTAAAAGTTTCGGATGCTATTGCAAAAAAATTCAATCACGAAATCAACTGGACTCCAGCATTAACCGGTGCTTGTGCAATCGATGCTGTTGGCGTTCCTTACCCTGATGAAACACACGAAATCTGTATGAAAGCAGATGCGGTTTTATTTGGCGCTATTGGACACCCAAAATACGACAACGATCCTTCAGCAAAAGTACGTCCTGAACAAGGTTTGCTATTGATGCGTAAAAAATTAGGATTGTTTGCTAATGTACGTCCTACTTTCACTTTCCCATCTTTGATAGACAATTCTCCTTTAAAAAGAGAGCGCATTGAAGGTACTGATTTAGTTTTCTTAAGAGAATTAACTGGTGGAATTTACTTTGGAGAAAAAGGAAGAAAAGACAATGGCGATACTGCTTTTGACAACTGTGTTTACACCAGAGCCGAAGTACAACGTTTGGCTAAAAAAGGTTTCGAATTAGCGATGACTCGTAGCAAAAAATTATGTTGTGTGGACAAAGCCAACGTATTAGAAACGTCTCGTTTGTGGAGAGAAACCGTTCAGGCAATGGAAAAAGACTATCCTGAAGTGGAAGTATCGTATGAATTTGTGGATGCTGTTGCGATGCGATTGGTACAATGGCCTAATTCGTATGACGTTTTGATTACTGAAAACTTATTTGGAGACATCTTAACAGATGAAGCTTCTGTGATTTCAGGATCAATGGGATTAATGCCATCGGCTTCAGTGGGAGAACACACTTCATTATACGAACCCATTCACGGATCATATCCACAAGCTACCGGATTGAATATTGCTAATCCATTGGCTACTATTTTATCAGCAGCCATGATGTTTGAAGATGCTTTCGGATTAAAAGCCGAAGCAGATGCTATTAGAGCAGTAGTCAACAAATCATTAGCGGAAGGAATTGTTACGGAAGATTTAGCACCAAAAGGAGCTAAAGCTTACAAAACAAGCGAAGTGGGAGATTGGCTAGTCGCTAATTTGTAATTCACAATCTGATTTAAAATAAAAAAGGTGTCAATTTTCATTGACACCTTTTTATATATAAAGAAAAAATATTAATATCCTCCTCTACCTCCACGGTCTCCACCGCCACGGTTGTTTCCGTAACCTCCGCGTGAATCTCCACCACGGTTGTTGTTAAAACTTCTTCTTTCGCCTTCTGGTTTAGGCTCAGATT
>NZ_JAHEBT010000056.1 GCF_024642105.1 Flavobacterium sp.
CAAAAAAACGTTCTTTTAAAATATGGTCGTTATGATTCCAAAAAGCAAAAGCAAAACAAATGTGCTGCTTGTTGTCTGAAATTCCTCCAATTCCTTCTTCTCCCCAGCGGTACGCTTTGGAGCGTGCCATATCGTGCGTAATACTATTCCAAGCATCGCCACCTTTAGAGTAATCTTCTCTTACGGTTCCCCATTGACGTTCTGTAAGGTAAGGTCCCCATTTTTTCCAACCTTTATTATCGTTTCGTAGTTTTAATCGTGCTCTCTCTGCGCCTTTCTCTGACATGATAGTGTATTCTAAATTTGGTTTTGCAATTTATGTAAATGTGTCTTAAAAACAGTTGTTTATTTTGTAAAAATCTGAATCAATTTATACTAAAAACAGAATTTTAGTCTCTTTTTTTATTGAACTTAAAATTGCAAAACTCTTGCTGTTTTTTTAATAAAGTTTTTTTGAGGGCGATTTTTAGATTTCTAATTTTTTATAATCTAGTCTTAAAAGAACATATTTTAATAAAAAGAGATTAAAAAACCGGGTTTAATTAATTTTTTAATTATCTGTAAATTGAATTTGAAAAAATATCATAAGTACATAAATATCAATTATTTAATTGTTTTTTTATAATTTAAACTAGAGTTAAATTCCGGTTTATTTTAAAAAAAAAATCATTTTTTTAAAAAAGTTGCAAAATCACAACTTTTTTTAAAACCCGATGAATTTACTTTGGAATCACAAAATTGAAAAGAACCAAGGGCTTTTCAATGTTGAAGAAATAATGATTAGGAAAGATGTGGGGACATTTATAACAGTATGAATTTTTTTAAATCATGTAGTGTTTTCCTAATCATTCTTCCATGTTGTGTCTTAGCGATAATCTATCGATTTAATTTCGAACACGTGGAGAATCAAATAGCATACTGGCTAACCTCTTGCCAGTATGGTTTTGATTTTAAAATTGAATTTTATAGCCAATAATAGTAATTGTGATTCAATGAATATTTTAAAATATATTATTAACGAAGAGAAAATCCCTGTGATTTTTAGTGCAAAAATGATGCATCAAGATATTTTGGAGAAAGGAATTTCGGCGGGTTTTTTAATACTCAATTATGATGTAGATACAAATATGTTCCTTGTAAAATGTTTTGGTGAAAGTACCTCCATGAATCTTAAAGTATCTGCTGGGGATGAAATAGTTATTAGTGAATATTTGAATAAACGGTTCTATAATTTGGGGTTTATTTCCCATAAAATTCTATAAGAGCTAAATTGCTTTTTTTAGATTTTTTGCTTCTTCATTGTTTTTATAATTACTAATAATCTTACTTAAATAGGTTGTATCTGTGCCAAGATAAGAAGCCAAATGTTTCTGACTAATACGATCTAAGATATCGCTTTTGTGTGTTTTTAAAAATGCATATTTTTCTTCAGCATTCATCATGCGCAACATTTCTGACTGTGCTGAAAATTCAGCAATATTAGTCATCAATTCATTGACTGTGAATAGCGCTAATTTATGATTGTTCCTTAATAGCATTAACCAAGTGTCTTTTTTAATACTCATTATAGTAGAATCTTCCATTGCTTCTATATATTCTTCTGAAGGGATTTGATAATGGAAACTGTGGCAAGCATAAACAAACTGACCTTCTTTTACGAACCACGTATTTACTTCTTTACCGTCTTCTCGAATATAATACACTCTAAGTAATCCTTTTTGGACGTAGAACATTTTGTTGTTCACTTCTCCTGCGTGTAACAATAATTCTTTCTTTTTAATTTTTTTACTAAAAAGGAAAGCAGCTAATTTTTCTACCAAAAACAGGTCTTTTTTGGTAAAAAAGCGATTACCCTGTAGTGCTTTTTCAATTATATTCATATTTTTTTTGGTATTTGGGGGTTCTGTTTTTTAAACTTTATAATTAGAAATAATTTTACTTAAATATGTAGTTTCAATACCTAAGAAGGAAGCAATGTGTTTTTGGCTTACTTTTTCAATTATTTCAGGTTTATTTTCTTTAAGAAAAGCATATTTTTTTTCTGCGTTCATAAATCGCAATGTTAAACACTGGTCCTGATATTCGCATAATTTGATATAGAGTTCCTTAATTGCAAAAAGAGATAAGTTGTGATTTATTTTCAAAAGCATTTCATAAGTGCTTTTACTGATAGTAATGATTTCACTATTCTCTAAGGCCTCAATGTATTCGTGGGTAGGAATGTTGTAATAAAAACTGTTCATAGAAAGAAAAAAATCATCTTCACCTACAAACCAAGTATTTACTTGTTTGTCTTCATACATTAAATAAACCCTAAGCATTCCAGACTTTACATAGATTATGTTGTCATTAATTTCGCCTGCTTGTAATATAAATTCCTTTTTTTTAATTTTTTTAAGACTTAAAAAGGAGGCAATTTTTTTGATTACAGGATGCTCTGTTTTTTTTTCAGAGGGTACTTTGATTGGTTTTTTTGTGTTAAAATTCATTTTTTTAAGATTTGGGTTGGGTTATCTTTTTTTGGCTCTGTTAAATAATCACGGAGGAATGATTAAAAAACCTGCATACCATTTAACAAATATAGAAAAAAAATTTTTTTTCGAAAAGTTGTGATTTTACAACTTTTTATAAAAGTAGGGATTCTATTTTTGTCGAATAAATAAAGAAAAAAGAAAATCAAGATTTAAAAGACAAAGTAATTATGATACGTGTTTTTTTGAAAAAAATCGAGTTCCTTAGATCTGGTTCTCACGAGATAGTTCATTTCGGTACAATATTATTAAAGATTAAAATCGACATCCTAAATTTCAACATAGAAAAGATAACCAAACAATTATATCCCAATTTTAGATTTGACAAGAGTTTTTAAATCATAATATTATGATTCGATTCAATTGCCCCTAAATCAACTCCCAAATTTATCCCAAATCGAACATAATTTAAATTAGCCGCATTGCGGCTAATTTAAAAATAGTAGGAGTTTTTCGAATCCATAATGTGTAATCCATAGTTTGATTATTTGATTTTTTGTAAGAAAAAACACTAATATTATAAAGCCGAGAGAAATAATTATTTTGCAGCGAAATAGTACCATGAATATGTATAAGTTCCTTTTTAGTTTACTTTTTACCTACGGTTGTTGGGGTCAAAGAATTCACCATCAATCCATTGCCTCGCAGGGAGCTAATGTTAAAGTTGGTAGCAGCATTATTGTTGCACAATCGGTTGGTCAATCGAGTGTTATTGGTACATATAAAAACGGTAATTTAATTATAGGTCAGGGTTATATCCAAAGTATTGGATTAGCCAAAAATTCCTCTTCAGCTATCCGTCCGGTTTCAATGGTTCAATACCCTAATCCAGTACTTGATTTAGCTAATTTTCAATTCTCTTCTTCCATCGGCACTATTGCTAATCTTTATTTGTTTGATAGTAGAGGTAGGCTAGTTTATAGTAAGGAAGTCGAACTTACACAAAACAATTTTACGATTGATCTTTCAATAGTTTCAGAAGGAGTCTATTTTGCCAAAATAGAAACTTCACATTATACTTTTTCTACTAAAATTATTAAGTCCAAATGAAAAAAATAACCTTATTATTACTGTTGTTGTTCTCTATCCAATATGGGTATTCTCAAGAAATCTATTTTTTAACGGGAAAAAATTATACCAATTATAAGATACGTTATAAGGGCTCGGAGTCTGTTAACGGTCTTGAAAAGCAAGGAGAAGGAGATAGCTACGAAATAGGTCTTGCGCTACCTATAAAGGTACAACGTCTAGCTTTTGATAACAATTTAAATTATACTGTTGGATTGACATTAAACCAGTACAATGCAGAGGCAGGAGATCTAGCTACTACTTATACTTGGAAAACAGAATACATCGGAGTTCAAAATGCACTGGTCTATTCGTTTATTAAATCCAATCATCTTGATTTGGCAGTAAAAGGAGGTGTTAATGTAGCCACTATGCTGTATGGAAATCAAACTATTAACAACTCTAGATTCAATCTTAACAATCAAAAAGACTTTAATGGTGTTATTGTAAGCCCATTGATAGGAATACAAGCCAAATGTAATTTATCAGAATATGGCTATTTAAGTCTGGGTTATAACTATTCAAGAAGTAGTAGTTTGACCAATGACACGAATAAAAAAGTATCATTTTTAACCAACCAAATTGTATTTGGAATCTCTTTTGAACTATATTAATACGTCTACTATGAAAAGAATTATTACTTTATTTTTACTATTAACCACTACTTTGTTTTATTCGCAAAGTTCAGGAATTACCTACCAAGCCGTACTGTATAATCCTAGTGTAGAGATACTGCCTGGGAACAATAACGCTAATGCAGTATTGGCCAATAAGAATATTTGCCTTCGTTTTTCAATTACAGATGAACAAACTAGTTTAGTGTACCAAGAAACTCAAAGAGTAACAACAGATGAGTTTGGGATGGTTAACTTAGTAATTGGTTCAGGAAATCAAATAGGAGGATATGCGGCTAGTTTCACTACTATTGTTTGGAATAGCACTACCAAGAAACTTCAAGTAGCTATTGATGCTACGGGTACTTGTTCGAATTTTGTAGAGATAAGTAATCAAGATTTTTCAGCAGTTCCATTTGCGTATGCTTCAAAAACTGCCGAAAGTGTATCAGGAGTTGTTCCTATTGTAAATGGAGGAACAGGCTCCAGCACAGTCTCGGGAGCTAAGACTAATTTAGGATTGAATCATGTGGACAATACAAGCGATGTGAATAAACCCATTTCAAATGCCACACAAACTGCATTAAATTTAAAAGAAAACACAATAAACAAATCTACCAACACGGCTTTAGGAACAAGTGATGTGTTGTTTCCAACGCAAAACGCGGTAAAAACGTATGTCGATAATCAGTTAAGTTCTGGTGTTGTGGACGCCACTAGCGCTATTAAGGGAAAAATTCAATTAGCAGGAGACTTGGGAGGAACTGCAACAAATCCTACTGTTCCAGGTTTGGCATTAAAAGAACCTACTATTGTCTCAGGAACTATTTCCCAATATTATAGAGGAGATAAAACATGGAAAACATTAGATAAAACGGCCGTTGGATTAGGCAATGTGGACAATACAAGCGATGCGAATAAACCCATTTCAAATGCCACACAGACTGCTTTGACTTTAAAAGAAAACGCAATAAACAAATCTACCAACACGGCTTTAGGAACAAGTGATGATTTATATCCAACTCAAAATGCAGTCAAGACCTATATTGATAATGCCTTATCTACCTCAAATTCAAACGCTAGAGCAACTGATTTAGATATGGCAGGCAATAGCATTTCCAATGCATTAGCGATAAGAGCAGGTAATTTTCAAATGGTAGATGAAGCTTTGCATCCTTTTTTTGGGGGTACTGATGATAACGCAATAACAATTTTAAATAGAGCAAATAATGTTACTCAATTTTTAGATGGTAGAACAGGTTCTCCAATTTTAGCCATTACTAATAGTATTAATTCAACTGATACTTTTGGAACACCTACAGCTGAAGAGGGAAAAATTGGTATTGGAACAACCGCTCCTTCTGAAAAATTAGAAGTAGTAGGAAATATCAAATCACAATCCTTTATCAAGGAGAATGGAACTGCTAGTCAATTTTTAAAAGCAGATGGAAGTACTGATAGTACAGAATATGCAGCACTATCTTCACCTGTTTTTACTGGTATTCCCTCTCTTCCAACAGGAACAATGGCTGTAACACAAGCTGCTGGAAATAACACGACTGCACTAGCTACCACGGCATTTGTTCAATCGGCAGTTGCTGCCAGCACTATTGCTGATGCAACCGATACGGTAAAAGGAAAACTAAGACTAAGAGGCGATTTAGGAGGTACGGCTGATGCCCCAACAGTTCCTGGACTAGCCAATAAAGAAAATACGATTGCTGCAGGAACTACTACTCAATATTATAGAGGAGACAAAACTTGGCAAACATTAGATAAAGTAGCTGTTGGATTAGGGAACGTAGATAACACCGCTGATGTAGACAAAGTTATTTCAACAGCCACACAAACGGCCTTAACCGGGAAAGAAGATAAATCAAATAAATCAACAGCTACCAGTTTAGGAACAAGTGATGATTTATACCCAACCCAAAATGCAGTAAAGACCTATGTAGACAATCAGGTAAGTGCAGGAGTGATTGATGCAACCGATATGGTAAAAGGAAAAATACAATTAGCGGGTGATTTAGCAGGTACAGGAAGTACAGCTGCTACGCCTGTAATTTCAAACAATGCAATAACCACTACTAAAATTGCAAATGCAGCGGTGACCAATGCTAAAATAGGGGAAACAATTACCGTTGCCAATGGAGGGACCGGTGCCACTTCATTGACAGGTTACTTAAAAGGAAATGGGACTTCTGCATTTACGTCTGTATCAACAATTCCTGTAACCGATGTAACAGGGGCCGTTCGAAAAGTGAATGGTGTTCAGCCAGATACTAATGGAAATGTTGCAGTGATGATAGGAAGAGTTTTTACAGGAGCAACAATTGATCCTAATTTGGCCACGTCTATAATTAACGCTAGTCCAGCAAAACAACAATCGGACATTTATATTGTTGCAGATGGAAGCAATCCTAATAATGGTCGTACTTTTATATATGATGGTGCCAATTGGCTTGAAGTAGCGACTGATTTATCAACCACAGATGCTAGATATGTGAATGTAGCAGGAGACACTATGGAAGGGGACTTAACAGTTCCAACAACTAAAAAAATTACAATTGTTGATGCTCCTGCAAATGCTACAGATGCTGCCAATAGAGGTTATGTAGATACAAAAATAGGAGGAACGGGTACAGCTAATTTTGTACCTAAATTTTCAGCCGCCAAAACATTGTTAGACAGTTCTATTTTTGATAATGGTAATGTGGGTATTGGAACAACAACTCCAGCAAATAAATTAGAGATTACACAAGGGACAGCAGGAAATTCAGGTTTGCGATTTACAAATTTAAATTCATCAAGTTCAGCGTCCGCATCAGCTAGTAAAGTGTTAGGCTTAAATAGTTCGGGAGATGTAATTTTAACTAATATTCCAGGAACACAAAATATTGTTTCGTTTTCAACAGTAAATCCAAATTCAGGAAGCCCCGTTTTTACCCCAAATACCCAAACTGACCCAACAGTTATTTACCAATCAGCAATAGATAATAGTCTGTGGACATACAATGGAACCACCTATGTAACCTACACTTCACCAGCAACTACAGAATGGAATTTAGCCAACACCACAAATGATGCAGGGAGTAATAAAACGTCAAGTATTTGGAGATCGGGAGGACTAGGTATTGGAATTAATAATCCTACTTCATTATTTGAAGTTTATTCAAGTGGTTCAAATTTGGCTACTATTTCTACTATTGGTACCGGCACAACGAATGCAGGAATAAACTTTATTACATTAAAAGATAATAGTTCAATTGGAGCTTCAACTAATAGGGGCTGGCAAATAGCGGCAAGATCCAATGCTTGGAATTCGGGAGGAACTAACGAAGCCAATGCTTTAACCATGTCTTATTGGAATGGTTCAGTATGGCAGCAAGCGCTAAAAGCAGGAGTAAATGGAAATATTGCGTTAGGATCTGTAGTATATAATTCGATGCCACAATATAATTTGGATGTATATGGTACTCTTCGATCAACAAATAGCTCTTATCTAGCTACAAATTCAGGGAATGTGGGAATTGGGACCTTAACACCAGTGGGTTCGTTAATGTTGTATGGTAATTCACAAGCATTATCTGGCTATTCAAAAGAAATTGTATTTGGAAGAGGTGGCGCTACAAAAGGGTTGGCAGCAATAGCAGCAACAGATAGTGGTAATTTTGGAGGGGGACTAGCATTTATTACTAAACCAAGTAATTCAATAGATGATTTCCCTGTGAATGTGTTGCAAGCAATGACAATAGATCCTTCTGGAAAGGTTGGAATTGGAAGCACTTCTCCATTAGGAAGACTTATTATTGATGATAAATCATATATTGGAAATGTACCTGTTTCCACAGCAAACTTAATGGACAACTCAACATTTAGACCTCTTACTCGCTTTCAAAACACAGTAGGAATAAATAACAATGCCTTATCAATATATAGTACTACCTCTGCTTTTGCAATGCAATCTCATAATTATTCGACAGGAGCAACATTACCTTATGTTTTGCAACCTGCGGGTGGTAATGTGGGTATAGGGACATCATCTCCATCAGCGCAATTACATACAACAGGTTCCGTACGATTTGCTGGAGCGGGAACACCAGGAGCTGGAAAAGTATTAACATCTGACGCATCCGGGAATGCTACTTGGCAAAATACTCCTGGAGCGACTATAAACATACAAACCGGGAATTACACTTTAACAGAAAACGATAGCAAAGGAGTTGTAATAATTAATAGCAATTCGAATGTTACAGTTACTGTACCAGGAACTTTACCAACGGGTTTTTTCTGTCAAATAATTCAAAAAGGAGCAGGGACAGTTACTGTTTCAGGAGCTTCTGGGGTTACTATTCAATCGGCTAATGGATTAACTACAAGAGCACAATTCAGTTCTATAGGGCTTTTGATGGAATCGAGCACAACAGGGTATATTTCAGGTGATAGTGGACTTTAATAAATATAATATGAAAACTAAAGTAGCCTTTCTATTTTTTGTTATTTTCTTTTGTAATTGGAGCCATGCTCAGTTGACCTCTCAATTTATTCAAATGAAACCGCGCACTTTCCCAACAATGGTTCCTGCCTTTACTTTCACAGGCTCAGATCAAACGTGGGAAGTTCCGGCTAATATCACTTCTATTTTGGTAGAGGCTTATGGTGCTCAAGGAGGAAATAGAGATGTGGCTGGTGGTTTGGGAGGTAAAGTTCAAGCCATAGTTAAAGTAACTCCTGGAGAAACTTTATACCTTATGGTAGGAGGTCAGCCGTCTGGAACTACAGCAGTTTATGGTAATGGAGGAAATGCGGGAACAAATGCCTCAAGTTCTACTAAGCAAGGTGCCGCTGGGGGTGGTATGACAGCTTTATTTCGTACTTCCGTTAGTATGAGTAATGTGTTAGTTGTTGCTGGAGGTGGAGGTGGTGCTGCAACAGGAAGAGTTGGTGGTAACGCAGGAGGTCTTGTAGGGAATGTATCCGTTTCAGATACTACTAGAGGAGGAAAAGGCGGGACACAATCTGCAGGAGGAGCTGCAGGTTCGGCATTAGACACTCAAATAACTAGTCCAACTTCTGGATTATCGGGAGCTGGAGGAACAGGTGGAACAATTAATTCAGTTACTTGGAATTCAGGTGCTGGCGGTGGCGCCGGTTTCTTTGGTGGTGGCGGTGGCGCTGGTGGCGGTAATTATTATGGCGCTGGTGGCGGTGGTTCCTCTTATGTTGTTCCAACCAATACGGCCAGTATTAAACATTTTACGGCTTCTAATATTGGGAATGGGAAAATGATTATTTATTATTAATACAATAACGATTTTTTACAAGTTAGTATAACGTATAGAATAAGCATATGAATAAAATATGTATTAATTTATAAATAAAATAATTTTTCAAGTTTCGTATGCAACTTGATTTAAAATAGTATCTAAATAGTAGTCTCATTTCCTTACCTGGAATCCCTAATCTAAAAAACGCTGTTGGTATTAGTATGGTAGTAAAAGTTAGTTATGAAAGATTCAAAATATAACTTTTCACCGTTTCTTTAGAGTAAATAATATTGTATTATTTTTTTACTATCGCAAATTGCTTTAGATTAATGTGATAACATATCAGGTTATACAGTAGTTAATACTAACACGACTTGTAGTGTTAATGGAATTATCAAGATAATAATTCCAAATTCTACAGATTGTACTGGATGGTTTGTTGAAATTGTAAAATAAGGCTATGGAGAAACACAATTGGTGAACAACTGTGCCGATGGAGTCATTTGCAGCGAAGCTGAACACCAACTCAACCGAAGAAGTACCTTTGTGATAGTAGGACAATAAACTACATACGATATTTATTGCCCTTATAAGAAATAAGAAAGTGGCTTGTCTTAATAGATGAGTCGTTTTTTTAGTTTTTAGCCCAATAAGTTCAAAACCACGTATTCGGTATTGTGAATTTAGTTTGTAACTTTGTGCTCCAATGAAAATGAATATGAAATACTTGGCCGTCTTTTTTTGCGCTCTTTTTTTACTA
This sequence comes from Flavobacterium sp., assembly GCF_024642105.1. Classification (GTDB taxonomy): domain Bacteria; phylum Bacteroidota; class Bacteroidia; order Flavobacteriales; family Flavobacteriaceae; genus Flavobacterium. Next base: position 10,241 of record NZ_JAHEBT010000056.1, read on the forward strand.
TTATCTTCTTGCAAAGAGGAAAGTCAGCAGCGTGATGCCGAAAATAAAAAAGCCGCTCAAAAAAAGGAAGTAATTTATAAAAATATCAGCAAAGGCTGGGATTTTTATGCCACCCCTATTAACACCACTTCAGAACAAAGTGTGGCGAGTTGGACCGAATTTCGTCAATTTTTAGATGAGTTGGGGCAAAAGCCAAGAAAAACCATCGGTGCTTTCCAGAAAAAAGCCGCGGAATTATCTAAGAAAGTATTGTTATTGAACAGCAACATTCCGTATCAATTCCAACAACCCCAAATCAAAAGCCGAATAGGGACTTTAATTACCAAAGTGCGATTACTGGATTTATTCATTCATTTAGACAATATTCCAGATAAAAAAGTGATTGTTTTGGTGGGAGAAATCAATGCCGAGTTGGTTTCTTTGCAAAGACAAATGGATAAGATTACTGAAAAAAGTAAAATTCCTGTGGAAGAAGGCGAATCAGAGATGCTGCGAATGCTAGACACTACAAGAGCAATTCCAAGTACAACTATAGATCCAAATCTTCCACGCGTTGAGTAAAACAGTCTATTCTATTTACGATAATTCACCCAAAACAGAGCAAATAGCTTCGTTGTTAGGGCAAAATAATACTCCAAAAGTACACCTTTCGGGTTTGGTGGGATCTTCGATTTCATTTGTAATTCGTTCTGTTTTTAAAAAATCAGAATTACCGTTTTTACTCATTTTAAACGATAAAGAGGAAGCTGCTTACTATTTGAATGATTTAGAACAAATGATTGGCGACCAAGATGTTTTGTTTTATCCCGATTCATTTCGTCGCCCTTACCAAATAGAAGAAACTGACAATGCGAATGTATTGCTTCGTGCGGAAGTTCTGAACCGAATTAATTCGCGCAAAAAACCAGCCATAATTGTTAGTTATCCCGAAGCACTTTTTGAAAAAGTAGTTACTCGAAAGGAATTGGATAAAAATACGCTAAAAGTGGCGGTGGGCGACCAAATTTCGATTGATTTTATCAACGAAGTTTTGTTCGAATACGAATTTAAAAGAGTTGATTTTATAACGGAACCAGGTGAGTTCTCTGTTCGAGGCGGAATTGTCGATGTATTTTCGTTTTCCAATGATAATCCGTATCGAATTGAGTTTTTTGGTAACGAAGTCGATAGCATTAGAACCTTTGATGTGGCAACACAATTGTCATTGGAACAACAAAAGAAAATTGCGATTATTCCTAATGTAGAAAACAAGTTTTTTCAGGAAAACAGAGAAAGTTTTTTAGATTATATCTCAGAGAAAACGGTTCTTTTTATTCAAAATACCGAAGGCTTTTTGAGTCAATTGGACAAGCAATTTGCCAAGGCCGAAGAAGCGTTTGAAAAACTATCCAAAGACATCAAACACGCTAGACCGGAGCAGTTATTCTTGAATCAAGAGCAGTTTATAAAAAGAGCGTTGGATTTTTCGGTAGTCGAATTAGCTTCCAAGTCCATTTTTAAAACCACAAAAAAGTTCGATTTTCATATTCAGCCGCAACCGTCTTTTAACAAGCAATTTGATTTGTTGTTGAACAATTTGAACGACAATCATTTTAATGGTTACAAAAATTATTTGTTCTGTTCCAACGACAATCAAGCCAAACGTTTCCACGATATTTTTGAAACTTTGGATGAGGCCAATTCAGAAAACATTCGCAAACAATACAATACCATTGTACTGCCTTTGTACCAAGGATTTATTGACGAAGAGAATCAAATTACCTGTTATACAGACCATCAAATTTTTGAACGCTACCATAAATTCAGCATCAAAAATGGCTATTCCAAAAAACAGAATATCACCTTAAAAGAGCTGACTTCGCTTTCGGTGGGTGATTATGTAACTCATATTGATCACGGAATTGGAAAATTCGGGGGTTTGCAAAAAATTCAAGTAGAAGGAAAAACACAAGAAGCGATAAAATTGGTTTATGCCGATAATGACATTGTGTATGTGAGTATTCACTCTTTGCATAAAATCTCAAGATACAATGGCAAAGACGGCACGCCTCCTAAAATTTATAAATTAGGGTCGAATGCTTGGAAAGTTTTAAAACAAAAAACCAAAGCACGAGTAAAACATATTGCGTTCAATTTGATTCAGTTGTATGCCAAAAGGCGTTTGGAAAAAGGCTTTCAATATGCACCTGATAGTTATTTGCAAAACGAATTAGAAAGTTCGTTCATTTACGAAGATACACCAGACCAAATCAAATCGACTCAGGAAGTAAAAGCCGATATGGAAAGCGATCGGCCAATGGATCGTTTGGTTTGTGGCGATGTAGGTTTTGGAAAAACAGAAGTCGCTATTCGAGCTGCTTTTAAGGCGGTGGATAATAGCAAGCAAGTGGCCGTTTTGGTACCTACTACTATTTTGGCGTACCAACATTATCGCACTTTTTCGGAACGATTGAAAGACATGCCGGTTTCGGTGGGGTATTTGAACCGTTTTAGAACCGCCAAACAGAAAGCAGAAACCCTCAAGCAATTAGCCGAAGGGAAACTAGATATTGTCATTGGAACCCACCAATTAGTAAATAAAAATGTGGTTTTCAAAGACCTCGGATTGTTGATTGTTGATGAGGAACAAAAATTTGGTGTGAATGTCAAAGACAAACTCAAAACGATTGCTGCCAATGTAGATACCTTGACTTTAACTGCAACACCTATTCCAAGAACCTTGCAGTTTTCGTTAATGGCTGCCCGAGATTTATCAGTAATTACCACACCACCGCCCAACCGTTATCCTATTGAAACGAATGTGGTGGGGTTCAACGAAGAGCTAATTCGTGATGCCATTTCGTATGAAATTCAGCGTAACGGACAGGTATTTTTCATTAATAACCGCATTGAAAATATCAAGGAAATTGCCGGAATGATTCAGCGATTAGTCCCTAATGCCCGAGTGGGAATTGGCCACGGTCAAATGGATGGAGCTAAACTCGAAGAACTGATGTTGGCCTTTATGAATGGTGAATTTGATGTTTTGGTAGCGACGACCATTATCGAAAGTGGTCTGGATGTGCCGAATGCGAATACGATTTTTATTAATAATGCCAATAATTTCGGTCTGTCTGATTTGCATCAAATGCGAGGTCGAGTAGGGCGTAGCAACAAAAAAGCGTTTTGTTATTTCATTTGTCCGCCGTATTCAGCTATGACAGAAGACGCGCGGAAACGAATTCAGGCTTTGGAACAATTTAGCGAATTGGGAAGCGGATTCAACATCGCCATGAAAGATTTGGAAATTCGTGGTGCAGGAGATTTGTTAGGAGGAGAACAAAGTGGTTTTATCAACGAAATCGGTTTTGATACGTATCAAAAAATCATGAACGAAGCCATTGAAGAGCTGAAAGAAAACGAATTCAAGGATTTGTATCCGGAGCAAAATGATATCGAAACCAAAGAATACGTCAAAGATTTACAATTGGACACGGATTTCGAATTGTTGTTCCCTGACGAATACATTAATACCGTTTCAGAACGATTGCTTTTGTATAATGAATTAGCAGATATTAAAGACGAAGACTCACTGTTGGCTTATGAAAATAAATTGATTGACCGTTTTGGACCTTTACCTAAACAAGCTGTTTCTTTGCTAAGCAGCATGAAAATCAAATGGATTGCTACCCGTTTAGGAATTGAAAAATTGGTTTTAAAACAAGGTAAAATGATTGGCTATTTTGTATCCGATCAACAATCGGATTATTACCAATCGGGGCGTTTCCATCAAGTGCTTCAGTTTGTACAAAAGCAAAGTGCTTTGTGTAAAATGAAAGAAAAGCAAACCCCTAATGGATTGCGATTGTTGTTGACTTTTGATAATGTGAAATCGATTCGAAGAGCGTTAGAATTAATGGAGTTGATGGGGGAATAAAATTTTACAAAGCTTCCAGCCTTCTAAAGGCTGGAAGCTTTGGGATTTAATCTTATTCAATTAATAAATCTTCTATATCTGATAAATTTTGAAAGCTAGAATGATAGTATTTAAAATTTCTAAATCATAAAAAATCTCAATTACTTTTTCTCTTTGTAATTTAGTCTTTTTAGTAGAAACGATTGTTTCGTATGAAGTCCAAGGATATTCAATAATATTTTTTGTAAATCCATGATGAACAGGATTGTTGTGGATATAAAAAATTAATTTTTGAAAATAGGTTTCCGAATTGACAAGTTTTCGTTTAAAATTCTTTTCGAATAAACTTCCAGTTCGGCTGTATCTCTTATTCATTGCCATAGTGTACGCATTGAATAGATTAGAAAACTGTTTGGAAGCACTAATTAATTTAGGTGTATTAGTAGTCGAGAAAGCTAATTTCGATTTTTCGATTTCATCTTCTTCTTTAATGTAAACCAATAAATGGAAATGATTTTTCATCAAACACCAGGCAAAGGTATCTGCTATTGGGTCAATATATTTTTCGTAGAGTCTTAAAAAATGATTGTAATTTTCGATTTCGTAGAATAAATCGATGCCATTATTACCACGGTTATAAATATGGTAGTAATGACCATTTTCTAATGGGATTGGGTTCATTTTGGGGCGGGTATTTGGTATTTTGAAAGCTTCCAGCCTTAGAAAGGCTGGAAGCTTTGATACATCCTTCTAATTCTTCTAATTCTTCAAATCTTTAATTACTTTGAAAGCAACATCAACTTCATCTTCACTAACTAAAATAGTGAACTCATTAGAAGTAGAGATCACTTCATTAATGATAATTCCTTCCCAAGCCAAACGTTGGAAAATGAAATAATAAATTCCAGGAACCACGATGTTTTCTTTTGGTAGTTTTACCGTAATTGAAGCTAAATTTTCTAGTTTTTGAATCAATTTTTCGTTAGCAAAATGCTTGTCAACTAAATGATTCACACTGCTGCTCACTACGATATTCGTTTCATTTACCCCTCTTGATGAAGTGTAAAAAATATCAGAGTGACTATTAATGTCTGTAATTAAATCGGCTTGTTTGTTTAAAACGGTTTCTGAAGCGGCAAAAGTGTAATCGGTCAACTCAGAACGAACAGTAATTTCTCCGATATTTTTGATGACTTTATTGATTTTGTGATTCAATTTAAAGTCCAATTCTTCGGTTAATCTTTTAAGTGCCATTACCACGGCACCTTGTTTTACTTCTTTACCAAATTCATTTTCTAATTCGCTCATAATATTGCGCGAAAGAGAAGTTAAATTGATGATTCCTAATGATAAAGCATTTAACAAAAAGGGTTTTGTTTTGATGTAATTTTCTACAATGGACGATACAGTTTTCATAGTAGTTGTGTTAAGTTGTTGTTTTAAAAATAGTAGTTAGGGTGTTGTAGTTGTGTTAAAAACTACTGCAAATATAAATAAAAAAACAATTTGTTACAAATATAACATTAAAAAATACACTTAAAAATGAAAAAATGCGTCTGTAAGGTGTTCAATTACAAAATCTTGCCCTTTTTTGTTGATGGCAATGATGTCAAAACGCACCTCAAGATCCAAATCGTTTTCGGTTACATAAGCATTAACCGCTTTTACCAATAATTGGATTTTTTTAGGTTTTACAAAGTCTTGCGGAAGACCAAAATCAACAGATGAACGCGTTTTTACTTCAACAACAGCTAAGGTAGTGTCTTTTTGAGCCAAAATATCTATTTCTGCTTTTTGGAAAACCCAATTAGTTTCCAAAATAGTATAACCATTTTTTTGGAGGTATTCTACCGCCAGTTCTTCTCCAAGTTTTCCTAATTCGTTGTGTTCAGCCATGGTAAGAAGGATTGGTGTTGGCTATTCAAAAACTACAGTGCTACAATTTTCGGTTACTTCAATGGACACAGTACCCCCTAAAATTAAGGCTCTATTGTCATGAATATGACCTGCAGGAAAATTAAAAATCATAGGGATGTTGTACTTTTTAGTAACATCCTGAACAATTTCAAGGGCATTTTTACCCCAAGGAATGTCGTTGTCTTTCATATCGGTCATAGAACCTACAATGATCCCTTTCAGGCTTTCAAGACAGCCGTTGCGTTTTAGGTTCATCATCATACGGTCAATATGATAGAGGTATTCGTCTAAGTCTTCGATATATAAAATTTTGTCCTTGCAGTCAATTGCTGAGGGCGAGCCCAATAAGCTATACAATATGGATAAATTCCCTCCAACCAATTCGCCAGACGCTTTTCCCAATCGATTCATAGGATGCGGGTCAATTGCGTACTGTAAAGGCTGCCCAAATAAAGATAAACGCAAACTTTCAATGGCCTCTGGACTTGCTTTAGCCAAACTAATAGGCATAATTCCGTGAATGGATTTGTAACCCATCGTATTAAGATGGTTGTGTAATACCGTGACATCACTAAATCCTACCAACCATTTGGGGTGTTTTTTGAATTGCGTAAAATCAATTAAATCCACTACGCGTACAGTTCCGTAACCACCACGTGCACACCAAATGGCTTTGATATTGGGGTTGTCCAATTGCTCTTGTAAATCGGCAGCACGGTCTTCATCCTTTCCTGCCAATTGATTTTCTTCTAATCCAATACTCTTACCAATGACCACATGTAGCCCCCAACTTTCTAACAAATCAATAGTAGGTTGCATGCTTTTCACAATATGTTTTCGGGCAGTTGCTAAAATAGCAACAGTGTCTCCTTTTTGTAAATAAGGTGGTGTAATCATAGTCGTTTGGGCTTGCATAGTGATAGAAAGTAAACTTAAAATGAATAAGAATAACGGTTTTCTCATAAATGAAATCTGTTGTGCAACAGTATTTATTTTTAAACAAATATAGACAAATCCGAAATCATTTTTAATTTCAGTTCTAATTTGTTAGTTTTACTTGACCCGAAAATTAGTATCCTAAATCCTGTCTTTATGAGAATTGGCCCTATTCTTTGTTATGTGTTGTTATTGTCTTTGTTCCCAAAAACGTTTGGACAATCTAAAAAATTCCGAATTCATACCGTTGCGTTTTACAACTTTGAAAATTTATTTGACACCATTAACGACCCCAATACGTTTGATGAAGACTGGACTCCAAAAGGATCTCAACATTGGACTTTTGATAAATACCGAAAAAAATTAGACAATTTATCTCGGGTTTTAGCCGAAATTGGCACAACAGAAAATCCAGATGCACCCACTTTCATTGGCGGATGCGAAATTGAAAATCGAGGCGTTTTGGAAGACTTAATTCTCCAACCCAAGTTGGCAGATAAAGAATACGGGATTATTCATTTTGACTCCCCAGACAAAAGAGGGATTGACGTAGCTTTGTTGTATCGAAAGCACTATTTTCAGCCCACAACTTATTCTAATATTCCGTTGTATGTGTTCCAAGGGGAATCAAAATCTAAACTAGAGAAAGGGGAAACCACGGATGATGTGTTGGAGATTAGTTCAAAAAATAAACGAGTGTATACCCGTGACCAACTTTTGGTTACCGGATTTTTGGAAGGAGAAGAAATTCATTTGATTGTCAATCACTGGCCGTCTCGTTCAGGAGGTGAACAACGTTCGAGTCCATTTCGTGAAGCCGCCGGAGCGTTAAACAGAAAGATTATCGATTCGCTTCAGCAAATTAATCCGAACGCCAAAGTCATTACAATGGGCGATTTGAATGACGGTCCGTATAATAAAAGTGTGAAAACAGCTTTGGGTGCCAAAGCAAAAAAAGCTGAGGTACAGCAATTTGGGATGTACAATCCTTTTGAAGAAATGCAAAAGAAAGGAATGGGGACTATTGCGCATCGCGATGCTTGGGATATTTTTGACCAAATCATAGTATCGGAATCGGTATTGAAATCCGATTATTCTTCACTGCAATTTTGGAGGTCGGGGATTTACAACAAGTCTTTTTTAGTTCAAACTAGTGGTCAGTTCAAAGGGTATCCTCTGCGTCATTCGGCTACTGAAATTGGTTTTAGCGATCATTTTCCGGTCTATATTTATTTGATAAAAGAGAAAAAATAGCCCGCTTAATTTAGTAACTTTACGCTTTTAAAACGAAGTACTATGGCTATTGCGAAACCGTTCAACTTGAATAAATGGATTGACGAAAACCGTCATTTATTGAAACCGCCTGTTGGTAATAAAAATGTATATACTGAATCAGGCGATTATATCGTGATGATTGTGGCAGGCCCAAACGCCAGAAAAGATTACCATTACAACGAAACAGAAGAGCTGTTTTACCAATTGGAAGGAAGTATTAAAGTCATTATTCAAGAAGATGGGAAGCGCAAAGAGATGGAATTGAATGCGGGAGATATGTATTTGAATCCAGCCAAAATTCCCCATTCACCAGTTCGTTCAGAAGGCTCCATCGGTTTAGTTATCGAGCGCAAAAGAGCAGGTTTAGGTTTTACAGACGGATTGCTTTGGCACTGTGAAAATTGCAATCACAAATTACACGAAGTCTATTTTGAGTTACACAATATAGAAAAAGACTTTTTGTCTCATTTTGAACATTTTTATAGTTCAGAAACCTTACGAACTTGTTCTAAATGCGGCACCGTTATGGAGACTGATCCAAGATTTGTAGCTAAGAAATAGTTTTAATTTCTCCCTTTTTCGTTGGGGTACAAAATGTCTAAATTTTCACTTTGCCAATAGGCTTTAGAATCCGCATCCATAATAGTTAATGGGCCTCTAAAAGCGGCTCCCGTATCTACATTCCAAACATTGGCCATTTGAACAGGAGTTGTTTTTCCAATTCTTGAAATAGGAGTGTGTCCAATGAAGATTTCGCTATATAAAGTAAAGCGTTTTGGATAAGCTATGTCCGTTGTTTTCATATTTTTATCCAAAGCCAATGCGGTTTCCCAAAGAGTTCTGTCCCAATAAAAAAGTTTCGGAAAATATTCAAAATCAATACCGTTCATATTGGTAAATCCGGCGTGAATAAACAATCTATTTTCTTCGTCAAGATGATAATCGTCTAACGCTTCTAAGAAACGGATATGGGATGCTAAAGTTTTTGCATCTCGGTTTTGATAAGCCGCAATAGTCGCCTCTCCACCGTGATCGTGCCATTGTGGATTGTCAGTTCCATGTTTGAGCCAGTTTAGTAATAAATCATCATGATTGCCACGAATACAAACAATATTGTGCGTTTCTTTCATTGAAATCAATAAATCAATTACTTCAGGCGATTGGCTCCAACCATCCACATAATCACCTAAAAAAATGAGTTTGTCATTTAGACCAACTTTGGCTCTTTCCAAGATTTGATGTAATGCACGCAATCCACCATGTATGTCGCCAATAACTAATGTTCTCATAGAAAATTTGTTTACAAAGAACGGTTAACTATTCCGGAATTGGCTTGAGCAGTCGGCATTACAACCAAATCGGCAATATTTACGTGATACGGTCTGGATACCACAAAATGGATAATATCTGCAATATCATCTGCAATTAAAGGAGTAAATCCTTTGTACACATTTTGCGCTTTTTCACTATCGCCTTTAAAACGAATGGTACTAAATCCAGTATTTACTAATCCAGGATGAATGGCGCCTACGCGAATGTTGTGCGAATTTAAATCAATACGCATTCCTTGGTTCAAAGCATCAACAGCATGTTTGGTAGCGCAATATACATTCCCATTTGGGTACACTTCTTTGCCGGCGGTAGAACCAATATTGATGATGTGTCCTGATTTTCGTTGAATCATTTGCGGAATAATTGCTTTGGAAACATACAACAGTCCTTTGATATTCCCGTCTATCATAGCGTCCCAATCGTCTAGACTTCCTGTCTGAATAGGATCTAAACCGTGTGCATTACCCGCATTGTTGATTAGAATATCAATTGGAGAAAAAGCATCTGGCAACGAACCAATTTGTTCAAAAACAGCTTCTTTATCTCGAACGTCGAACTGCAAAGTATGAACAGATGTGAACTCAGAAAGTTCGTTTTGTAGTTCATCCAAACGATCTTGGCGACGGCCACAAAGGACCAATTTGTAATTGTTTTTGGCTAAAATTACGGCAGTTGCTTTTCCAATTCCGCTAGTAGCTCCAGTTATTAAGGCTATTTTACTCATTTTTTATTTTGTAATTAAGGCACATTTTTACCCATACTTTCTGTCCAAATCGCAAACCAATCTTCTTTTTCTAAAGGCAATTCAGTTGCTTTCATCAAGGCTTGAATTCGGGCCACATTTACCGTTCCAGCAATTGGAATTACTTTTGCAGGATGTTGCAAAATCCAAGACAATAAAATCGTGTCGGATCCTACTCCATATTTGGAAACCAATTGCGCCAACAATTTTTTCATGCGTCGGGTTTGTTCATTATCTTCTCTAAACACGCTTCCCAGTGGATTCCAAGACATAGGTCGAATACCGTTGGTTTGCATATAATCCAAACTTCCGTCGAGCATCGCTTCATGATGCGAAGCAGAAAATTGAATTTGGTTGAAACTTACCGTTGTTTTTTGACGAATCAATTCGGTTTGTGAAGCAGTGAAATTAGACAAACCAAAATCGATAATCTTCCCCTCTGATTGTAATTTTGCTACCGCTTCGGCAATTTCATCTGCTTGCATTAACGGACTTGGGCGGTGCAATAAAAGCACATCTAAATAATCTGTTGCCAAGTTTTTCAATGAATTCTCTACCGACCAGATAATGTACTCTTTCGAATATTCGTAATGTTTGATCGTATTGTTTCTGTTTTTGGTTACCATTTGGATGCCACATTTCGAAATCAATTGGATTTTAGTTCGGTCAATTTTACTGGAAACCAATGCTTTTCCAAAATCGGCTTCGGTAGTGTAATCGCCATAAATATCAGCATGATCAAAAGTGGTAATCTTGTTCTCTAAACAAAGATGAATGATGTTATCCATTTCTTTGGTGTTGAGATTTTTGTCCCAAATTCCCCAATTCATTGCTCCGGCAATAATAGGAGATAAAGTTGTTTTACTCATGGTAATATGAAGTATTTCTAATTTGTAAATCTAGTATTTTTAACCGAATTGAATCGAGTTCTTAAAAATAGGTAAATTTGATCACAATTCGTCCTTAAAATTAGGCTTTTCGCCGAAGTTTTAACCATTCTTTAACATCTTACTTCTAAAAAAAAATTCAATTTGCACTCGCAAAAGAAAACCGTATCAATATTGGTTTAAAAAATATCACAATGGAAGAGAATACAGCGACTTTAGACATTAGAGCAATTAATGAGAAAATAGAAAGAGAAAGTGCCTTTATCGATCTCCTTACTATGGAAATGAACAAGGTAATTGTGGGTCAAAAGCACATGGTAGAACGATTGTTAATTGGACTTTTGGGCCAAGGACATATTTTATTAGAAGGGGTTCCAGGACTGGCTAAAACCTTAGCGATTAATACGCTTTCGCAAGCCGTTGCAGGTTCGTTTAGCCGAATCCAGTTTACACCTGATTTATTGCCTGCCGATGTAGTGGGAACGATGATTTACAACATCAAGCAAAATGAATTTTCAATCAAAAAGGGACCTATTTTTGCCAATTTTGTCTTAGCCGATGAGATTAACCGTGCACCAGCCAAAGTGCAATCGGCTTTGTTAGAGGCGATGCAAGAAAAACAAGTGACTATTGGTGATACGACTTTCAAATTAGACAAGCCTTTTTTGGTTTTGGCTACCCAAAACCCAATTGAACAAGAAGGAACGTATCAATTGCCTGAAGCACAAGTCGATCGTTTTATGTTGAAAACGGTGATTGATTATCCAAAAATGGATGAAGAACGATTGGTTATTCGTCAGAATTTGAGCGGAAGCTATGAAAAAGTAAACCAAGTGGTTTCTATCGATCAAATTTTGCGTGCGCAAGAAGCCGTTCGTGAAGTGTATATGGACGAAAAAATCGAGAAATACATTCTAGATATTATTTTCGCTACGCGTTACCCAGAAAAATACAAACTAGCCGACTTGAAACCGTTGATTAGTTTTGGTTCTTCGCCACGAGGAAGCATCAATTTGGCGAATGCCGCTAAATGTTATGCCTTCATTAAACGCCGTGGGTATGTAATTCCAGAAGATGTTCGTGCCGTAGTTCATGATGTGTTGCGTCATAGAATTGGTGTTACCTATGAAGCAGAAGCCGAGAACATCACTTCTGTTGATATCATCAACAAAATCGTAAACGAAGTTGAAGTTCCTTAAATTTTAGAAATACAAACTTTGTGACTTTGCGCCTTTGTGGCAGTAAAAAAAATGGATACAAAAGACCTACTCAAAAAAGTCCGAAAAATAGAAATCAAAACCCGTAGATTGAGCGATCATATCTTTTCGGGAGAATACCATACGTCTTTTAAGGGACGTGGAATGACTTTTAGTGAAGTACGTCAATACCAATATGGAGACGATATCCGAGCCATTGACTGGAATGTAACCGCGCGTTATAACGAGGCGCATGTCAAGGTTTTTGAAGAAGAACGTGAATTGACGATGATGTTAATGGTCGATATTTCGGGTTCGGAGAGTTTTGGTTCCAAAAATCAGTTTAAAAAAGACATTGTAACTGAAATTGCCGCCACGATGGCTTTTTCGGCAACGCAAAACAACGATAAGATTGGATTGATTTTGTTTTCAGATGAAATCGAATTGTACATTCCACCTAAAAAAGGGCGATCGCATGTATTGCGAATCATTCGTGAACTCATCGAGTTTGAACCTAAAAGCAACAAGACCGATTTGGCGCAAGCCCTAAAATTCTTATCGGGAACGCAGAAAAAGAAAGCCATTGTTTTTGTTATTTCTGATTTTATGACACAGGAATACGAACAAACATTAAAAATTGCTTCTAAAAAACACGACATTACAGGAATTCGAGTGTACGATATTCGTGAAGAAAAAATGCCTAATTTAGGAATGGTGCCTATGTTAGACGCCGAAACAGGAGCAGTACAATTAGTAGATACAGGTTCTAAATCAGTTCGTATGAATTATGAAAAATACTATCACGATCGCGTGGCGTATTTTAAAGAAACCTTTAGTAAATCAGGTTCTGGAGTAGTGAATACCAGAGTTGATGAAAGTTATGTAACCAAATTATTAGGGTATTTTAAATCGAGATAAAGATTGTATCCAAACTCATAAATGAAAAAAATAGCATACATAGTATTTTTTCTAATTTCCACTTCGCTTTTTGCACAAAAAGTGACAACGGCTTTGGACACGACACGCAATAAAATTGGAGCCGAGTTCAAATTGACGTTGAAGGCTTCTGTGGATACTTCGGCAAGAGTGGTTTTTCCTAATTTGAAAAATATAGGCGCCTTGGAGGTGATTCGTTCGTATCCGATTGATACGATTCGAAATAACGACCGCTATGAATTAATCAAAAAATACGGCTTAACCCAATTCGATTCTGGAAAATATACGATTCCAAGAGTACAAATACTGATTAATAAGAAACCGTTCTTATCCGATTCTCTTTTGGTTGAGGTGGCCAATGTGAAAGTAGATACATTGCAACAAAAAATGTATGATATCAAGGATATTGTGGCTGCTGAAAGTCATTGGGGTAATTGGTGGAAATACTTGTTAGCGATTATTATCTTAGCAGGAATAGGTGCTTTGGTGTATTGGTATCTTAAGAAAAAACAACAAAAATCTATTGAAGCAGAAGTGTATAAAACACCCATTGAGAAAGCAACGTCTTTGTTGACCATTTTGGAGCAAAAAGAATTATGGCAAAACGGCGAAATCAAGGAATATTATAGCGAATTGACCGATATTGCCCGAAATTATATTGAAGAAGCTATCGAAATTCCAGCGATGGAAAGCACCACTTCGGAACTGATTACGGCTTTGAGAGCAGCTTCAGTAAAAAAGAAAATGACGCTTTCGCAAGAAACTATCGAAAATTTAGAGCGCGTTTTAAAACAAGCCGATTTGGTGAAATTTGCGAAATCTAAACCGCTTGATTTCGAAATTACCGAGGACAGAAACAAAATCCAAAAAGCGATTTTGACTTTGGATAAAGCGATACCTGTGGAAGTGCCTGAAGAAGAAGATTTGTTGCTAAACGAAGCACAAAGACAGCACCAAATCCAATTGCAATTAAAGAAAAAGAAAGCCAAACGAATTCGTACTGCGATTGTTTCAGTAGTGCTTTTGGTTGTTGTAGTAACTGGATTTTTTGTCGCCACTCGAGGATTTGGGTATGTTATCGATACTGTTTTTGGTCGTGAAACCAAGGAATTATTAGAAGGAGAATGGGTAAAAAGTGAATACGGGAATCTAGGAATTTTAATTGAAACCCCTCAAGTGTTACAACGAGTAGATGCCGAAAAAGTGTTGCCAAAAAACACTATGGCATTGATTAAAGAAATGCAATTGTTTCAATATGGAGACATGATGAATAGTTTTTACATCATGGTTTCTACGAGTCAATTCAAACAACCAACCGATATTGATTTGGCGAAAGCCATGGAAGGGAACTTAAAAATAATCGAAGCACAAGGAGGTCAAAACATCATTGTAAAACAAGAAGATTTTGAAACCGAAAGTGGCGTGAAGGGTCTAAAGGGGTATGGAACAATGACGATGCTTAATCCGTTGACAAAGTCGAGCGAAAAAGTATATTATGAGATTTTATATTTCAAACAAAATCAAGGATTACAACAAATTATGATTGTGTATCCTGAAGGAGATCAATACGGAAGTGCCATTGCAGACCGAATGTTACAATCAGTTGAACTAAGACAAGTAGGTAATTAATGGAAAAAATAAGCTTTTTAAATCCAGAATTTTTTTGGTTGTTGCTGTTGATTCCAGTAGCAGGCGCTTGGTTGTATTTGAAAAGAAACCAACAAACGGCTACTTTAAAAATAAGTTCAACCGCAGGTTTTAAGGGATCAAAGTCTTTTTTTGTAAAGCTGTATCCGTTTTTAGGCGTTCTTCGATTATTGGCATTAACAGCTTTAATTGTAGCTATGGCAAGACCTAGAACGGTTGATGTTAGCAACAAAACCAAAACGACAAAAGGAATTGATATTGTGATGGCAATTGACGTTTCTGGGAGTATGTTAGCCAAGGATTTGAAACCCAACCGAATGGAAGCGTTAAAAAAAGTAGCTTCTAGTTTTGTTGATGAAAGACCTAACGATAGAATCGGATTGGTGGTGTATGCCTCAGAAGCCTATACAAAGACTCCGGTAACGAGTGATAAAGCCATTATTCAGCAAGCGATTGAAAGCATCAAATACGATAACGTATTGCAAGACGGAACCGGAATCGGAATGGGATTGGCAACAGCCGTCAACCGTTTGAAAGATAGCAAAGCCAAAAGCAAAGTGATTATTCTGTTAACGGATGGTGTAAATAACGCCGGATTTATTGAGCCCGAAACGGCTTCGGATATTGCTAAACAATACGGAATCAAGGTATACACGGTTGGAATTGGAACTAACGGAATGGCAGAGTTTCCGTATGCGATTGCACCCAACGGACAGTTTTTATTCCGTATGATGCAGGTAGAAATTGACGAACAGTTGATGAAAAATATTGCCCTCAAAACAGACGGAAAATATTTTAGAGCGACGAGCAATAATAAATTAGAAGCAATATATGCCGCCATCAATAAACTAGAAACCACTGAAATTCAGGAGTTGAAATTTTATGATTATGACGAGAAATTTCGCCCGTTTGTTTGGTTAGCAGGTTTCTTTTTGTTGTTAGAAATTGGATTGCGAAATTCGGTTTACCGATCATTTATTTAAATTATTTAAACACAAAGGGCACAAGGAAATCACAAAGATCACTAACAGTTTTGAATAAAAGCTCAAATATACATAGCGAACTTTGTGTTTAAAAAATGAGAAATCAATAATGGAATTAGACGAAAAAATATATTTGTACTTACTACTGCTACTGCCGCTTTTGGTGTTGGTTTTTCTTTTCAATATGTATTGGAAGAGAAAAAAACAGCGCGAATTTGGTGATTTGGAACTGGTGCAGCGATTAAGTCCGGACAGTTCTGTTTTTAAACCTATTTTAAAATTAGTGGTGTTGCTTTTGGCTTTAACAGGTTTGATTTTAGGCTTGGTCAATCCAAAAATTGGCACTAAAATGGAAACCGTAAAACGAGAAGGAATCGACATTGTTTTTGCCATAGACGTTTCTAAAAGTATGCTGTGCGAAGATGTAGCACCAAGTCGTTTGGAAAAAAGTAAGCAATTGGTTTCCCAAATTATCAATCAATTGGGTAACGACAGAATTGGAATTGTAGCTTATGCGGGCAGTTCGTTTCCAGTTTTGCCCATTACAACCGATTATAGCGTTGCCAAAATGTTTCTGCAAAGTATGAACACCGAAATGGTTTCGTCTGTAGGAACGTCTTTGGATGAAGCAATAAAATTGTCGGCCACGTATTTTGATGATAAAAAAACGAGCAAATTATTGATTTTAGTTTCCGATGGAGAAGACCATTCGGAAGGTGCCGAAGCCGCTGCGGAAGAAGCCAATAAATTAGGCATTAAAATCATTACGATAGGGGTAGGAACTCCAAATGGCGGAACCATTCCGTTACGACGTAATGGGGTTTTAGAAGGTTTGAAAAGAGACAATAACAACGAAGTGGTAATCACTAAGTTGAATTCTGAAAGTTTGACTGCTATCGCCAAAGCTACCAAAGGAGGCTATGTGAATGGTGCCAACACCAAACAGGTTATTGACTATGTGAAAAACGCCCTGAATAATATTGAAAAAACCGAATTTGAGGCGACTCAAATGGCCGATTTCCAGTCGCAATTTCAGTGGTTTTTGGGATTTGCATTCGTGTTGTTGTTTGCGGATGTTTTTCTATTGGAACGCAAAACCAAATGGGTGAATCAACTCAATTTGTTTAATGAAAAGGAACAATAAAATGATTAAAAAGGTATTTCTATCTATTTTGCTCGTGTTTTCTTTGGCGATTACAGCCCAAGAGAAAGATGCTCTTTTGCCCAAAGCAAATGAAGACTTTGCAGCAAAAAAGTATGCCGATGCCGAAGCCAATTATAGAATTTCACATTCTAAATTCCCAAGAAGAACGGTAGCTTCGTACAATTTAGGAAATGCGATTTACCGTCAAAACCAATTTTCTGAATCCAAAATCGCATTCGCTAATGCGTTAAAAAATATCAAAACGCGTCCGCAAAAACACAAAGCCTTTCACAATTTGGGGAATGTGTTTATGAAAGAGAAGAACTATTCACAGGCTGTCGAAGCTTATAAAAATGCGCTTCGCAACAATCCTGAAGATGAAGAAACGCGTTACAACTATGCTTTGGCTAAAAAAATGTTGAAAGACAATCCGCCAAAAGACGATAAGAATAAAGATAAAAACAAGGACAAGAACAAAGACAAAGATAAAAAGGACGACAAGAAAGACGGAGAGAATAAAGATAAGGACAAGGATAAAGGCGACCAAAATAAAGATAAAAAGGACGACAAAGGCGATAAGGATAAGAACAAGTCGGATAAAAAAGATGATCCGTCTAAAAATCAAGGACAGCCAAAACCCAATCCAGGGGGAATTTCGCAACAGCGAGTTCAGAATTTGTTGGATGCCGTGAATAACGAAGAAAAGAAAGTTCAGAATAAAGTCAATGCCCAAAAAGTAAAAGGAAAACCAGTTCAAACAGAAAAAGATTGGTAAGTAATTTGAAATAAGAATACCATTTTAACAACCAATGAAAAAATACATACTCCTATTATTAATCAGTTTTCAAGGACTATTGGCTCAGGTACAATTTGAGGCAAAAGTCAGCAGAAACACGCTCGGTTTGAACGAAAGACTTCGAGTAGATTTTATAATGAATGTAGATGGGGATAATTTTATTCAGCCTAATTTTGAAGGCTTCCGAGTGATTGCAGGACCAAGTCAGCAAATCAGTCAATCATGGATTAACGGACGAAGTTCTTTTGAGAAAATATATTCTTATTTTTTGTTGCCTTTGCAAAAAGGGAATTTGGTAATCAAACAAGCGGTGATTGAATTCAATGGGCAATTGTATAAAACTGCTCCTATTCGAGTTACAGTTACCAATCCGGTGCAACAACAAGCCGATCCAAACGATCCGAATGCACCACAAATATCAGCTGATAATAACATTTATCTTGTAGCCGATATTTCTAAAACTAATCCGTACATCAATGAACCGATTACGGTGGTGTATAAATTGTATTTTAGTTACAATATTGGAATTACCAATTGGCGCGAGTTGAATAAGCCTAAATACAATGACTTTTGGAGTCAGAACATTGACATCAAACAATTAGTTGCCGAAGAAGGGATGTTCAAAGGACAACGCTATCGCTTTGTAACCTTGCGAAAAACAGTGCTATACCCTCAAAAATCAGGCCGTCTAAAAATCGAACCTTTGGCGTTAGATATAGATGTACAATTGCCAACTAATCGTAGGGATATGTTTGGTCGCGTAATGATTACCGAAGGCAACAAACGCGTTTCGGCAGGAACCAAAACAATAAATGTAAAAGCACTTCCTGAAGCGGGTAAACCAGAAGGTTTTACAGGAGCGGTGGGTAACTTTGATTTTAAAGTAACGCCAACAAAAACCAATTTGAAAAACGGAGAAAGTTTGGATTTAGTGGTGAGTGTAAGCGGAAAAGGGAATCTAAAATTATTTGATTTACCCAAACCCGTAGCTCCGAATGCGCTCGAAATGTATGATGCGGTTCACAAAGAGAATGTTGATACAGGCTTGTCAGGAATGACGGGTAAAATATCGGATAGCTATACGATTGTGCCTCAGTACAAAGGAAAATATCCAATTAAACCGATGCAGTTTAGCTATTTTGACTTGAGTTCAGGAACTTACAAAACGCTAACATCAGAAGAAATATTAATTAATGTATTGGACGGACCTACAGCAACACAAGCTGTGGCGTCAAATGCAGGTGCGAATAAAAACAAAATTGAAAAGTCAGAACAATTCAAATTCATCAAATTAAAAACAAAATTAACGCCTTTACAACCTAATGATTTCTTTGGGTCGTTATGGTATTATGTATTGTTGTTATTGCCATTTATTGCGTTGCCAATAGTAGTGCTTCTTAGAAGAAGAAAAGAAGCATTGGATGGTGATGTGACTGGAAACAGAATCCGAATGAACAACCGATTGGCTAAAAAATATTTGTCAGAAGCCAAAAAACAAATCAACAACAAAGAACCGTTTTATGTGGCTTTGGAAAAAGCAATGCACAATTTCTTGAAAGCCAAATTACACCTTGAAACTTCGGAAATGAGTAAAGACAATATTCAAGAATTGTTGTTGTCTCGCAATGCCAATCCAGAAGTGGTTACTGATTTTATTGCCTTAACTGAAAACTGTGAGTTCGCTCGTTATGCACCCGCCTCAAGCACGTCTATTCAGAATGATTTTGATAAAGCGGTAGTTATTATTTCAGAATTGGAAAAACAGATATAACAATTGATAATTCAAAATTAACAATTGATAATTAAAACAAAATGAAACATTTAGTTTACATATTTTTATTCATCACTTCTTTTGTATTCGCTCAAAGCGGATTTGAAAAAGGAAATGTTTTGTATCAAAAAGGGCAATATGAACAGGCTATTCAAGCTTATGAAAGCGTGTTGGATAACCACCAACAATCAGCTGAATTGTATTTTAATTTAGGAAATTGTTACTACAAATTGAATAAAGTAGCGCCGTCTATTTACAACTATGAGAAGGCTTTGGTATTACATCCAGAAGATACTGACATTGCCAATAATTTAAAATTCGCACAGAAATTAACTATTGATGAGGTAAAAGAAGTCCCAAAAGTAGGCTTTGCCAAACTACTTCGTGATTTTACTGCTATTTATCATTACAATACTTGGGCATGGATTTCGGTAGTGTTTGGATTGCTGTTTTTAGGCTTTTTCATCGGGTATTATTTTTCGCCAGCCACCCTGTCAAAACGCATTTTCTTTTTGGGAATGTTTGTATGGATTCTGTTCTTGTTAATTAGTCTAGGGGCGGCTATTTTTGAAAAAAACCATTTTGTAAACGAACGCCCAGCCATCGTTTTTGCGGAAGCAACTGAGGTGAAAAACGAACCCCAAAAAGCAAGTCCGGCCACTTTTGTAGTCCACGAAGGGACTAAAGTTTTTGTCGAAGAAACCTTGGGCAAATGGAAAAAAATTCAATTGACAGACGGGACTGAAGGTTGGATTGAATCCGCAGCCATTAGAGAAGTAAAATAAGAGTTTAGGGTTATTTCTTGGTTGCTTTTTGGTACAATTTCTGAATAGAAGGAAAAACAAAATCAGCTGTTTTTTGAATTGGATTAAAGAAAATAGAACGATCTAAAGTTTCTTTTTTGGCCAAAAAATGATTGTAATTGATTTTTTCGAAAACACTAAACAGGATACTTACAATTAAAACCGTTTTCAGCATTCTGAAAAACCCACCACCCGCTTTGTTGATCCATCCCAAATAAGCAAAACTCACCAACTTAGTCAAGAACTTTCCGGCTAAAGATATTCCAATTATTACTGCCAAAAAAGTGATTATGAATGCAATAACTTGAATAGAATACGGATTCCATTTTACGACTCCTGCTAGCGCAGTTTTTGCCATAGAGGAAAATTGGAAAGCTAAATAAATTCCTGCAATTAAAGAAAAAAAGGAAGCCAGTTCTACAAAAAGTCCGTTTTGAATTCCTTTGAATGCAGCATAAATCAATAATGCCCCAATAATAATGTCTAAAAATCCCATAGTTGTATTGTATAAAAGCACAAAGATAAAAGAATTGAGTATTGTCTGTTGTCAATTTTCTACTTCTTATCTTTGCGGCTCAAATTTTGGTTTCGTTTTGCACTTCGTAAATCGTAAATCGTAAATCGTAAATCCAATGTCAAGAGACGCACAATTGAAAGAACGCTGGGAACAGCTTGTAGTTATATTATCCGATCGGTTTTCGCAAGGCGAAGATTTGGATTTGGACGCCATCATTTACTTAATCGGAATCCAGGAATTGGGTCAGGTGCATCGCGAGTTCAAGAAAGACGAAAAATTGAATTTAATGCACATTGCCATTTGCCGATTATTAGAGCCGTATGGGTATTATGAATTTGAATTTTTTGACGAAGAAGGTTGGCCTCATTACAAAGTAAAAGAAGAATTACCGCCATTAAAAGCAGGGGAGCAATCGGTATTGATGAAAGAGGCGATTGTGAATTATTTTCTGGAAAGAGAATTAATTAAATAATAGTGACTCGTATCCAATAACTAATCACTAAACAAGGTTTTACTTTTCACTAAAAAAACGTAATTTTGCACCTTTACCAAAAGACTGATGATAGATAAGATAAAAGAATATATTAGCGAAGCACAAGGATTTTCCTCACAAGATCCAGCAGAACTAGAAGCTTTCAGAATTAAATTTTTAGGAAGTAAAGGACTTTTAAAAGAGTTGTTTGCCGAATTTAAAAATGTTCCTAACGAACAGAAAAAAGAATTTGGACAAGTAATTAATTTATTGAAAACGTCTGCCGAAGATAAAGTAAAATCCATCCAAGAAGCCTTAGAAAGTAAAGAAGAAAGCAAAGGAGTGTATGGTGATTTAACTCGTGCTGCAGAGCCGGTTTTGATTGGGTCGCGTCATCCAATTTCTTTGGTTAAAAACCAAATAATCGATATTTTCTCAACTGTAGGCTTCAACGTGTCTGAAGGTCCAGAAATCGAAGACGATTGGCACAATTTTACTGCTTTGAACTTGCCAGAATACCATCCGGCTCGTGATATGCAGGATACTTTTTTTATTCAAACCAATCCTGATATTTTATTGCGTACGCATACTTCATCTGTTCAAGTGCGTTATATGGAAAATAACAAACCGCCAATTAGAACAATTTCTCCTGGGCGTGTTTTTCGTAACGAAGCGGTATCGTCACGTTCCCACTGTATTTTCCATCAAGTAGAAGGCTTGTATATTGACAAAGACGTTTCTTTTGCTGATTTAAAACAAACCTTATTGTATTTTACAAAAGAGATGTTCGGAAAGTCAAAAATTCGTTTGAGACCCTCTTATTTTCCTTTTACAGAACCAAGTGCCGAGATCGATATTTATTGGGGCTTGAAAACCGAAACCGATTACCGTATTACCAAAGGAACAGGTTGGTTGGAAATTGGAGGTTGCGGAATGGTGGATCCGAATGTATTGAAAAACTGCGGTATCAATCCTGACGAATACAATGGTTTTGCTTTCGGAATGGGAGTAGAGCGTATCGCCATGTTGTTGTACCAAATTGGAGATATTCGAATGTTTTACGAAAATGACGTTCGTTTCTTAGAACAATTCAAATCAATAGTATAATTTATAATTCGCCCTTTTTGAAGTAACATTTAGAAAGGGTTTTTTACAATATGAAATCGCCATTAACCATAAGTTTGCGCAAGCAAACACCAATAAATAAAGCGATTACATATATGTCCGCTAAAAATTAACTTTTGCATATATGAAAAAAGACATCATCATCCCCGAAGTAGAAAATGTTTTTATGGCAGTCGTTCAAGAATGGAGCGATGATTTCATGGAAAAAGTGTGGTATGCCTATTTAGTCAACGATTCTGATTTTCAATTAGACGGCGTAATGGTCGTTTCTAAAGCATTTGGAACCTTAGACGGAGAGATGAAAAAAACATCCGTTTTACGTCATGCTTTTGCGGAAATTCCTGAGGTTTCTGTGGCCAAAATCGAGATGATTGAAAAAAGCCTTTTGGCTTTAAACAATGAATTTATGGTGACCTTTTTTATAGGGAATACTTTGTATGACAAGAAATTTATTTTCAAAGCGAATTCTATTCAAGAAGCCAATCAAGAAGAAGTGCCAATTCTATTTGTAGAGGGTGTAATTGTTCGATAATTATTTACCCTCTCTACGTTTTTTAGCGGTCCAGCTAGAGTAGCCCAATATAAAAATCCCAAAAACAATATAACCCACGGCTCTAAAATAGTAGCCGTTGTCTGCTAATTGGGTGGCTAGTGGTGTTGTGCCAGACAGGTACCAAGTAGAGAAACCGATCATAAAAAGTCCCCAAAAAACACCTGTTTTAAGCTGATATTTCCATCTTTCGCTCATAATAATTGTATTTAATCCAGTTGATCTGTCAAGTTTTTGAATACTTTTTTGGCATTTTTTCCTTCGTATAAAATGCTGTATACCGCATTAATAATTGGGGTGCTGGCTCCGTAACCTTGATTCAATTGATACGCACTTTTAGTGGCATAATACCCTTCGGCTACCATACTCATTTCCATCATCGCACTCTTTACGGTATAACCTTTTCCAATCATATTTCCGAACATTCTGTTTCGAGAAAAAACAGAATATCCTGTAACCAATAAATCGCCCAAATAAGCCGAGTCATTGATGTTGCGTTTCATTTTATGTACTTTTTTGATGAATTTCTTCATTTCCCGAATAGCATTACTCATCAAAACCGATTGGAAGTTATCTCCATAGCCTAAACCATGAGCAATTCCTGCGGCTACTGCATAAATGTTTTTTAACATCGCTGCATATTCAGTACCAATAATGTCATCGGTAATTTTAGTTTTGATGTAATTGCTGGATAAATTTTTGGCTACAATGGTCGCTTTTTCAGGATCTCCACACGCAATAGTCAGGTACGAAAGTCGCTCTAATGCCACCTCTTCGGCATGACAAGGCCCTGTAATTACACCTATATTATAATAAGGAATGTTATAATTGAAATGAAAATGTTCACCCACAATTAAACTCGTTTCAGGCACAATACCTTTAATGGCAGAGAAAATGATTTTGTTCTCTAGCGAAGTAGTCAAATTAGCCAATTCAGCTTCCAAAAAAGCAGATGGAATAGCAAAAATCAGATAATCGGCATAAGCAACCGCTTCGTTAATATCGTGGGTTAATCGTAGTTTATTGGTGTCAAACTCCACCGAACTTAAGTAATTCGGATTGTGTTTTTCTGTTTTGATATGTTCAATTGCAGCTTCGTTACGCATGTACCAAGAAATTTCTGGTAAATTAGTACATAACATTTTCGCAATGGCGGTAGCCCAACTACCTCCACCAATCACTGCAAATTTTAAATTTTCGGCCATTTTATGTATTGGATTTAATCAAAAGTAGGTAAAAAAAACAAAAAACACCAATTTATTCTAATTGGCATTATCAGAAGTGATAGGCTTTAGCAATACAACGACTACATTTTTATTTATTTTTTTACACTGCTGCACAATAAAAAATAATAGTTTACGTTGTAAACTATTATTAATGAAGTTTTTATAGTTAAAAATGCACTTTGAGTTAGTTAGTTTTGTTTTTGTATTTTGAAAAGGCGTCCCACAGTAGTTAGTAGAACGCCTTTTTGATTTTAAACTAATAGCTCAATTCAACAATCTTACGCAGTTTGTCTAAAGTAAGGTTTTGTCTTTCTCCTAATGCTTTCCAACCTCTTTCTTCAAATCGATTTACGATAAAATCAGCTGTGTTTTCAATGTTAACAGCATTTTCAGAAATTTTGGTTTTCATTCCCATGGTGTGGTAAAAAGCTACGGTTGCTTCAATCGCTTGACGGGCAATTTCTTCCTCGGTTCCAGTCAATTGGAACACTCTTTTTCCGTATTGCGCTAATTTTTCTTTTTTGGTTTCAAATAAAACGCGGAATAGATTAGGGCCAATAATAGCCAATGTTCTGGCGTGGTCAATATTGTATAAAGCTGTTAATTCATGTCCAATCATGTGTGTCGCCCAGTCTGACGGAACGCCTTTTTGAATCAATCCGTTTAATGCCATGGTACAACTCCACATGAAGTTAGAGGCCAAGGTATAATCGGTTGGATTTTCGACTACTTGAGGCCCAACTTCAATTAGGGTTTGTAAAATGCTTTCGGCAATTCGATCTTGTAAATAGCCTTCGTGCGGATAGGTTAAATATTGTTCCAAAACGTGAACATAAGCGTCAATAACACCATTTTGTAGTTGCCTTTTTGGTAAAGAAGCAATTACGCTTGGATCACAAATTGAAAACTTTGGAAACATAGCCGAACCACCAAAATCGCGTTTTTCTTGCGTTGCTTTTATAGAAACCACTGACCCTGAATTCATTTCACTTCCTGTAGCAGGCAAAGTTAGAACCGTTCCAAAAGGAACCACATCAGCACCTTCTTTGAAGATGATTCTTTGGTGTAGAATGTCCATTGGATTGCCTTCAAATTTAACGGCAGCCGAGATGAATTTTACTCCGTCTATTACGCTTCCGCCACCCACAGCCAAAATGAAATCTATTTTTTGTTCGCGAATGATTTCCACAGCTTTCATCAACGTTTCATAATACGGGTTGGCTTCGATTCCGCCAAATTCCACCACATCAAAACCGTGTAGTGCCGTTTTTACTTGATCGTAAATTCCATTTTTAAAAATACTTCCACCGCCATAAGCGACTAATACTTTCGATTCTTTAGGAATTAAAGTACTTAATTTTTCTATTTCTCCTTTTCCAAAAATTAATTTGACAGGATTGTATAATTCAAAATTTAACATGAGTATAAGTTTTTATTAAAGGTACTAAATTAGGAAGTAACAGCTTGGTAAACAACTGTTAATAGTGCCGTTTTATTTTTTGTAAAAATTATTGTGATCAATGTATTCCCAAACTTTTGGAGGTAGTAAAGGCAGTACATTTTTTCCTTTTTTGATATGTTCTCTAATAGATGTAGAAGATATTTCTACTACTGGAGCATTAATTAGATGGATTTTTGGATGGTTTGTAAAAAGTGTGTTTTCGGTAGCGTCATCGGCGGAGTCTAGTCGTGGATAGACATAGATTTCGTGATGTGCCAAAATAGCCTCGTAATTTTTCCATTTGTGGAACGACTTCAAATTGTCTTCGCCCATAATTAAAGAGAACGTATGCTCGGGATATTTTTCTTCCAAATGAACCAAAGTATTCACGGTATAATTAGGTTGTGAAAGCTTGAATTCAATATCCGAAGGTTTAATTTTCGGAAAATCTTCCGTTGCCAAAAACACCATTTCTAATCGGTGATGGTCAGCCAGCAGTGTGCTTTTCTTTTTCAACGGATTGTGTGGGGTAACCACCATCCAAACCTGGTCTAAATCGGCATGCTCCGCCATGTGATTGGCAATAATTAAATGCCCCACATGAATTGGATTAAACGTTCCGAAATAGAGACCTATTTTCATTTTATCTTCTTTTTTAGGCAATAGGCAATAGCCATAAGTGATTAGCTAATAAACTAATGCCTTTTGGCTAATGGCTTTTGCCTTCGTTGATGAAATTTTTCACTAATTGATACGCTTCGTCTAAAGCTACCTCTAAGTCGTAATTTTTTATGATTACATCAAATTGTGGCGCAGTAGCTAATTCTACGTGGGCTTTTGCAATACGCATATTGATTTTTTCTTCGCTTTCGGTAGAGCGCTCTTTCAACCTGCGTTTTAGTTCGTCAACGCTTGGTGGTTTCACAAAAACGGCTAAGGTTTCTTCTGGGAATTTAGATTTAATACGCAAACCGCCAGCTACATCAATATCAAAAATCACATTTTTGCCTTTGGCCCAAATGCGCTCCACTTCGCTTTTTAAAGTTCCGTAAAAATTATCGCGGTACACTTCTTCCCATTCTACAAAATCTTCATTTTTGATGTGTTGTTTGAATTGGTCTAACGACATAAAATAATAGTCCTTACCATTCACTTCTTCACCACGCGCTTCGCGAGTAGCCGCTGAAATGGAGAACTCTAAATTCAAATCGGCCTGCGCCAATAAATGCCTAACTATAGTAGTTTTTCCCGAACCTGATGGAGCTGAGAATACGATTAATTTTCCTTTTTTCATTTTAAAGTCATTGCGAGGAGTTGCGAGGCACGAAGCAAAGCAATCTCATCCTCTTTTTTAGTTGGTGCTCTGTCATCCTGAACTTGTTTCAGGATCTCAATTTTCAGATTCTGAAACAAGTTCAGAATGACAAAAAATTACAAAACGTTTAAAACCTGCTCCTTAATTTTCTCCAATTCGTCTTTCATTTGAACGACTAATTTTTGCATTTGTGCGTGATTCGATTTAGAACCCATGGTGTTGATTTCGCGTCCCATTTCTTGGGTAATAAAACCTAATTTTCTACCATTAGCTTCCGTTCCTTTGATCGTTTCTAAGAAATAATCCAAATGATTCGTTAAGCGCACTTTTTCTTCGGTAATATCTAATTTTTCCAAGTAGTAAATCAATTCTTGTTCGAAACGATTTTCATCTACGTTTACTTTTAATTCGGCAATGGCAGTTTGCAAACGGTCCTTAATGGCTTGAACACGTTCTGGATCCAGTGCCAACGCTTCGTTCATGTACTGGCGAATATTCGCAATACGCAATTGAAATTCTTTTTCAAGCGATTGTCCTTCGTCTTTTCTAAAGTTCAAGATGTTTTGCAACGCTTCGTTGATAGCGGTTTCGATTTGCGACCAATCCTTTTCGTCAATTTCTTCACGCTCAATTTTCATGGTATCCGGCATGCGAATTGCCATTTTCATCAATTCTACTTCATCAGCTTCAGTATAAACGGCTCTTAATTGTTCGATATACCCTTTCACAATTGGCACATTGACTTTGGTTGAAGTTTGTTCGGCCGTACTTTCGATGAAAATCGAAAAATCGACCTTACCTCTTTCTAATTTCAGTGCAATTTGGTTGCGCAAACCCAATTCCATTTCGCGGTAAAGCGAAGGGATTCTTACATTTAAATCGAGTCCTTTACTGTTTAATGATTTTACTTCTACCGTGATTTTTTTGGTTGGTAATTGCAACGTAGCTTTACCAAAACCAGTCATTGATTGTATCATATATGAATTGTGTAATAGCTACAAATGTATTGAAATTTTAGGATTTCTTCATTGTAACCAGATAAACCCCACTAAAAATTAGCGCTGCCGAGATTATTTTAACGCCATTCAATTCGTCTTTTCCTAATCCAATGGCAAAAATGGTAGCAAACAGCGGCTGCAAATACACAAAAACAGCTACTGTAGTTGGACTTAATTCTTTCATGGAAAGCAGGTTCAATAAATAATTTAGGAAAGTTGAAAAGAACACGACGAAGCCAATTTTCCAAAAAACAGGCATGGGTACAACAGCCCAATTGACAGTTTGAAAAACATCCCAGCCAAAAGGCAAAACCATTAGAAATCCGATTAAATAAATCCATTTTACAAAAGTAAAAGCGTTGTAGGTATGCATTAATTTTTTGACAATGATGAGGTAAAAACCGTAAGAAATAGCATTGATTAAGACTAATAAATTGCCCAAACCTGCATTGGTAGCGTTACCAACCGACTTGCCATACAGAATAAGGAAAGTAGTTCCAATCAATCCTAATAGGAGTCCTGTAATCATTCGTTTTCGTAAGCGCTCTTTCAAAATAATCGCCGAAAGCACCAAAACAATCATAGGAGTGGATACCATAATTACGGCGGCACTGATAGGAGAAGTGAGGCTTAACCCTTTGAAAAAACAAAGCATATTCAAGGCTATTCCGAAGAAAGCGGCTGCGATTACTCTAGGGAAATCCGCACGGCTTATTTTTTCGGAAGGGATTTTACCGCTGAATTTTAGCACCACCCAGATTAACCAAAATAAAATGGTGGACCCGCCTGCCCGAAAAACGATAAATCCGTAAGCATCCACATACTGAGGCATCACATCTTTGGCGATGGTAAAGGTCATTCCATAGATGATAGAAACAAAAGTAGCGGCTAGTAAAGCGAGATTTCGTTTAGACATTAGCGTAATGCGTTGTGAACTTGGAGTATATTTTGTTGGCTGTTGCCAATGTAGATGGCTCCGTTAATAATAAAAACGGGGCGACTCAAAAAAGTATAGTGTTCCAAGAGGTATTTCTTAAAATCGGTTTCGGTAAGGGCTTTGTCCTTTAATCCTAAAGACTTGTATAATTGTGCTTTTTTGCTAAAAAGGGCCTCGTAACTGCCCGAAAGTTGGTACATTTCGTCTAATTGTTCTTCAGTAATAGGGTCTTGTTTGATATCGTGAAAAACCAAATTATGGCCTTCTGGCAAGGCTTTAATTATTTTTCGGCAGGTGTCGCAAGAAGCGAGGTAGTATATTTTGTTCATATTGAAACGCGATTACTTTTTTGCAAAGAAAATTCATTTGATACTTAAAATGATTATTTTTAGCAAAAATTTCAAATCAAAACCCAATGGAACAAACATTCGAACTGAACAGAACTAGCCGAAAATTAATCGCTCCCTTTTTAGAGGACTACACTTTAGACCAATTAAATGCAATTCCGGAAGGATTTAGCAATAATTTATTTTGGAATATTGCCCACGTTGTAGTGACTCAGCAGTTGTTAATTTACAAGCTTTCCGGTTTGAACATGTTAGTTTCTGACGAATTGGTAGACAAATACAGAAAAGGAACTAAACCAGAACAAGCCGCGACTCAAGCTGAAGTTGACGAAATAAAATCCCTTTTATTTGATACTATAGACCAAACGCAAGCCGATTATGGTAGTGGTTTATTTACTGAATTTACTGAATATCCTACCTCTAGTGGATTTGTCTTGAAAAATGTCAAAGACGCGATGGCGTATAATAATTTTCACGAAGGACTTCATCTTGGAATTATAATGAGTATTCGCAAGTTGCTGTAAAGTATTTTTTCTTGAAATAATAAAACAATCATTTTATGTAAAAATTGCGAAAACTATATCGTTTTCGTAAATTTTATTATTGTAAGTGTAAATTTCTTTAAAATAGCTTGTTAAAACGATAAATCTGCAAAAAAACTCGTTAAATGGCGTGGATTTATTCTTCAATTACATCTATCTTTGTTTGTAGTTACGAAATCGATTTCTTAAAAACCGATTTGAACTTAAAATCAATTGTATTGACCTAAATTTAGTGCTAAAGATGGAAGAAAAAATAAATCAATTTATGGCTTTGGTAGAAGCCAAAAATCCAAACGAACCTGAATTCATTCAAGCCGTTAGAGAATTTGCTGAAACAGTAATTCCGTTTATCTCCGAACGAAAAAAATACGACGGAAAAAACATATTACTTCGTATTGCCGAGCCAGAGCGTTCTATCATTTTTAGAGTGCCGTGGGTGGATGATAAAGGAGAAATTATTGTAAATCGCGGATTTAGAATCCAAATGAACTCGGCTATTGGACCGTATAAAGGCGGAATTCGTTTTCATCATACCGTGAATTTATCGGTTTTGAAATTCTTGGCTTTCGAACAAGTATTCAAAAATAGTTTGACTACACTACCAATGGGTGGTGGAAAAGGAGGCTCTGATTTTGATCCAGAAGGAAAATCGGATGGTGAAATCATGCGTTTCTGTCAATCGTTTATGACGGAATTGTGCCGTCACATTGGACCAGATTTGGATGTTCCTGCGGGAGATATCGGAGTAGGAGCAAGAGAAATTGGCTACTTATTTGGACAATACAAACGCATTCGCAATGAATTTACGGGAGTATTAACCGGAAAAGGATTGGCTTACGGAGGTTCATTAATTCGTCCAGAAGCAACAGGATACGGTGTAGTATATTTTACAGAGCAAATGTTGCGTACCATTGGTCAAGATATCAAAGGGAAAACCGTAGCGATTTCAGGTTTTGGAAACGTGGCTTGGGGAGTCGCTTTGAAAGTGAATGAATTAGGTGGAAAAGTCGTGACCATTTCAGGTCCTGACGGGTATATTTATGATAAAGACGGAATTTCAGGTGAAAAAATCGACTTTATGTTGGAGTTAAGAGCGCGTGGCGATAACAAAGCCGAAGCCTATTTAGAGAAATATCCTAACGCCGAGTTCCACAAAGGCAAAAGCCCTTGGGAGGCTAAAGTAGATATCGCGATTCCATGTGCGACTCAAAATGAGTTGAACGAGCAAGATGCTAAAAATTTAATTGCTAACGGTGTGATTTGTGTAACCGAAGCGGCGAATATGCCTTGTACTTTAGAAGCAATCAAATTGTTCCTAGAAAACAAAGTGCTTTTTGCTCCAGGTAAAGCCGCTAATGCGGGTGGAGTTGCTGCTTCTGGTTTAGAAATGACGCAAAATTCCATTCGTTTGAACTGGACGAGCGAGGAAGTAGATGCGCGATTAAAAGACATTATGGTGGGGATTCACAATCAATGTAAAAAATATGGTGCAGAAGAAGATGGGTATGTTAACTATGTAAAAGGAGCCAATATCGCTGGATTTGTGAAAGTAGCTGATGCAATGCTTGCACAAGGGGTGGTATAAGACTATTAATTCAAATGCTAAAAAACCTTCTTTCGATTTTCGGGAGAAGGTTTTTTTATATGTAGTATATTTGTACGTTAATAATCAAAACATTGATTTTTTAAATCCTAAATAGTAGCCTTTTTGATTTAGGTTAATTAAAATTGGACCACGGATTTTACAGATTATACTGATTTTCACGGATAAAATCCGTTGAATCCGTTAAATCTGTGGCAAAAAACAGTTAATAAATGAGTTTGATTTTTCACCAAATAGTACTATTTCAATAAATGCAAGTCAAAACCAAAGCGATTGTTATTTCGGCATTAAAATTTCAGGAAAAAAGCCTGATTGTAAAATGCTTTACCCTGACGCACGGTTTGAAATCGTATTTTGTTCGAGATGCTTTTTCGTCTCGAAAATCGAATCAAAAAATCGCCTATTTCCAGCCCTTGAGTATTTTAGAAATTGAAGCGGTGCATAAGAATAAAGGTACTTTGGAAAATTTTAAAGAAATTAAAATTGCCACGCCTTTTCATTCGATTCATACCGACATTGTTAAAAGCACCATTGTGTTGTTCTTGTCGGAGATTTTGCACCATTCCATACACGAAGAAGAAAAAAACGAAGCGCTTTTTACGTTTATAGAAGCGGCGTTGCAGTGGCTCGATAATCACAATGAAACGGCTAACTTTCATTTGATTTTATTACTCGAAATGACCAAATATTTTGGTTTTTACCCTGATGTAACTGACAGGGATCAGGCTTTTTTCGAATTGGTAGAAGGTGTTTTTTCTCCTTTTCATGCCGTGAGTTCGTTGACGGAACACGAAACCCTTTTGTTTAAAAAACTGATTGACTTAAAATGGGATTCGGATCAAAAGATTTTTCATGTTATTGAAAGACAAATTCTCTTGAAAATCCTAATGGATTACTACAGCTATCACTTGGACGGCTTTAGAAAACCCAAATCCTTGGACGTATTGAAGGAGGTTTTTGCATAACGTCATTGCGAGGAGGAACGACGAAGCAATCTAACACAGATTTCACGAATTTCTCAGATTGGTTGAGTACTTCTTATTAAAAGTACCCACACGGAAGGATTTGTGTGAAAGTGACTGTTTTTCAATTCTCTTAAATTTTAATGATCTGTGGTAATCTGTGCAATCTGTGTTAGAATTTAGTATTTAATTTCCCTTTAAAAATCACACATTAATCAGTATCAATAACTTTTAGCTATTGCCTTTTGCCTTTTGCCTATAAATCATTACTTTCGCAACTCGATTTAGAAAAGCATACCATGAGCACAAAATTTACTGAATACAAAGGACTTGACTTGCCAAAATCGGCAGAAGAAGTGCTGGATTTTTGGAAGAAAGAAACGATATTTGAGAAAACGGTAACTACCCGTGAGGGGAATCCGCCGTACGTGTTTTTTGAGGGGCCGCCTTCGGCAAATGGCTTGCCAGGAATTCACCACGTGATGGCACGTGCTATTAAAGATATTTTTTGTCGCTATAAAACTCAAAAAGGGTTCCAAGTAAAGCGTAAAGCAGGTTGGGATACCCACGGTTTGCCGGTTGAATTAGGTACCGAAAAAGAATTGGGAATTACCAAAGAAGACATTGGTAAAACCATCACCGTAGAAGAATACAACGAGGCGTGCAAACGCACCGTGATGCGCTATACTGACGTTTGGAACGATCTAACGGAGAAAATGGGGTATTGGGTAGATATGGAAGATCCGTATGTGACGTACAAACCTAAATATATGGAAACCGTGTGGTGGTTGTTGAAACAAATCTACAACAAGGATTTGATGTACAAAGGGTACACCATTCAGCCGTACTCGCCAAAAGCAGGGACAGGATTGTCTTCGCACGAGGTGAATCAACCAGGTTCGTACCGCGATGTAACGGACACTACCATTGTAGCACAGTTCAGAAGCCCCCTAACCCCCGAAGGGGGAATTGGTAGCAATTCAATTTTAAAAGCATTTGGTCTTAGCTCCCCTCCTTTGGAGGGGCTGGGGGAGGCTTTTTTCTTGGCTTGGACGACAACACCTTGGACTTTGCCATCGAATACCGCTTTGACTGTAGGTTCAAAAATTGATTATGTGTTGGTGAAAACCTTCAATCAATATACGTTCTTACCAACGAATGTCATTTTGGCTAAAAACTTGGTGGGAAAACAATTTGGCAAAACGTTTTTCGAATCGGCAGAAGCTGCTGATTTTGAAAATTTCAAAGCAGGAGATAAGAAAATTCCATTTCAAATTTTGGCGGAAGCCAAAGGAGCGGACTTGGTTGGAATTCGTTACGAGCAATTGATGCCGTTGGCTTTGCCGTATCAAAATGCTGAAGATGCGTTCCGTGTGATTGCAGGAGATTTCGTTACTACCGAAGACGGAACAGGAATTGTACATACCGCGCCTACTTTTGGTGCAGATGATGCTAAAGTGGCGGCAGCAGCTACTCCCGAAGTGCCGCCAATGTTGGTTTTGGACGAAAATGGTACGCCAGTTCCTTTGGTGGATTTACAAGGTAAATTTGTAAATGGACTAGGTGATTTATCAGGTAAATACGTTAAAAACGAATACTATAACGAGGGTGAAGCACCAGAGCGTTCTGCCGATGTAGAAATTGCGATTCAGTTAAAAGAAGAAAATAAGGCGTTCAAAGTGGAAAAATACGTCCACAGTTACCCACATTGTTGGAGAACGGATAAGCCTATTTTATATTACCCATTGGATTCTTGGTTCATCAAGATTACCGAAGTGCGTGACCGTATGTTTGACTTGAACGATTCCATCAACTGGAAGCCAAAAGCTACAGGTGAAGGTCGTTTTGGAAACTGGTTGAAAAACGCTAACGATTGGAATTTATCGCGTTCTAGATATTGGGGAATTCCGTTGCCAATTTGGAGAACCGAAGACAAACAAGAAGAAATCTTGATTGGTTCGGTTGAAGAATTGTACCACGAAATTGAAAAATCAATTCAGGCGGGTTGTCAAAAAACAAATCCGTTTGCTGGTTTCGAAATTGGAAACATGTCGGAAGCGAATTATGATTTGATTGATTTGCACAAAAATGTAGTGGACGAAATCACTTTGGTTTCTGCTTCAGGAAAACCAATGCAACGCGAAAGCGATTTGATTGACGTTTGGTTTGATTCAGGCGCAATGCCTTATGCACAATGGCATTACCCATTTGAAAATAAAGAACTTATAGATGGCGTTTGTCATTCCGAACTTGTTTCGGAATCTAAAGAGGAGAACCTGAAACAAGTTCAGGTTGACAAGCGTATGTTTCCAGCTGATTTTATTGCTGAAGGAGTCGATCAAACCCGTGGTTGGTTTTATACTTTGCACGCTATTGGAACTTTGGTTTTTGACAAAATCGCGTATAAAAATGTGGTTTCTAACGGATTGGTATTGGACAAAAACGGACAGAAAATGTCGAAACGTTTAGGAAATGCCGTTGATCCTTTTGAAACTTTGAAAGAATATGGTCCAGATGCGACGCGTTGGTACATGATATCCAATGCGAATCCTTGGGATAATTTAAAGTTTGACTTGGAAGGAATTGCTGAGGTGCGTCGTAAGTTCTTCGGGACCTTATACAACACCTATTCGTTCTTTAGTTTGTATGCCAATATCGATGGTTTTACCTATTCAGAAGCTGAGATTCCGTTGGCAGAACGCCCAGAAATTGACCGTTGGATTATATCAGAATTGAATACGTTGATTAAAGATGTCGATGGTTTTTATGCTGATTATGAACCAACCAGAGCGGCTCGTGCGATTTCTGATTTTGTTCAGGAAAACTTGAGTAACTGGTACGTTCGTTTGTGCAGAAGACGTTTTTGGAAAGGGGAGTATGCGCAAGATAAAATCGCTGCTTACCAAACCTTATACACTTGTTTGTTAAGTATAAGTAAATTGGCTGCACCAATTGCGCCATTTTATATGGATAAATTATACAGAGACTTAACACAAGCGACACATTCAGAAGGTTTTGAGAGTGTACATTTGGCAAAATTTCCAGAATACGTTGAAAACTTTGTTGATAAATCGTTGGAAAGCAAAATGCAAAAAGCCCAAACGATTTCATCATTGGTATTGTCGCTTCGTAAAAAAGAGATGATTAAAGTGCGTCAACCTTTGCAAAAGGTAATGATTCCGGTACTTGACAACAATCAAAGAGCTGAAATCGAAGCAGTATCAGACTTGATAAAAGCGGAAGTAAACGTAAAAGAAATTGTGCTTTTAGACGATGCTTCGGGGATTTTGGTCAAACAAATTAAACCTAATTTCAAGACATTAGGACCTCGTTTTGGAAAAGACATGGGCTTGATTTCTAAGGAGATACAAGGATTTTCGCCAGATCAAATCAATGAATTGGAACGCGAAGGAAGTTTAGCTATTGTTATTGCGGGAAATACCGTATCTTTAACTATAGAAGATGTAGAAATTACATCGCAGGATATTGAAGGTTGGTTAGTGGCTAATTCTAACGGAATTACAGTAGCGTTAGACATTACCATTTCGGCAGAATTGAAACAAGAAGGGATTGCGAGAGAATTGGTCAACCGAATTCAAAATATCCGTAAAGATTCAGGGTTTGAAGTAACAGATAAAATTAAAGTGACGTTACAACACAATGCCGAATTACAAGCAGCCGTAGTGGCTAATGAAGAGTACATCAAGTCAGAAACCTTAACCGAAAGTTTGGTTTTTGAAAATGAAGTAGCTAACGGATTAGAAATAGAATTTGACGATATAAAAACAAGAATAATAATCACTAAATAATGGAGTTATGGTAGATGAAATTGCAAGATACTCAGATGCTGATTTAGCAGAATTCAAAGAATTAATTCAAAAGAAAATACAAAAAGCTCAAGAAGATTTAGACTTGATTAAAAGTGCTTATATGAATGATTTGAATAATGGAACAGACGATACGTCTCCAACATTCAAAGCGTTTGAAGAAGGTAGCGAAACCATGTCTAAAGAAGCCAACTCACAATTAGCTATTCGTCAAGAAAAGTTCATTCGTGATTTGAAAAATGCGC
This sequence comes from Flavobacterium sp., assembly GCF_024642105.1. Classification (GTDB taxonomy): domain Bacteria; phylum Bacteroidota; class Bacteroidia; order Flavobacteriales; family Flavobacteriaceae; genus Flavobacterium. The sequence goes on from NZ_JAHEBT010000056.1 coordinate 46,608, forward strand.
TTTTCCGTGTTGAAAATAAAACCTACGGAGTGTGTAAAGTGACAGGAAAATTAATTAGCAAAGAACGTTTGTTAATTGTGCCTCACGCTACAATGAGTATCGAAGCTAAAAACATGCAACGATAAGAAATCGCTGTAAAAGCATACCTTTCCAAATTTCAAGAATTTCTGATTAGAAATCTTGGGATTTGGAATTTTTATTTTTGGAATTTATTTACTTTTGCCGCATGAAACAGAATTCAATGTCATTACGAAGCGCTTACTTTCTTGTTGTTTTTATACTACTTATAGACCAAGTATCTAAAATTTACATCAAAACCAACTTCATTTTAGGTGAAGAAGTGGAGGTGTTTTCTTGGTTTAAAATTTATTTTATTGAAAACGAAGGAATGGCATGGGGAACCAAAATTCCAGGAGAATATGGCAAACTAATTTTGACGGTATTCCGTTTATTTGCAGTTGCAGGAATAGGGTACTGGCTTTGGGATTCGGTAAAGAAAAGACACAGTTCTAATTATTTGATTGTGGCCATTGCTTTGATTATGGCGGGAGCTTTCGGAAATATTTTAGATTCGGTTTTTTATGGTGTGTCGTTTGATGATAGCCAACAAAATGTAGCTACTTTATTTTCAAATAAACCGTATGGAACTTGGTTTCATGGGAAAGTGGTTGATATGTTTTATTTTCCTATTTGGCAAGGTAATTTACCTACTTGGTTACCAATTTGGGGTGGCAAAGAATTTACATTTTTCAACGCTATTTTTAATATTGCCGATGTGGCTATTTCTACCGGGGTTGGAATTTTGCTTTTCTTCAATAAAAAAGCATTTCACAAGTACGAATAGTTTGTGATACAGATATAAAAGGAGGCTACAAACAGGGTTATTCTTGTTAAACTGAACTTGTTTCAGTTTCTTTCGACTACTTTTTGATAATTCATTATGGATTCCGAAATAAATTCGGAATGACAAAAATGCTGCTTTTTTAGCCCCCTCTTTAATTTTTGCTTATTTTATAAGTTATAAAAATCTCTTACCTTGGCAACAATCTGATTGATTGTCATTTTATCTGCAGTAGTAACCCCTTTTAACTTGTCTGGAGTGATAATTTTTTCGTCTTGAATCCTTTTTTTTAATTCGGTTTTAGCACCTGCAGGGCCAAACACATACAATTCATCTGATTTTTTGACATAGTCAATTACCGAGTCCATAAAGTAATTGGTTTGTTCTTTTTTGCGGTTATTCAATTGAGTTTCGTTAGCACTGTGATGATTCCCAGCGAATGTACCTTTGTTTCCTTCGCGGTTGTGGTGCGATTTATTTTCAATGTCCGAATCAATTTCGGTAATACTTTCTTTTTTGCCATCTAGGCTAACAATAATAGCTTTTGAGCTGTCAATCCAAATTCCTGTTTGTCGTTTCATGATTCTTCATTTTAAGTTAAAATACTGTTTTACTTAAAGTTAGAAAAAAATAAAAGAGCTTGGAATTAATTAACGCGCTATTAACGCTTTGGTTGCGGTTAAGGTGAAAAGGATTAATTTCCAAATACAGAGTGTTTTTTTAAATCGGTGGCAATTTGTGAAATCTGTGTTAGTGAATTACCCAAATAATTCCCCTGCCACATCTTCAATTTTAGCCACTAGACGAATTTTAATTCCAGGATTTTTCAACGCAATTTTATTGTATTTGGACACAAAAATGGTCGAAAATCCTAATTTTTCGGCTTCTTGAATGCGTTGATCCACTCGGTTTACGGGACGAATTTCACCAGAAAGACCTACCTCGCCAGCAAAACAAAAATCTTTATTGACAGGAATGTCTTCATTGGAAGATAAAATAGCGGCAACCACCGCTAAATCAATAGCCGGATCGTCCACGGAAATACCTCCAGTGATGTTTAAGAAAACGTCTTTGGCACCCAAACGGAAACCGGCTCGTTTTTCTAAAACTGCCAAAATCATATTCAGTCTTTTGGCATTGTATCCAGTCGTGCTACGTTGAGGCGTTCCGTACACGGCGGTGCTTACTAAAGCTTGTATTTCGAGCATCAAAGGGCGCATACCCTCTAAAGTAGTGGCAATGGCAGTTCCTGATAATTCTTCGTCTTTGTGCGAAATCAAAATCTCCGAAGGATTGGACACTTCGCGTAAGCCGCTGCCTAACATTTCGTAAATTCCGATTTCAGCAGTAGATCCAAAACGATTTTTTAGCGAACGCAAAATGCGGTACACATGATTTCTGTCGCCTTCAAATTGCAAAACGGTATCGACCATGTGTTCCAAAATTTTTGGACCTGCAATGGTGCCGTCTTTGGTAATATGACCAATTAAAATAACAGGAATATTGGTTTCTTTAGCAAATTTAATCAACTCAGCCGTTGTTTCTCTAATTTGAGAAATACTGCCTGGTGTGGATTCAATATAATCGGTATGAAGTGTCTGAATCGAATCAATAATGACAATTTCAGGTTGGATGGCTTCAATTTGTTTGAAGATATTTTGTGTTTTGGTTTCGGTCAGAATATAGCAATTATCGCCGTTTGGTGTAATGCGCTCCGCACGCATTTTAATTTGTTTTTGACTTTCTTCACCCGAAACATAAAGCGTTTTATAAGGTAAACTGAGGGAAATTTGAAGCAAAAGTGTACTTTTTCCGATACCCGGTTCACCTCCCAAAAGAATCAAAGATCCAGGAACAATACCACCTCCTAAAACGCGGTTGAGTTCATTGTCAGTCGTGTCTAAGCGAATTTCTTGGGTAGAATCGATTTCATTTATTCGCAAAGGTTTTGGTGCTTTTCCAGCAACTGTCGGTTCGCTTTTCCAAGCTACTTTTTCTTGTTTTTGAACAATCTCTTCGGCAATGGTGTTCCATTCTTTACAGGCGTTGCATTGTCCTTGCCATTTGGCATATTGTGTTCCGCAGTTTTGACAGAAAAAAGTAGTTTTGACTTTCGACATAATTCTTGGAATAAATTGAATTCAAATTTACAGTAAAGAATGTTCTAATAAAAATAATATAAATAAGGGTTAATGAAATAACAAAAAAACCACTCCTTTTGAGAGTGGTTTTATTTATATAAAGGGGATTTCGATTATGTCAAGGAATTATCATTTTCATTAGGAAAAATAATCCACGGCTTGAAAGTTTTAGCTTCTTCAAACTCGAGTGTCGCATACGAAATAATAATAATGATATCGTCTTTTTGTACTTTTCGAGCGGCTGGCCCGTTTAAAGTGATGGTGCCGGAGTTTTTTTCTCCTTTAATAGCATAGGTTTCAAAACGTTCGCCATTGTTTACGTTCACGATAGCTACTTTTTCGCCTTCAATAATGTTAGAAGCTTCGAGTAAAGCCTCGTCAATAGTGATGCTCCCGATGTAATTTAAATCGGCTCCGGTTACTTTAACGCGGTGTATTTTTGATTTTACTACTTGAATTTGCATGGTGCAAAAGTAAATTAATTTAGTGAAATGGTATCAATCAATCGAATATTGTTAACAAAAACCGCAATAAATGCGCGGTAATTCTTATGTTTTTCTTTGGTTGTGCAAGGCAATAGTGTCTCTTCATCGGCGATGACAAAGTATTCCAAGTCAAATAATGGGTGGTTTTCAAAAGTCTGTTGTACCAATTGATTCACACTTTCTACAGTTCCATTTTGAAATTTCTCTTTGGCCTGAAGTAGTGTTTGGTAAATTAAGCTTGCTTGGTTTCGTTCTTCAGCCGACAAGCGCTCGTTTCTTGAACTCATGGCAAGTTGATTGGCTTCTCTATAAATAGGACAACCAATGATAGTGACTGGTAACTGATTTTTGACTACTAATTTTTTGACAATTTGCAATTGTTGGAAATCCTTTTCTCCAAAATAAGCATTCGTTGGCGTTACAATTTCAAACAGCTGTTTCACAATTGTGCCTACTCCATCAAAATGTCCGGGTCTAAATTTGCCTTCCATTTGGTTTTCTAATCCGTCAAAATCAAAAGATTGAGAAACAGGATTACCATCGTAAATATCTTCAACAGAGGGTGCGTACACCATAATTTCCGGATTCAAAGCGGTAATTTTTCTTACATCTTCTTCTAAAGTTCGAGGATATTTGGCTAAATCTTCCGGGTTATTAAATTGGGTTGGATTGACAAAAATGCTCACCACCGTATAGTCGTTTTCTTGTAAAGAAAGTTCCATTAAAGCTAGGTGTCCAGCGTGCAAAGCGCCCATTGTTGGGACAAATCCAATAGTGGAATGTGCTGATTTAATAGGTTTTAGGTGTGCTATTAAGGGTGCTTTTCCGTAGAAAATGTGCATGATGGATGTTTTAAATGGAGTGCAAACTTAACATATTTGTTATAAAGTGCATAAATTTTTGTAATTTTGCTCGGTTTTTATTGCCAAAAAATTAAGTAAATTATAATATGAAAGACAAGAGGATATTATATGTATCATCTGAAGTAGTTCCTTATCTTGCTGAAAATGAGGTTTCTTTGATGTCCTACGATGTGCCGAAAATGATTAATGATCAAGGCGGACAGATTAGAATTTTTATGCCAAGATATGGAAATATCAATGAGAGAAGACATCAATTGCATGAGGTAATTCGACTTTCAGGGATGAATTTGGTAGTAAATGATTTGGATATGCCATTGATTATCAAGGTGGCATCAATTCCAAAGGAAAGAATACAGGTGTACTTTATTGATAATGATGAGTACTTCAAAAGAAAATCCACATTTTCAGACGAAGAAGGAAACTTGTACCCAGACAATGATGAACGTGCTATTTTCTTTGCAAAAGGAGTAGTAGAAACGGTTAAAAAATTGAATTGGGTTCCGGATATTATTCATGTTCACGGTTGGATGGCAGCAATGTTGCCTATTTACATGAAGCATTTTTATAAAAATGAAGCCTTATTTTCAGATACTAAAATAGTTACTTCTGTATACAGTCAATCATTTGAGGGAACGTTAGATGCAGAAATGATTAACAAAGTGAAATTTGATAATGTACCATTAGAGTCTATTTTGGATTTGGAAGTGCCTGATTACGAAAACATTATTAAAGCAACTGTAAAACATTCAGACGCAGTTATTATTGCTTCTGAAAATCTATCGCCAAGTTTAACAAAATTTATAGAATCTTCAGGAAAACCTTTTTTACCTTTCCAATCGAAAGAAGTATTTGCAGAAGCGTATACTAATTTCTACAAAAATGAAGTTCTTTAAAAATTAAACTTTAAAACAAAACATGTACAATACTTCTTTTTTTAAGAAAATACTTATAGTAGCTGGTGTTCTTTTCTTATATTCTTGTGATAAAGATTACAATGAGATTGGTGCAGATTTACTAGGAGATAATCATTTTGATTTTTTACAATATACTTCAAATGTAGTTGCCTATAATCAGAAAATAGGACCAGTTGACGCGAGTAATCTCGCTGTAAATGCATTAGGGATTTATAATGACCCTGCTTTTGGTAAAACAACAGCTCATTTTGCAACACAATTAAATTTGGGAACTTTAGCTCCTACTATTGGCGCGAATGCAGTTGTAGATAGTGTGTATTTATCAGTACCATATTTCAGTACTTTAAAATCAACTAATACTGATGGTAGTCATGTGTATGAATTGGATTCTATTTATGGAGCACAAGCACCCATAAAATTGAGTATATACGAATCGAATTATTATATGCGAGACTTAGATCCAGCGAGTGGATTTCAAGAAGCACAATCCTTTTATACAGACCAAACGGCTATTTTTGAAAATGCCAAAGTAGGTTCTCGTTTGAATAATTCAACTAGTGTGTCTCAGAATGATGCTTTCTTTTTTGACCCTAAAGAAATTGTACAAAAAACTACTGCCACTGACGGAAAAGTTACTACTACGCGTTCTGTGCCAGCCATGCGTTTGAAATTAAACAATAGTTTTTTTGCATCTAAAATACTGAGTGCACCTGCTTCTAAATTAGCTACAAATGATGTGTTTAAAGATTATTTTAGAGGATTGTATTTTAAAATAGAAAGTGTGTCGGGAAGTTCAGGCAGTATGGCGTTGATGAATTTTAAAGCGGGAAAAATTACAATAAGCTATACGGAAGATTTAGTTACCAATGGAGTAACAACAAGGGTTCCTAAAACTATGGATCTTAATTTAACAGGCAACTCTGTGAATCTATTAGATCAAACAGATGTAAATTCATCCTATACAAATGCAGTAAATAATCCTAATACAGCTTCAGGAGATGCTAATTTGTATTTGAAAGGTGGAGAAGGTGCTATGACGGTCATTGATCTTTTTAAAACCCCAGGAGAGTTAGATTTAATACGAAGTAAAGGTTGGTTGATTAATGAAGCTAACCTGATTTTCCATATCGATGCTGCTAAAATGGCATCAAGTAATGAACCCAATCGTGTTTATTTATATGATTTAACCAATAATCGTCCAGTAGTTGATTATTATTTAGATGTAACAAATGCCTCTGATGCTAAAAAATCTAAATATGTTTTTAGTGGATTAATCAATAAAGAGGCGGTTACTAATGGAAGAGGTCAAACCTATAAAATTAGAATTACCAATCAGATTAGAAACTTAGTAAAATATGCCGATTCGACGAATGTTAAATTAGGCTTAGTGGTTACTGAAAATATTGCAGACGCCTCTTTCTCAAAATTGAAAACAGCAAATGCATTTTCTTCAAAAGTGGCAAAATCATCTGTTATGAATCCGCTTGGAACAATTCTTTATGGAAGTCACCCTTCTGTTCCGGAAGATAAAAGATTGAAACTTCAAATTTATTATACAAAACCTAATTAGACTCAGATTATGTGTGGAATAGTTGGATACATTGGTTATAGAGAAGCTTATCCTATTGTTATTAAAGGATTGAAAAGATTAGAATACCGCGGTTATGATAGCGCGGGTGTCATGTTGTACGATGGAGAAGAATTGAAACTGTGCAAAACTAAAGGTAAAGTGTCTGATCTTGAAGCGAAAGCAGCAACAGAGATTACAACCAACGGCACTATAGGAATAGGCCATACACGATGGGCTACTCATGGTGTTCCCAATGATGTTAACTCACATCCACATCTTTCTAATTCAGGGGATTTAGCCATAATCCACAATGGAATTATTGAAAATTATGCGCCTTTAAAAGAAGAGTTGCTTAAAAGAGGATATGTTTTCCATTCGGATACGGATTCAGAAGTATTAGTTAATCTGATTGAAGAAATTCAAATCAAAGAAAATTTAAAATTAGGAAAAGCAGTTCAAGTTGCTTTAAATCAAGTAGTAGGGGCGTATGCAATTGCTGTTTTCGACAAAAAAAATCCAGATGAAATTGTTGCAGCTCGTTTAGGGAGTCCGCTAGCAATTGGTGTGGGAGAAGGAGAGTATTTTATTGCTTCAGATGCTTCTCCATTTATTGAATATACTTCAAATGCTATCTATTTAGAAGATGGCGAAATGGCTAATATTAGGTTGCACAAACCAATGAAAATTAGAAAAATCAAAGACGATACTTTGGTTGATCCTTATATTCAAGAGCTTCAAATGAATTTGGAACAAATTGAAAAAGGGGGTTATGATCATTTTATGTTGAAAGAGATTTATGAGCAGCCTAGTGTAATCAAAGATACCTACAGAGGAAGATTACATGTCAATGAGGGAATAATTCAAATGGCTGGTGTGGAAGATAATTTGGAAAAATTTCTTAATGCCGACCGAATCATCATAGTGGCTTGTGGAACTTCATGGCACGCAGGTTTAGTTGCTGAATATGTTTTTGAAGAATTTACAAGAATTCCAGTTGAAGTAGAATATGCTTCAGAATTCAGATATAGAAATCCAATTATTAGCAGCAAAGATGTAGTTATTGCTATTTCTCAATCAGGAGAAACAGCTGATACAATGGCAGCAATTAAATTGGCAAAAGAACACGGAGCTTTTGTATTTGGCGTTTGTAATGTGGTTGGTTCTTCAATCTCAAGAGAAAGTCACGCGGGTGCTTATACGCACGCTGGACCTGAGATTGGGGTAGCTTCAACAAAAGCATTTACTACTCAAATTACAGTATTGACAATGATTGCGTTGCGTTTGGCTAAAGCCAAAGGAACGTTGTCAAACTCTGACTTCCACATGTATCTGCAAGAATTAGAAATAATTCCTGAAAAAGTAAAAGAAGCTTTGGAAACGAATGAAAGCACAAAAGAAATTGCAGCTACATTTAAAGAGGCACACAATTGCTTGTACTTAGGGAGAGGGTATAATTTTCCAGTTGCTTTAGAAGGCGCATTAAAATTAAAAGAGATATCTTATATTCATGCTGAAGGGTATCCTGCAGCTGAGATGAAACACGGACCAATCGCTTTAATTGATGAGCAAATGCCAGTAATTGTAATTGCACCAAAACAAGGGCATTATGATAAAATTGTAAGTAATATTCAGGAAATTAAATCAAGAAGTGGTCGAATTATAGCTGTTGTGACTAAAGGAGACACTCAAGTTCGAGAACTAGCTGATTATGTGATTGAAATTCCGGAAACTTCAGATGCTTTATCGCCATTAATCACTACAATTCCATTGCAGTTGTTGTCGTACCACATTGCGGTTATGAGAGGCTGTAATGTAGACCAGCCAAGAAATTTAGCTAAATCGGTTACCGTGGAATAATACATTAAAATTTAATAACTACACAAAAAGCAAGATATTTCTTGCTTTTTTTATTTTGATGTTATTGCAATTTTTTTTCTACTATTTATTCATTTTTGTTTGTATAGCGTGACTTTTTAATTGCGTAAGAAACAATTTGTTATTAATTGTTTAATTAAGGAGACTATCAATTAATTATAAATGGAAAGAATCGTTATTAAATATGAAATTTTTACCCTATAATTTTAATAATAGCCAAAAATATTTGTATTTTGGTCGCATAAACCAACAAAATTTTAACCAATGAGAGTATACTTGCTTTTTTTGACCTTGTTTTTTTGTAGCATTTCATTTGCTCAAAATTCAATTTCAGGTTCTGTTTCAGACAGTAACAATCAACCCATTCCAGGAGCCAATATTAAAGTTGTTGGAGACAATTCAGGAACAATTAGTGATGTTGACGGAAAATTTATTTTAAGCACATCAAAAAAATTCCCATACCAAATAGAGATTACAGCTTTAGGTTTTGGAGCTAAAAAAATCACGGTTTCGGGAGCAAATCAAAAAGTAATCGTAAAACTTTTAGATGAAGAAACTAAATTAAATGAAATTGTAGTTTCGGCTTCAAGAACACCAGAGCGTGTATTAGAATCTCCTGTAACCATTGAGAGAATGGGGATTGCTGATATTAAGAAAACGGCTTCTGCCACTTTTTATGAAGGATTAGAAAACTTGAAAGAAGTTCAAATGAACACTAGTAGTATGTCGTTCAAATCGATCAACACTAGAGGTTTTGCTACAGTTGCTAATGTTCGTTTCATGCAATTAGTAGACGGAATGGACAACTCCTCTCCGTTGTTGAACTTCGTGATTGGTAATATGATTGGTGTTTCTGAGATTGATGTTCAGAGTGTTGAACTGTTGCCTGGAGCATCATCTGCTTTATATGGAGCGAATGCATTCAATGGGATTTTGTTTATGAACAGTAAAAGCCCATTTACAAGCCAAGGAATCAGAGCTTATGCTAAATATGGTCAAACAAGTCAGCAAGCAGCAGGTGTTAACGATTATGTAGATTATGGAATACGTATGGCAAAAGCGTTCAATCCTTATTTTGCTGCCAAAGCTAATTTTACTTATATGAAAGCGACCGATTGGTATGCGACTAATTATGATGATAAAACAACTTTAGGAAGAGATAGAAGTCATATCAATTATGATGGAATTAATGTGTACGGAGATGAAGTTTCTACTAATTTAAAAGGAGTTGGTAATGCATTGGCTTCATTGGGAAGAATTCCTGCTGGAGCAGTTAATTTATTACCAAGTACTAATGTGAGTAGAACGGGATACAATGAGGTTGATTTAACAGATAACAAAGCATCTAATACGAAAATTGATTTCTCATTACATGTAAGACCTTTTGGGAATGAAAATTTAGAGGTAATATGGCAAAGTAAATTTGGTTTTGGAAATGCCGTTTACCAAGGCGCCAATAGATATTACTTGAACAATTTTTTTATGCAACAGCATAAATTAGAATTCAAAGGTAAAAATTTCTTCTTAAGAGGTTATACTACTACAGAAGACGGAGGGAAGTCGTATGATATGTTGTTTACAGGGATTAATGTTAACCGTAAATGGAAAGCAGATAGTCAATGGTTTGGAGAATATGCAGGAGCTTATATTCAATCTACTTTAGGAGGGATGACTCCAGAAAATGCGCACAAAGTAGCAAGAACAGTTGCAGATACCGGAAGATTATTACCTGGAACAGCTGGTTTCAAAAGTGCTTTTGATCAAGTAACTAATGAAGCAAGCGTATTGTCTGGATCAAAATTAGTTGATAATTCTCGAATTTACCATTCAGATGCCAATTATAACTTTAAAGATATTATCAAATTTGCAGAAATTCAAGTTGGAGGTTCTTATAGAGCATATCAATTGAATTCTCATGGTAGAATTTATACTGATGCGTCTGGACCAATCAATTACAACGAATATGGTGCTTACACTCAGTTAACTAAAAAATTAATGGACGACAGATTGAAATTTACAGGTTCTGTTCGTTATGATAAATCTAAAAATTTTGATGGTAATGTTTCACCAAGAGTTTCTTTTGTGTATTCAGGAGGCGAAAGCAGAAAGCATAATTTTAGAGCTTCTTTTCAAACAGGTTTTAGAAATCCATCCACTCAAGATCAATACATTGGGTTTAATGTAGGTAGCGCAATCTTGTTAGGGTCAGCACCAGACAATTTGACTAGATACAAAGAAACATTACCTGTTTCGACTACAACGGGACAGTTTTTTGCAGGTGGAACATCGGTTAATATTACTGGTTTGAATGCTTACAACAACTCATATACTGCAGCTTCAGTTGGAGCTCTTACAGCAACAGGGAATCCAGCTTTATTGAAAAAAACAAATTTAGCGTTTGTGAAACCAGAAGAAGTTAAAGCTTTTGAGATAGGATACCGTTCATTTATCAAAGACATGTCGGTTGACATCAATGGATATTATAATACCTATAATAACTTTATTGGGAACTTAAATGTAGTAGCCCCATTATATGGTAAAGCACAAGATGCTCCAAATCCTGCAGGTGGTGCAACTGATTTAGGAACACAGTCTTTACATGCCTTACAAAACGGAAATTATAGAGCATTCCAGTTGTATACGAATACGGGTGTAGAAATTAAATCTCTTGGTTTTGGTTTAGGATTGGCTAAAAAAGTGTACAAAGATTTTGAAGTAGGCGTTAATTATAATTATGCTGAATTTAATTTTGATCAATCTCAAGATCCTAGTTTTGAAGCTGGATTTAACACTCCAAAACATAGAGTAAAAGCGTCATTCGGAAACGAAAAATTATTCGATAATTTTGGATTTAATGTAAGTGGAAGATGGAATAGTGAATACTTATGGCAATCTACAATGGTAGATGGAATAATTAAATCGGCTACAGTAATTGATGCGCAAGTGAATTACAACATGCCAAAACTGAAGTCTACGCTTAAAATTGGAGCAGCTAACATTGGTGGTAAAGAATATACACAGGTGTTAGGAGCAGGATCAATAGGTCAACAATATTTTGCTTCATGGACAATTAATCCATAATTGATTTAATAATTTTTTAAAAAAATACAATCATGATAAAAAATTTCAAATGGCTATTTCTGGTTTCGTTGACCTTTGTAGCTTGTACTAATGATGACGATGTTGTTGTTGAAGAACCAGTTTCAGCAGGAACAGCTAATTTTTCAAAATATATAGCTTTAGGAGATTCTTTCGCTGCTGGTTATAGCGATGGTGCTTTGTTTATTGAAGGTCAAAAAGGAGCTTATCCTAATGTCCTTTCTCAACAATTTGCTGCAGCTGGAGGTGGTACATTTAGTACGCCTTTTATGGCTGATAATGTAGGTGGACTTTTATTAGGTGGAAATCTTGTTGCAGGACAACGTTTGTATTTCAATGGAGCAGCTCCAGTAGCTGTTTCAGGAGCGCCATCAACTAATATAGCAACTAAGTTAACTGGGCCTTTTAATAATTTAGGAGTGCCTGGTGCTAAAAGTTATCATTTAGTTGCTGCGGGTTATGGAAATGTGGCTGGTGTTGCAGCAGGATTAGCTAATCCATATTATGCTCGTTTTGCAACCTCAGCGACTTCTACTGTTTTATCTGATGCTGTAGCGCAAGCGCCAACCTTCTTTTCTCTATGGATTGGCGGTAATGACGTATTAGGTTATGCTACTTCTGGAGGTGTTGGAGTAAACCAAACAGGAAACAATAATGCAGCAACTTACGCTTCAAATGATATTACAGATCCAGGGGTTTTTGCTTACGCGTATAATGCTTTGATTACAAATTTGACTGCTAATGGTGCTAAAGGAGTTGTGGCTAATTTACCTTATGTATCTACTTTGCCTTATTTTACAACAGTGCCTATTAATCCATTATCTACATCAGTTCTTGGTGGAGGAAATGTAGCTGTAGGCCAAGCAACTATTTCTGCCTTAAATACACAATTATATGGTCCCCTAAAACAGGTATTGACTGTTTTTGGTGCGGGAGATAGAATTAACTTACTTTCTACAACTGTAGCGAATCCTCTTTTGATTAAAGACGAATCTTTAACGAATTTATCGGCTCAATTAACAGCTGCTTTTACTCCTTCTTTAGGGGCGCAAACAGCTGCTTTTTACGGAGCCGTTTTTGGCCAAGCTCGTCAGGCTACAGCTACTGATTTAGTATTGTTGCCAACACAATCTGTTATTGGAGCTGCGCCAACTGCAACTACTTCAGGATTAGGTATTGCGCCACCATCGCCATTAAATAAATTTGGGATTACTTTTCCTTTACAAGATGCACATGTGTTAATTCCTTCTGAAACAGCTGAAATTAAAATTGCTACAGATGCTTACAATACAAGTATCAGAGCAATTGCTGATTCAAAAGGGTTGGCTTTTGTTGATGCTAAAGCGATTATGGATAAATTGTCAACTACAGGAATAGTGAGTAATAATTTTACAATGACAGCTACGTATGTTTTTGGAGGTTCTTTTTCTTTGGATGGAGTACATCCAAGCCCTAGAGGTTATGCATTAATTGCTAATGCTTTTATTGAAGCTATCAATACAAAATATTCTTCGACTTTGAAAAAAGTAGATCTAGGCAATTACAGAATTTTATTCCCTGCTAGTTTGTAATAGAATCCATTTATTATAATAAATCAAAAAACCACTGCATTTGTGTAGTGGTTTTTTGTTTGTAAGTAAAATTATCCTGATTTTTTATAAAAAAATTATTGATTTTATATTTTAAAAATTATCTTTGCACTCTGAAAAAAAGCATTTAATCGGCGACTCTCGGTTAAGTGAATTTCATAAACCTAAATAGCTATTTAATAAATACATAAGTAATGTCTAAAGTAATAGGAAAAGTTGCCCAAATCATTGGTCCAGTAGTTGATGTTGTTTTCAACGGTAAAGATGTAGAACTTCCAAAAATTTATGATTCGTTAGAAATCACAAGAAAAGATGGAACAATCTTAGTTCTAGAAGTACAATCACATATTGGTGAAAATACCGTTCGTACTATTTCGATGGATTCAACAGATGGTTTGAGCAGAGGTTATGAAGTAGTAGGTACAGGGAATCCAATCCAAATGCCAATTGGTCCAGATGTTTACGGACGTTTATTCAACGTAATTGGAGATGCAATTGATGGTTTAGGAAACTTGCCTAAAACAGGAGAAAATGGATTGTCAATCCATAGATCGGCTCCAAAATTCGAAGATTTATCAACTTCTTCTGAAGTTTTATTTACAGGTATTAAAGTAATCGATTTGATTGAGCCTTATGCAAAAGGAGGTAAAATTGGATTGTTTGGTGGTGCTGGAGTAGGTAAGACAGTATTGATTCAAGAGTTGATTAACAATATTGCAAAAGGTCACGGTGGACTTTCAGTATTCGCAGGAGTAGGAGAAAGAACACGTGAAGGAAATGACTTGCTTCGTGAGATGTTAGAGTCAGGAATTATTAAATACGGAGAAGATTTCATGCACTCTATGGAAAATGGAGGATGGGATTTGTCTAAAGTAGATATGCCAGGAATGAGAGAGTCAAAAGCTACTTTCGTTTTCGGACAAATGAATGAGCCACCAGGAGCTCGTGCTCGTGTAGCACTTTCTGGATTATCTATCGCTGAGTATTTCCGTGATGGAGCTGGATCTGATCAAGGTAAAGATGTATTGTTCTTTGTGGATAATATCTTCCGTTTTACACAAGCAGGTTCTGAGGTATCGGCACTTTTAGGTCGTATGCCATCTGCAGTAGGATACCAACCAACATTAGCAACTGAAATGGGGGCTATGCAAGAGCGTATTACTTCTACAAACAAAGGATCTATCACTTCTGTTCAAGCGGTTTACGTTCCTGCGGATGACTTAACTGACCCGGCACCAGCAACTACATTTGCTCACTTAGATGCAACAACTGTATTGTCTCGTAAAATTGCTGAGTTAGGTATTTATCCAGCGGTGGATCCGTTAGATTCTACTTCAAGAATCCTAACGCCACAAATTTTAGGAGATGAGCACTATGACTGTGCGCAAAGAGTAAAAGAGATTCTTCAAAAATACAAACAATTACAAGATATTATCGCAATCCTTGGTATGGAAGAGTTGTCTGAAGAAGACAAACTATCTGTATCTAGAGCACGTCGTGTACAACGTTTCTTATCTCAACCATTCCACGTTGCTGAGCAATTTACAGGAATTCCAGGGGTATTAGTTGACATTAAAGATACTATCAAAGGATTTAATATGATTATTGATGGTGAATTAGATCACTTGCCAGAAGCAGCTTTCAACCTTAAAGGGACTATTGAACAAGCTATTGAGGCTGGAGAAAAAATGTTGGCAGAAGCATAGTAAATGTGCAATTAACAATTGATAATTGACAATTAATTATCCATTGTCAATTATTAATTATCAATTATTAAAAAATGATTTTAGAAATAGTATCACCAGAGGCAAAGTTATTTTCAGGAGAGATTACGTCATTGTACCTTCCAGGAGTAGATGGAGATTTTCAAATCTTGAATAATCACGCGCCAATTGTTTCTTTGCTTAAGAAAGGTACAGTAAAAATTGCAGCGCCAAGTTTTACGCTTTCTAAAGAAGCAGCATCTAAATTAACGAGAGTAAATGACCAATTGTATACTTTAGCAGTAGAGTCAGGAACAATCGAAATGAAAGATAATAAAGTAATTCTATTAGCAGACTAATACGAATTTGATTGTATAAAAAAAGCCTAACATTTGTTAGGCTTTTTTGTTTTTGATACTTATAGTTTTTGAGTGCAATACTTTTTATTGTGTTTCCCTGCAATGACTAAAGCTCCTGCAACTAACACTAAGTTTTTGATAATGTATTGACCAACTAAAGTCGGACGATAGGGGAAAGCATCAAAACAAGCATCTGTTAGTATAAAAAGAGGGAAAATAGTAGCTACCATGTGTAGCAACAATAACAAAACAGTAATAGGTACAAATCGTTTAATTAATAGTCCCAAACCAATTAGTACCTCGCAGATTCCAAGTACAGGAATAAATATTTCCGGTTTGAACCAAAAAACAGTGTGTTCTACCAGATCCCCAGCGGGACTTAGTCCAATTATTTTTAAACCGCCAAACCAAATGTAAACAATAGCTAAGGCAATACGCATTATGATAACACTGTGTTTTTCTATTTTTTCGCTAAATGAAAAATAAAATGAATTAAATAATTGTGTCATAGGAGTATATTTTTAAAAATTTGTATTTAATTTAATCTCAAGCAAATACTAGATATTTGCTTGAGATTAGTTGAAAATAAAACAAACCACGTATTAAAATTTTCAACTTAAGTATGATTTATTCTGCACCGTCAATACGGGCTCTTGTAACTGCAAATCCACCAACAGTTTCACCTAAAAGCAATCCTTTTTCACAATCACTTCTATAATGAATGGCCCCAAACAAACGTGAGTTGGATGCGTCTTTTGCTAAAGCTTTGAATTCTTCTGCTTTAGCAGGAATTATATGTGATAATACAGTAGCTGCCGCTCCACTAAAAGTAGAATGCCCGGATACATAGGCTGGAAAATTTGGAACACCAGTTAACGTTTTTATAGAGGAATCCATTTGTGTCGGTCTTGGATTAAAATAGTAATATTTAGCATCCCAACAACTGATAGCCGCATCCATTAAAGAAAGGTTTAGCAGAGCCATATTTCTAGCCCAACGTACTTCGCTATAATTTTGTGGTACGAAAGCATCAGCAGCAATAGCATTCCAATGTCCAGGAGGAGTATAAGTTCCCACTCCGTCAGCCCAAAACGTAACAATTTCCATTTGTTTTCTAGTCGCATTTTGACTGAATGATTTTACTTCTGCTAATTCCGTAGCAAATTGGGTTGATCTCGTTGACGGAGGCGGTACAGGACGACTTGCTACTACATCAGATGATGACATTAAAAACGAACGAACATTTCCAAATAAAGGCAACATAGGAGGTCTAACAGGTAAATCCAAAGACAACCAAGGCGTTTCTCCTGTAGCAGTTGTTTGGGTTTGTAGCTGTGTCCAAATGGTCTGATTTCCTACAGCAGCTCCCATCCCGTCACCAGCCGCTCTTGAAATGTATTTTGCAGCAATCTTTCTACCCAAGGTAATTCCGGCTTCCACATCACTTCGTACGTTAGCCCCACTGATAATGCGATATAATTTTTCTTCCTCTGCTTTTCCGTCGATATACGCAATTTCAGTAGGAAATAATAATTTTAACAATTCTACTGTAACTCCCGCCAATACGCCGTCTTCAGATGGATAAGAAGGCAAGCTGCTCTTTGGAATTAACACATTTAAGGTGTTATCTGCTACATACGGGGCCACTCGATTATATAATTTTTTATAATGCCAGGCAGCTACCAAAGCATCATATTGAGCTGCACTTACGTAGGCATAAGCACGTGCGGCATATGGCGGATTTGAAAAAGGGAAAGGGGTGTTTGCAAATGGATTAGCTGCGGAAGGAGTTGGATAACTTCCATCTGCATTTTGATAGGGTGGTAGATTATGTCTGGCAACTAAGGTGCGCATAATCTCGTTCCAGCGTAAAACACTTCCAGCACTCCAATATTTAATAATAGCTTTTTGTTCATCGGTAATATTGGCTTGATAGCTTTTAATTTCGTTTAATTCTCTAGTAAAGGAAGCATTTGTAGTCGCTATAGGAGCATCTAAGCTGAATTCGTCTGGAGCAGATAGTAAAATTGTTCGCCAAGTCCCTGCTAAATCATCTTTATTAGAAGAAATTAGCGATGGATAGCTTTCAGAACGATCATAAATTTCATTGCTGCAAGAAGAAAGTAGGGCTAATGAAATAAAGCCAAAAAGAGTTATAATTATATTTTTCATTTTATTTTGTATTGAAGTTGATGATATAAAAGAATCCTGCGTATACAGTATTCGTTTGACCTACATTACGTCCGTCTAGGACACGATTGAATCCGCCTACAATTGATAGCGCTTCTTTTTTAGGGAAAGTATACTTGGTATGAACACCAACTTTAAGTGCATTCATAGTATTGCTAGGAAATGGCATATTGTTTTTTGTAATATCAAAACCACCTTGAGTCACTTGATTATCTACAATAGCTTCGGCAATCAAACGATTAGAACGATACCCCATTCTAAAATTAACATTGATTACATCAGGCATGACTACCTCATTAGAATAAACCATTTCGGTTGTGAAATAGGCATTTCGATCAATTGTAATTTTAGCTCTTTTTAAATAAGCACCAGATAGCGTGGTGAAAAAGTGACCTCTTTGATAATCTCCCATCAAACGAAAAGTTCCTGTTCTACTTTGTAAACCAATGCTTAATGGTAGAAAGTCAGCAGCATAGTTTGTTGTTGGAATCGAAATCCCTGCAATAGTGTATAAAGAATAAGTAGCTCCTCCAATAGTCTTTTCGATTGGCATGTATTTCACCGTTGCTGAAAAATCTTGCAATCCATTTTGCCCTTTTAAAGTACCTGCAGAAGCCTTGCTAGTAATATAAGGCAAACTCACAATAACGTTCAATTTATCAGAAAGACCATAGTTAGCATTTACGCTGATATTGTTATTCGAGACTGTTCCTAAATTTTGATTGTCTCTTTTGAAGCTGCCTTCCCAATAGTTGTTCCAAGCACTGTACTGATAGACTGCTCCGGTACAAAGTTGATTTTTACTCATCATAATACCGTCGATTTCGGTTTGAGCGTTGGCGAATAAAGAGCCTAATAGTAGGCAACAGAAGTAAATTTTTTTCATTTTTTTAGTAATTGGTTGGGTCTTAAAAATGAATATTCTGTACTCTATTTTTCTGAGAATTAGAGTAGGCATAAGCTTCCTATTAATTTAGGATAGCTCAATAGAATATTTATTTTTAAGAAAAATAAATAGAAAATGTAATAATGAATTAGACGTGTAGAATTACCCTTAAAAAAGGGTTTACGCCAAAGGTTTACACCAATTTACCAATGATGAAAATGTATTAAAATATTTGATTTCAAATGCACTTGTATTAGTCATATAAATACAACTATTCCTGCTGAAAAATCAATCAATTCGTAAATGGGTTAAAACCGAAAATTAAATAAAATCCGGAGGGGAATAAGGTAAGGAAAGATGTCCTGGATTAGTAAAGTCAACTCCATTGGTTGTGAATAAACTAATAGAAGCAACTGCTTTTGTTTGCATAGGAATGCTCACTTCAGGATTGTCGATATAATCTTTGATAAACGATTTTAATAATTTTTTTACTGGAGAATCTTTCGAAGATCCACTATTGAATAATTGATTATCCACAATGTCATTCAAGTCTTTACTAACTGTATTTTCGTTGGTATTAGGCAAGTAATACAAACTCAAAACATTGTCTTTTACTTGTTTTTTAAAGATGTGATAGCTTTTGTTATTGATAATTACATCTTCATTCACTTCTTCAAATTCGGTATCATCGGCGAAGGAATACAAAGAAGCATTCAAACGCATTACACGAAAATCAGTATGACTCGTTTTTTCCATACGCGCTACCCATGCTTGCTGTTCTTGGTAAGCAAACATTAAATAATAACCTATCATGTTATAGAACAAGGTTACGATTAAAAAAAGGGTGGCTATTCTTTTCATTGTGCCGAAAGTAGAAAACTATTTGATTGGCTTGCCCTTTTAAGATTCTATTTTAACATTTTTTTAACAAAAACAAAGTGATTCCAAAATCGAAACCGATTTCGATTTTTCCAATCATACAAGTTTCTAAATTTCAAGAAACCAAAAGATCAAAAAATTGCCTTATTTTTGTCGAGTATGAAAAAATTACCTGTAACTCTTTCAGATAAATTAGCACTTCGGTTGCAAAACAACGCACTAAGGCAGTTGCCAAAAGCTTCTGGCTTGGTTGATTTTGCTTCGAATGATTATTTGGGTTTTTCCAATTCCAGTGTAATTTTTGAAGCTACACATCAGTATTTGTTAGACCATAATCAGAAACAAAATGGCGCTACCGGTTCCCGACTGCTTTCGGGGAATCATACTGTTTATCATACTGCTGAAGACTATATTGCTCAATTTCACCAAGCACCAGCAGCCTTAATTTTCAATTCGGGATATGATGCGAATGTGGGATTTTTTAGTGCCGTTCCTCAAAAAGGAGATTTGATTTTGTACGATGAATTGTGTCATGCGTCCATTCGTGACGGAATCCAATTATCGAATGCAAAAGCCTATAAATTCCAACACAATGACTTGGAAGATTTAGAACGATTGTTAGTTCGACATCCGGATACGACTATTTATATTGTTACCGAATCGGTTTTTTCAATGGATGGTGATACGCCTAATTTGGAAGAATTAGTCCAATTGGCTGAAAAACACAAAGCCTATGTAGTGGTTGATGAGGCACATGCTTTGGGAGTTTTAGGCGAAAAAGGAGAAGGGTTGGTGCAAAGTCTAAATTTACAAGAAACTGTTTTTGCTCGAATCATGACTTTTGGCAAAGGATTGGGTTGCCATGGAGCTGCCATTCTAGGAGGAGAGGATTTAAAAAGTTATTTGGTTAATTTTGCTCGGAGTTTTATCTATACAACGGGTTTATCACCCCATTCGGTTGCGACTATTTTGACCGCTTACGAGCAGTTGGAGAAAGCAACGGATAGCCAACAACTATTAAAAAATAACATCGCTCATTTCAATCAAGAAAAGAATCGGTTGAGTTTAAAACCGTTGTTTGTTCGAAGTAAATCGGCTATTCAATCGGCTATAATTCCGGGGAATGAAAGAGTCAAAGGCATAGCACAACAACTGCAAAGTAAGGGGTTTGATGTGAAACCCATCTTGTCTCCTACTGTTCCAGAAGGGCAAGAACGCTTACGGTTTTGTTTGCACAGCTTCAATTCAGAACAAGAAATAACCGAAGTATTGCGATTGTTGAGTACTTTTGTTTTTAGCCACGGATAAAACGGATTTTACAGATTTACACGGATTATTATGACTACTTTATTACATAAAACAATTACCGATGCAGTCTTAAAAATATACTTTGATGTATATAATCAACTTGGATCTGGGTTTCTTGAAAAGGTGTACCAAAATGCAATGTATTTTGAATTAAAGAATAAAGGGTTTAAAGTAGAAGCTCAAAAACAAATTAAAGTATATTTTAGGAAACAACTTGTTGGGGAGTATTATGCCGATTTAATAGTTGAAGATAAGGTTATTGTTGAATTAAAAGCGACTGAATTACTTATGAATGTCCATGTGGCTCAAACATTGAATTACTTAAAGGCGACAGAAATTGAAGTTGGGTTATTATTAAATTTTGGTGAAGAACCTGAATTCAAACGCATGATATATACAAACAACAGAAAAATTAATTTAAAAAATCAGTGATAATCCGTTTCATCCGTTTTATCCGTGGCTAATATGAAATTATTTATAACAGGCATTTCGACCGATGTAGGCAAAACAATTGCTTCGGCAATTATTGTGGAAGCGCTCCACGCGGATTATTGGAAACCCATCCAGGCAGGCGATTTGGAACACTCGGATACGCATAAAGTACAAGATTTGATTTCGAATACACAATCACAATTTCATCCGAATAGCTACGCTTTGCAAACTCCGGCAAGTCCTCATTTAGCTGCTGCAAAAGACGGAATAACTATCGATTTGAACCAAATTCAAGAACCTCAAACCAAGAATCACTTGGTCATTGAAGGAGCGGGAGGCATTTTGGTTCCGCTTAATGAAACACAATCGGTGGTGGATATTATTCAATCGGATTATAAAGTAATTGTGGTGTCGCGCCATTATTTAGGCAGTATTAATCATACTTTATTGACGGTAGAAGCCCTACAAAACCGAAAATTATCCATTGCAGGAATTATTTTTTCTGGCGAAGAAAATACAAGTTCTGAATCTATAATTTTAAACAGAACAGGTTTGCCGTGTATTGGCAGAATTGCCCAAGAACCGTATTTTGATACCAACGTCATAGTAGAATATGCCGATTTATTTCGAGAAAACCTTTTGAAATTGCAATAACAATGTCAAAATTCAATAGCAAAAATCCAATGAGTTTAACCGAAAAAGACAATCAATTCCTTTGGCATCCCTATACACAGCATAAGACCGCTTCGGCTCCTATTGCCATTACAAAAGGGAAAGGCGCATTGTTGTGGGATGAAAACGATAAAGAATATATTGATGCGATTGCGTCTTGGTGGGTGAATCCGTACGGACATTCTAATACCTACATTGCTGATGCGATTTACAAACAACTGACTACTTTAGAACACGTGCTTTTTGGCGGATTTACGCATGAACCTGCTGTAGTTTTGGCTGAAAAATTGATGGCGATTTTACCCAAAAATCAACAAAAATTATTCTTTTCAGACAATGGATCTACCGCTGTAGAAGTGGCGATTAAAGTGGCGTTGCAGTATTTTTTCAATAAAGGAGAAAAGAAAACAACGATAATTGCTTTTGAAAATGCCTTTCATGGCGATACTTTTGCGGCTATGGCAGCGAGTGGTATTTCTTTTTTTACAGATGCTTTTCAAGGAATGTTTATTGATGTAATTCGGATTCCTGTTCCTGTTGTTGGACAGGAAGAAGTTAGTTTTAACGCTTTGGCGAAAGCCCTAAAAATCCACCATTGTGCTGGATTTATCTACGAACCTTTGGTACAAGGTGCCGCAGGAATGGTGATGTATGAACCCGCTGCTTTGGATACCTTAATTCGAATGTGTAAAGAAAATAAGGTGTTGACCATTGCTGATGAAGTGATGACGGGATTTGGCAAAACAGGAAAAACCTTTGCATCGGATTATTTGGTAGAACAGCCCGATATGATGTGTTTGTCCAAAGCCTTAACAGGCGGTACGATTCCGATGGCAATTACGACCTTTACCCAACCTATTTTTGATACTTTTTATGACGAAGATATTAATAAGGCCTTGTTTCACGGACATACGTTTACGGCGAATCCGACAGGTTGTGCGGCGGCTTTAGCGAGTTTGAAATTGTTGCAAACTCCTGAAATGCAAGCCAATATTTTGCGAGTAAATGCGAATCATTTGGCTTTTGAAAAACGGGTTAAATCACATCCAAAAGTAGTAACTACCCGAGTGTTAGGCGTTATTTTTGCTTTGGAAATCAAGACGGAATCGGCTGCAAGTTATTATGGAAATTTGCGTAACAAACTCTATAATTTCTTTATTGAAAACGGGGTGGTATTACGTCCTGTGGGCAATATTGTGTACATTTTGCCTCCTTATATAATTACGGACGAGCAATTAGAAAAAGTCTATCAAGTGGTCGAAAGTGCTCTTGAAATAGTGTAATTTTGCATAAAAATAGTCCTTTGTCACCAACTATCTCCATAACGGCCATTGCTTCTGTTTCTCCTTTGGGGAATGAACCAGAAATTATTTGGAATAAGTATCAAAATCCTAACCCGTGTTTTCAAAGTCGGTTTTTAGATCAAAAAGAGACTTGGGTAGGTCCTTTGGATGAAGATTCAAAAGCGCAAGTTGCGGCTTTGAGACAATCCGATATCAAATACAAATCCTTAGACAATTCCGTTTTGTATGCTATGTTGGCTTCTCGTAAGGCCATTGCCAAAGCGGGTTGGTCAAAAAACGATGTTTTCGGAATTAATATCGGTTCGTCTCGTGGTGCCACCGATTTATTTGAACAACATTTTCAAGAATACATCACAACGGGCAAAGCACAAACCTTGGCTTCACCCACCACTACTTTAGGGAATATTTCCTCTTGGGTAGCGCACGATTTACAAACTGATGGTCCAGAAATTTCGCATTCTATCACTTGTTCTACGGCTTTACATGCGGTCTTGAATGGTGTAGCTTGGTTGCGTTCGGGAATGGCAGATAAGTTTTTGGTTGGCGGTAGCGAAGCTCCTTTGACTGATTTCACAATTGCCCAAATGCGTGCCTTAAAAATTTATTCTCGAAGCGAAGAACACTACCCGAATCGTGCGTTGGATTTAGATAAAACGCAAAATACCATGATTTTGGGTGAAGGTGCTGGCGTTTGTTGTTTGGAAATTGGGAAAAAAGAAAATGCTTTGGCTTACATTGAAGGCATTGGTTATGCTACCGAAATTTTAGAACACAATATTTCCATTTCTGCGGAGGCAGATTGTTTTCAAAAATCCATGAAAATGGCTTTGGCAAACACAGATGTATCCGAAGTAGATGCCATCGTAATGCACGCTCCTGGAACTATTAAAGGCGATTTGACGGAATACAAAGCCATTGAAAAAGTATTTGGCAGCAAGCTTCCTTTATTGACCACCAACAAATGGAAAATAGGACACACGTTTGGTGCTTCGGGCATTTTGAGTTTGGAGTTGGCTATTCTAATGCTGCAACACAATCAGTTTGTGGGCGTTCCTTTTGTAAAAGCGGAAACACCAACAAGACCTATCAAAAAAGTACTGGTAAATGCCGTTGGTTTTGGAGGTAATGCGGTGAGTGTGTTGTTGTCAATTTAAATTGTTTTTTTATTGTGCCTTTAGGTACAGAATAAAGTAGTTTGTGTAGCATGATTTTTCAAGAGTGCCGTTAGGTACGAAATCCCGTACCTACGGCACGGAAACTCAAGCTTGGATTTTTTTACCTCTATGTTGTACCTAACGGCACAAAAAAATTTAATTTTTCCCAGCTTCTAACTCTTTCACTTTCTCGTACACTACATTACTTTCGTAGCCTTTTCTCAATAAAAAATCACAACATTTTTTACGTTTTTTGAGTCCGCTGGATTCTTTGATGGAATGCCAATTTCGTTCGGCCAAAGCATTGAAATTCGTTTCGTATTCTTCAGGGGTAATTTCTTTGAGTGCCAAATTGATATTGTAAGTTGTGATGTTTCTCAATTTCAATTCGTTGACGATGCGCACTTTGCCCCACAACTTAATGCGGTGTTTTCCTCGGGCAAAACTGCAGGCAAACCGACTTTCGTTGAGGTAGTTTTCTTGGATTAAATGAGCCAAAATTTCGTCAATTTCTGCCGAATCCATTTTCATAGTGCGTAATTTTTGCACCACTTCATCGTGGCAACGCTCCTGATAGGCACAGAAATGTTCTATTTTATGAATCGCTTCTTTAACGGAATTGACTTCGCTCATGAGGTAGTTTTTATACTCGAAAAGTAAGTATTTTATTTGGATTGCCATCTTTCGGTTTATCAAAAATCACTAAATGTGGGTATTTTAATGTGTCTGTTTTTAGGTTAAGTTTGTGATTACTAGTTAAATTAGTATTTAAAATCATAATTTAAAGCGCCCCCTTTATGTTATACTTTACCCAAATTACACCTAAAAAAAGGGTGGCCTTTGTGCTATTCTTTTTTCTTTCTTGTTTTGGCTACAGCCAAGAAGTGCAACTCGACCCCCACTTTAATTCGTATGATGATGGACTTTTGGGCGATGGTTTTGACGGAACCGTGCGAACATTGTCTCTTCAGACCGACGGAAAATTAATCGTAGGAGGTGAATTTCTAAATTACAATGGCAGCGCCACTCCGTATCTCTGTCGATTACAGACGGATGGTTCCAAAGATATTGGATTTAATTTAGGTACTTCTTTCAATAGTAAAATTTATACTTCGCTTATCCAGCCTGATGGCAAAATTATAGTGGCAGGAGCCTTTACTACTTGTAATGGAATTCCAGTGGGGCGCTTGGTGCGGTTGAATGCAGACGGTTCGAGAGATACTACTTTCGACACTTCTATTGCGGCGAGTAGTGGTACTATTTATGGATTGGCATTACAGGCTGATGGTAAATTACTCGTGGTAGGAAGTTTTACCAAATTCAATGGAATTACTGTAAACAGAATTGCAAGAGTTTTACCTCATGGCGATTTGGATACTAGTTTCGTTACAGGGACAGGAACTACGAGTACAATTGACGATGTGGCGATTGCTCCTGATGGTAAAATAGTGCTTTCGGGAACGTTTAGTTCTTTTAACGGGAATGCTAATTATTCCAAATTAGTTCGGTTGCATTCAGATGGAAGCATTGATACCACTTTTTCTATAGGGACTGGTTTTGATGATGCTATTGAAGCTATTGCGATTCAGGCGGAGGGTAAAATTGTAGTAGGAGGTAGCTTTCTGAATTACAATGGAACGCCTCAAAATAGAATTGTTCGTTTGAATACGAATGGAACCGTCGATACCAGTTTTCTGTCTGGAACGGGTTTTAATAATGGAGCAGTTCATGCGATTCATAGTACTTCTGGCGGATTTCTGGTAGGCGGTAGTTTTAGCGGTACTTATAAGTCGACAGCTGTTAATCGTCTGGTTTTCTTAAATTCAAACGGAACACTGAATACCAATTTTGATATTGGCGCAGGCCCAGCCTCAGCAACTGTGTACACTTTAACTGAATCAATAGATAGCTTTTTTGTTGGAGGTTCTTTTTCTTTTTTTGATGATTTGAAACAGGGGAAGTTAGCTAAAATTAGTACCGTTGGCGAATTGGATTCAGGGTATTTAACCGCTGGAGTAGGATTTGATAAAGCAGTAGACAAAATAGTTCCTTTAGTAAATGGAAGTTATATTGCTTTTGGAAGTTTTACTCAATTTAATGGAAAATCCATTAATCGAATTGTAAAACTGACGGCAAACGGTGAGCTGGACACTACTTTCAATCCCAATCAATCTGGATTTGATAGTACAGTCAAAGAAGTAGTGGTACTGCCAGACGGAAAACTTCTAGTAGCGGGAAATTTCACTAAATATAATGATATTCCTGTCAAAAGAATGGTTCGTTTGGATCTGAATGGTGATATCGATACGTCTTTTAATGTTGGTTCTGGTTTTAATTATATGGTCTATACTTTGGCTTTGCAGCCTGACGGCAAAATTATTGTGGCGGGTAGTTTTACCACGTATAAAGGAGTAGCTGTTAAAAAAGTGATTCGGTTACAGCTAAACGGTGATTTGGATACTAGTTTTAACATTGGAACAAATCCTAATGCTACACCAAATCTATTATTGATTCAACCCGATGGAAAGGTTGTAGTGGGAGGAGATTTCGCTACTTTTAATGGAGTTGGATCGAATAAATTAATTCGGTTAAATTCAAATGGTTCGGTTGATTCGAGTTTTTCTGTTGGGACAGGATTTGTAGG
Source organism: Flavobacterium sp. (assembly GCF_024642105.1). Lineage (GTDB taxonomy): Bacteria > Bacteroidota > Bacteroidia > Flavobacteriales > Flavobacteriaceae > Flavobacterium. Next base: position 73,516 of record NZ_JAHEBT010000056.1, read on the forward strand.
GACTATTTATACTATGGCGTTACAAAATGACGGGAAAATTCTTGTGGGAGGTTCACTATCCAAATACAACGGACAAACGATTGGCAAAATAATACGACTTAATTCTAATGGAACCGCAGACGCAACGTTTAATTCAGGAACTGGTTTTAGTGGAGGAACAGTGCGTTCCATTGTTTTACAATCTAATGGAAGGATTTTAGTAGGCGGTTCTTTTTCGGGGAATTATAAGGGTACTTCTGTAAAAAGAATGGTGCGCTTATTGCCAGATGGGACTTATGACACTTCTTTTCCAGTCATTCTAAATGGGCAACTGAATAGTATTTGTTTGGTTCAAGGTGGAGCGGTTATTGGAGGTAATTTCAATTCGGTTTCCGGAATTTCGAAGCATCGCATCGCGAAGTTGTTATTTTGTCAAGAAGGCACAATTTGGGACGGGAAAAATTGGAGCAATGGTTTGCCAACGAAGGATAAAACGGTTATTTTTAATAGCAATTATGAGATTTCGACTGATACTAAAATGTGTTCTTGTGTAGTCAATTCAGGAATAACAGTTACGGTTGCAACTGCAGCTACTTTAGAATTGGTGTCCAACTATTCCGGAAGCGGAAATTTAGTTTTTGAAAATAATGCTTCTTTATTTCAAACGGATGATTCCGTTGTAAATACAGGGGTTGTTCAGTTCAAGCGAAAAACCACACCGGTTCGTAAAACGGATTATACCTATTGGTCCTCGCCAGTGGCAGGTCAACAATTGAAATTACTTTCTCCGAATTCGCCTTCTTCTACCTTTTATTCTTTTAATTCTCAGTTAAATCATTGGAAAAATGAATCATACAATACAAATATGATTATAGGCAAAGGCTATATTTTTCAAGCGCCTCAAAGTTTTTCAGCAACGACTCCGGCAATTTTCGAAGCTGCTTTTTCTGGAATACCCAATAATGGTTTGGTTTCACTTCCTATAGCTCAAACGAAAACGCCCAATTTGATAGGAAATCCGTATCCTTCATCACTGAATGCCGATGCATTTATTCTAGAGAATCAGAATGTGCTACAGGGTAGCTTGTATTTTTGGACACACAATACCCCAATTGATAATGGCCAATATACCTCTGATGATTATGCCGTGTATACTATTTTGGGAGGAGTAGGAACAGCGGCTAAAAATAGCGGGATAAATAACACAATTCCAAATGGTAAAATTGCATCCGGTCAAGCTTTTTTTGTTTTAGGGAACAATCAGCAGGGAGATATTGTCTTTAAAAACGCAATGCGATTAAAAGGAGAGAATAGTGTATTCTTTAAAAATAGTTCAAATAAATCAGTAGCTTCTTCCCACTTTGAAAAACACCGAATTTGGCTCAATTTATCCAACGCACAAGGTCTTTTTAAACAAATTTTATTGGGGTACGCCACAGGAGCAACTAATGTGAAAGATATACTATTTGACGGACTTTCGTTGGATAGCAACGAATGGTTGGATTTTTATAGTCTAAACGAAGGAGATAAAAACAGTATTCAGGCAAGAGCCTTACCATTTGATGATTCGGATTCAGTTTCGATAGGCTACCGAGCCAAACAAGAAGGGAATTATACGATTAGTTTGGATGATTTTGATGGACTGTTTGCAAATCAAAACATTTTTTTGGAAGACAAAGAACAAACTAAAATATTTGATTTAAAGAAAGAAGCCTATTCATTCACTACTACCAAAGGCACGTTTGACAATCGGTTTGAGTTGCGTTTTCAATCTAAAAATGCTGTTCCCTCAGCAATTTCCGCTGAAGTTCAAATTGTAACTCGAAACAATCAAATTCAGATAAATTCGTTAAAAGAGACAATCAATAAAGTGTCGCTATACTCGATGGATGGTAGGCAATTGTATCAAGTGCAACAATTGAAAACAAAAACGCATTTTATTGAAGCAGCATTTTGGAAAACAAAAGTGCTTATTGTTCAAATTACATTGGAAACAGGAGCAGTAGTCAGTCGTAAAGTGTTGTTGTAAAAGAAAAAGCTTCCAACCTTAATGGTGGAAGCTTTTATATACTTCAATGCTATTTTTTATTTTCCTTTTACAGAGGCTTCTAAATTTCTTTCGATAGTATGACCTGGACGCGACCATTTTGGTTTTTCGCCTAAGGCAGCATATTGAGAATCTTCGGCTTCTACTGTTGGTGGTTGTACCATTTTAGTAAATGGTTTTTGTGGTTTCAATCCCAATAATTCAAACATTTTCATGTCTTCATTCACATCAGGATTTGGAGTGGTCAATAATTTATTTCCTGCAAAGATAGAATTGGCACCCGCGAAGAAACACATCGCCTGACCTTCGCGACTCATATTGGTTCTACCTGCCGATAAACGAACTTGTGTTTCAGGCATTACAATTCGAGTTGTAGCTACCATTCGAATCATTTCCCAAATTTCAACGGGTTCTTCGTCTTCCAAAGGTGTTCCGTCTACCGCCACCAAAGCATTAATTGGCACTGATTCCGGTTGTGGATTTAAAGTAGAAAGTGCTACCAGCATTCCTGCACGGTCTTCGATACTTTCTCCCATTCCGATGATACCACCACTACAAACAGTTACGTTAGTTTTACGAACGTTTTCTATAGTTTGCAAACGGTCTTCGAAACCGCGTGTCGAAATCACTTCTTTATAATATTCTTCTGAAGTATCTAAATTATGATTGTAAGCATACAAACCTGCTTCGGCTAATCGCTGTGCTTGGTTTTCGGTAATCATCCCCAAAGTACAACATACTTCCATGTCCAATTTATTGATGGTACGCACCATTTCTAACACTTGGTCAAATTCGGGTCCGTCTTTTACATTGCGCCAAGCGGCTCCCATACATACACGAGAAGATCCAGCTGATTTAGCGTTCAAAGCCTGTGCTTTTACTTGGTTCACCGTCATTAAATCATTTCCTTCTACGTTGGTGTTGTAACGTGCTGCCTGAGGGCAATACCCACAATCTTCGGAGCATCCACCTGTTTTGATGGACAATAAAGTTGAAACCTGTACCACGTTTGGATCGTGATTTTCTCTATGAATTGTGGCTGCATCATACAACAAGTCCATTAAAGGTCTATTGTAAATAGCGATAATTTCTTCTTTTGTCCAATCGTGTTTTGTAATGCTCATGGGTGTAATTTTATGTGTCAAAAGTAATCAAATAGTTTCAAACAAGCAATCGCACGTATTTAAAAGGGAGAGCTACTTGTTTTATAAATTTTGAAGGTACTGTTTTGAAAAATTTCGATCGTCTTCCAATTGTTTTGTTAGCAATTCAACCGACTCAAATTTCTTTTCTGAACGAAGGCGTTGTAAAATAGAAACTTTAATGTGACGATTATAAATATCAGCATCAAAATCGAAAAAATGAGCTTCAATAGTTCTGTTTTTCCCTTGAACAGTAGGGTTAAGGCCAATATTCATCATTCCGAAAACGTGTTTACCTTCTATTTCCGCACGGACTACGTAGACTCCGTTTTTTGGAACTAATTTGTAGGTTTCTTCTAACTCAATGTTGGCTGTTGGAAAACCAATGGTTCTACCTAATTGTTTCCCTTTTACAACAGTTCCGCTTAAAAAATAAGCATAGCCTAAATATTCATTGGCCAAATGGATGTCTCCTGTTTCAAGAGCGGTTCTAATTTTGGTGGAGCTGATTGAAATTGCGTTGATTTCTTGGGCTGATATTTGCTCTACTTCAAACCCATATTGTGTGCCAAAAGTGATTAAATCATCAATGTTTGCCGTTCGGTTTTTCCCAAATCGGTGGTCGTAGCCAATGATGATTTTTTGAACATGTAGTTGATCTACTAAAACGGTTTTGACAAATTCTTCGGCACTTAACTGAGCGAAGCTTTCGTCAAAAGGATGGATAATTAGATTTTCAATTCCAATTGTTTCTAATAACTCCATTTTTTCATTGATGGTGTTCAGTAATTTCAAATCGGATTTTCCTTGCAACACCATTCTTGGGTGTGGAAAAAAAGTAAGTACGGTACTTTCAAATTCTCCATTGTTGGTGTTTTGGGTCAATTTTTTTAGAATTGCCGCGTGACCAATATGCACCCCATCAAAAGTACCAAGCGTTAAAATGGTTTTCTTGTCAGAATGAAATTCGTTTATGGAATGAAAAATTTTCAAGTCAGTTTCCCTTTATTTTGGGTGCAAATTTAAACTAATCTATTTGAAATTTCGTTTCAAAATGAATTCCTTTTGAACTAAACTTTTAAACTATCAGTCAAAAGAAGATCAAATCCTGTTTTTTGAAATAAAATTCAGGATTTTGAACCCTAATTTTAAATCAAAAAAACTAATTTTGGAATTCCAAAGACACCCAATCTATGAAAAGATACTTTCTGTTTTTAATTCTTATCTTTTCTTTTTCGCTGGTACAAGCCCAAAATGTATCTCCGTGGAAAAGAATTTCTCGAGCCCAAATTTCCTTAACAGAACGTGCTAATATTAGAGAAAATCAGGAGAATTTAGTATTGTTTGAATTAGATGCATCAGCTTTAAAACAGTCCTTGCAACCTCTTCAAAATTCAGCTATTGTGAGCGAAATGGAAATCGAAATTCCAAATAAAAAGGGCGAATTAGAAAAATTTAAAATTCATGAATTTTCTAATTTTGAACCCGCTTTACAAGCTCAATTTCCAGATATTCGTTCGTATGCAGGGGTGGGTTTGACAGATAAAAATGCGTCTGTTTATTTCAGCATGTCTTCAAAAGGAATTCAAACGATGGTTTTGCGTTCCGATACTACTACTGAATTTATTGAACGTTTCTCGGACAGTCAGGATATTTATGAATTGTTTGATTCCAATACCAGAAAAAAAGGCGATTTACCCTTAAGCTGTTCAACGGCTGACGTGCTTTTAAACAAACAATTAGGTAATAAAACTCTCGCTACCACAGCTAATAATGGGGTATATAAAACATTACGATTGGCATTGGCATGTACCGGAGAATATACTGCTTATTTTGGTGGAGTGACTCAAGCATTAGCTGCGATGAACGCAACTTTAACTCGCGTGAATGGTATTTTTAATAGAGATTTGGCGTTGCATTTAAATTTGATTGCCAACAATACAGTTTTATTGTATACGAATGCTGCCACTGATCCTTTCTCTCCCGCGTCTGTTGGGGCTAATGGCGCTTGGAACTTAGAATTGCAAAATGATTTAACAGCCAAAATAGGAAATGCTAATTACGATATTGGACATTTATTTGGTGCTTCGGGAGGGGGTGGCAATGCCGGTTGTATTGGTTGCGTATGTCAAAATCCAATCTCATCAACTGATTTAGCTAAAGGCAGTGGCTATACTTCTCCCGCTGACGGAAAACCTGAAGGGGATACGTTTGATATTGATTTTGTAGTACATGAGATGGGTCATCAATTAGGGGCAAATCATACTTTTTCTCATGAAACTGAAGGTACGGGTGTTAATGTAGAACCAGGTGGAGGTTCGACTATTATGGCCTACGCAGGAGTTACTGATTACAATGTGCAGAGCCATTCGGATGATTATTTTGCTTATGTTAGTATTGCACAAATACAAAATAATTTAGCCACAAAATCCTGCCCAATAACGACTATCTTGTCTAATAAAACGCCAACGGCTAATGCGGGGGCAGATTTTGTGATTCCTAAAGGAACGGCTTTTGTACTGAAAGGCTCGGGTCTAGATCCTAATGGAGATGTGTTGAGCTATTGTTGGGAAGAAAATGATTCGGCTACTAGTGCAACAGGAGCTAATAGTATCGCGTATTCGACCAAGACAGATGGCCCTCTTTTTAGGTCGTTGAGTCCCAGTATTTCTCCTATTCGGTATATGCCTGCGCAGAATAAAGTACTGACAAATAGGTTAAGTTCTACTTGGGAATCGGTTTCAGATGTGGCTCGAACCTTGCATTTTACACTTACAGTACGCGATAATGCTGCTGATGGTTTGGCACAAACCAATACCGATGCTATGGTGGTTACGGTAGATGCTACAAAAGGACCTTTTGAAGTGACTTCTCAAAATACTGCTGATTTGTCTTGGAAACCTTTAAGCCTTCAAACGATTACTTGGTCAGTGAATAATACACTCAATTTACCGGGTTCGGCAAATGTCAATATCAAGTTGTCTGTTGATGGAGGACTAACTTTTCCGACAGTTTTAAAGGCGAATACACCCAATGATGGTTCGGAACTTATTATTGTTCCTAATGGCATCACGGGGAAAAATTGCCGAATTTTAATTGAACCCACTGCCAATATTTATTATGCAATAAATAAAGAACCTTTTGCTATTGGTTACACAACAGAATCTACCTGTGCTACGTATAATTTTTCAACACCTTTTGTAATTCCCGAATCGACATCGTACACTGCTAGAACAATTACGGTGCCTGCCACCACTACTACAGTTTCGGATGTGAATGTCGCTTTGAATTTTACACACCAATATTTGTCGGATGTTCAAATAGAATTACTTAACCCACAAGGGAAAATAGTAAAGCTGTTTGAAAAAGGTTGTGGAGATACCAATGGCAGTTTGGTGCTTAATTATGATGACTTAGGCGGGGCAATTACCTGCGGTAAACAAACCTTACAAACCGTTGCGCCCTTTGATCCGTTATATTTGTTTAACGAGTTAAATCCATCGGGAACATGGACATTGCGAATTAGAGATGAATTTGTAGGAGATGTTGGAACATTAAATTCAGCTTCAGTAACTATTTGTACTAAAGCCTATACTTCTATGGCTCCAGTATCGGTTGATTTAAGTAACGTTTTGGTTTATCCCAATCCTACTAAAGGAGATTTTTGCGTACTGTTCTCTAGCCAATATACTTCAGGAGTCACTATTTTAGTTCACGATTTATTAGGTAGAAAAGTGTATGAAAAAGATTTTCCTAGCGCTACATTATTTAATGAGACAGTACAATTAGGCAATATCCAGGCTGGGATTTATCTTTTGACTATTGTTGACGGTTATAAAACCACAGTTAAAAAACTGGCTATATATTAATCAATACAATCGTTTTTACTTGCCGTTAAATGCGGTCATGGTGTTTTCTAATCCCGCTGTTCCAAAAGATTTGATAATTTCAGAAGCTAATTCAAGTCGTTCCGGAAGTTTCGTTTTTTCTTCTTCGTCCCAATCGCCAAGCACATAATCTACTTGTTGTCCTTTTTTAAATTGGTCACTAATTCCAAAACGAAAACGCGTATAATTTTGGGTATTCAAAATCAAATTGATGTTTTTGAGTCCGTTATGACCGCCATCACTTCCTTTTGGTTTGATGCGAATGGTGCCAAAAGACAAATTCAAATCATCGGTGATTACTAATACATTTTCCAATGGAATATTTTCTTTGTCCATCCAAAATTTCACCGCTTTACCGCTTAAATTCATGTAGGTGTTTGGTTTTAGCAACAAAAAAGTACGTCCTTTGAATTTGTATTCGGCAAGAGCGCCCAATTTTACAGTTTCAAAAGAGAGACTTTCTTTTTTGGCTAAAAAGTCCAAAACTTTAAATCCAATATTGTGGCGTGTATTGACATATTCGGCTCCAATATTGCCTAAACCTACAATTAAAAATTTATTACTCACGCTTTTCATATTGTTTTTTTGGTGTTCGTGAACCTCCGGTTTCATAGTGTCTGTATCACTTGCTGTTTTACTAGAGGCAAACAGTTGTGTTATCCATTGAATCATGTTGCAAAAATAAACTTATTTTTTAATTAAAGCTTCCAGCCTTTTAAAGGCTGGAAGCTTTAATTAAAATTTACATCCAAAAAAAAAGCACCAGTTGTAAAACTGATGCTTTTTCGTATGATTGAAAAAAAATTATTTTTTTCCTTTTGGTGCTTTTGCAGCTTTTGCAGCTTCTTGAGCCGCTTTCATAGCCGCACGAGAAATTCTTACTTGACAAACCACTGTGTTGTCTGGGTGCATTAATTTGTATTTGTCAGAAACTAATTTCGTAACATACAATTTGTTCCCCATTTCAAGTGGAGTAATATCAGCTTCAACAAAATCTGGAAGATTTGATGGTAAAGCTTTTACTTTTAATTTACGAGTGTTCAAACGTAGAACACCTCCTGAAAGAACACCTTTAGAAGTACCAACAATTTTTACAGGAACTTCCATAGTGATTTCTTTGTTGTCAAACAACTGGAAGAAGTCAATGTGTAAAATTTTGTCAGTTACTGGGTGAACTTGAATGTCTTGAAGAATGGCATTGTATGATTTTCCATTACCCAAATCAATCACAACTGTGTGTGCGTTTGGAGTGTAAACCAAGTTTTTGAATGCTTTTTCTTCTGCTGAGAAATGTACTGCTTGATCTCCTCCGTATAACACGCAAGGAACCGCTCCAGCATTACGTAAGGCTTTAGTAGCAACTTTGCCCACGCTTTCTCTTTCTGATCCTTTAATTGTAATCGATTTCATTGTAAAAAAATATAGTTATTAAAAATATTACATAATAAACTTTCCACTAATGGAATTGTTGTGATGCACCATGTGCATTACTTCTGCGAAAAGAGGCGCACAACTCAACACTCTGATCTTGTCCGATTTTTTCTTCAACGGAATAGAATCGGTAACTATTAACTCACTTAATTTTGAGTTTTCTATTTTTTCGTAGGCTTCTCCAGATAAGATTGGGTGAGTACAAATTGCTCTTACGCTCAAGGCTCCTTTTTCAATCATTAAATCTGCGGCTTTCGCCAAAGTTCCTCCAGTATCGATCATGTCGTCTACTAGAATTACGTTTCTGCCTTTCACCTCTCCAATCAACTCCATAGTGTCAATTACATTGGCTACTTTTCTTTGTTTGTAACAAACTACTACGTCAGATTCTAAAAATTTAGAGTAGGCGTAGGCTCTTTTTGATCCTCCCATATCAGGAGACGCAATCGTTAAATTTTCCAAACCTAAGCTTTTTACGTATGGTAAAAAGATGGTAGAAGCAAAAAGGTGATCTACTGGTTTTTCAAAAAAACCTTGAATTTGATCGGCATGCAAATCCATAGTCATTACTCTAGTTGCTCCAGCGGCATCCAATAAATTAGCTACTAATTTAGCTCCAATTGGCACCCTTGGTTTGTCTTTTCTGTCTTGTCTTGCCCAACCGAAGTAAGGAATAACTGCAGTAATATGTCGAGCTGATGCGCGCTTAGCTGCATCAATCATTAATAACAATTCCATCAAATTATCGGCGCTTGGAAACGTTGAACACACAATAAAAACGCGTAATCCACGAATTGACTCTTCATAAGAAGGTTGAAATTCTCCGTCGCTATAGGTAGAGGTGATTACCTTTCCTAGAGGGACTCCGTAAGCTTCTGCTATCTGCTCAGCTAAATAGACACTTTGTGAACAGGCAAAAATTTTAGCTTCTGGTTCTTGGTGTGACATTGATAATTTGTTGTTAATACACCGATACGTTTCATATAATGGAGCTTTATCATGTAATACTAGCTCTTATGTATGTATTTGCCTCGGCTGTAGTTAGTTAGTAAGTTGTGTTGTAACAGGCTGCAAATTTAGAAAATTTATTCAACTCTGAAAGGAAAAAATTAAGTATTTTTATTAGGGGTTTTAATTTTATTTTTTACATTTGCACCGTGTTAAAGGAATCGATGGTTGATTTATAACAATCTCCTCTTTTATTGCGTTAAAATAACTGTTGTTATTTTATGTCTGCTAAGCCCGGATGGCGGAATTGGTAGACGCGCTGGTCTCAAACACCTGTGGGAAACCGTGCCGGTTCGACTCCGGCTCCGGGTACAAAAGCCTCTTCGAAAGAAGAGGCTTTTTTTGTTGAATCAAGTAAAAATGGAATTTAATTTGGCCTTAATAGATTGTATTATATTTTAAACGTATTAAAAAGTTTAGATTTACTATTGATATTGAGTTTTCGGTAAATGTTTTTAATATGACTTCGCACAGAATCGATGGATAAATTATGTCGATCAGCTACTAATTTATAACTCAATCCATCCAAGATATCATTTGTGATTGCTATTTCACATTGGGTTAATTTTTCCAAATCATTTTTCTTTTTTTGAAAATGTGCGATTACTTTTCGGGCAATTTTAGGAGTCATATAGGCTCCATCATCTTGAATTGCATCAAAAACTTCTTGGTAGTCCATTTGAAAACTTTGTTTATCAATATAGCCTATGGCACCCAATTGGATGGCATTAAAAATAGTGTCCGAGTCTTCCCTAATAGAATTGATAATAATATTAGATTCAGGGTACAAGGCTAGAATTTTTTTAATTGCATCAAGCCCATTCATTTTGGGCATAATGATATCTAATAAATAAATATCGGCCGGTATTGGATTCTCTAAAAATTCGATTGGATTGGAAAAAACAGCTTCACATTGATAATCAGCAAGCTCGTTTATTTTTTCTTTTAATAATACTGCGATTCGAAAATCGTCTTCGAAAATGATTACATTTTTCATAACATCCTAGTTAAAATAGTTCCCACTTCATTGTGTAAATCCATGGCAATTCTATTCTTGGTCATTCTTTCTGTTCTTTGTGCTTTTTCTATTTTTAGCAATAAAATCAATTGGCGAAAGCCCTGTAGATTCTTTAAAAACTGCAAAAAAGTTCGATTTTGAAGCAAACCCAGATTTGGCACCAATTCCTTCCACAGTTAAAACATCTAAATACTCGGAGAGTAATAATTCCTTGGCATGCTCAATACGGTAATTAGTCCTAAGTTCTGTAAATTTAGTTTGTATAATGTTTTAAAACAATAATACACATGATGTTTAGGAATCGCTAAATCGTTAATAACGTCATCGATATTGAATTTTGGATTTAAATAAGGTTTCTCTTGTTCTATATAATTTAATATTTGTACCGCGGTTTCACAAAAGGGATCTTTAGCAATTTGATCAAATTCAATTTCTTTTATAGCGGCAGTTGCTTCTGTCTCTTTTTGAATTAGATTGGATTTTGATACACGGGGAATACCATATAAAATATCAGGGAAAACCATAATTATTACAGGGATAATAGAATACGCAAACCCACTAAACAAACTAACAGAAAGCTGATTGAAAACTTCTTTTTTAATGTTGTCAGTAGTGATAAAGAAATAGATCATTATCATATAACTGAGACTAATTAGCAACGCAATCACCGAGATAGAAATGAGCCATTTCACTAACACTTTTTTTTGTGCCGCAGGAGATGAACTGCTTTTTTTCTTATTGTACTTCCATATTATAAATAAACAGATTAGGCTATAAATAAAAAGTTGAGTAGGCCTAGCAATTACATTCCCAAAATTAGGGTAAAACGAATGAATATGGGCTGTTTTGATAGCATTAGGGTCGTCAATAAATTGTTGCGCAAGGGCCAGTTTATAATCGAAACTTTTAAACATGAAAGGCAGCACTAAACCAAAACTGATTATAGTGGGTAAAAAATGTAAAATATCGATTGTACTTAATTTAGGAGCATCTTTTAAGGTACTTCGAACATAAAAGAAAAGCATAGGTGGGGCTAAAAAATATAACGGAACAGATTGTACATTAATCAATGCCAATTGAAATGCTGAATCATTAAAAAACACCAAGTGATGAAAGATACCATACACCCCTAACGGAATCAAAAATCCAATTAAATATAAAATACTTTTATTTATCCTTAAATTAAAGCTTAAGATAACAACACATAGAAAAAGGGTTAATAAAGAAAAGTAATAAATCATGGGTAATGTATTAGCTTAATTTTTGTTGTTGGATAAATTCGATAGGGGTTACGCCTGTTTCTTCTTTAAAAGTAGTGAAAAAATTAGTCTTGGATGAGAAACCTGAGGCATTCCAAATTCCTTCCAAGGACAAGGAGTCCATTTCTGAAGACAACAATAATTTTTTAGCATGCGCTATTCTAAAATTAGTTCGTAGTTCAATGAATTTTTTATTTAAATGCTTGTTGAAACATTCATATAATTGGTATTTTGGCACCCCCAAGTAAACCGAAAGATCGTCTAGACTAAAAGACGGGTTTAAGTACGGTTTTTCAGTTTCAAAATACAGTAGTATCTTTTCAGCTAAGTCAGCCATTTCAGTGGTTTTAAAAGCTGGTTTTTCTTTTTTAGGAACGCGACTAGCAGTTGTACTAATTTGAGAAACGGGTATCCCATAAAGCACTTGCGGATAAAACACCATTACTAAGGGGATAATACTCAATATTAAATAAGCAATTAAAGTGTAATGATAATCGTTAATATCCGATTTTTCAAGTTGATTATTTCCAAAAAAAGTAAGGGTGATTAAAATGGTACACCCAGCCAGTACAATCGCACTACTTATTAAAAAACAAAGCCATCTAAATAAATTCTTCCTATTAATGGAGTCAATCGTTTTAAAATGGTCTTTCCAATGTCGAAGCAAAAGAACACTATTGGCTATAATGTAGGACATAAATAAGAAGGCTCTAGTTGTAGTTACGATATAAAAGGGAAATAATAAGTTGGTGTTGGCAAATTTACTGTAATTAGGATTTGCATATAAAAGGCGGGCAGTTTCCATTTTTTCAGGCCAAGAAATGAGGTAAAAAGGCACCACATTTAAGCAATCTATTATAAAAGGTATAAAATGTAAAAAATCAAACCTTGTAAAACGCCACTCATTTTTCAAACTATTTCTTACATACAAGTAGAGCATTGCCCCAGGCAACAAAAAAATAGGAGAGAAATGACCGTGAAAAATAGCGATACCCAAAATAGAATCACTTTCTAAAATCATATAATGTTTAATCCCATACAAGTATACCGGTAAAAGATAACCGGCTAATAAAAAACTATTTTTATTGCGATTGTAATTATACAATAGCATCACAAAAGTAATTAATGAAGAAATAATGGATAAATAAAAAAGCATAGTTGTTTTTAATAAGTAAGTATTGATTTATTTTTTTATTTCTTGGGCCACCCATTGTTTAATAACAATTCAGCCCCTTTTAGTACTAGTTCTTAGTGAACAAACAGTTTATTTTTCTTGAGACACAGTAAAGGTATGGACAAAAAATGCCTACCCAATTGCTAAAAGTGAACTCCTCTATTTTAAAATACTTCAAATAGCTAATTTTTCTGATGTAACGAATAAAAAAGTCAAAACATCTCAATTCCTATTTTGTTTTCTACCGTAAAAACCGATTTTTAAAGGGCTGAGAACGCTTAGTTCCATTTTTCAAAAAGAGTACATTTTTTTCAAATAAAAAATTTTAATGAGTTCACAAATTTGAAATCAGACTCATTTGCCCTCTAGACCAGCTTTTTCTTACTATTATTTTTTGAATTTTGCGGTGTTGTAAAAAACATAGGACCCAATTTTTTATAGAGCAATCCAATGTTTTTGAAAACAATCCCCCCACCAAAAAAAAATCCATCTCCCCATTTCTTCAGGATTTTTAAGCAGTAAAATAAAATTTTTTTAAGCGCATGAAGTCAACAGACAATTCATCAACCGTTGTTGTTACAACAAATTCAACACAAGTACCAACAGTTTTTTCTAAGCTATTGAACAGTTGTAAACATCTTTTGCTTTTAAAACGCCACAATGGGATGGCCCAAACCAATCAACACGAGCCAAAAGTGAATTGGATGGAAAAAGCAATTGCTTTACAGCGTACTACAGCTGAGACAGCAAAGCCTGTCTTGGTCAATAGGCAACAAGCCAGGTTTCCAAAAATGGGGTTCAAAACTTTTGTTTTTGGAGCTTTATTGCTCAGTTCACTTTCGCTAAGTGCGCAAACGGTTGGGGGTACAACGCCAGGAGATGACTTCGATGGCGATGGTATCATCAACTCGATTGACATTGACGACGATAACGATGGTATTTTAGATACCCAAGAACAAACAGGTTGTTCACCAGTGGATTTCGCTGCGCTTACATTTACGGGAGGTGCTACTGTTTCCAAAACAGCGACTACTGCAACTGTTTCATCAGCAAATCCATTGGGTTGGAAAACATCCTACTCTGACCAAGCTTTAAAATTGCCCATTCATTTAGAATACACCACAACCAATCCTACTACCTATGCCATGATTGGTTTATTACCGGTGGCAGGAGCCAAAACTCCAGACAACTGGACAGATGGTGCCTATAAAGTGTATCATGAAGCCGGACTGCTTTTTGGAAAATTACCATTAACCACTTGGAATTTTCAAAATGTGGCGTACACCGCGAACCAAAAAATGGAAATGGATATTTCTACTTCAGGTTGGGTGACAGTTAAAAATGCGGGCGTAGTATTATACCAATTCCAAGGTGCGGTTTCTGATTACAACCTTGCTTTAGGTGCAGCCAACAGTGCACGTACTTTTAGTGATATCAAAATTACAACGGCTGATTTCCCTAATGTATGTACGGACATTGACACCGACAACGACGGCAGATCGAACCGTTTGGATCTAGACTCAGACGGCGATGGTTGTAGTGATGCTTTCGAAGCAGGGACTACTACCGATACAACCGCTAATTTTAAATTTACGACAACCGTTGGAACCAATGGTTTGGTGGATAGCAAAGAAACCACTGCCGATAATGGAATCTACAACGGTACTTATAGTATTAATCGTGCGATAAACGCAAGTGTAAATGCGTGTATTGATACCGATAATGACGGTATTTCTAACTTAGACGACCTCGACGATGATAACGACGGGATTCTAGATATTACAGAGCAAGGCTCATCGTGTACCTATGAGGCTACCGATGTTTCAAAATTAACCTACAATGGTAATGGTACCACCGTATTTACGGGGAATTCTATTTTTACAAATGGTGATTTGTCCAACTGGAAATCGAAATACTCTGATGCAAGTTTTGCATTGCCTATTCATTTAGAATATACCACAAACACTACAGGATACGGAATGCTTGGTTTACTTCCAGTTAATGGTACCAAAACGCCAAACGGATGGGAGGACGGTTCTTATAAAATTTATCACGATTTAGCAACGGTCTATGGGCGTTTGCCAATTACTTGGAGTTTAACCGCCACGGCCTATACTTCAGGACAAAAAATGGAATTGGATATCAATGAAAAAGGCTGGGTAACCCTTAAAAAGGGAGGTATACAAATATATGCTTTTCAAGGTGCGGTGTCTAATTACAATTTTGTCATCAGTTCTACAAACAATAGAACATTTAACGATGTAAAATTAACTTCAAGAACAAACAATGCCCTGTGTCCCGACATTGATACCGATAGCGACGGCACTTCGAACCGTTTGGATTTAGACTCAGACGGCGATGGCTGTAGCGATGCTTTTGAAGCAGGCGTAACCACTGACAAAACAGTAACTACTTTTGCAGCACCTTATGGAACCAACGGTTTTGCGGATGCTTTAGAGCTTACCGCCGACAATGGTTCATACAAGGGTACGTACCAATACACACGCGCCAACGAAGCACTGATAAACATGTGTGCCGATGGTGATAACGATGGTGCTGCGGATGAAGTTGATGTAGATGAAGATAACGATGGGGTGTTAGATACGGTAGAGTGCTCTAACGTAAATCCTTATAAAGTCTATGTTTTTAATCGTCCTTACAGCAGCCATACCTCTAATGTACCCGTAACCATTGTAGGAAGGAACACGGTAAAAACGACTAACAATCAACAACTTTCTAGCAATGATTTAACGTATGGTAGTAGAACCTGGAGATTACTTTCTTCTGCAGTGTATTCTGATGCCAATAAAAAAATCACAATAAGCATAGAGCCTAATGCATCTACTGATGGAGGGTATGTTTTAGCAGATGCCTTTTTAATTACTGATGGAACAACTACAACTGTAATCGATAATACCACCCCAGGAGCGTATGTAGAAACAGGAACTTGGACAGCTTATACGGATGCCACTGCTTATTTAGGTGCAGATAGATATGTTATTCCACCTTATACTGGTAAAAAAGCAACGTTCACTTTCACTAACATCAGTAATCCAAGTTTAGATTGCGATACGGACAGAGACGGGATTGCTAACTATTTAGATCTAGACTCAGACGGCGACGGTTGTAGCGATGCTTTTGAAGCAGGTACTACTACCGATAAAACGGCTAATTTTAAACATACAACTACTGGAGGAACCAATGGTTTTGCGGATGTTTTAGAGGCTACTGCCGACAACGGCCTTTACAAAGCCACGTATACCTATAGCTATGCTACCAACGAATTCCAAGTTGCATGTTTGGATACCGATACCGATACGGTACCCGATTTTTTAGACTTAGATGATGATAACGATGGGGTAACGGATGCGGTAGAATGTGCGTGGAATTGTGTGGGTACACCAGCAATTATCAACGAAAGTTTTGAATTGCCAGCTACAGGAACCTTCGTAACAAGTGCAACCATGCCAGGTTGGAGAACCACCGCACCAGACGGTCAAATGGAAATGTGGGATGCAAGTGCTACTCGACCTTCTGCTCACGGTAACCGTTTCATGGAATTGAATGCCTATTATGCAAGTTCTTTATACCAAATATTGTGTTTAGACCCAGGAACTAAAATTTCATGGTCTATCCAACACCGTGGTAGAGATGGTGTTGATGTAGCTTCGATTAACTTTGGACCTAGTTTAACCAACTTAACCCAAGTGGCTACCATGACCGATGGAACTTCCGGTTGGGGGACTTATTCAGGAACGTATGTGGTACCTGCTGGTCAAACACAAACTTTCTTTGTCATTGGTACGGTATCTTCATCAGGAGGTGCAGCTGTGGGTAACTTTATTGACGATGTTAGAATTAGCATCATTTCTCCGGCAACGTGTAGAGATACAGACAATGATGGAAAAACAAATAATATTGATTTAGACTCAGATAACGATGGTTGCTCTGATGCATTTGAGGCTGTGACTACCAATTCTGCGGCGGCAAATTATGTTCACACAGGTGCAGTAGGTACCAACGGTTTGATGAACGCCTTAGAAACCACAGCTGATAATGGTGTTTATAACGGTACTTATATGTACAACAATGCGATGAGTGCTGGCCAAAACGATTGTGTGGATACAGACAACGATGGCATTTTAAATGTATTGGATATTGATGATGACAATGACGGTATTTTAGATACCGTAGAGTGCTCAGGCATGGCCTATAAAGTGTATACGTATAACCGCCCTGAGGCTGGTTTTGTTACGAATGTGCCAGTGATTATAAAAGGTATTAGTACGACAAATGCGGTCTTGGATCAGCGTACGAATGCCGTAGCAGGTGCTGCCAATTCGTTTAGTGCTAATGGTGTAACTACGTGGAAATTAGTGGCCGAAAATATCGTGCCAAGTCGTACCAATAGCATTGCGGTTACATTGGCTCCTACGAGTACCACAACGGGTAGTTGGTTAATTGCCGATGCCATGTTGGTAACCAATGGGGTAAACACTATTTTTATTGATAACAATACTACAGGTTATTCTGCAACAGGTTCTTGGTTGTCACAAAGTGTAGCCAACTCGTTCAATGGTGCCAACCAATACATTGGAGCACCTTTTTCTACTGCTGTAACCGCTACTTGGAACTTTACTGTTCCTGCCGCTACTTGTGCCGATACCGATAGCGATGGTACTGCCAACTATTTAGATGTAGACTCCGATGGCGACGGATGTTCTGATGCTTACGAAGCAGGAACTACCACCGATAAAACAGCTAATTTTCAATTTACAACAACGGTTGGAACCAACGGTTTAGCCGATAGCAAAGAAACCACTGCCGATAACGGTATTTACAATGGTACTTATACGAATGATCGTGCCATAAATGCAAGTGTAAATGCGTGTATTGATACCGATAATGACGGTGTTTCTGACTTAGATGACTTAGATGATGATAACGACGGTGTATTAGATTCAGTAGAATGCCCTGAGGCAGCTACTATCAGCAAATACACGGTTTATACCTATAATAGAAGAGACGATGTTAACTTACCAACCAACCTACCTGTACGTGTTTCAGGTAGTACGGTAACTAATGTGGTCTTGAACCAAAAAGCCGCAGGCACGTTTAACTACGGTGGCGTGGCCTGGACTTTATTGGCATCCAACGTTTCGGCCGATGCCAACAAACAAATTAAAATACAAACATTACCGGTAACAGGAACCACTAACGGTACCTACTATTTTGCCGATGCGATGTTGATTACCAATGGTACGGAGTATTATGTTATAAACGACCGCGATGCTGGATTTAGCAAAGCAGGTACTTGGACAGACCAAGCAAGTTATGCCGGTAACTATTTGAATAACATGTTCTATGGTAATGTAGCAACGGCTAATACCGCAACGTGGACATTAGATAATATAGGAAACCCAGCTTTCCAATGTGATGTAGACGGTGACGGGGTACTAAGCAACTTAGATCTAGATAGCGATGGCGATGGCTGTAGTGATGCGTTAGAAGCAGGAACAGTTACATCAACTAGCAGCACAACCGTGGCTGCTCCTTATGGTGCCAATGGTTTTGCTGATAGCAAAGAAACGGCTACTGAAAGTGGTCAATATAATGCTATTTATACCTACCGTTATGCCAATAACGCTGCCATTAATGCTTGTACAGATACGGATGGTGATGGTATAAGAGATGTAATTGATATTGACGATGACAATGATGGGGTTACGGATGCCGTAGAATGCGGTTGTACAGTAGCCACTACTACTGCCGAAATTATTGCGCCAACAGCAATCGTTACCATTCCTACTAACCAGTTTGGAGTAGTAACTACTTCTGATAAAGCATTTAATTCAAGTGGTTTATCCGCAGTACCAACTACCGAAGCTTCTTTAGGCACTATTACACACAGTTCGCCATCATTAATTTCTAATGCGGCTTACTTAAATGATGGTGCGGGTATTGCCAACGATTGGAAATTTACCTTAGCCGCTCCAGCAGCGATTAAAGGAATGGCCATTTGGATCCCTGGCTCTAATGCTTATGGTGGTGGCGATGCTCCAATGAAAAAATTCATTGTTTCTTGGAAAGATTGTTCAGGAGCTAATAAATCGCAAACATTTGATTTGGGTACTCCTTCACCAAATGCCAAACTATTGTATTTTGACGACCCTATTGCTTCGGTATCCGAATTTACTTTCGATATTTTAGAAGTTTGGTTTGATCAAGAGCAAGATCAAGGTGCCTCAGACGGTTGGGAAATTGCTACAGCAGCTACCATACCAAACACCTATAACGTAACCTTAGGAGAAATCCGTTTCATTGGTCAAAAAGGAGATTTCTCATCAAATTGTACAGTAGATACAGACAATGATGGAACACCTAACCGTTTGGATACAGACTCTGATGGTGATGGTTGTGGTGATGCTTTTGAATCAGGAACAACAACTAGCAAAACAGTAACGACTCTTGCAGCACCTTATGGCACGAACGGTTTAGCCGATAGCAAAGAAACTACAGCGGATAATAGTATTTATAATGGTACGTATACGTATAATAATGCAATAGATAGGGATGCTAATATGTGTTTAGACACAGATGGAGATGGTATCGCCAATTCCATTGACTTGGATGATGATAATGACGGCGTATTGGATACTACAGAATGTCCTTCTCCAGGAGTTTCTAACTTAACTCCAAGATTTAATTTACTTAACGGGTCTTCACAAACTAAAACCATAACAGGTTTTCCAGATGAGTTGTATGTAGATATTTATTCCTTGGATAATAACTTTAATTTAAAAGTAAATGGGACAAGTATTGCATCGGTCAATGAACTTAACTTTGACCATAATCCGGCAACTGTTTATACCACTACAACGGCTACAAAAGTAAGTTTACCAAATGGTACCGGTGTACAAGGTGGATCTCCTTGGACTTATCCTAATACAGCAACCAGACCATTAATCAGGGTAAAAATAAGTAAGCTAGGTGTAGTTACGTTGTTAGGTTTAGATGGAACTAATGGTGCAGGAAATTACCAATCGTTACTATTGTCTAACAATGCCTCTTTGGTTAAAGTGCCTATCAATTGGGACGGAACAAATACCATTGTTTTAGGACAAAGTCATGAATGGCCAGCGACCTCTTTAAATGCTGAGTTTAACGTTAATACGATAAATGGAACCTGCGACACAGATAACGACGGTGTGCCAAATACCTTAGATTTAGACTCAGATGGTGATGGTTGTTCTGACGCCTACGAAGCAGGAACAACAACTGATAAAACAGTAACAACTATTGCGGCACCTTATGGTACGAACGGTTTTGCAGATAGTAAAGAGACTGTTGCAGGCAATGGTACTTACAATGGTACGTATCAGTATAGCCGTGCAACAACAGCCAGTATCAATAAATGTACTGATACGGATAACGATGGAATCTCTGATTTAGACGACTTAGACGACGACAACGATGGTGTATTGGATTGGGTGGAACAAAAAGAGTGTAAATTTCCGCACAATGATCTGACTGCTTTAACATTTAACGGTTCAGCGGCGTTTACTGTAACTAATGCCAATACCATTAACGCTAGCACCACAGCTGCTTGGGCTTCATCGTATTCTGATCAGGCCTTTAAATTGCCTATTCATTTAG
This sequence comes from Flavobacterium sp., assembly GCF_024642105.1. GTDB lineage: Bacteria > Bacteroidota > Bacteroidia > Flavobacteriales > Flavobacteriaceae > Flavobacterium. The sequence goes on from NZ_JAHEBT010000056.1 coordinate 94,117, forward strand.
AGTATACTACTACAGATGATGCTAACCAGGTGATGTTGGGCTTGATGCCAGTAGGGGGTACTAAAGTGACTAACAGCTGGAACGATGCCGCTTCGTACAAATTTTATCATGCTTGGAACCCTGGAGCTTGGATATATGGTAAATTCCCTTCAACAACATGGAATTTTAACAATGCCTATGTGGCCAATCAAAAATTAGAAATAGATATTAATGAAACGGGTTATGTAACAGTGACAATAGCAGGTGTTCAAAAATTAGCTTTCCAAGGGGTAGCTTCTGATTACTATTTGACCCTATCGTCTTTACACCCAAAAACCCTTTCCAACATTGTCTTGCGTTCATACTCTGTATATAGAGAATGTATCGACCTTGATACTGATGGCGACGGCAAACCAAACCGTTTGGATGTAGACGCTGACGGCGATGGTTGTTCTGATGCCTACGAAGCAGGAACAACAACTGATAAAACGGTAACAACTATTGCGGCTCCTTATGGTACGAACGGTTTTGCTGATAGTAAAGAAGCAACTGCAGATAATGGTATTTACAATGGTACATACCAATATAGCCGTGCAACAGATGTTAATATCAACATGTGTACTGATACGGATAACGATGGTGTATCAGATATAATTGATTTAGATGATGATAATGATGGCGTATTAGATTCAGTAGAATGTCCTGAGGCAGCTACCATTAGTAAATACACGGTCTATACCTATAATAGAAGAAACGACGCGAGTGTGCCTACCAACCTACCGGTACGTGTTACAGGCAGTACGGTAACTAATGTAGTCTTGAACCAAAGAGACGCAGGTACATTTACCTATGGTAATTTCTCCTGGACTTTATTAGCATCCAATGTTTCGGCCGATGCCAACAAACAAATAAAAATAGAAACATTACCAGTAACAGGAACCACCAACGGTACCTATTACTTTGCCGATGCGATGTTGATTACCAATGGTACGGAGTCCTTTATCATTAATGATACTGATGCAGGCTTTAGCAAAGCAGGTACTTGGAACCCACAACAAACAGGTGTGACTGGTAATTACTTGGGCAACTTGTACTATGGTAACGTGGTTACAGCCAATACCGCTACTTGGATTTTAGACAATATAGGCAACCCAGCCATCCAATGTGATGCAGATGGAGATGGTATAGTAAACCATTTAGACCTAGATAGCGATGGTGATGGTTGTAGCGATGCTTTAGAAGCAGGAACAGTTACCTCCACTAGCAGTACCACTGTGGCTGCTCCTTATGGCGCCAATGGTTTTGCCGATAGCAAAGAAACAGCATCTGAAAGTGGTCAATACAGTGCCATTTATACCTACCGTTATGCCAACAATGCCACTATTAATGCGTGTACAGATACCGATAGTGATGGCATTAGAGACTTAATCGACATAGATGATGACAATGATGGGGTATATGATGCTATTGAATGTGGTTGTTCAAATCCTAATACTACAACTCAGATTATTGCACCTACCGTTTTAGAAACTATTCCAACCAATCAATTTGGCATTAACAATAGTACTTGGTCTGTTGCAGCTAATGCCTTTAATGGTTCAGGTTTATCGGCAGTACCAACTACTGAGGCTTCTTTAAATACTATCACACACACTTCACCTACTTTAACAACAAATGCAGCATATTTAGTTGATAATGCAGGAATTTCCAACGATTGGAAATTTACTTTATCTGCCCCAGCTTCTATTAAAGGAATGGCTATTTGGATCCCTGGTTCTTATGCTTATGCAGGTGGCGATGCTCCAATGAAAAAATTCATCGTTTCGTGGAAAGATTGTTCAGGAGCCAATAAATCGCAAACATTTGATTTGGGTACTCCTTCACCAAATGCCAAACTGTTGTATTTTGATGAGCCAATAGCCTCAGTATCCGAATTTACTTTTGATATTTTAGAAGTTTGGTTTGATCAAGAGCAAGATCAAGGCGTGTCTGATGGTTGGGAAATCGCCACAGCAGCTACCATACCGAGTACTTATAACGTAACCTTAGGAGAAATCCGTTTCATTGGCCAAGTGGGTGCTTTCTCATCAGAATGTACATTAGATACAGACAATGATGGAACACCTAACCGTTTGGATACAGATTCTGATGGTGATAGTTGTGGTGATGCTTTTGAATCAGGAACTACAACTAGCAAAACGGCTAATTATACACATCCAGCACCTTATGGTACGAACGGTTTTGCAGATAGTAAAGAGACTACTGCTGATAATGGTAGCTATAATGGTACGTACACTTACACCAATTACGCAATAAATGGCACAGTCAATCTTTGTAACGACAACGATAATGACGGCGTATCCGATTACAACGACTTGGATGACGATAACGATGGCGTATTAGACACGGTAGAATCGCCTTGTTATGCCATGGAGATCATGAATTCTCAGGTGCCAATGACACCTGCGGCAGCTACAAGCGCTCCATTCTATGGATACAATTCGACTTATCAATTCTATCGATATGGTTCAACGGGTTCACCACAATATGGTGCATGGAAGCTCATAGCAGGTGATGCAGATATTCTGAAATCAACGAATACTGCGGGTTGGATTTCTCAAGATGGTAATGCCATTTTAGAGGCAGGAAGTATTAATGCTACCTTTGAAAGTACGGTGAACACAGTTGTTGGTGTAAAATATACCTTCAAGTTCAGTTATGCAAAAAGTCCAACTGCTGCAACTTCAGCCTCTAATTATGTGGGACCTGCAACAGTTCAGGCCTTAAACGGTACTACTGTATTAGCTACTGTAGATGTTAACCCAACAGTTTCTGCTTCGGCTGCCATTTGGAACAAAGGGCAGATAGAATTTACGGCTACATCTACAAGTACTAAAATTGTAATGGAAACCAAAAACCTCGCTAATCCAGGTTTTGGTCCAGCATTTTCGGGTATGTGTATTTCCAATCAAGATGCTGATGGAGATGGAGTGCCAAATCAATTTGACTTAGATTCAGATGATGATGGTTGTTCAGATGCCAACGAGGCTTACGGTACCACTACCGCTCAAGGAACAGATAATAATGCCTACTATGGCACAGGTAACCCACCAGCGGTAGATGCTACTGGAAAAGTGACTGCGGCTAGTTACCCAGGTACTAACAGCAATGTAACCACAGTAGGTACAGCAAGTACAGTTACGACGCAACCTGCTAACCAAACGGTTCAAGTGGCTGCTAATGCTACCTTTACCGCAGTTGTTACACCAGGTTCGGGAACTACCAGCTACCAATGGGAGCAAAGTACAGATGGTGGTACTACTTGGGCCAATGTAAGCAATAACAGCACTTTTGCTGGTGCCACTACGACTACTTTGGTCGTGAGCAATGCAACCATGACAATGAACGGATACAGGTACCGTTTACAAATTAAAGAATCGAACTTTGCTTGTGGTAATGTAACCACAGCAGCGGCTCGTTTATTAATTGGTAACGCACCAAGTATTGTAGACGATATCAATACCGTAGCCGAAGACAGTCTAGCTACTGGAAACGTATTGACTAATGATAAAGGTTCGGGCAACTCGGCCTTAACCGTAAACAGTTTCACCATTAATGGAACTACCTATACTGCGGGTCAAACAGCCACTATACCTAACGTAGGTACAGTAGTAGTCAATGCTGATGGTAGTTATACCTTTACTCCAGTAGCCAACTATAACGGTACGGTACCCACTATTGAGTACACCGCTACCGATGCCAACGGAGGTTCAGATACGGGTAAATTAGATCTTACCGTAACTGCAGTAAACGATGTGCCAACGGTAAGCAACGAAAGTACCAATACACCACAAGACACACCAAAATCGGGCAATGTTTTAACTAACGATACCGATGCTGATGGAAATACCTTAAGCGTAACTACCTTTACGGTAGGTGGAGTAACTTATAATGTTGGCGAAACCGCTACCATCCCTGGTAAAGGAACCATTGTAATGAATGCCGATGGCAGCTATACCTTTACTCCAGCCTTTGGCTATATAGGTAGTGTACCAGTAATTGGTTACACCGTAAGTGATGGCAATGGAGGCAATACGAACGGAACCTTAACAATTTCGGTAGTCAACACTAACGATGCACCACTTCCTGCTACCGATGTGGTAGAAACACCAGCAGGTACCAACGCAACAGGTAACGTTTTAACCAATGATACCGATGTAGATGGTGATAATTTAACTGTAACTAAATTTACAATTAACGGTACAGATTATCCAGTAGGTACACCAATGACCATGACCGAAGGAACCCTAACGGTAAATGCTAATGGTACTTATACCTTTGTTCCAGCGGCAGGTTATACTGGTGATGTGCCAATGGTTACCTATACTGTTACTGATGGTACCTCAACAAGTACGGCTAATTTAGATTTATTTGTATCGCCAGTGAATGCTGCTCCTGTAGCTACTGATGATACCAAAACAGTGGCCGAAGACGGTACGGCAACAGGTAACGTGTTAACCAACGATACAGATACAGATACGGGTACCACTTTAGTAATTACCGAATACTCTTTCACTGTAGGTGGGGTAACGTATACTTATCCAGCAGGAAGTAAATCAGTAATTCCAGGTGTTGGTACGATACAAGTAAACGCAAACGGAACTTACGAATTTGTTCCAAATGCCAATTATAATGGCGCAGTACCAGCTATTACTTACACCCTAAGCGATGGCGATGGTGGTAAAGACACGGGAAGCTTAGCCATTACCATTACTGCAGCTAACGATACGCCAAATGCAGTAAATGACGATAATATTGCTACACCAGAGGACAGTCCTGCTACAGGAAATGTGTTAGCTAACGATAGTGATGTTGACAATGACGCTCTTACAGTAAAAGAATTTACAGTAGGCGGGGTAACGTACCCAGCTGGTACAACGGCTACCCTAACAGCAGGTACCCTTGTAATAAACGCCGATGGTACATTTACCTTTACGCCAGTGGCCAACTATTCGGGTCCAGTACCGGCAATTGTGTACACTACTGAAGATACTACTGGTGCTACCGATTCGGCTAACTTAAACATTAGCGTAACACCGGTAAACGATGCTCCGCTGACAGTAAATGATACCAAAACGATAGGGCAGGGAGAAACTGCTACAGGAAATGTGTTAACTAACGATACCGACGCAGAAAGCAATACTTTAGCGATTACCGATTTCAAAATCAACGGACAAACTTACCCTGTGGGTAGTATTGTTGATATTGCGGGTGTAGGTGCATTAAAAGTAAATGCAGACGGAAGTTATACTTTCACACCAGAAGTCGGTTATTCAGGAAATGTTCCAGTAATTACGTATACCGTAAGCGACGGTCAAGGCGCAACCAGTACAGGTACATTAACCATTAATTCGACCGAGGACTTAGACGATGATAATGACGGAATCTTAGATTCAGTTGAAAATGCAGCTTGTTCACCAGCAGATCCAAATTGTGATACCGACGGTGATGGTATTCCAAACCGTTTGGATATCGATTCAGATAACGATGGTATCAACGATGTCATTGAAGCGGGTGGTACTGATGCAGATAACGACGGAAGAGCTGATGGAACTGTAGATGCCAATGGAGTGCCACAATCAGCTAACGGTGGATTGACGCCACTAGACACTGACGGTGACGGAAAAGCGAATCCATTTGATGTAGATTCTGATGGAGACGGCATTTCTGATGCAGTTGAAAAAGGAACAGGAACGACACCAGTGGATACGGATGGTGATACTACTCCAGACTACTTGGATACCGATTCTGATGGAGATGGCATTTCTGATGCGATTGAAAAAGGTACGGGAACAACACCATTAGATACCGATGGAGACGGTACACCGGATTACAGAGATACAGATTCGGATGGAGACGGTATTTCAGATGCAGTTGAGAAAGGAACAGGAACAACACCATTGGATACAGATGGTGATGGCATTCCAAACTTCCAAGACACCGACTCAGATGGAGATGGTATTTCAGATGCGATTGAAAAAGGAACAGGAACAACACCAATCGACACCGATGGTGATGGAACACCGGATTACAGAGATACCGATTCGGATGGAGACGGTATTTCAGATGCAGTTGAGAAAGGAACAGGAACAACACCATTGGATACAGATGGTGATGGCATTCCAAACTTCCAAGACACCGATTCAGATGGAGATGGCATTTCAGATGCGATTGAAAAAGGAACAGGAACTACGCCAGTGGATACTGATGGAGACGGTACACCTGATTACAGAGATACCGATTCGGATGGAGATGGCATTTCAGATGCAGTTGAGAAAGGAACAGGAACGACACCAGTAGATACAGATGGTGATGGCATTCCAAACTTCCAAGACACCGACTCAGATGGAGACGGTATTTCTGATGCAATTGAAAAAGGAACCGGAACGACACCAATCGACACCGATGGTGATGGAACACCTGATTATATAGATACCGATTCGGATGGAGATGGCATTTCAGATGCAGTTGAGAAAGGAACAGGCACGACACCAATCGACACCGATGGTGATGGAACACCGGATTATATAGATACCGATTCGGATGGAGATGGCATTTCAGATGCAATTGAAAAAGGAACAGGAACTACGCCATTGGATACAGATGGAGACGGTACACCTGATTACAGAGATACTGATTCGGATGGAGATGGTATTTCAGATGCAGTTGAGAAAGGAACAGGAACGACACCATTGGATACAGATGGTGATGGTATTCCAAACTTCCAAGACACCGACTCAGATGGAGACGGTATCCCTGATGCTATCGAGAAAGGAACAGGAACGACACCAATCGACACCGACGGTGACGGAACTCCAGACTACTTGGATACAGATTCGGATGGAGATGGCATTTCAGATGCAGTTGAGAAAGGAACAGGAACTACGCCAATCGACACCGATGGTGATGGAACACCGGATTACAGAGATACCGATTCGGATGGAGATGGTATTTCAGATGCAGTTGAAAAAGGAACAGGAACTACGCCATTGGATACAGATGGGGATGGAACTCCAGACTTCCAAGACTCAGACTCAGATGGAGATGGGGTACTAGACAGCGTAGACCAATGTCCGCTAGTGGCAGGTACAGCAGCAGCCAATGGTTGTCCAGCTGATTTTGATGGCGACGGAATAGTTGACGCAGTGGATTTAGATGATGATAACGACGGAATCTTGGATACAGTAGAAGCAGCAGCTTGTAACCCTGCCGCAGCAGATTGTGATACCGATGGCGACGGAATTCCAAATCGTTTTGATTCAGATTCAGACAACGACGGAATTACCGACGTAATTGAAGCCGGTGGAACAGATACGAACAATGATGGCAAAGTAGACGGAGGTGTTGATGCTAATGGAGTACCATTGTCAACTAATGGAGGATTAACACCACCAAATACTGATGGAACCGGCGGTGCTAACCCGTATGATGTAGATTCAGACGCCGACGGTATTTCTGATGCAGTTGAAAAGGGAACAGGAACTACGCCAGTAGATACAGATGGTGATGGTACGCCTGATTACAGAGATACCGATTCGGATGGAGATGGTATTTCAGATGCAGTTGAGAAAGGAACAGGAACTACACCAGTAGATACAGATGGAGACGGAACTCCAGACTACTTGGATACAGATTCTGATGGAGATGGTATTTCAGATGCAGTTGAGAAAGGAACAGGAACTACACCAGTTGACACTGATGGAGACGGTACACCGGATTACAGAGATACCGATTCGGATGGAGATGGTATTTCAGATGCAGTTGAAAAAGGAACAGGAACGACACCATTGGATACAGATGGTGATGGCATTCCAAACTTCCAAGACACCGACTCAGATGGAGATGGTATTTCAGATGCAGTTGAAAAAGGAACAGGAACGACACCATTGGATACAGATGGTGATGGCATTCCAAACTTCCAAGACACCGACTCAGATGGAGACGGAATCTCTGATGCAGTTGAAAAGGGAACAGGAACTACACCAGTGGATACGGACGGTGATGGAACACCAGACTACTTGGATACAGATTCTGATGGAGATGGCATTTCAGATGCGATTGAAAAAGGAACAGGAACGACACCAATCGACACCGATGGTGATGGAACACCGGATTACAGAGATACCGATTCGGATGGAGACGGTATTTCAGATGCAGTTGAAAAGGGAACAGGAACCACACCATTAGATACAGATGGTGATGGTACACCGGATTACAGAGATACGGATTCAGATGGAGATGGCATTTCAGATGCAGTTGAAAAAGGAACAGGAACAACACCAATCGACACCGATGGTGATGGAACACCGGATTACAGAGATACGGATTCAGATGGAGATGGCATTTCAGATGCTATCGAAAAAGGAACAGGTACAACACCAGTAGATACGGATGGGGATGGAACACCAGACTTCCAAGACACAGACTCAGATGGAGACGGTATCCCTGATGCAGTAGAGAAAGGAACAGGCACCACACCAGTGGATACGGATGGCGATGGAATTCCAGACTTCCAAGACACAGACTCAGATGGAGACGGTATTCCTGATGCAGTAGAGAAAGGAACAGGAACGACACCTCTTGATACGGATGGTGATGGCATTCCAAACTTCCAAGACACCGACTCAGATGGAGACGGTATTCCTGATGCTATCGAAAAAGGAACAGGAACCACACCAGTGGATACGGATGGTGATGGTATTCCAGACTACTTGGATACAGATTCGGATAACGACGGAATCTTAGACAGTGCAGAGGACAATGGATGTACCGGTACAGTACCTTGTACGCCAACCGATAACGATGGCGATGGAATTCCAGATTATCGAGATTTGGATTCAGATGGCGACGGTAAACCGGATGCGCAAGAAGGAACTATTGATACCGACGGTGACGGTATTCCAAACTTCAGAGACTCAGACTCAGACGGAGATGGGGTACTAGACAGCGTAGACCAATGTCCGCTAGTGGCAGGAACGGCAGCAGCCAATGGTTGTCCGGCTGATTTTGATGGCGACGGAATAGTTGACGCAGTGGATTTAGATGACGACAACGACGGAATCTTGGATACAGTAGAAGCAGCAGCTTGTTCGCCAGCCGATCCAAATTGTGATACCGACGGCGACGGAATTCCAAATCGTTTGGATTCGGATTCAGATAACGACGGAATATCCGATGTGAAAGAGGCCGGTGGAACAGATACGAACAATGATGGCAAAGTAGACGGAGGAGTAGATGCTAATGGAGTACCATTGTCAACTAATGGTGGATTAACACCACCAAATACCGATGGAACCGGCGGTGCTAATCCGTATGATGTAGATTCAGACGGCGACGGTATTTCAGACGCTATTGAGAAAGGCGCTAACGGCAATGCACCAGTAGATACGGACGGTGACGGAACGCCAGATTATTTGGACTTGGATTCAGATAACGACGGAATTTTAGATGCAGTAGAGAAAGGAACCGGAACGACTCTAGTAGATACCGATGGTGATGGAACACCGGATTACAGAGATACGGATTCAGATAACGACGGAATCTCAGATGCGATTGAAAAAGGAACAGGAACTACGCCATTAGATACCGATGGAGACGGCACACCGGATTACAGAGATACGGATTCAGATAATGACGGTATTCTAGACTCTATTGAGAAAGGAACCGGAACGACTCCAATCGATACCGATGGTGATGGAACTCCTGATTACAGAGATACAGATTCTGATGGTGATGGCATTTCAGATGCTATCGAAAAAGGAACAGGTACAACACCAGTAGATACGGATGGGGATGGAACACCAGACTTCCAAGACACAGACTCAGATGGAGACGGTATCCCTGATGCAGTAGAGAAAGGAACAGGCACCACACCAGTGGATACGGATGGCGATGGAATTCCAGACTTCCAAGACACAGACTCAGATGGAGACGGTATTCCTGATGCAGTAGAGAAAGGAACAGGAACGACACCTCTTGATACGGATGGTGATGGAATCCCAGATTACAGAGATACAGATTCTGATGGAGATGGCATTTCTGATGCGATTGAAAAAGGTACGGGAACGACTCCAATCGACACCGATGGAGACGGCACACCGGATTACAGAGATTTGGATTCGGATAATGATGGAATTCCAGACGCAGTTGAAAAAGGAACAGGCACTACGCCATTAGATACGGATGGTGACGGAACGCCAGATTATAGAGATCCAGATTCGGATAATGACGGAATTCCAGACAGCCAAGAAGGTACAGTGGATACTGACGGCGATGGAACACCAGATTATAAAGACACGGATTCTGACGGAGACGGCCTGTTAGATGCTAACGATACTTGTCCAACAGTAGTTGGAACAGTAAGCAACAATGGTTGTCCAGCTGATTTCGACGGAGATGGAATAGATGATGTAGTGGATTTAGATGATGACAACGACGGTATTTTAGATACAGTTGAAAATGCAGCTTGTAGCCCAGCTAGTCCAAATTGTGACACCGACGGAGATGGAATTCCAAACCGTTACGATGCCGATTCAGACAATGATGGTATTAAAGATACAATCGAGGCAGGTGTAGTAGATGCAAATAATGACGGTAAAGCAGATGGAACTGTAGATGCTAATGGAGTACCGTTGTCAACGAATGGCGGAATCACTCCTCCAGATACCGATGGCGACGGACAACCTAACCCGTATGACGTAGACTCAGATGGTGACGGAATTTCGGATGCAATCGAAAAAGGACCAAATGGTGCTAGTCCAGTAGATACAGACGGAGACGGAACCCCAGATTATTTGGACTTGGATTCAGATAATGACGGAATTCCAGATGCAGTAGAAAAAGGAACAGGAACAGCACTTCGTGATACAGACGGAGATGGTATTCCAGATTACAGAGATACAGACTCTGATAATGACGGTATCCTTGACGCTCAAGAAGATTCAGGTTGTACAGGGACTGCCCCATGTACGCCTACAGATACGGATGGCGACGGAACGCCTGATTACCGAGATGTAGATTCGGATAACGATGGAATCTTAGACGCAGTAGAAAAAGGTTCTGGAACAACACCTCTTGATACTGATGGAGACGGAACACCAGACTTTAGAGATACAGATTCAGATGGAGATGGCATTTCAGATGCAGTTGAAAAAGGAACTGGAACTACGCCAGTGGATACGGATGGCGATGGAACACCGGATTACCGAGATTTGGATTCTGATAACGACGGGATTACCGATGCGATTGAAAAAGGAACTGGAACGACTCCAATCGACACCGATGGGGATGGTATTCCAAACTTCCAAGACATAGACTCAGATGGAGACGGAATCTCTGATGCTATCGAGAAAGGAACAGGAACAACGCCTGTGGATACAGATGGTGATGGAACACCAGACTACTTGGATACAGATTCTGATGGAGATGGCATTTCAGATGCAGTTGAAAAAGGAACTGGAACGACTCCAATCGACACCGATGGGGATGGCATTCCAAACTTCCAAGACACCGACTCAGATGGAGACGGAATCTCTGATGCTATCGAGAAAGGAACCGGCACAACGCCAGTGGATACGGATGGCGATGGAACACCGGATTACCGAGATTTGGATTCTGATGGAGATGGTATTTCAGATGCTATCGAAAAAGGAACCGGAACTACGCCAGTGGATACGGATGGCGATGGAACACCGGATTACCGAGATTTGGATTCTGATAACGACGGGATTACCGATGCGATTGAAAAAGGAACCGGAACTACACCATTAGACACTGATGGAGACGGCACACCAGACTACAGAGACACAGACTCTGATAATGACGGAATCCTTGATTCAGTTGAAAAAGGTACTGGAACAACACCTCTTGATACGGATGGCGATGGAACACCAGACTACAGAGACACAGACTCTGATAATGACGGAATCCTTGATTCAGTTGAAAAAGGTAGCGGAAGCACACCAGTGGATACTGACAATGATGGAACACCAGACTACAGAGATACTGATAGTGATAACGATGGTATCTTGGATAGTGTAGAGAAAGGTACCGGAACTACACCACTAGATACAGATGGTGACGGTACTCCAGACTACAGAGATACTGACAGTGACAACGACGGCATCACTGATGCAATTGAGAAAGGCACTGGAACTACTCCTGTAGACACCGACGGTGATGGTACTCCAGACTACAGAGATACTGATAGTGATAACGACGGCATCACTGATGCAATTGAGAAAGGCACTGGAACTACTCCTGTAGACACCGACGGTGATGGTACTCCAGACTACAGAGATACTGACAGTGACACCGACGGTATTTTAGATAGCGTAGAGAAAGGTACTGGAACAACACCTCTTGATACGGATGGCGATGGAACACCAGACTACAGAGATACAGACTCTGATAATGACGGAATCCTTGATTCAGTTGAGAAAGGTAGCGGCAGCACACCAGTGGATACTGATGGAGACGGAACGCCAGATTACAGAGATTTAGATTCAGATGGTGATGGGGTATTAGACAGCCAAGAACGTTTAGACGGTACTTCTCCAACTAATCCTTGTGATTCAGTGTCTGCCCATAGAACACTTCCTTTAGGAAACGGTTTCTTGACTGGAGATTGTGATGGAGATGGTTTGTCCAATGAAGAAGAAATAGGATTGAATCCAGCTCAGCCTCAGGACAATGACAAAAACGGTGTGGCAGACTATTTAGAAATGACCCATTACTCAGATAAACCTGGAGAAATTGAGATTTACAATTCAGTTTCGCCAAATGGTGACGGAGATAATGATTTGTTTGTGATTCGAAATATAGAGAACTATCCAAACAACACGGTACGTATTTACAACCGTTGGGGAGTATTAGTTTACGAAGTAGATGGCTACGGACAAAATGATAAAGTATTCCGAGGCGTATCTAACGGACGAGTTACCATCCAACAGTCGGAAGAGTTGCCAGAGGGAACTTATTTCTACATCCTTCGTTATGCCAATACCGCTGGAGAAGAGAAACAACGTTCAGGATATTTATACATTAAGAGATAGTTCTTTGTAAAAAATAATAAAGTAAAGAGATGAAAAAAATAGTTTATAGTTTGGTAATCTTGTTAGGGCTGAGTGCATCAGCCCAACAGGAGCCGCAGTACACGCAGTACATGTACAATCCTTTGGTGATTAATCCGGGTTATGCTGGATCACTAGGGTACGGGTCCTTGTTTAGTTTGTATAGAACGCAGTGGATAGGACTAGAGGGCGCACCTAAGACACTTAATTTGTCGTACCACCAACCCTTAGAGAACACTAATTTAGGATTGGGAGGTAATATTGTACACGATGAAATAGGTCCTAGTACTACGACCAACTTAGGAATAGATGTTTCTTACACAATTCGTTTTGAGAACGAAAGCCGTTTGGCTTTTGGGATCAAGGCAGGAGGTCAGTTGTTAAATATAGACTACACCAAGCTGAACCACTACAATCCAAGTGATGTATCTTTCAGGAATAACATTGCCAACCAATTCTCACCCAATATTGGCGTAGGATTATTTTATTACAATGAAAACAGTTACTTAGGATTATCGGTGCCGATGTTACTAGAGACCAAGAGCTATGATGAATTTGCGTATTCGGATGTGAACCGCAGACAACATTTTTACTTGGCAGGGGGAAAGGTGTTTGACCTGACCTACAATCTAAAATTCAAACCAGCCTTTGTAGCCAAAATGGTAGCAGGAGCACCACTACAGGTAGACCTTACGGGTAACTTTTTAATCAATGAAAAATTCACAGTAGGATTGGCCTATAGATGGAGCGCAGCACTATCGGCCTTAGTAGGCTTTAAAGTAAGCGATAGACTAGCGATAGGCTATGGCTACGATAGAGAAACCACCAGGCTATCCAATTTTAATTCAGGCTCTCACGAGTTATTCTTACAATTTGATTTGTTTAAAATCAACCAACACATAGAAACACCACGATTTTTCTAAAAATGAACAAGATGAGAAAATATATCGTTTTACTACTATTGTTCCCAGTAGCAATAATAGCCCAAAACCGAACATTACAAAAAGCGGAGAAAACCTTTAGTAAAGAGGGGTATGTCTCGGCGATTCAAATCTACGAGCGCCTTGCCAATAAAGGAATAGGATCAGAAGAGATTTATGAAAAACTAGGTGATGCCAATTACTTCAATGCCAACTATGTAAAAGCAGAACAATGGTACAGCAAACGCTATGAATTAAAAGGCAAGTTTCCAAAGGAATTTCTGTTCCGTTATGGACAATCGTTGAAATCAGCAGGAAAAGACAAGCAAGCACAGGAAATCTTAGCCCAATATGCTAAAGAAAACCCAACCCAACAAAGAGCTAAGAACCAAAGCAAATCACTAGCCCAAGAAAGCATCAAAAAAGGGAGTGATGTATTCACTATTGAAAACATCAACACCAACACGAAGTACTCGGATTATAGCAGTACTCTAAAAGGCGACACCCTGCTTTTTGCCAGTGCAAGACCCAGAACCCTAGGTAACCAAATTTATCAAAGAACCGCTCAGCCCTTTACGAACTTATATTATACAGTAAAACAAGCCGACGGTAATTACAGTAAAGCCGAGTTGTATTCCAAAAACACCTTTTCCATCTTCCATGAGGCAAGTCCCGTATTCACCAAAGACGGCAATACGATGTACTACACCCAAAACGAGCTCAAAGAGAACAATCAGAGAAAGGTTGTCAATGGAAGATACAAGATTTACAAATCAGTCAAAGAAAACGGCAAATGGAAAAGTTTAGGAGTAGTGCCTATATTTAAGAACGACACTATCCGCGTGGCTCATCCAGCATTGAGCCCAGATGAGAAGGTACTTTATTTTGCCTCAGATGCAGCAGGGACTTCTGGCCAATCGGATTTATACAAGATAGAGTTACACCCTGACGGAACCATTGGTAATCCAGTGAATCTAGGAAGCACCATTAACACCGAAGCAAGAGAGAGCTACCCCTTTGTAACGAAGGACAATATCTTACTCTTTGCCTCAGACGGTCATCCCGGACAAGGAGGTTTTGACATCTTTGCCTTAGACTTAGGACAAAAAGGCGCCTTGCCAGTACACTTAAGCGCACCAATAAACAGTGCCTTTGATGATTTTGGACTCAACTGGAACAGACAGACTAACAGCGGAGTGTTTACCTCTAACCGACCAGAGGGACAAGGCGATGACGATTTGTACACCTTCACCAATGCAAAACCCTTTTTCGAATTTGATTACAATGCTAGAATCATCGGAAAAGTAATAGACAAAAACACGAGCCTGCCACTAGCTAATGCCAGTGTTACACTTTACGATAGCAGCGGCAAAGAACTAGCTAGAACCACCACCAATGAAACAGGAGATTTTGTCTTTGAGAAAGTACTCTCTGATGCTAGTTATAGAACACAAGCAAGTAAGGAAACGTATACTAGCAATGAGACCAATCCAAGTTTGGCTTTGTACCAGAGAGAAGTAGCTACGACAATAGTAGTAGACCAAGACCAATACAAGTTAGGAAACGGCTTAGATTTAGCCAAGGCATTATCGTTACGCCACATCTACTTTGATTTGGATAAATCCAACATCAGAAAAGACGCTAGAGTGGAGCTGGAGAAAATAGTAGAAGTACTAATCCAAAACCCGACTATCAAAATCGAGATAGGATCGCATACAGACAGCCGTCAGAGTAAGGCCTATAACCAAGCCTTATCTCAACGCAGAGCTAAAGCTACCTTAGACTATTTAGTCAAGCGAGGTATAGCTAAGAGTCGCTTAACCGCTAAGGGTTATGGAGAAACACAATTGGTGAACCAGTGCGCAGACGGAGTACAATGTTCAGAAGCAGAACATCAATTGAACCGAAGAAGTACCTTTGTAATAGTAGGACAATAAACTACATACGATATTTATTGCCCTTATAGGAAAGCAGTCGGTCTTATTGACTAGCTGCTTTCTGATTTTAAGCCATAAAGAAGTTGTTTTCAATAAACACATCTTTATGTGAAGTAGTTTTTTAGATGTTGAATACTATACTTTTTATTTTGAATGGTAAAGTAAGTATTTGATTATAATACAATACTAAATAAGATGAAGCGACTTCGAAAAACAGCTCGAAAGAGTCTAGAAACCAAGATCGACCAAAAAGACTTAAAAGAGTTTTACAAAATGCTCTTGAAGTTTGAAAAACGACATCCGCAATTTAGTGCTCAGAATGTTTTTATTAGATTGTATCCTAATATCGATTTTAATTTTTTTTAATAGTAAGTGTATTATATGAATTTTATCAAAAATAGTTTCCCATCAAAATTTTTTAATAGAGTAAATCTGTCAGATGTTTTGGCTTCAAGCCATAAAGATCAGTGCTCTTTTGATGAATTAAAATTAAAGTTAAAACACACAAAAATTGAAGTTACAGAAAGAAAAAAAGATTGTTTTTTGGTGAAATTTATGGAACCAAAATCAGAGTATTTACTGTGTTTTGATAATGATGGTAAATTTTTACATATAGAATATGAATATTGGAAAGATCTGAATGTTAAGTTTGAAAACAGGCATTTTAAAAAAAGTTAGTCTGATTCCGAAAGAGTTTCAAAGCCTCAAGATTTTTCTTGAGGCTTTTTTGTTTTTGCTTTCCTCTATATAGTGCTTTATCTTTCGTAATAGCTACTGTTATTTTCTTTACAGTTACTAAAAAACAGTATATTTGTTTATTATTTTTACAAAAAAATTAAACAAAATAATTGTAATTCATTTCATTGAAAAAACAACCCATACATATTGTTTGGTTCAAACGCGACTTTCGTTTGGTTGATAATGAAGCTTTGTTTCATGCGCATCAATCGGGTTTACCATTGTTGTTGATTTGTTTTTTTGAACCGTCTGTTATGGGTTATCCCGATTCAGATGAACGGCATTGGCGGTTTATTTATGAATCCATTCAGGATTTGAATAAAAAACTACAACCGTTTAATGCTACTATCTATTTTTTTCATGAAGAGGTGAAAACCGTATTTTCAGAATTAATTCAAGAATATGAGGTGAAAACTGTTTTCTCTCATCAAGAAATTGGAAATAAATTGACGTTTGACCGCGACTTGGAAATGAAAGCGTTTTTTGATTCGAATGATATCATTTGGAAAGAGTTTCAACTTCACGGTGTAATTCGTAGATTAAAATCGAGGCAAGATTGGGACAAACGCTGGGAGCAAGTGATGCGTGACACGCCTAAAATGATACAAGAATCAGAATTGAATACCATTACATTAGATACTGATTTCTATGACCAAATAAAAGGGGAAGATTTATCTTCTGAAATTACGAATCCGAATCCCAATTTCCAACGTGGTGGCGAATACTGGGCGTGGCGTTATTTGGATAGTTTTGTAAAAGAACGTTATGTCAATTACAGCAAACACATTTCTAAACCCGCTTTGAGTAGAAAAGGCTGCAGCCGATTGTCGCCGTATTTAACCTATGGCAATATTAGCATGCGCATGATTTACCAATACACCAATCAGCATTACGAAGCGTCAAAAAACAAACGCGCCATTCTCAATTTTGTTTCGCGTTTGCATTGGCATTGCCATTTTATGCAAAAGTTTGAAGACGAATGCGAAATGGAATTTGAAAACGCCAACCGAGCGTATGATGCTTTGGTAAAACCAAAAAACGAAACCTACATCAAGGCTTGGCAAGAAGGTAAAACGGGTGTGCCAATAGTCGATGCTTGCATGCGTTGTTTGGTGGCGACAGGTTACATCAATTTCAGGATGCGAGCCATGGTGGTGTCGTTTTTTACCTTTAATTTATGGCAAGATTGGCGCGAATTGCATTTTTTAGCCTGTCAATTTTTAGATTACGAACCTGGAATTCATTATCCGCAAATTCAGATGCAGTCGGGAACCACGGGAATTAATACGATACGTATTTACAATCCAATAAAAAACTCCGAAGAGCATGATCCTGATGGAGTTTTTATCAAACAATGGTTGCCTGAATTAGCCGAAGTGCCTGTGCATTTGCTTCACGAACCTTGGAAAATGAACGAAATGGAACAGCAATTCTACAATTGTGTCATTGGAAAAGACTATCCAGCACCAATAGTCAATATTGAAGCAACTCGAAAGTATGCCAGCGACATCGTTTGGAGTTTTCGGAAAAAAGAGGAAGTGAGAATAGAAGGAAAGCGAATTTTACAAAAACACGTAAGTAACCCCAATAAACCCAACAATGCGAGGAGTAAAAAAACAAAACCTTCCCAATAAAATTTGTTTAGTGTGCCAGAAACCATTCGCTTGGCGCAAAAAATGGGAAAAAGTTTGGGATGAAGTGAAATATTGTAGTGATAAGTGTAGGTCTTCGAAGTGATTCATTGACTGTGTTTCCTGCAAGGTTTCAAAAACCTTGTAGGTAAAAAAAATGATAGAAAAGTATACCTACAAGGTCAAAAAGACCTTGCAGGAAAAATAAAAAAATAAGAAATGTCAAAAACGGTACGATTACTTCTCGGAGATCAATTGAACAGCAATCATTCCTGGTTCAAAACCGTTGATGATACGGTGACTTACTTGATGATGGAAGTCCGAACAGAAACGGATTATGCCACGCATCACATCCAAAAAGTGGTTGGATTTTTCTCGGCCATGCGTCAATTTGCTGCCGAATTACAATCGCAACAACATCAAGTTCTATATATTCACTTGAATGATGCCAATAATTTACAGTCGTTTGAAAAAAATATTCATCATCTAATCGAAAAAAAACATTTCACCCATTTTGAATACCAATTGCCTGACGAATACCGTTTGGACGAGCAGCTGAAAAATTTATGTCAGTCGCTTTCCATCACTACTTCGGTATGCGACTCGGAGCATTTTATGAGTTCGAGAAACGAATTAGGTGATTTTTTTGAAGGTAAAAAAAACTTTTTAATGGAAAGTTTTTACCACATGATGCGAAAAAAACACCACATTTTGATGGAAGGCGACAAACCTTTAACGGGTAAATGGAATTACGATGGTGACAACCGAAAAAAATTGCCCAAAGACCACAAACCCACTCCGCCTTTGGTTTTCAATAATAAGGTGACGGAAATTCTTTCAGAAATTCAAAAAACAGATATCAAAACCATCGGAAACATCGATGCTGAAAATTTTGTTTGGCCTATCAATAGAAAGCAATCGTTAGAATTACTCGATTTTTTTGTGACAGAATGTTTGGCACTTTTTGGAAGTTACCAAGATGCGATGACGCCTAACGAATGGTCGCTATACCATTCTCGTCTTTCTTTTTCTATGAATCTAAAAATGATTTCGCCTTTGGAAGTCATCAATAGAGCGGTTTCTGAATGGGAGAATCATCCAGATACAATAGCCTACAATCAATTGGAAGGATTTGTTCGTCAAATTATTGGCTGGCGCGAATACATGCGAGGGATTTATTGGAACAAAATGCCCGAATACGCCACGATGAATTATTTCAATAACGAAAATCAGCTACCAGATTGGTTTTGGACAGGAAAAACCAAAATGAATTGCTTAAAAGACGCCATCAACCAATCCTTAAATTTTGCCTACGCGCATCACATTCAGCGATTGATGGTGACGGGTAATTTTGCACTTTTAGCAGGGATTCATCCGGATGAAGTGGACGCTTGGTATTTGGGTATTTATATCGATGCGATTGAATGGGTAGAAATTACAAACACTCGGGGCATGAGTCAGTTTGCCGATGGTGGCATCGTAGGCACAAAACCCTATGTAAGTTCGGCAGCTTACATCGATAAAATGAGTCATTATTGTGGTAGTTGCTTTTACAAAAAAGCAGTAAAAACGGGAGATAAAGCCTGCCCTTTTAATAGTTTGTATTGGAATTTTTATGATAAAAACGAAGATAAATTGGGTAATAACCCACGTATCGGAATGATGTATAATGTATGGCGAAAAATGAATTCAGAAGACAAAGTTGCCTTATTAGAACAAGCCGATTATTACTTGAAAAACATCAATGAGTTATGATAAAGACAGCATTAGTTTGGTTCAAAACCGACTTACGAATAGAAGATAACGAAACCTTAGTCAAAGCCATTGCACAAAGTGAAAAGGTAATTCCGGTATATTGTTTTGACGAATCCCATTTTGAAACTACAGAATATGGATTTAAAAAAACGGGTAGTTTTAGAGCGCAATTTTTATTGGAATCGCTCGAAGATTTGGATGCCAAATTAAGAACTTTAGGTTCCGGTTTGCGCATAGTGATGGGTAAACCAGAAGTTGAAATTCCGAAATTGGTTCAAGAATATAAAGTGCAAAAAGTCTTCGCTAAACGAGAGGTGGCTTTTGAAGAAATTCAAACTCAAAAAGCGGTACAAAATGAATTATTTAAATTACGTTGCGAATTGAACACCTTTAGCACCAGTACACTATATCATGCTGAAGACTTGCCATTTTCTATCAAAGATATTCCGGATGTTTTTACTAATTTCAGAAAAAAAACAGAAAAAGACGCTACTATCAGAAAACCGTTTGAAGCCCCAACGAAAATCAATTCGCCAGCAATTCCAGCTCTGGATTTACCAACATTAGAGGCTTTAGGTGTAACCAAAACTACAATCGATTCTCGTGCGGTTTTGCTATTTAAGGGAGGAGAAAGTGAAGCCATTCAACGCTTGCAGCACTATTTTTACGATACCCAATGTTTGTCGTCCTACAAAGAAACTCGTAACGGAATGGTTGGAGCAGATTACTCTTCTAAATTTTCGCCTTGGTTAGCTCTAGGTTGTATTTCTCCTCGATTCATTTATGCTGAAATTAAAAAATACGAAAAGCAATTTGGTGCCAATGACTCTACCTATTGGTTGGTATTTGAATTATTATGGCGCGATTTTTTTCGATTCATGTTCAAAAAACACCAAACGAAATTTTTCTTGTATGAAGGAATCAAATCAGAAAAAGTGAACTCAAAATCTCTAAACGAAAAACTATTTTCGCAATGGATGAATGGCACAACTCCGTCTGGTTTTATCAATGCCAATATGCTCGAATTACAACAAACTGGTTTTATGAGCAATCGTGGACGACAAAATGTAGCGAGTTATTTTTGCAATGAATTGAATATGGATTGGCGCGTGGGTGCTGCTTATTTTGAAGAGCAATTAATCGATTATGATGTGTGTAGTAATTGGGGCAATTGGGCCTATTTAGCAGGAGTAGGGAATGATCCTAGAGGGCATCGCTATTTCAATATTGAGAAACAGGCAGCCGATTATGACAAAAAGAAATTGTTTCGGAACTTGTGGTTGAATTCTTAAAAATTATTCGGTTTTAGTTGCTACAACTACCCATTTTTTATCGCTATTCAGTTTAAATGAAGCAATGAATTCTTTATTCCATTCGTTGGGTGCAATCAAAGACAAAAATTCAATGCCGTCATCCCCCAAATACATATGATAGGTTTCGCCAATGACTGGTTCAAATGAAAATTTAGCATTGTAGACTAATTCATTCCATTTGTAATCGTCCATTAGTTTTTGGTATGCCAATTGTAACTCCTGAAATTTATTTTCAAATTCTTTATTGACACTATGAATCCCACGAGATTTCCAAGCAACAACATCATCCGTTGTAATAACGGGCGCTCCCACATTCGTAGCATACGGAAGTAAACTGGCGTTGTATCCTTGCTCTTCAGAATATACAATATTGTCTGGTTTTTTATTGCCCATGGTTTGTTGTTCGAGTTTTTAATGTGGGAATCTGTAAAGACATCAAATTTACAATAAATTGTATTTTAAATAAGTTACTTTATTCGGAATTTTAAATGTTTTATTGAATTTCAATATTTACAATGAGTTTCGTAAAATCAATCGACTCGGGTTTTCAATTTTGTTTTTTTTGTTTTTCAGAATCATTTCGGCAAGTGTTTTTCCCATATCTTCAAAGTTGGTAGAAATAGTTGTGATGCCGTTTTCTACTAATTTTTTTAGCGGGGTTTCATTGTACGATATAATACCATAATCAATCCCTAGTTGCAGTTGCTGAAGTTTTGCTTGTTCAATTACTCGAACTAAATCTCGGTCATTTGGAATGATGTAAACAGTGTTTGATTCTACTTTTGCATTAGTAAATTCAGTATGTACCTCGTATTCAAAATGATACTCTTGGCAAAATTTTTCAAAACCAATTTTCATACCCAAAGGCTCCCTAAAGCCTGGGAAAAGCATAATGAGTTTGGTGTATTTTTGAAGTTGTTTCTTTCCGTTTAGTAGTCCGTCATACATGTCTTTCACAAAGTTTTGATATACGGCTGGGTAGTTGTTTAGTTCAGAATTGGTTTGGTCTAAAATAGTAACCTTTTCAACTGGTAGGGTTTTTATGATGTCGGCAGCTTCAGCTAAATTAGTAGGCATAATTACGTATTGGGTATAGTTTCCTTTGCTTTCGTGGATTAGTTTCCGAAATAATTGGCTATTAAAATGGTGAAAATACAAGTCGATTTCGGCTTCGGAAGCTATGGTTTTTACAAATGAATTGTACAGGTCTTCTTTAAAAATATTCAATTCATCAAATAGTAAAAATATACGTTGTTTGGGTTTTATTTCGGTGCTTTTGATGAAATATCCCTTACCCAAAACAGCATAAATAATACCTCTTTTTTTTAGCTCATCATAGGCTTGAAGTACGGTATCTCTTGAAAGAGAGTGAGTTAGGCACACTTTATTTATCGAAGGTAATTTTTCGTCTTTACCTATTAGTTTATCCTCGATTGCTTTTTCAATAGAAAGTACAATCTGTTTGTATTTTGGAATACCGATAGAAGTCTTAATTGTAATCAAGTTCATTTTTTTTGCAAATTAATAAAAAACTGGTAGGTACTGGTATGTTTTTTTAAAAATTGATTTTATTTTTGGGAATCATATAGTAGTTGATTAGAATTAATCTTTTGAGTATAATAATCAAGAACTAAATTTCAAATTTTTTAATATGAAACGTTTTCTAACTCTCTCTTTGTTGATAATGACTATGCTATTTAGCTGTATTTCGTGTACTACGCTATTAGGTAGTGCAACTACTTCTACTTTTGTAAAAGGAGCCGACGTGGGTTGGCTACCCCAAATGGAAGCCACTGGTTACCGCTTTTTAGATCAAGATGGAATACCCAAAGACGGTTTGCAATTATTAAAAGATAGAGGAATGAATGCAGTACGCTTGCGCGTATGGGTAAATCCTTCCAATCATAAAATTGATGGACATTGTAGTAAAGAAGAAACAGTTGCAATGGCTGTTAGGGCGCAAAAGATGGGAATGCGCATTATGATTAATTTTCATTACAGCGATTCGTGGGCTGATCCAGCTAAGCAAAACAAACCTTTGGCTTGGGCCAATCATACGGTTGCTCAATTAAAGCAAGATGTGTACAACCACACCTGGGAAGTGTTGACTGCTTTGAAACAAGCAGGTGTTACTCCTGAATGGGTACAAGTAGGGAATGAAATTCCGGGGGGGATGCTATGGCCAGAAGGTAGCACGAACAATTGGAATCAATTAGCACAGTTTTTGAATAGTGGTTACGATGCTGTTAAAGCGGTAGATCCTAAAATTAAAGTAGTGGTTCATGTGGACGAAGGAAATAACAATGCCAAGTTTAGAGTATTCTTTGATAATGCCACGGCACAAAATGTAAAATACGATATTATTGGATTGTCCTATTATCCGTATTGGATTAAAAAAGAGTATACAGAAACAATAGCTGATTTAACCGCTAATTTGAATGATATGGTAGTTCGTTACAATAAAGACGTGATGGTGGTAGAAGTAGGAGGAGAATATGATAAAGTTCAAAACACCTATGATATGTTACGCGCCACTATTCAAGCTGTGAAAAATATTCCAAACCATAGAGGACTAGGTGTGATGTATTGGGAACCACAGGGAGAAAAAAGCTGGAGTGGCTATTCGTTAAGTGCTTGGCAAGCCGATGGGAAACCATCTCCCGCTTTAGATGCGTTTAAATAAGGTACGATTTACGATATACGATTTACGATATACGATTTGTAAATTGAAAACTAGTTATAATAATAAATTAAAAACCCTTCAAGGGAACTATGATGAACACACCACTAATCAAAACCACCACCGCTTTCTTCGAAAAGACCTTTGGTAATACACCACAAAAAATAGTGTTATCGCCTGGTAGAATCAACATCATTGGCGAACACATCGATTACAATGATGGCTATGTGCTACCCGCAGCTATTGACAAAGTAATCTGTTTTGCTTTTGAAAAAACCAATTCGAAAAATTCTAAAATTATTGCTATTGATTTGGACGAAAGCTTTGAAATCAATGTAGAAGAACCATTAGCGCTGCATGATGCTATTTGGACGAATTATTTTAGAGGTGTGTTACAACAATTAAAAAATAACGGACTTGCAATAGAAGGTTTTAATTGTGTGTTCAGTAGTAACATTCCTGTTGGTTCTGGTTTGTCTTCTTCAGCAGCGTTAGAATGTGGCTTTTTATACGGTTTGAACGAATTATTCCATTTGAATATTAAACCGGTTGATATTGCTTTAATGGGGCAAAGTGCCGAGCATTGGGTAGGAATCAATTGCGGGATTATGGATCAGTTTGCCAGTGTGATGGGGAAAGAGAACCAAGTCATCAAAATAGATTGCCGTACCTTGGAATACGAATACCATAAAGCGGATTTTAGTGGGTATTCGTTGCTTTTATTTGATAGTAATGTCAAACATTCGCTTTTCTCTTCTGCGTACAATCAACGGCGTCAAGAATGCGAAGAAGGGTTAGCAATTTTGACTGCTCATTTCCCTGAAGTGACTAGTTTTAGAGATTGTACCGAAGCACAAATTCTAAGTAGTAAAGATAAAATGACTGAAGATGTTTTCAAACGAAGTTATTTTGCAATCAAAGAAATCAAACGCGTTACCTTAGCTTGTGAAGCTTTGGATCGAGGTGATATTTTAACTTTAGGGCAGTTGCTATTTGACACTCATGAAGGACTTTCCAAAGAGTACGAAGTCAGTTGTGCCGAATTAGACATGATTGTGGATACGCTTAAAAAAGAACCTGCTGTGGTGGGTTCTCGCGTAATGGGAGGTGGTTTTGGAGGCTGCACCATCAACTTAATTAAAAAAGGAGAAGAAGAAGCTATTAGAACGAAATTGGCACAATTGTACCAAGCTACTTTTGGCATCGAATTAAAAACATACGAGGTTACCATTTCAAACGGAACCTCGATTTATACGGCAGAATAAATGAAAAAATTTGATATCAACGAAGATCCACACAGACGTTATAATCCCTTGATTAACGAATGGGTTTTGGTTTCGCCGCACCGTTCTAAACGACCTTGGCAAGGGCAAAATGAAAAAATTAGTACTGATGCCTTACCGCAATACGACCCGAGTTGTTATTTGTGTCCGGGGAATGTGCGCGCTAATGGAATGCACAATCCCGATTACAAAGAAGCTTTTGTTTTTGAAAACGATTTTGCCGCTTTGAAGCAGGATGAAATCGAGTGGGAAGCAACTCAAAATACGACCTTTTTCAAGTCACAACCCGAAAGAGGAATTTCGAGAGTAGTTTGCTTTTCGCCCAATCATAACGAAACCTTACCAGAGATGTCGGTGGCGTCAATTGAAACTATTGTTCGAACTTGGCAACAAGAATACACCGACTTAGGAAAGATTGACTACATCAACTACGTTCAAATTTTTGAAAACAAAGGAAGTGTAATGGGGTGTAGTAACCCACATCCCCACGGACAAATTTGGGCGCAATCGTCTTTGCCAACACAGGTAGAGAAAACCCATAACAATTTAAAAGCGTATTTTGACCAACACCAACGCACTCTTTTACAAGACTATATTCAGGAAGAATTACTAAAAGAAGAACGCATTGTCATTGAGAACGATCATTTTGTAGCTTTGGTGCCGTTTTGGGCAATTTGGCCGTATGAAACCCTAATTGTAAGTAAACGTGCGGTACCCAAAATTACGGATTTCACTCCCGAAGAAGTGCACCATTTTGCTACTATCTTAAAACAACTGACTACCAAATACGATAACTTGTTTGAAACTTCGTTTCCGTATTCGTCAGGAATTCATCAAGCCCCAACCGATGGAGCAGAACATCCAGAATGGCATTTTCACATGCATTTTTATCCGCCTTTATTGCGCTCCGCTACGGTAAAGAAATTCATGGTAGGCTATGAAATGATGGGCGAATCGCAACGCGATATCACTCCTGAGAAAAGTGCGGCGATGCTGAGGGAACAATCAAATGTGCATTATAAGTTGAGATAATATACGATTTACGATATTGGATGTGCGAAGTAAAACTCCATTAATAGTAATTATTTGATGGTCATTGCGAACGAAGTGAAGCAATCTCAAACTTTTTTCTTGGTTGTTTCAAGTTCCAAGTTTCAAGTTCAACATTCCCTGTTCAGCATGACAGGCGTATGTTTTTACTTGTAACCCCATAAACTTTATAAACCTCATAATCTAGAACCATATAAGGAATATAAGGGCATATAAGTTTTGTTGTTCGATGTTCAATATTCTCAACACTCCTTGTTCAGGATTCCTTCTTTATTAGCTACTAAAACAAGCACAGTATGACAGACGAAGCAAACAAGTACAGCAATCTAGATTTGTAGATACCAACTTCGTAAATCGTAAATCGTATATCGTATATTGTATATCGTAAATCATAAACAAAAAACCCGTCAAAATTACTCTTGACGGGTTGTTAGAATATAATGAAATTGAATTATCCCAATAAGTCCAATACCAATGAAGGGAACAAACCGATAATGATATTCAAAGCAATAGCCGTAAAAGCCACAGCATAAATCAAGAAAGGTTGTCCCGTGCGTTCTTCGTTAGATTCTTTAGTGTACATGGCTAAGATCAATTTGAAATAGTAACCCACACTAATAATCGAGTTGATTACCGCCACGATCACTAAGGCAATAAAGCCATTTTGAATCGTTTGAGTAAACAAAACTAATTTAGCAAAGAATCCCGCGAAAATTGGAATACCTGCCATAGAAAGTAAAGAAGCCGTTAATACCGCTGCTAAAAACGGGTGGGTTTTTCCTAATCCGTGGAAGTTAGTAATGTCTTCGTTGTGTTTGTTTTTGCAAACGTATAAAATCACGCTAAAAGCAGCAATTCCAGCTAAAGCGTAAGCTGTTGTGTAGTACAATAAACTACTTGCTGAAGTATCTAAACTTAATAACGTCATCAACATAAAACCGGCGTGTGAAATTCCTGAGAACGCTAACATACGTTTTACATTAGTTTGTTTCAATGCCATAATATTTCCTACCGTCATAGAGGCCATAGAAACAGCTACGATGACCATTTTATAAGCTTCTGATATATCGGCATTCATTACAGACAATAATTTGTATAAGGTAGCCATAGCAACTACTTTAGCTAAGGTACTCATCAAAGCCGTTGTTAATGCAGGAGAACCTTCGTACACATCTGGCGCCCAGAAATGGAAAGGCACGGCTGCAATTTTGAAAAACATTCCCACGGTCAATAAAGCAATTCCAATTGGGAACCAAATTGGCAATTCTGCTGATTGTGATAATTCGCTGATTTCGGTTACGTCAAAACTTCCCATGGCTCCGTACACCAAGCAAATTCCGAACAATAAAATCCCTGAAGCGAAAGACCCCATCAAGAAATATTTCATTCCAGCTTCGTTACTTTTTAAATTCAATCGGTCGCTGGCTGCTAAAACGTATAAAGAAATGGAAAGCACTTCAATGCCTAAGAAAAACATCGCCAAGTTGCCAAAAGAAACCATGGCTACAGCACCTGACAATAAAAACACCTTGATGGCAATATAATCGGAAATTTTATTTTGATGATTTTCATAAAAATGATGCCCTAACGCCACTAAGAAAATAGTCAGCACAATGAACAAAGAAGAAAATGCAGTAGAGAATTTACTCACCACAATCATATTTCCATAGTAACTTTCTGTTGAACCAAATTCAGAGATGTTCAATCCCAATACGGCCAATAATCCAATAATGGTAATAGGCACAATGGCTTTTCTTAGATTTAGAATTTCAAATACAAGGCATAAAACACCTAATCCTATTATAGCTATTAATGTATTCATTTTGTAGTGGACTTATTTGATTCTATTAATTTGGTTTAAAATTCCTTCGATACTTGGCATAATCAATTCAATGATTGGTTTTGGGTACAACCCAAAGAAGAACAACACGGCAATAATTACCACCAAAACAATTCCTTCATTAGCTGTTACATCAGCAAATGGTTTGGTATTCGTTTCGCCTAACATTACTGATTGGTACATTTTTAACATATAGTAAGCACCTAAAATGATAGTAGTACCGCCTAAAACAGCAAATGCAATATTCACTTGAGACAAGCTGTACAAAACAGTAAACTCTCCAATGAAGTTAAAGGTAGTAGGCAAAGCTACTGATGCCAAAACGATAAGTAAAAATAGTGAGGCAAATTTTGGTGCTTGTGAGCGAATGCCACCCATATCAGCAATAACTCTTGTTTCGTATCTTCTGTAAATAATTTCAGCAATAAAGAACAAGCCTACTACTACAAATCCGTGAGCAATCATTTGCAATACGGCTCCACTAATACCATCAGCAGTTAAGGTGTAAGCCCCGGCAGCAATCAATCCAACGTGTGCCAATGACGAATAGGCTAACAATTTTTTCAAGTCTTTTTGTCTCAGCGCCACGATTGAACCATAAATCACTCCGCCAATTCCAAGTATAAGCATTATTAATACATGACCTTTTGCTGCTAACGGAACGATTGGCAATTGCCAACGAATGACACTGTACAATCCCATTTTTAGCATGATACCAGATAAAAGCATCGTTCCAACGGTAGGTGCTTTTTGGTATACATTCGCTTGCCAAGTATGGAAAGGAATGATTGGAATTTTGATAGCATACGCCAAGAAAAATCCAACAAACAACCAAACCTGCTCGGATCCGCTTAAGTTCAGTTTATATAAATCTTCAATCAATAAACTTCCTGCTTTTTGGTACAAATAGGCAAAGCCAACCAACATAAACAATGAACCCGCTAAAGTGTAAATGAAGAATTTCACTACGGCTTTTTTACGTTCTTCAGCATCTCCATTCCCCCAAACTAAGGCAATGAAATAGATTGGCAGTAAAGACAATTCCCAAAAGATATAGTACAGCAATCCGTCAGCTGCTAAGAAAGTTCCTGCCATGGCGAACGCCATAAATAGAATTAAAGCATAGAATGTTTTGGCATTTTTCACTTCGGTACCAAAAGATGAAAAGATAATTATTGGTGTCAAAGCTGTCGTTAGCAATAGCATGGCTAAAGCCAATCCGTCTGCTTGTAAAGCAAAAGATATATTTGGTTTTGCA
This sequence comes from Flavobacterium sp., assembly GCF_024642105.1. Taxonomy (GTDB): domain Bacteria; phylum Bacteroidota; class Bacteroidia; order Flavobacteriales; family Flavobacteriaceae; genus Flavobacterium. Next base: position 123,631 of record NZ_JAHEBT010000056.1, read on the forward strand.
ATCCATTGAGTAATGAATCCGATATTTTCGCCCAAATTATACTGGTTCAATAATACGATAGAAGCGCCCAAGGAAATTAGTCCAAAAAGCAAGGCTACTTTGGATGCAAATTTGTCACCTACACTATAGGTTGCCAAAGCACCAATCAAAAGAATAATTAATATAAGAGATACGTTCATAGTAGATATTATTGAGCTAAAAATAAAAAGGAAATAATGGCACAAAGACCCAAAACAAAAGCAAAAAGGTACAATCCTACACTTCCATTTTGTACTTTTTTCCCTTGAAGACTAATTGCGGTGGTTACTTTTCCGAATCCAAATACGAAAGCAGATAAGTTGGTTTCTACTTGGTCTCTGAAGAATTTAGACAATTCGTTAATCGATTTTACAAACAAGAAGTTATAGATTTCGTCCAAATAGTATTTGTTATACAACACTTTTGCAAATCCTGTAATGGAAGCATCGTCTCCAGGAACTGTATTTTGTTTGTTGTATTTGGCATAAGCCAATCCAATTCCAACTAATCCTCCAACAACCGCTACCGCCATTAATAGGTATTCAGTATTTCCTAAATGGTGTACTTCTGAAGCTAATTTTGGTAAAATTGGAATCAAATATTCATTCAACCAAGAATTCCCTGGCAAGCTAATTAGTCCGCCAATGGTAGCCAAAATAGCTAAAACAATTAAAGGAAATGTAATCAAAGCAGGACTTTCGTGTAAGTGGTGTTTTTGTTCTTCCGTTCCTCTAAACTCGTTAAAGAAAGTCAAGAACATCAAACGGAACATATAGAAAGCGGTCATAATAGATGCCACCGAAGCGACAACCCATAACGGAATATTATGATGAAAAGCCGTTAACAAAATTTCGTCTTTAGAGAAGAATCCTGAAAATACAGGAACTCCTGAAATAGCCAAAGAAGAAACTAACATCGTGATGAAAGTAATTGGCATAGCTTTTTTCAATCCGCCCATCTTGCGCATGTCTTGTTCGCCATGTAAAGCGTGGATGACAGAACCTGAACCCAAGAACAAACAGGCTTTGAAAAAGGCGTGCGTGATTACGTGGAAAACAGCTACTTCATAAGCCCCTAGACCTAATGCTAAAAACATTAATCCTAATTGCGAAACAGTAGAGTAGGCCAAGACCTTTTTAATATCGTTTTGTACCAAACCAATTGTTGCTGCTACTAAAGCCGTAATGGCTCCAATTACCGCAATGATGCTTTGAACGTCTGGTGTTAAATCAAAAACAAAATTCAAACGCGTAATCATAAAAATACCCGCTGTTACCATTGTTGCTGCGTGAATCAAAGCTGAAACCGGTGTAGGTCCCGCCATCGCATCAGGTAACCAAGTGTATAATGGTATTTGTGCTGATTTTCCGGTTGCACCAATAAACAAACACAAGGCAGCTGCTGAAAGCCAATACAAATCAATGTTGGTTGGGCCAGCAATAGCCGTTTTTAATGTCGCATAGTCTAAGGTAGAGAACAAATGCCCTAAAATGAAGATTCCAATTAGTAATCCTAAATCTCCAATTCGGTTCATGATGAATGCTTTTTTAGCCGCATCATTATAGTCTTGGTTTTTGTACCAAAATCCAATTAATAGATACGAACACAATCCTACACCTTCCCAACCGATGAATAAAACCAATAAGTTACTTCCCACTACTAACGTAATCATGAAGAAAACGAACAAGTTGAGGTAGGCAAAGAATTTGTGCATATTCTCGTCGTCGTGCATGTAGCTGATCGAATACAAATGGATTAGCGAACCAATTCCAGTGACAAAAAGCAACCATAAAACAGACAATTGGTCTAACAAAAAGCCAAAGTCGATTTTGATAGTACTCACATGAATCCAATCAAAAAGGGTAATGTTGAATCCTTTTGGTTCAGCAGTTAATGCGCCAAAGAAATAAATTGAAGTAGCAAATGAAATCGCTACCGAAAGTGTTCCGATGATTCCTGAAACGGTTTTTCCTACACTTTTTCCAAAGAAAACGTTGATTAAAAATCCCGCAAAAGGAGCAAGAACTAATAGTAAAGCTATATTGGTATTCATTTCCATTTATCCTTTTAAGTTTTTTAGGGTATCGATACTAATCGAACCTGAATTTTTAAATATCGATACTAAAATGGCCAATCCAACGGCAACTTCTGCAGCAGCAACAGCCATGGAGAAAAACACGAAAACCTGTCCTTGAGCATCTTGGTGGTAGGTTGAAAAAGCAACAAACAATAAGTTTACGGCATTCAACATAATTTCGATGGACATAAAAACGATAATGGCATTTCGTCTGTACAATACTCCGAATATTCCAATACAAAAAAGGATAACACTCAGGAAGATATAGTTTTCTATACCAATTTGATTTAAAATATTATTCATTTTATTTCTCTAGTTTTTCTTTCTTAGACAATAGAACGGTACCAATCATGGCTACTAACAACAAGATCGAGGCAAATTCAAAAGGAACCATATATTCGTTCAATAGGATTTTACCTAATACTTTAATTGATTGGTAATCTTCGCCAGTAGCAATGTATTCTCCAGCAATTGGTTTTGAATTGATAAAAATTGTAATCAAAATCAAGCATACCAAACAGAAAGAAACAATCGCTCCTAAACGGGTAATTCTTGGTTTGTGTACTTCGTTTTCTTTATTCAAGTTCATTAACATAATGGTAAACAAGAACAATATCATAATGGCTCCCGAATAGACAATGATGTGAACAATAGCTAAAAACTGTGCATTCAATAATAAATAATGTCCCGCTACTGAGAAGAAACAAATCACAAGGTAGATGGCACTATGAATTGGGTTTCGACTAAAAACGGTCAAAAATGCGGTTGATAATGTAATTGCGGCTAATACGCAAAAAAGGATAAGTAATATAGACATTAGTTCGCGTTTTTAAGTTGAGCATTTTGAATCGCCATTTCTAAAGGCATGACCAATTTGTCTTTTCCAAAAATAAAATCTTCTCTATCATAATTAGAAGGCACTAACTCTTTAGAAATTGTCAAATAAATTGCATCCTTTGGACAAGCTTCTTCACACAATCCACAGAAAATACAACGCAACATGTTGATTTCGTAGATTTCAGCATATTTTTCTTCTCGGTACAAATGTTTTTCGTCTGCTCTACGTTCGGCAGCTTTCATCGTGATCGCTTCCGCTGGACAAGACAAAGCACACAATCCACAAGCCGTACAATTTTCACGACCTTGTTCGTCACGTTTTAGCATGTGGCGTCCACGGTATACCGGACTCATTTCGCGCACTTGCTCCGGATAGTGAATCGTTGCCTTTTTCTTAAAAAAGTGCTTGATCGTAATGAACAATCCTTTGATAATTGCGATAAGATACATTTTTTCCAAAAAAGTCATCTCTTTGTTAGAGACCACCTTTTTTCTTCCCGATAAGGATATTGTTTCTATTGACATTTTTTATTTTTTTATTTCTTAAGGTGATTTTAATTGGCACCCCTAAAATTGATATAGTTTAGAATCCTAAATAGGCAGCGATATCCGCTCTTAAAATTACAATCCCTGTAATTATGATATTAATAATGGATAGTGGGATTAATATTCTCCATCCCAAATGCATTAATTGATCGTATCTAAATCTTGGAATCGTCCAACGAACCCACATATAGAAAAAGATAAATCCACATATTTTGATGAATAATACTCCAATTCCAATGATGTTTCCAATATTTACCCCAACGTTTTCTACTACCCAACTCATTCCAGGATAATTGTATCCTCCGAAGAATAAAATCGCTAAAATGGTAGATGAGATGAACATATTGGCATACTCAGCAAACAAATAGAATCCCATTTTCATGGAAGAATATTCGGTGTGGTACCCTCCAATTAATTCACTTTCACATTCGGCTAGGTCAAAAGGAGTACGGTTGGTTTCTGCAAAAGCACAAATCAAGAAAATCAAAAACGAAACCGGTTGGTAAAATACATTCCAGTTCATTCCTTCTTGTTGTGCCGAGATTTCGCGTAAGCTCAAACTCCCCGTCATCATTAATAAAGCAATCATGGACAATCCCATAGCGACTTCATAGGAAACCATTTGCGAAGCAGCACGAACTGCTCCCATTAAAGAGAACTTATTGTTTGATGCCCATCCTCCAATCATGATGCCGTACACTCCAACAGAAACTACTCCGAAGAAGTACAACAAACCAATATTTAAGTCGGTAGCTTGTAATAAAATATCGCGTCCAAACAAGTGTAATTTATCGCCCCAAGGAATGACTGCACTAGTCATTAAAGCCGTACTCATAGCGATGGCTGGTCCTACGAAGAATAAAAAACGGTTAGGAGTATTCGGTTCAAATTCTTCTTTTGAGAATAATTTTAAACCATCCGCAAGCGGTTGTAGTAAACCTCCAAAACCCGCACGGTTAGGCCCTACACGGTCTTGCAAAAAGGCAGCTACTTTACGTTCTGCCCAAGTAGAGTACATCGCCATAATCATGGTTACAGCAAAAACCACTACAATAACAACACTTTTTTCTATAATAAAGGTACTATCCATTGCTTACGATTTTTTGTTGTTAGTGTCCAATGGAATTTCAGCCATACTGATTTTTTTACGGTCTTCTTCTCTACCCAAAAGAATTTTTTCTTCGGTATTGATTACCACTTTTTCTAATTTGTGGTTGTATTTGTTTTGATTGATAACCGAATCTTTTTCAAAAGCTCTAGGTCCCTCGATAGTCCAATCATTTACATCTTTATGGTCAAAACGACATCCGTTACAGATGAATTCTTCCACTTCGTGGTATTCGTCTTTTCTTCCAGTTACTCGTTGAATCTCGTCTCCAAACATCCAAACGGTTGTTTTTCCACAGCATTTGTCACAATCTCTGTGTGCGTTGTACGGCTTGCTGAACCAAACTCTCGATTTGAATCGGAACGTTTTGTCAGTCAAAGCGCCTACCGGACATACATCAATCATGTTTCCAGAGAATTCATTGTCAATTGCTTTAGAGATACAAGTCGAAATGTTGGCGTGATCACCACGATCCATTACACCATGTACTCTATTGTCAGTCAATTGGTCTGCTACTTGAACACAACGTTGGCATAAAATACAACGGTTCATGTGCAATTGAATATTAGGGCCAATATCTTCAGGTTCGAAAGTTCTTTTCTCTTCGATATAACGGCTTTCTGATTTTCCGTGTTCAAAACTTAAGTTTTGTAAATCACACTCTCCTGCTTGGTCGCAAACAGGGCAATCCAAAGGATGGTTGATTAGTAAGAATTCGGTAACGGATTTTCTAGCCTCAGTAACTCGTTCCGAAGATTTTGAGTTCACTTCCATTCCGTCCATACATCCTGTTACACAAGACGCCATTAATTTTGGCATCGGTCTTGGATCAGCTTCACTTCCTTTCGAAACTTCAACTAAACAACAACGGCATTTTCCACCGCTCCCTTTTAGTTTAGAATAATAGCACATTGCTGGCGGAACTACTTCTCCACCAATCATACGGGCTGCTTGCAGGATGGTTGTTCCTGGTTCTACTTCTATTGACTGACCGTCTATTGTTACTTTCATATTATTAGTTGTTGGTTGTTGGTTGTTAGTTTTAGGATGTCCGTCAACTATCAGCCTTCAACTTTTATACTGTTTGTTTGGCTACTAAATGTCTCACTTTTTCAAATGGTTCATTGACAAAATGGTCTCTATGTTTTATTTTTTCCGGGAAACGAATGTGGTATTCAAATTCCTCTCTAAAGTGACGAATCGCAGCAGCTACAGGCCAAGAAGCCGCATCACCCAAAGGACAAATCGTGTTTCCTTCAATTTTACTTTGAATACTCAAAAGCAATTCAATATCTTCTTCGCGACCGTGACCGTTTTCAATTCGGTGTAATACTTTTTCTAACCAACCTGTTCCTTCTCTACAAGGGGTACATTGACCACAGCTTTCGTGGTGGTAAAAACGAGAGAAATTCCAAGTGTTACGAACAATACAAGCCGTATCGTCATACACAATAAATCCTCCTGAACCCAACATCGATCCTGTAGCAAAACCTCCGTCTGACAAACTTTCGTAGGTCATCAATCGGTCGTCGCCATTGGCGGTTTTGTAAATTAAATTCGCTGGTAAAATTGGCACTGAACTTCCTCCTGGAACGAAGGCTTTTAAAGGTCGGTCAGAGCTCATTCCTCCTAAATATTCGTCAGAATTCATAAATTCATAGACACTTAAACCCAATTCTATCTCATATACTCCTGGATTTTTAATGTGTCCTGAAGCCGAAATTAATTTGGTTCCTGTCGAACGTCCTTCTCCAATTTTAGCGTAATCAGCACCCGAATTGTTCACAATCCAAGGCACAGCTGAAATGGTTTCTACGTTGTTCACCACTGTTGGGTTAGCCCAAAGTCCTGATACCGCAGGGAAGGGTGGTTTAATACGCGGATTCCCACGTTTTCCTTCTAATGACTCAATTAATGCGGTTTCTTCCCCGCAGATGTAAGCACCAGCGCCACAATGAACGTGTAGTTCTAAGTCGTAACCTGTACCTAATATATTTTTACCCAACCAACCGGCTGCTTTTGCTTCGGCGATGGCTCTTTCTAAAATTTTGAAAACCCACATGTACTCACCACGAATGTAGATGTACGAGCGGTTAGCACCCAAGGCATAACTTGAAGTAATCATACCTTCAATTAATAAGTGCGGAATGTACTCCATTAAGAAACGGTCTTTGAAAGTTCCCGGTTCTGATTCGTCAGCATTACACACTAAATGTCTTGGTTTTCCTGATTTTTTATCAATAAAACTCCATTTCATTCCAGCAGGGAAACCTGCACCACCACGACCTCGTAGCCCAGAAGTTTTTACTTCTTCTACAACTTCGTCAGGAGTTAATGTTTTTAAGGCTTTTTCTACAGAGGCATACCCACCATTTTGACGGTATACTTCGTAGGTTTTAATCCCTGGAATATTGATTTTGTCTAATAATATTTTTTGTGACATCTTATTTATCGTGTAAGATTATTTTACCCGCTTTGGCATCTTCAATAATTTGATCGATTTTTTGTTCGTTCAAATGCTCTTTGTAAAAATCGCCTAATTGCATCATTGGGGCATACCCACAAGCACCTAAGCATTCTACACCGCGAACTTCAAAAAGACCGTCTGGAGTGGTTTCGCCTACTTTTACGCCTAATTTTTCACAAGTGTAATCCATTAAGTTTTCCACTCCGTTCAAACAACAAGGAGAGGTTTGGCAAAACTCAAACATATATTTTCCAATAGGTTTCAAGTTGAACATGGTATAAAAAGTAGCTACTTCATATACTTCAACAGGTTTAATGTTCAGAATTTCGGCAACTTTATCCATTAATTCAATACTCAACCAGTTTTGGTGTGCATCTTGTACTTCGTGTAAAACAGGAATCAAAGCTGATTTTCTGTTTTCTTCGGGATAATGACCAATCAATTCATTGATGCGATTCATCAAGGCTTCGGTCATGTTTATTTCTTGTTTGTGAAAGGTACGTTCCATAATTTATGCGTCTAATTCTCCGGCAATAACATTTAAACTTGATAAAATTACAATGGCATCCGAAAGCATCGCACCTTTTATCATTTCTGGATAAGCTTGGTAGTATATAAAACAAGGTCTGCGGAAATGTAGTCTATAAGGAGTACGACTTCCATCAGTTACTAAATAGAATCCAATTTCTCCGTTTCCACCTTCAACAGGATGATAAATTTCAGCTACTGGAACCGGAACTTCTCCCATTACAATTTTAAAGTGATAAATTAAAGATTCCATATTATGGTATACATCCTCTTTTGGAGGCAAGTAGTATTCTGGAACATCAGCGTGGTAAGGACCTTCAGGCAATTTAGCCAAAGCTTGACGAATGATACTGATACTTTCCCATACTTCGGCATTACGAACGCAAAAACGGTCGTAGGTATCTCCTGATTTTCCAACAGGAACAATAAAGTCAAAATCTTCATAAGAACTGTACGGCTGTGCTACACGCACATCATAGTCAACTCCTGCTGCACGCAAATTAGGTCCTGTAAATCCATAAGCCATGGCTTGTTCGGCTGAAATAGCTCCTACATTTACGGTTCTGTCAATAAAGATTCTATTTCTTTCAAATAGGTTTTCAAATTCTTTCCAAGCAACTGGAAACTCCTCTAAAAACACTTCTAATTTACGGAAAGCTTCTGGTGACCAATCTCTTTCGAAACCACCGATTCTTCCCATATTAGTAGTCAAACGTGCACCACAAATTTCTTCGTAGATTTCGTAGATTTTTTCTCTGAATTGGAACACATACAAGAAACCAGTATACGCTCCAGTGTCCACTCCAAGGATAGAATTACAGATTAAGTGGTCTGCAATTCGAGCCAATTCCATTACGATAACACGCAAATATTGCGCTCTTTTTGGCACTTCAATATCCAATAGTTTTTCTAAAGTCATCCACCATCCCATATTGTTAATAGGAGAGGAGCAATAGTTCATTCTATCAGTAAGTGGTGTAATTTGGTAAAACGGACGGTTTTCTGCGATTTTTTCAAAAGCTCTGTGGATGTAACCAATAGTAGGTTCAGCTTCCAAGATCTTTTCTCCATCCATCAACAAGATATTTTGGAAAATACCGTGTGTCGCTGGGTGAGTTGGCCCCAAGTTCAGAATAGAAAGCTCGCTTCCGTCTTCATTATGGCGCTCTTTGATTATTTTAGCATAGCGATGCTCTGGTGGTAATAATAGTTCTGACATCTATAATTAAAAATTGATAATTAAAAATTGATAATTCATGAATTTAATTTAAATTGTATTCTTACTCTTTTCAGTAATTATCAATTATTCATTGTTAATTATGCATTGTTTGTTGTTCTTCCGAAGAAACGATCGTCTTTATCTGTTCTTCCGCTGTCTTCCATCGGGAATTCTTTTCGCATTGGAAAAGAAACCATCTCATCCATATTTAAAATACGTTTCAACTGTGGGTGACCAATGAAATTGATGCCGTAAAAATCGTAAGTTTCTCTTTCCATCCAGTTTGAACTTAAGAAAATATTGGATACGGTTTTGATTTCAGGATTGTTCCCGCTAATGAACGCTTTGATTTTAATTCTTTTGTTTTCGTACCAATTGTGCAAATGATATACCACTGCAAACTGTCTTGTTTCTTCGTTATCTGGGTAATGAACGCCGCATAAATCTGTCAAAAAGTGAAAACGTAAAACAGGATCGTTTTTTAAGAAAAGGATAACGGCTGTGATTTTGTCAGCGGCTACTTCAAATGAAAAAATATCTTTTTCTTGATTGAATTGAAAAACATCTGAACCAAAAGTGGCTACTAATTTTTCTTGTATTTCGTTTGTTTCTAAAGCCATCTTGTTATTTGATATTATAAGAAGCTAATAATTCTTGGTACTCAGGAGAACTTCTTCTTCTAACCGATTCGTTTTTAACGATTTCTTGTAATTTCATTACGCCATCTACAATTTGTTCCGGTCTTGGAGGACAACCTGGTACATACACATCTACTGGAATTACTTTGTCAATTCCTTGTAAAACAGAGTAGGTGTCAAAAACTCCTCCTGAAGAGGCACAAGCTCCTACAGCGATTACCCAACGAGGTTCTGACATTTGTTCGTATACCTGACGTAAAATTGGAGCCATTTTTTTAGAAATAGTTCCCATTACCATCAACATATCGGCTTGACGAGGAGAAAAACTCACACGCTCAGAACCAAAACGAGCTAAGTCATAGTGAGATGCCATTGTGGCCATAAATTCAATTCCGCAACAAGAAGTTGCAAAAGGCAAAGGCCAAAGTGAATTGGCACGAGCCAAACCTACTACATCATTTAGCGTTGTAGCGAAGAAACCTTCTCCTACAACTCCTTCCGGTGGCGCTACCATTTTTGTTTTTGAATCACTCATTTCGAATTCGTAATTTTTGAATTTATAATTTTGAATTAATTATTCCCAGTCTAGTGCTTTTTTCTTGATGATGTAGAAAAATCCAACCAACAACAAAAGCATGAAAACGACCATTTTGATCATTCCTTCAATTCCTAAATCTTTGAAGTTAATAGCCCAAGGGTATAAGAAAATAACCTCCACATCGAATAAAACGAAAAGAATAGCTACTAAGAAATATTTTACTGAGAACGGAATACGTGCATTTCCTACTGATTCAATACCGCACTCGAAGTTTTTGTCTTTGGATTGAGAGGTTCTTTTGGGACCTAATTTTCCTGAGATAAATATGGTACCTGCCACAAAACCAACCGCTAAAAGCAGCTGCATGAAAATTGGAATATAATTCAATTGTTCTGATTGCATAATGATTGGGTGTTTTTTATTGAATTTTAGCCACAAAGATAACTTTCAAGTAATTAAAACACAAGCAGAAATCGTAATTTAATGGTACTGTAAATCTAAAAAATAGCTTATTTTTATTGATTATAAATAAAGAATAGTTTTTATTTGTGTTTAAGAAGTTGTAAAAAACAATAAACAAAAAAAACGTCCCGATTAATATCGGGACGTTTAGACCATTCTCAGGCTAAAAAAATATTTTTTTCAGCTTAGATAACAGCTACTTGTGCAGCCACTTTTCCTTTTCTTCCTTCTTCTTCTACGTAGCTCACTCTGTCACCTTCGCGTAATTCTTCCGCTGTGATTCCTGATGCATGAACGAAGATGTCTTTTCCTGTTTCTTCGTCCGTAATGAATCCATAACCTTTAGATTCATTAAAAAATTTAACTGTACCTGTACGCATTGTAATAGTAATAATAATTTATAATAAGACAAATGTAATGTTTAATATAATACGAAATGCGTTCTTCGGTTTTTATTTTGTAGAAATATTGATTTTCAACGTTTTCTGACCAAAATACTCGTTCAACTACTTATATATCCAATTGGATATGCAATTCTTTTAATTGTGCTTCATCAATAGTTGAAGGCGCATCAATCATCACATCTCGTCCCGAATTGTTTTTTGGGAAGGCAATAAAATCACGAATGGTTTCTTGTCCACCTAAAATAGCGACTAATCGATCCAATCCAAAAGCCAAACCTCCGTGAGGGGGTGCGCCAAATTGGAAGGCATCCATCAAGAAGCCAAATTGAGCTTTTGCTTCTTCGGGAGTGAATCCTAAGTATTTGAACATCAATTCTTGTGTCGCTTTATCATGAATACGAATAGAACCCCCTCCAATTTCGTTCCCGTTCAAGACCATATCATAAGCATTGGCACGCACTTTTCCTGGATCAGTTGCTAATAAGCTAATGTCTTCTGGTTTAGGGGAGGTAAACGGGTGGTGCATGGCGTGATAACGACCACTTTGCTTCGCCTGTTCGCCTGTTAGGCTCGGGTCTTCTACAAATTCTAATAATGGGAAATCTACTACCCATAATGGGGCAAATTCGTCTGGTTTTCTCAATCCTAAACGAGTGGCTAATTCCATTCGTAAAGCCGAAAGTTGTGCTCTAGTTTTATTTGCAGGACCTGATAACACAAAAATCATATCGCCTGCTTGTGCTTGTGTTGCTTTCGCCCATTGTGCTAAATCATCTTGGTCGTAAAATTTATCTACGGATGATTTGTAAGTTCCATCTTCGTTGCATTTTACATACACCATTCCTGAAGCACCTACTTGTGGACGTTTTACCCAATCGATTAAAGCGTCAATCTCTTTTCGAGTGTAATTTCCAGCTCCTGGAACTGCAATTCCCACTACTAATTCAGCAGCGTTGAAAACAGGAAACTCTTTATGTTGTGCTACGGCATTTAACTCGCCAAATTCCATTCCGAAACGAATGTCTGGTTTGTCATTTCCGTACGTTTTCATAGCGTAATCGTAAGTAATTCTTGGAAATTTAGCCACTTCAACTCCTTTTATTTCTTTTAATAAATGACGTGTAAGTCCTTCAAAAACATTCAAAATATCTTCTTGTTCTACAAAAGCCATTTCGCAGTCAATTTGAGTAAACTCAGGTTGTCTGTCGGCGCGTAAATCTTCGTCACGGAAGCATTTTACAATTTGGAAATACTTGTCCATTCCGCCCACCATCAATAGCTGCTTGAAAGTTTGTGGTGATTGTGGTAAAGCATAAAATTGTCCTTCATTCATTCGCGAAGGCACCACAAAATCACGGGCTCCTTCAGGAGTCGATTTGATTAAATACGGTGTTTCTACTTCGCAAAAATCCAAATCCGAAAGGTATTTACGAACTTCCATTGCCACTTTATGACGGAAAAGTAAACTGTTTTTTACTGGATTTCTTCGAATATCTAGGTAACGGTATTTCATTCGGATGTCTTCCCCACCATCAGTTTCATCTTCAATCGTGAAAGGAGGAGTCAAGGCCGCATTTAAAATGGTCATTTCTGAAACCAAAATCTCAATTTCCCCTGTAGGAATCGCTGTGTTTTTCGATTCACGTTCAATAACAGTTCCTTTTACTTGAATTACAAATTCGCGTCCAAGGGTTTTGGCCAATTCAAAAACTGATTTTTCGGTGCGACTTTCGTCAAAAATCAATTGCGTAATGCCATAACGGTCACGCAAATCGACCCAATTCATAAATCCTTTATCGCGCGATTTTTGAACCCAACCCGCTAGTGTAACTTCTGTATTGATATGTGAGGCGTTCAATTCGCCACAGTGATGACTTCTGTACATGATTAAAAATATTTGTGTGCAAATTTAGGACTAATTATGAATAAATGGAGGATAAAATTATAAGAATAAAAAAACCTGCAAATTTTACTTTGCAGGTTTTCTATTCACTCTATTTAAAACAATTGTTATTCCGCTATTGCGTCTTGATTTCTTTTATTTCTGCGGTCACGTAACCAGTATTTAGTTCGTTTTACCAAATAGAACATTACCGGTACCATTACCAAAGTTAATACTGTGGCATAGGTCAATCCGAAGATGATGGTCCAAGCCAAAGGACCCCAGAACATTACATTATCTCCACCCATAAAGAAATGTGGGTTGAAATCGGTTACCAAAGTAAAAAAGTCAAAGTTCAATCCGATGGCTAAAGGAATTAATCCTAGGATAGCAGTTAAAGCAGTTAACAATACCGGACGTAATCTTGATTTACCCGATTCGATAATTACTTCTTTTATTTCTTCTAATGATAAATCGTCGTGACTTTCCAGTTTTTTATCGGCTACTTTTTTGTCCAATAATAAGACAAAGAAGTCCATTAGTACAATTCCGTTTTTCACCACAACTCCCGCAAGCGAGATGATTCCCATCATGGTCATCAGGATAACAAAATCCATATTGGCAATCACATAACCATAGAAAACCCCACTAAAACTCAACAATACGGTAAACATAATCACCATGGTTTTAGAAACCGAATTAAATTGTAATACAATGATGATGGTGATTCCAGCCAAAGCTAAAAATAACGCATACATCAAGAAACTTTGGTTTTTACCTTGTTCTTCTTGTACTCCAGAGAACGAGTAACTCACACTTTTAGGAAGGTCGTAACTTTTTAGTTCTTCCTTGATTTGTTTCGTGATTTCGTCTCCATTATATCCAGTTAACACATTCGAATAAATAGTCATAATTCGTTTGTGGTTTTTTCTCTTAATCTGGTTGTAAGTCGTCGTTTTTTCTGTTTTTGAAACCGCAGAAATTGGGACTTGCATAATTTGACCATTGTTTTGGTTACGGAACGTCAACGATTGGTTGAAAAGAATATTTTCATTTTTACGTTGGTCGTCTTGCATACGCATTACAATGTTGTAATCATCATCGCCTTCTTTGTAAGTCGAAATTTCTTGTCCGTACACTGAACGACGCAGGTTGAAACCTAATTGTCCTGTAGAAATTCCCATACTTCCTGCATTGGCACGATCTACTTTCACTTCCAATTCTGGACTTTCTTTGTTGATGTCGATGCCTAATTTTTCAATACCTGGAATGTTTTTAGAATCAAGGAAAGCAATCATTTTATCACCTTCTTTCAACATTTGGTCATAATCAGCACCTGTCAACTGAATACTAATTGGATACCCTGCAGGAGGTCCGTTAGCATCTTTTTCAACTGTAACGGTAGCGCCAGCAATTCCGGTTACTTTACTTCTAATTTCTTCTAAAATATCTGAAGTATTTATTCCTTTTCTAAATTTGAATTCAGAGAAGCTCACAGTTACCTTTCCTTTAAAAGGCGTTTCAGAAGCCGAACCTGCATCTATGTTTGGATTTCCAGCACCAACACCTACTTGCGAAATGATAGATTCCGCCATAAAGTTCTTGTTGGTCTTTGGATCCACATATTTCTCTAAAATCTGAATGATTTGTTTTTCTACAAATAAAGTGGCTTTATTAGTTTTCTCAATAGACGTTCCTTGCGGATATTCAATATAAGCAATGGCTTGATTCGGAATATTATCAGGGAAGAACAATACTTTTCTTGGAAAAATTCCCAGAAGGATAAATGAAAAGAACAGCAAAGCAATAATTCCACCTAATGCTTTCCAAGCAGTTCTTCCAGACAAAATTTTCGCTAAAAAGATTTTGTATTTTTCTTCCATTCTTGGGAAGAAACTGTGCTGAAAGTCTTGTGTCCATTGGAACACTTTCCAGTAATACAACCACATTAACCCAACCGAAATTAGCAATAGATGACCAACACCTCTTAATAATTTACTGTCGTAAATGTTACCAGGAACTGCAAATAAAATTCCTAATGTGATGAATACAATAGTATAAAAGCGTAGGCTTTTTTTCTTGATGTTTTTGTCTTCTAACGCCATAGAACCTCCTGTCATAGCAGCGTTGATTACCATTGCTACGAATAAAGAGCCTGTTAGAGTTACTGTTAATGTGATTGGGAAATATTTCATGAATTTACCCATGGTTCCTGGCCAAAGGGCAAATGGTAAAAACGCCATCAAAGTCGTCGCTGTCGACGAAATTACCGGCCAAGCAATTTCTCCAATTCCCACTTTCGAAGCCTGAATTCGAGTCATTCCTTTTTGCATATTGGCATACACATTATCCACTACCACAATACCGTCATCTACCAGCATTCCTAATCCCATTACCAATCCAAATAATACCATGGTATTTAGGGTTAATCCAAACATAGACAAGATAGCAAAAGCAATCATCATCGATAATGGAATGGCAGCACCAACAAATAAAGAGTTACGTAATCCCATAGTAAACATCAACACGATCATTACCAAAATGATTCCGAAAATGATGTGGTTGGACAATTCGTCAACCTGATGTTCTACTCGAGAGGATTGGTCACTAGTCAATTCTACTTTTAAGTTTTTTGGCAAATAGGTTTCTTGAGCCGTTTTGACTCTTTCTTTTACTTGCTCAATGGCCGAAATCATGTTTTGGTTGGAACGTTTTTTAACGTTCAACATCACCACTTCAGCTCCTTTTTCACGAGCGTAGGTTGTTTTTTCTTTCTCTTTGAAACTAATAGTGGCAATATCTTTTAGATAAACAGGACCGCCAAAAGATTTCACGATAATGTTTTCTAATTCTTTAGGCTCTTTGAACTCTCCCACAATTCGGATGTTGTTGCGAGAACCTTGCGAGATTAAATTTCCTCCAGAAAGCGTCATATTTTCATATTTCACGGCATTTTGGATTTCGTCAAAAGTCACTTGAGCCGCCGTCATTTTGAAAATGTCCACTGCAATTTCAACTTCTTTGTCATCGACACCAAGGATGTCTACTTTTTTGATTTCCGAAATTTCTTCAATATCATCTTGCAATAATTCCCCGTATTTTTTCAATTGTTGGGTAGTATAGTTTCCTTGCAAATTGATGTTCAAAATTGGCACTTCTTCCGAAATGTTCAATTCAAAAACATTTGGTTCTACCTTGCTTCCGTTGTCCATATTGGGCCAATCGGTATCGGCTTTGGCATTATCTACTTTGTCTTTGATTTTTTGTTTGGCTTGTTCTACCGTAACATCATCCGAAAATTCAGCGATAATCATTCCGTAATCTTGGAACGAACTTGAAGTCACTTTTTCTACTCCGCTGATGTTTTTGATTTGTTTTTCTAAAGGCTTGATAACCAATTTTTCTACATCTTCGGCTGAGTTTCCTGGGAATACAGAAGAGATGTAAATTTTGTTTTCGATGATTTCTGGGAAATCTTCACGAGGCATATTAATGTAAGCGGTCAAACCGGCTATAACAATAATAAACGTCAAGATATAAACGGTGACACGATTGTCTACTGCCCAACTTGAGATGCCGAATTCTTTATTTTGATGTGACATAGTAGCCCCCTAACCCCCAAAGGGGGAACTCCTATTAGGGGTCAATAGGAATTTATGTTAATAATAATAAAATAGTTTTACTGCCTTTTTACTTTGTTTACAAAGTTGCTAATTCCCCCTTCGGGGGTTAGGGGGCTTTAAAAGTTCAATTTCATTCCTTCAGAAATCGTGTTTACTCCTTCGGTTACAATGATATCATTAGCGGATAAACCGGTTAGGATTTCAGTCACATTGTCTGATGATTTTCCTAGGGATACAAGTACTTTTTTAGCAGTTGCTGTTTTCCCATTGCTATTAATGGCAACAAAAACAAATTTGTTTCCTTCTCCGTCTTCTTGAATAACATTGGTTGGAACTACAATAGCATTTTTAGCTGTGTAATCAATCACTTTTAATTTAGCTACTTGGTTAGGGCGCAATAAATTTTCTGGGTTTGGAATGCTTACTTCAATACCGAAACTTCTGTTGTTTGGGTTGATGAAATTACCAATTTGGCGTACTTTTCCTTTGTAGTTTTTATTTAACGATGTCAAGAAAACATCTACTTGAGTACCAACTTTTAGTTTGCCAATATAGCTCTCAGGAACTGAAGTTGAAACATACATATTGTTCAAATTCACAATACGCATCAAACCTTGAGCACCCGCTGAAACTACCTGTCCTCTTTCTACAAAAACTTCATCAATTGTTCCTGAGAAAGGCGCACGAATTACCGTTTTGGCTAACATGGCTTTGGCTTGTGCTACAGAACGTTGTAAGCTTAGCATTTGCGTTTGTGCTTGTAGGTACTGAATTTCAGAACCAATTTTTTGATTCCAAAGATTTTTTTGTCTTTCAAAAGTAGTTTTAGCCAATTGGTATTGCGTTTCTAGACTAGCAACTTGTTGGCTTGAACCACCATCATCTACACGCGCTAGAATTTGTCCTTTGCTTACGTGTTGTCCTGCTTTGGCGTTTAACACTACCAAAGTTCCAGGTATTTCAGGTTGAATTAAGATGTTTTCTTTAGTATTCACACTTCCTTGAATATCTAAATAGTGATTGAATAAAGTGTCTTTTAGCGTCATAACCGAAACTAAGGCTTCTTCTTTCTTTACATTTAATGTTGCTAGTGCCGCATCAATTTTGGCTAAGTCAGCTTGAATTACTGCTTTTCTTGCGTGCAATTCTTTATTGTTTTTAGCAGCAATCAATTCGTCAACCGTTTGATTGTTGTCTTTTTCTCCGCAAGAAACAATTAGTGTAGCTGCGATAAGTAATGGGAGTATTTTCTTTGTCATGGGTGTTCTATTTGATGTCATAATGTGTTGCTGTTAGTTCTGAGTTACGATTTTTTCTAAAGTGGCTTTTTTATTGATTACGTCAAGCATGGCTTGTAAATAATTTTGTTGTGCTGTGTACAATTGACGTTGTGCTTCGCTCAAATCAAAGCTAGAAGACAATCCTTCTTTTAATTTGGTTTGTTGTTTGTTTTCAATACGTTCAGCTAGTGTCAAACTACTTTTGGTAGTATTTAATTGTTCCAAGCTGTATTCGTAATCGCTTTTGGCTTTTTCAAATTGTAATTTAAGTGTTTGCTCTACTTGTAACATTTGTGTTTTGGCTTGTTCCAAAGCAATTTTAGCTTGTTGTGTTTTAGCGGTTCTACCTAAGCTACTAAAAATCGGGATGTTTAAATTCAACCCAACATTAGAATAATTCAACCAACGTTGATTAGAATTGAAGAATTGAAATTGGTTTCCAAAGGCATTGTAGCCTAAATTATAAGCTGCTGCTAAAGTCGGCAAGGCATTGCTTTTTTCTAAAAGCACTAATAATTTTTTGCTTTCTACCAAGTTGTCTTGAATTTTATAATCAATCGCATTTTCTACAAGGAAAGTGGCTTGTGCTAGTCCTAAGTCAATGTTATTTTGTGCCAATGTGTTTAGTTTGTCTGTCAAAGTCAAATCATTTTCCATTGCAATACCTAAAACTAATTTCAGCATATTGGAGGCAATAGTTTTTTGACGTTTGACATTTTCTTGCGCACTCTTTATAGTAGCCAATGTAATTTGAAGCTGCTCTACATTTTCTTCTTCGATTAAACCGTTTTTGAAAATTTGGTTGGTTTCGTTTAGGGTCTTTTCTAAGTTGGCTTTGTTTTTTTCTAAAATCGCAATACTTTCTTGTGCCAATAAAACATTTCCGTAGGCATTGATTACCATTTCTCGGATTTCTTGATTGGTTTTGATTTTGGCATTTTCAGAAATTTGCAAATAGACTTTAGCCGACTGTAATCCTACTAAATACGAACCGTTGAAGATAAGTTGACTTACTGTTGTACTAGCTGACATATTTTGTTTCGTTCCAAAAGCAACTTCAGCGAATTCTCCAGGTTGTCCGCCAAAAAATTCAGCAGGAATCAATGATTTTTGTAGTTCAATATTGTTTTGGTATCCAACAGCCGCATTGATTTGTGGTAAACCAATTGTTGTGGTTTCCCATTTTTTCTTTTTAGCGGCATCAATATCTCTTGCAGCATTGATGGCGTTGTAATTGTGTGTCAATGCATATTCGATAGCCTCGTTTAAGGAGTACGAATACGATTGTTTGGTGCTTTTTTGCTGTGCATTTAAGCCAATCGTGAAAGCGAGTAGGGCGATTACATGTGTTTTTTTCATTTATAATAAAGGTGAGGTGTTTAGTAAATGTTTTTCAAGTTCTATAATTCCTTTGGGTGTGGCCATTGCTCTAATGTGGTATTCCAATGCCTCTAATTCTAATTTTTTCGCTTCTTTTTCAGAGCTAATATTTTCATTGATATTAGAGATTAGTGCGTAATAAAAGGCAACATAATTAGTTACATTCAATTCTTGACGATACAATCCTTCTTGTATTCCTTTTTCAACATTTTGTCGGAATAATGTATTGCATTCGTTGGTGGATTTCGAGGTCAATTTCTGATAAATTTCAGGATAATGTTTCTTCAATTGATACGATGGTGAAGTCTCAATGGAATTGAACATTTCTTTGAACATCTTGATGATTTCGAAATTCTCTTCAATTGCATTGTAGTTTTTTGCTACAATTTTCGCAATCGTCTCGTTGATTTCTTTCAGCCCAGTTTCAGTAGTCTCTTCAATCAGGATTTCTTTGTTGCAGAAATATTTGTAAATCGTTTTTTTAGAAATACACATTTCGTTAGCAATGTCATCCATGGTGACACTTTTGAAGCCAATCTTCAAAAACAGGTTACTTGCTTTAGATATAATTTTATCTTTCATTCATAAAAAATTGTGGTGCAAATATAGAACGGAAACTTTAAATACCAAAAAAGTTTCCAATGTTTTTGTTCTTTATTTTTATTTTGGATTAAAAATCTTAAAATCAGCGGGTTTTTTGAATCGAATTATTCGGTATGGAGTTGTATATTTGGGCTTTGTAAACAGGAATTAAATAGTTATGCATTCTATTCAGCACTATCAAGAATTTGTTTTGGAGTATCTCAAGGCGCAACATTGCGTTAGAGAACCTAAGAATTTGTATGAGCCTATACATTATATATTAGAGTTAGGCGGAAAAAGAATGCGTCCGGTATTGACTTTGATGAGTGCCGAAATTTTTGATTCCGAATATACAAAAGCACTTCCGGCAGCCTTAGCAGTAGAAGTTTTTCATAATTTCTCGTTAGTTCACGATGATATTATGGACGACGCCCCTTTGCGAAGAGGTAATGTTACAGTACACGAAAAATGGAATATCAATACGGGAATCCTTTCAGGAGATGCCATGTTGATTTTGGCTTACCAATATTTTGAACACTACGAACCAGTTATTTTTAGGGATCTGGCGAAGTTGTTTAGCAAAACAGCATTAGAAGTTTGCGAAGGCCAACAATGGGATGTTGATTTCGAAACGCGGTCCGATGTAACTATTCCAGAATATTTGAAAATGATTGAATACAAAACGGCCGTTTTGGTTGCAGCAGCTATGAAAATGGGAGCTATTGTTGCTCAAACTTCTGCTGAAAATGGCGATTTGATTTATGATTTTGGCTTGAATTTAGGTTTGGCGTTCCAATTACAAGATGATTATTTGGATGCTTTTGGCGACCCAGCCACTTTTGGCAAACAAGTGGGAGGCGATATTATTGAGAATAAAAAAACCTATTTGTACCTTAAAGCCATTGAATTTGCGTCAAGCGAAGAAAAAGACCAATTGTTGCAGTTATTTTCTGTATCTTTAGAAGACAATACGAGTAAAATAGAAGCAGTTAAAACTATTTTTAACACAACAGGCGCCTCTAAAGCCACGCAACAAGCTATTCAAGACTATACTTTAAAAGCGTTTGCCACTTTGGATAAAATGAATATTAGCTCGGATAAAAAAGAACTATTAAAAGCTTTTGGAGAGAATCTAATGAATCGAAATGTCTAGTAGTACTCTATATATAGCGCCTATTAATACGGATGTGTTACTTTCTGAAGCAGAAAAAGAAAACTTGTATCTAAAATTAATCGAGCAAATTAATAAAGACTTCAATTTTGCTAATGAAGCGATTGATTTGTCATTAGATATTCAACCAGAAGAGTTGAAATCGGCTTTACACGAAAAAATTTATCGCTTGATACAGTATAAGTTTGCCGAATACTTGAACTTACTTTACATTGTCGATGTTCCTGAAGATCAGGTTAAAAAATTAGACGGATCTGATATTTTGGAATTGTCAAAACAAGTGGCGTTTTTAGTCTTGAAACGAGAATGGATGAAAGTTTGGTTTAGAAATAAATATTAACCGAACTTATTTTTTGCTAGTTACAGTCAACTATTTAAAGCGAATAAATACAAGGAAAATCAAATCTTTTGCCTGGATATGAACAAAAAAATTCTTTTGCAAAATTTACAGAGTAAAATCGCTATTTCAGAAGATGAATTTGATGAATTTGTGACTCTATTTCAGTACAAAGAGTTAAAGAAAAAAGATATTTTAGTAGAAGAAAATCGACTTAACGATACGCTGTATTTTATAGAAAAAGGACTTTTGTTTTTGTATAAAACACTAGAAAATGGTGAGATTCAAGTCATTCAATTTGCCAAAGAAAACTATTGGATGTCTGATTTATACAGTTTTTTTACCTCATCTAATGCATTGTTTGGGATACAGGCACTTGAAGATTGTCAGGTGTGGTCGATTTCAATGGCTAATTTTGAAACGATTTGCTTGCAATATCCTAAAATGGAAACCTTATTTAGGCTCAATTTTCAAACGGCTTATGTAAATACGTTAATAAGAGTGTCGGATATTTACTCCGAAGATGCTCAAAGTAAGTACAATCATTTTTTAAAACAATTTCCAGATTTGGTGCAACGCGTTCCACAATACTTAATCGCTTCCTATCTGGGTATTTTACCCTCTTCTTTGAGTAGAATTAGAAAAAAATCGAAAGCTTAATTTATTAGCATAGGCGAATTATTTTGGGTCGCTACTAATAGTAAATTTGCATTATAATCTAAACAAACGAGAATACTGTTGCCGACTCTTTATAAAAATAGTGAAAGTGAATAGAAAATCTTTTTTAAAAATTATAGGACTAACACCTTTTCTTTATAGTATGAAAAATATAAACGAACTGTATACCACATCGCAAGCCTTTCCTAATACTGAAAAAATGCCGGTTTTATTTTTGGGACACGGTAGTCCCATGAATGCAATCGAAGAAAATCAATTTGTAACGGGATTTCGAAATGTTGCTAAAACATTGCCCAAACCGAATGCTATACTTTGTGTGTCGGCACATTGGTTTACCAAAGGAACCAAAGTTACTGCAATGGAAATGCCGCAAACAATTCACGATTTTGGAGGGTTTCCACAGGAATTATTCAATGTACAATATCCTGCAAAGGGCAGCCCTGAATTAGCCCAAATTACTCACGAATTATTGTTGCCAACTCCCGTGGAATTAGATCATGAATGGGGGCTTGATCATGGCGCGTGGACTGTAATAAAACATCTTTATCCTAATGCCGATATTCCCGTAATTCAGTTGAGTATTGATTATACAAAATCGGCTCAATATCATTTTGAATTGGCTCAAAAGCTACAAGCACTCCGCAATAAAGGAATATTGATAATTGGAAGTGGAAATATTGTACACAACTTGCGTCTAGTAGATTTTGCTAATTTTGACAGAGACAATTATGGATATGATTGGGCTATTGAAGCAAGAGAAACGGTTAATAATTATTTAATAGATGGGAATTACAAACCCCTTATAGAATACGATAAGCAGTCAAAAGCTTTACAAATGGCGATACCATCGCCAGACCATTATTTGCCATTGATTTATACCTTAGGCTTACAACAAAAAGGAGAAAGCATTTCTTTATTTAATGACAAATTAGTCGCAGGAAGTTTGAGTATGACCAGTTTGAAAATAGCATAAAAATTCCTATAAATTTTTCGCTAAAAATAAAATCGCACAAAAGGCATCAGTGCATCGCTGTAAATACTTTTATCTTTATCAAATAATAAATTGTAGCGCGCTCCAAGGGTAACATTTCCATTCCGATAGCCGGCACCAACATACAATCCTGTATTCCAATAATTTTTGGTAACAGGGTTGGGAATCATTTGAAATTGAGTGTTGACTCTTGCCTGTTCAACCTCTAAAGAAAGTTGTACTTTCTCTATCGGATTGAATAAACTGATAGCACTCACGCCATAAACTCCAGTGGTGTAGTAATTTTTAGAATTGGTAAAACTTCCTAATAGCCCAGCGCCTAAACTTACATACTCATTTACGGGATAAATGGCACTTGGCGCTAAAGTGATTTCGGTATAACCTGTTCCAAAATTCAATCCAAATCCACCTCCGAATTGGACTTGCTTCCAAAACTCATTTGGAGTATTTTCCGAAATCGTTTGCGAATTCGAAAATGAAAAAAGAAAAAGAAAAACCATTGTGAAAATTACTTTTGGATTCAAAATGGGCTCGAAATCGATTTTTTTCATGGTTGTTTCAATAATTTTTAACAAATTTTAACGTAAAAGTAGGTAAATAATAGGATTAAATAGATTGGTTTATTGTACTTTTGTCAACAAATTAAACAAAAAGCATATTAATCAATAATTATGGATAGGTTTTCCTTTTTAAACGCAGCTCATACCGAATTTTTTGCTCAATTATACGATCAATATTTAGATAATCCAGACAGTGTTGAACCAAGTTGGAGAAGTTTTTTCCAAGGGTTTGATTTTGGAATGGCAACTTACAATGAAGAGAATGTTGTTGACCAAATGGCACATTATTCTTCTAATTCAGTTGCTTCAGGACAAGTTTCTGAAAAAGTATTGAAAGAGTTTAATGTTATTAAATTAATTGACGGATATAGAAGTCGTGGGCATTTGTTTACAAAGACAAATCCTGTTCGTGAAAGACGAATTCATGCGCCAAACTTGGCTATTGAAAACTTCGGATTGTCTTCGGCAGATTTAGATACGGTTTTTGATGCAGCTAAAATTTTAGGGCATCAACCTGCTACGTTAAAAGAAATTATTCGCCGACTTGAAAATATTTATTGCCAATCTATTGGGGTGGAGTACATGTACATTCGTAAACCAGAAGTGGTGCAATGGATTCAAGATCGATTGAATGTGAATGATAATTTACCAAGTTTTGATGTAGAACAAAAGAAAAATATCCTTGATAAATTAAATGAAGCGGTTTCGTTTGAAAACTTCTTACATACTAAATATGTAGGTCAAAAACGTTTCTCATTAGAAGGAGGAGAAAGTATTATTCCTGCTTTAGATGCCTTGATTGAAGCGGCGGCTGAAAAAGGAGTAGAGCAATTTGTAATGGGAATGGCACACCGTGGAAGGTTGAATATTTTAGCGAATATCTTCGGTAAAGCCACTCAAGACATTTTCTCTGAATTTGATGGAAAAGATTACGATCAAGAATATTTTGACGGAGACGTTAAATACCACTTGGGGTTAACTTCGGATAGAAAAACCAAATCAGGTAAATCAATCAATATCAATTTAGCACCTAACCCTTCTCACTTAGAGACTGTTGGGGCGGTTATTGAAGGAATTACTCGTGCCAAACAAGATAAGTATTTCCCAGATGATTTCTCAAAAGTATTGCCAATCGCTGTTCACGGGGATGCTGCAGTAGCTGGACAGGGAATTGTGTATGAGATTGTTCAAATGGCACAGTTGGACGGTTACAAAACAGCAGGTACCATTCACTTAGTGATTAATAACCAAGTTGGTTTTACCACTAATTACTTGGATGCTCGTTCTTCTACGTATTGTACCGATATCGCAAAAGTGACATTGTCACCGGTATTACACGTCAATGCAGATGATACAGAGGCAGTAGTACATGCGATGTTATTTGCTTTAGATTATAGAATGGCTTTTGGAGGCGATGTATTCATTGACCTTTTAGGATATAGAAAATATGGTCATAACGAGGGGGATGAACCTCGTTTTACACAACCTGTTTTATACAAAATCATTGCACGTCATAAAAATCCAAGAGATATTTATGCAGAGAAATTAATTGTTGACGGAATTATTGACCAAGCGTATGTAAACAAAATTGAAAGTGATTACAAAGCGAAATTGGACGAAAATTTACAAGAATCTCGTAAGAAAAATTTGACCATCATCAAACCATTTATGCAAGATGAGTGGCAAGGATTTGTTCAGGTGTCTGATGATGTGATGTTACAAAAAGTGGATACCACTTATGACAAGAAAAAATTAGATGGGATTTTAGAAACGATTTCTACTTTGCCATCGGATAAAAAATTCATCAACAAAATTTCTAAAATTGTAACTGATAGAAAAACGATGTACAACAACAATCAAATTGATTGGGGTACTGCAGAGGCTTTGGCATACGGTTCATTGTTACAAGAAGGATATGATATCCGTTTATCAGGACAAGACGTAGAAAGAGGAACTTTCTCTCACCGTCACGCTGTGGTAAAAGTAGAAGATAGCGAAGAAGAAGTAATTCTTTTGAACTCAGTACAAGATAAAAAAGGAAAATTCAATGTGTTTAACTCATTCCTTTCAGAATATGGAGTATTAGGGTTTGATTATGGTTATGCTTTGACCAATCCTAATGCATTAACCATTTGGGAAGCACAGTTTGGGGATTTCTCTAATGGATGTCAAATTATGATTGACCAATACATTTCATGTGGAGAAGACAAATGGAACAATCAA
Source organism: Flavobacterium sp. (assembly GCF_024642105.1). GTDB lineage: Bacteria > Bacteroidota > Bacteroidia > Flavobacteriales > Flavobacteriaceae > Flavobacterium. The sequence continues at coordinate 149,180 of NZ_JAHEBT010000056.1, forward strand.
AACGGACTTGTGATGTTATTGCCTCATGGATACGAAGGACAAGGTGCAGAGCACTCTTCGGCTAGAATGGAGCGTTACTTACAATTGTGTTCTCGTCATAATATGTATGTGGCTGATTGTACTACACCAGCTAACTTCTTCCACTTGATGAGAAGACAAATGAAAACGAAATTCCGTAAACCGTTGGTAGTATTTTCTCCAAAAAGTTTATTACGTCATCCATCTTGTGTTTCTACCCAAGACGAATTGGCTAACGGAAGTTTCCAAGAAACCATTGATGATACATCAGTAGATAAATCAAAAGTAAAAACTGTAGTTTTTTGTACAGGTAAATTCTATTATGATATTCTAGCTGAAAGAGAAAAACTAGAACGAAATGATGTCGCTTTAGTGCGTATTGAACAATTATTTCCATTGCCAACAGAACAATTGAAAGCAATTATTGCGACCTATCCAAATGCAGATGATTATGTTTGGGCACAAGAAGAGCCTAAAAACATGGGAGCTTACAGCTATATGTTAGTGAATTTTGATTTGGTTCCATGGCGTTTAGCTTCGTTGAAAAATTACTCGGCTCCTGCAGCAGGAAGTCATACTAGAGATAGAAGACGTCATGCCGATGCCATTAGAATGGTTTTTGATAAAAATTTATTTCGATAAAAATTTTAAGATATGAAGAAATTTTTCTTTTTTGCCTTTTTAATTAGTTCAGTTTTAGCTTTTTCTCAAGAACTAAAGAAACCAGCGGAAGGTAAGGCGATAGTTTACTTTATTAGATCTAATTCAATGGGGTTTTTAATTAATTTTAAATATTTTGATGGCGAAAAATATTTAGGAAAATTTAATTACGGAAAATATTTAGCATACGAGTGTGAGCCAGGTAAGCATCTGTTTTGGTCTAAGTCGGAGAATGTAGATTTTGTCGAAGCTAATCTAGATGCAGGTAAAATTTATATTATTGATTCAGAGCCTCAAATGGGAGCGTTTAAGGCTGGAGTTAAATTAGTCCCTTTTGTTGATGACGTTCTTCAATTTAAAAATGAAAAAAAATATTTAAAAACGAAGGAAAGAATTTTGAAGTCTATTACTGAAAAAAAGGAATATACTATCAATGATGAAGATTTAGAAGAAGCTAAGCAAGATTTAGAAGGAGTTGTTAGGAGAAATATTGAAAAATATAACAATCGTAAGGCAAATGATTCAGGGTTTACTCAGTTAACTGTAGAAATGAATTATAAAAATTAATAAAACCAATAACAATATAAAGTTACAAACGATGATTTTAGAAATGAAAGTCCCTTCACCAGGGGAATCAATCAAAGAAGTAGAAATCGCAACTTGGTTAGTAAAAGATGGCGATTATGTAGAGAAAGACCAAGCTATTGCTGAAGTAGATTCAGACAAAGCGACTTTAGAATTGCCAGCAGAAGCGAGTGGTGTGATTACACTTAAAGCTGAAGAAGGTGACGCAGTTGCAGTAGGTGCAGTAGTTTGTTTGATTGATACCGCTGCGGCAAAACCATCAGGTTCAGCTCCAGCTCCAGTGGCCGAAGCTCCAAAAGCAGAAGAAAAGAAAGTTGAAGCTCCAAAAGTGGCGCCAGCTCCAGCAGCAACGTATGCTGCTCAAGCTCCTTCGCCAGCAGCTCGTAAAATATTAGACGAAAAAAACATCCAACCTTCTGACGTTGTTGGAACAGGGAAAGATGGACGTATCACTAAAGAAGATGCTGTGAATGCAGTACCTTCAATGGGAACTCCAACAGGAGGAAGCCGTGGTACAGAAAGAATTAAATTATCGATGTTGCGTCGTAAAGTGGCGGAACGTTTAGTAGCTGCTAAAAACGACACGGCTATGTTGACTACGTTCAATGAAGTGAACATGACGCCAATTAATAACTTGCGTAACGAATACAAAGATGCGTTCAAAGCAAAACATGCTGGTGTTGGTTTAGGATATATGTCATTCTTTACAAAAGCAGTTACAAGAGCGTTGCAATTGTATCCAGATGTAAATTCTATGATGGATGGAGATTACAAAGTAGCGTACGATTTCTGTGATATTTCTATTGCAGTTTCTGGACCAAAAGGATTAATGGTACCGGTGGTTCGTAATGCAGAAAACTTAACGTTCCGTGGAGTAGAAGCTGAAATCAAACGTTTGGCAATCAAAGCACGTGACGGACAAATTACTGTTGATGATATGACAGGAGGAACATTTACCATTACTAATGGAGGTGTTTTTGGGAGTATGTTGTCTACGCCAATTATCAACCCACCGCAATCAGGAATTTTGGGAATGCACAACATTATTGAGCGTCCAATTGCTGTAAATGGTAAAGTAGAAATTCACCCAATGATGTATGTGGCACTTTCGTATGACCACAGAATTATCGATGGTCGTGAGTCTGTTGGTTTCTTAGTAGCGGTAAAAGAAGCGCTTGAAAATCCAGTAGAATTGCTTTGTGATAACAATCCTAAAAAAGCATTTGAATTGTAAGACTTCGACAAGCTCAGTCTAAATAATTGTCATTCTGAACTTGATTCAGAATCTAAATCCTAAACTCTCTAGAGAGTTTAGGATTTTTTTGTTTATTTGCCTTTCCTAAAAATTACAATTATGTCATCCAATAAAAAGTCGGCCGCCATCGGATTCATTTTCATTACTATGTTAATTGATATTACGGGTTGGGGAATCATTATTCCAGTTATCCCTAAATTGATTAAAGAATTGATTCATGGTGATATTAGCGAAGCTGCAAAATACGGAGGATGGTTGACATTTGCGTATGCGATTACCCAATTTTTATTTGCACCAATGATAGGGAATTTAAGTGATAAATTTGGGAGAAGACCTATTATCTTAATCTCGCTTTTTACTTTTTCGATGGACTATTTGTTGTTGGCTTTTGCACCAACAATTCAATGGTTATTTTTAGGCAGAATTATTGCGGGACTTACTGGAGCGAGTATCACTACAGCATCAGCCTATATTGCCGATGTGAGTACGCCCGAAAACAGAGCAAAAAACTTTGGGATGATCGGCGCTGCTTTTGGATTAGGATTTATCATTGGACCCGTTATTGGCGGTTTGTTAGGACAATATGGTTCGAGAGTTCCTTTCTACGCTGCTGCAGTTCTTTGTTTGTTGAACTTTTTGTACGGATTTTTCATTCTACCAGAGTCACTTGCTAAAGAAAACAGAAGAGAATTTGATATAAAAAGAGCCAATCCTATTGGTGCTTTATTGCATTTGAAAAAATACCCTAAGTTAATCGGTTTAGTAATCGCTACTTTTTTATTGTATGTAGCGTCTCACGCAGTGCATAGCAACTGGAGTTTCTTCACGATGTACCAATTCAATTGGGACGAGAAAATGGTAGGAATATCGTTAGGTGTAATTGGACTTTTAGTTGGGTTAGTGCAAGGAGGTTTGATCCGTTGGATTAATCCAAGACTTGGAAATCAAAAAAGTATTTATGTAGGAATGGCTTTGTATACTATAGGGATGTTTTTGTTTGCTACTGCTACCGAGAGCTGGATGATGTTTGTGTTTTTGATTCCGTATTGTTTAGGAGGAATTGCAGGTCCGGCTATGCAAGCTGTAATTTCAGAACAAGTTCCTGCTAATGAGCAAGGCGAAATTCAAGGAACAATGTCGAGTTTGATGAGTGCTTCTGCGATTATTGGACCGCCAATGATGTCAACGGTGTTTTATTTCTTTACCCATAGCGATGCACCGTTCAAGTTTCCAGGTGCGCCTTTTGTTTTAGGAGGTGTTTTGATGTTGTTGAGTACTATTGTTGCTTATTTATCTTTTAAAAAGCGCGACTAAACTATATAAATTAACTTTCATGATTATTACCGATACCCATACGCATTTGTGTTCAGAGGAATTTGATCAAGACAGAACGGAAATGATTCAGCGCGCTATCGCTGCTGGAGTGTCTCGATTTTTTATCCCGTCAATTGACAGTTCTGGAACGCAGAAAATGTATGATTTGGAGGCGCAATTCCCAGACAATGTCCGACTGATGATTGGGTTGCATCCTTGTTATGTAAAAGAAAATTATTTGGAAGAATTGGCACATGTTGAAGCACAATTAAACCAACATAAGTTCTATGCTATCGGCGAAATTGGAATTGATTTGTACTGGGACAAAACGACTTTGGACATTCAAAAAATAGCTTTTCAACGCCAAATCCAACTGGCTAAAAAACACCATTTGGCTATCAATATTCATTGTCGAGATGCTTTTGACGAAGTTTTTGAAGTGTTGGAATTGGAAAAATCAGCTGAATTGTTTGGAATTTTTCACTGCTTTTCAGGAGATTTAGAGCAAGCCCAAAGAGCTATTTCGTTAGGATTAAAATTAGGAATTGGTGGTGTAGCAACCTTTAAAAACGGTAAAATCGATCAGTTTATCAGCCAAATCCCGTTGGAACATATCGTACTTGAAACGGATTCGCCGTATTTAGCTCCTGCTCCACATCGTGGCAAACGCAATGAAAGTAGTTATGCGGTTTTGGTTGCCCAAAAATTAGCCGAATTGTATCAGCTACCTTTAGTTGAAATAGCTCGGATTACTACTGAAAATTCAAAAGCTGTTTTCGGGATTTAATCGAGAATTGACTCTAGTTTGATATTTTTTTTGTTCTTTTGTTGCCTATAAAATTATTCCAAAATGCAAAAATTCGATGCGATTCGCCCTTTTTATGAAACCGAAGTAAATGAGGCGTTACAAAGTGTGATCCCACATCCTATGATGAAAGCTTTGATGAATTTTACATTCCCAGATGTAGAAGATGAAGTTTGGAAAGAACAATTGAAAAAAACCCATTCTATTCGTGATTTTCAGTGTAATTTCATTTATCACACCGTTCAAAAAATCTTAGAAAATAGTTCTGATGGATTGACTACCTCAGGGTTTGAGCATTTGGAAAAAAACAATTCCTATTTGTTTATTTCGAATCATAGAGACATTCTTTTGGATACTACTTTGTTGAATGCCGCCTTATTTCAGAATGGACATTTAATGACGGCTTCGGCGATTGGAGATAATTTGGTTCAAAAATCATTTATAAAAACCTTGGCGCGATTGAATCGTAACTTTTTGGTTTTACGAGGTTTGTCGCCAAGAGAAATGTTGCAAAGTTCTAAATTATTGTCGGAATATATGGGGCAATTGTTGTTGCACGAAAATCGTTCAGTTTGGATTGCGCAACGCGAAGGAAGAACCAAAGATGGAAATGACGAAACGAATCCAGGAGTACTAAAAATGATTGGTATGGCATCTGATGAAGCAGATGTAATGCAATACTTCAAAAAATTGAAAATCGTTCCGGTATCTATATCCTATGAGTACGACCCAACAGACGTATTGAAAATGCCTCAGTTATTGGCAGAAGCGAATAACGAAGTGTATGTAAAATCTAAGAATGAAGATTTGAATACGATTTTAAGTGGTGTGATGGGGCAAAAGAAACGCATTCATTTGCACATTGGAAAAGTGTTGGATACAGAAATTGACCGAATTGTATCTGAAAATGATTCGTCAAATAAACAAATTCAAGCGTTGGCACAAGAAATTGACGATGCGATATTGAGTAACTATAAGTTGTGGCCTACTAATTTTATAGCTTATGATATTCTGCACAAAACAACTACCTATGCCCATTTGTATACGGAATCAGAAAAATCACTTTTTGAGCGTCGTTTAGAGATGCGAATTGGTTTGGATAATCCAATTGCATGGGAAGGTTTCTTGGCAATGTATGCCAATCCAGTCGTCAATAAATTAAAATATACCAATGCTTTCTAAAGCAAAAATACTCTTGATTTATACCGGAGGAACTATCGGTATGAAGAAAGATTTTTCAACGGGTGCGTTGAAGGCTTTTAACTTTAGTAAGTTATTGCAACGCATTCCCGAGCTTAAATTATTGGATTGTGAAATCGAAACCATTTCGTTTGAACACCCAATAGATTCGTCTAATATGAATCCTGAAAAGTGGGTTCAATTAGCCACAATCATCGAGGAAAATTATGTTTCTTTTGATGGATTTGTCGTACTTCACGGCTCCGATACGATGTCGTACACGGCTTCGGCTTTGAGTTTTATGATGGAAAATTTGGCAAAGCCAATTATCTTCACGGGTTCTCAATTACCCATAGGAGATTTGCGCACCGATGCTAAAGAAAATTTAATTACTGCCATTCAAATTGCGTCTTTACGTGAAAACGGACAAGCTGTGGTTAAAGAGGTGTGTTTGTATTTTGAATACAAATTGTATCGTGGTAATAGAACTACTAAAATCAATGCCGAACACTTCAAAGCATTTACGTCTCCCAATTATCCGTTCTTGATAGAATCCGGAGTCCATTTAAAGATGAATCCGGAGCTATTTCTTCCTGTTAAGCAAAATGGTTCGTTACGGGTACATAAGATGTTAGATACGAATGTCATTATTCTGAAATTGTTTCCGGGAATTAGTGAGCAGTTGATAGCGGCGGTTGTAGCCATTCCGAATTTGAAAGGAATTGTTTTAGAAACGTATGGGGCAGGAAATGCACCAACTAACGATTGGTTTTTGAATGTTTTAAAGCAAGCGATTCAAAATGGAATTCATATTGTCAATGTGACTCAATGCTCAGGAGGAAGCGTTCGAATGGGGCAGTATGAAACTAGCTCAGCTTTACTTGAAATAGGAGTTATCTCAGGAAAAGACATTACTACAGAAGCTGCTATTACTAAGTTGATGTATCTTTTAGGTCAAAACATTGATGCTACTGATTTTAAAGAGGTGTTTGAAACTTCTTTACGTGGCGAAATTCAAGAATAGTGTAGTTTCATTTTTCTAAGTCAGTTTTTTTTAAGTTATTTGCAATCCCAATTAGAGAGGTGTCCGAGTGGTTGAAGGAGCAAGCCTGGAAAGTTTGTATATGGGTAACTGTATCGTGGGTTCGAATCCCATCCTCTCTGCGTTTTTAAATCCCCAAGAATTACAATTACTGTATTTCTTGGGGATTTTTTTGAATAGTTACACAATATAAAGTTGAATTTTTTTGATGTTATTTTAAATCATTAGTTTACAATAGACTAGTTGTCTAATTTTTGAATTTATTTGACAATTATATTACAATTTTTACAAGGACTTAATCAAATAATTTTATTTTTGTAGGTTAACATATATAGGTAATAATTGTTTATTGTATATCTTTTTTGTAAAATAAAATAATTAAAAATGAAAATAGTTGTCTTGTTTTTCTTTTGTGGCTTAATGTATGGGCAAAAATTGCATCATCAAATGCTATCTGCTCAGGGAGGTGTTGCTACTACATCTAAGGGTGTGAAAGTAAGTCAGACGGTAGCTCAGCAAGGTGCTATTGGAACCTCTTCTGCAAAAAAAGTGATTCTTAGTCAAGGTTTTCAGCAAAGTAAAATCTCCAATACAGCTATTTCTCAGGTTGATGCCATTGCTACTTTGGTGTATCCTAATCCAGTTGTAGAGTCAGTTAACTTTACATTTTCGACTCCTGTTAGCGGGAAAATTGCTGTTTCTGTTTTTGATATTCATGGTCGACTTTTATTATTTCAAGAAAAAGAAGCTGTAGATAATATACTAACAATAAATAATTTGCTTTTGGCAGCGGGAGAGTACTTCGTCAAACTCGATGGAAATAGGTATTCCTTTTCTACCACAATTCTAAAATCCAAATAAACAAAAATGAAAAAAATTGTACCCCACATCCTTTTTTTCCTTCTTACTTTCTCAACCTACTCACAAGGTGTTTTTTTTAATCTTGGAAAGAACTTTAGTACCCTTACTTACAAAAACAACTCGTCCTTTACTGAAAAACTAAAAGTCAACGGTGTTGGTGATGCGTATGAATTGGGTTATACGGATGTTTTGAAATATAAAAATTTCAAAGATTTGAAATACACAGGAAGTATAACTATTAATGATTACAATACTATTGCTGAGTCAGCTGTAAATAGGTTAGAATGGAAAACAACTTATTTAGGAGTACAAAGTACGGTCGATTATCAGTTTTATGATTCCTTTTGCTTTTTTCTAAGTGCGAGAGCAGGTTTGAGCTTGTCTACAATTCTAAGAGGAAAACAAGTAGTAGACAATTCAGTTTTTAATTTGGCTGGAAATGGCGAGTTTTCAGGATTGGTTATACAACCTGTTATTGGGGTGTATGCTAAATACTATCTTTCTAAAAATGGCTATTTAAGCGCAGGATTGAACTTGAGTAAAAGCGTTAAATTAGGCAATAACCCAGATAATGTTTCTATTAATAACACCCAAATTCTATTTGGGGGTTATTTTGATTTAATAAAAAGATAATACCCCATGAAAAAATTTTTTTACATTTTTTTATTATTGGTTTCTAGCTTTGTTTTTTCACAAAATAAAGGAATTACATACCAAGCTGTAATTTATATTCCAGGAGGACAAAATGTACCTGGAGTTAATGTGTCTAATGTACCAATGACAAATAAATCCATTTGTTTGCAGTTTAGTTTTTTAGACGCAAGTGCGGGTTTAGAATACCAAGAAGTAATCAAGACTGCTACAGATGAATTTGGAATGGTGAATATAACCATCGGTTTTGGAAATCAAACAGGCGGTTATGCTAGTTCTTTTGACGCTATAGTGTGGAGTGCGACTTCTAAGAAAACATTAAAAGTGGCGCTTGACGCAACAGGCTTATGCAATCAATTTGAAGCATTAACCGATGAGTCATTGGCATCAGTTCCTTTTGCGAACGCTGCCATTACAGCCGAAAATGTTTCGGGTGTGGTTGCCATTGCCAACGGTGGTACAGGTGCAACTACGGCTTCAGCGGCTCGAACTAATTTAGGTTTGAGCAATGTAGAAAACACCGCCGATTTGAATAAACCCATGTCTACAGCCACCAAAGTTTATGTAGACAGTCAAATAGTGAGTTTTACTATTTCAGATGCGACTACAACAAGTAAGGGTAAAATTCAGTTGGCCGGCGATTTGGCAGGGACAGCAGCGGCACCAACCGTTCCAGGATTAGCGTTAAAAGCCAATAGTTCAGATATGACTACCAGTTTAGCTACTAAAGAAAATACCTCAAATAAAAGTACAGATGCTACTTTGTCATCCAATTCAGATGTGAAGTTTCCAACCGAAAAAGCGGTAAAAACCTATGTAGATGTTCAGGTTGCAGGAGCCACCATTGCAGATGCTTCGGCTACTGTTAAAGGAAAAATTCAGTTGGCCGGCGATTTGGCAGGGACAGCAGCGGCACCAACCGTTCCAGGATTAGCGTTAAAAGCCAATAGTTCAGATATGACTACCAGTTTAGCTACTAAAGAAAATACCTCAAATAAAAGTACAGATGCTACTTTGTCATCCAATTCAGATGTGAAGTTTCCAACCGAAAAAGCGGTAAAAACCTATGTAGATACAGCTATTGCTGGAGCTACTATTGTGGATGCTGATGCTACCACAAAAGGGAAATTACAATTAGCAGGAGATTTGACCGGAACTGCAGCTGCTCCAGTAGTAGCTAATAATGCAATTACCGATGCTAAAATTGCCAACGGAATTAGTGCTTCAAAAGTAGGCTTAGGAAATGTTAACAATACTAGCGATGTTAACAAACCTGTTTCAAATGCTACACAAACTGCTTTGGATTTAAAGGCTAATTTGGCATCACCAACATTCACAGGAACCGTTTCTGGAATTGATAAAACAATGGTTGGTTTGTCCAATGTAGACAATACTACAGATGCTAATAAACCTGTTTCAACAGCGACACAAACAGCTTTGAATTTGAAAGCAAATATTACAGATGTTACTACGTCTTTGGCATTAAAAGAAGATACAGCTAATAAAACAATCGATGTGGCCACAGATGGAACTTCGGATGCGAAATTCCCATCGGCTAAAGCGGTGAAAACGTATGCTGATGCTAAAGTGGTGGATGGTATAAATGATACTGTTACCACATCGGCGCCAACACAAAATGCAGTGTATGATGCGTTGTCTTTAAAAGCCAATTTGGCTTCGCCAACATTCACAGGAACCGTTTCTGGAATTGATAAAACAATGGTTGGTTTAGCCAATGTAGACAATACTACAGATGCTAACAAACCTGTTTCGACCGCCACACAAACTGCTTTGGATTTAAAAGAAAATCTATCCAATAAAAGTGCCGATATTGCTGCTGATGCGGCTTCTACGACCAAATATCCATCAGTAAAAGCAATTAAAGATTATGTAGATTCCTTAAATGCAGCTGCTGGAGTAGCAGATGGTTCCATCACTTCGGCAAAAATTGCGGATGCAACTATTGTCAATGCAGATGTAAGCGCAACGGCTGCCATTGTAGATACCAAGTTAGCAACTATTGCTACTTCAGGAAAAGTAAGTAATTCAGCAACTACTGCAACAGCTACTAATACTGCTTCGGCAATTGTTGCCCGTGATGCTAATGGTGATTTTGCTGCAGGAACCATCACTGCTACTTTAAGTGGTAATGCTACTAGCGTAACGAATGGAGTTTATACTACTGATAAAATTAGTGCTTTGTCAGCTACCACTTCGGCAGAATTGAAAGGAGTAATTTCAGACGAAACAGGTTCGGGATCATTAGTATTTGCTACTTCACCAACATTGGTAACGCCAACCTTAGGAGTAGCCTCTGCAACAAGTGTTAACGGATTGACCCCAACAGCACTTGCTACAGGATTTACTATTGCAGGAGGAAGCACGATATCAAAAACATTAACAGTTAGTGATGATGCTACAGTAAGCGGTACTAATACAGGAGACCAAACCATTACGTTAACAGGAGATGTTACAGGAACAGGAACAGGAAGTTTTGCGGCAACAATAGGAACAGGTAAAGTTACCACAGCTACAATTGCTGATGGAGCGGTAACTACTGCAAAACTAGCGGCTGATGCCGTTACTTCTGCAAAAATTAAAGATGGCGAGATTGTCAATGCTGATGTAAGTACAACAGCTGCCATTGCCTATTCAAAATTAAATTTGGCTAACTCAATAGTAGCTGCAGACATTACTTCAGACGCAGTAGAAACAGCAAAAATCAAAGACGCTAATGTAACCACAGCTAAATTGGCTGATGCAGCAGTAACTACTGCTAAGATTACAGATGCCAATATTACCTACGCTAAAATTCAAAATGTAAGTGCGACAGATAAAGTATTAGGCCGTGTTTCTACGGGAGCAGGAGTAGTAGAAGAAATCGCAACAACGGGCTCAGGTAATGTGGTTAGAGCGACTTCGCCAACCTTGGTAACACCAACTCTAGGGGTGGCAACTGCAACAAGTGTCAATGGGTTAACTCCAACGGCACTAACAACAGGATTTACTATTGCAGGAGGAAGCACGACTTCAAAAACGTTAACAGTTAGCGATGATGCTACGGTAAGTGGTACCACAAGCGGTACTAATACAGGAGACCAAACCATTACGTTAACAGGAGATGTAACAGGAAGCGGAACAGGAAGTTTTGCGGCTACCATTAGTGCAGGAAAAGTAACGACTGCTACTATTGCCGCTGATGCAGTAACCTCAGCTAAGATTGCTGATGGAACTATCGTAGTGGGAGATATTGCGGACAACGCAATTGAAACAGCGAAGATAAAAGATGCCAATGTAACCACAGCCAAACTAGCTGCCGACGCAGTAACTTCAGCCAAGATTGCCGATGGAACTATTGTGGTGGGAGACATTGCAGACAATGCAGTAGAGACTGCCAAAGTAAAAGATGCAAACGTAACCTACGCTAAAATTCAAAATGTAAGTGCGACAGATAAAGTATTAGGCCGTGTTTCTACGGGAGCAGGAGTAGTAGAAGAAATCGCAACAACGGGCTCAGGTAATGTGGTTAGAGCGACTTCGCCAACCTTGGTAACACCAACTCTAGGGGTGGCAACTGCAACAAGTGTCAATGGGTTAACTCCAACGGCACTAACAACAGGATTTACTATTGCAGGAGGAAGCACGACTTCAAAAACGTTAACAGTTAGCGATGATGCTACGGTAAGTGGTACCACAAGCGGTACTAATACAGGAGACCAAACCATTACGTTAACAGGAGATGTAACAGGAAGCGGAACAGGAAGTTTTGCGGCTACCATTAGTGCAGGAAAAGTAACGACTGCTACTATTGCCGCTGATGCAGTAACCTCAGCTAAGATTGCTGATGGAACTATCGTAGTGGGAGATATTGCGGACAACGCAATTGAAACAGCGAAGATAAAAGATGCCAATGTAACCACAGCCAAACTAGCTGCCGACGCAGTAACTTCAGCCAAGATTGCCGATGGAACTATTGTGGTGGGAGACATTGCAGACAATGCAGTAGAGACTGCCAAAGTAAAAGATGCAAACGTAACCTACGCTAAAATTCAAAATGTAAGCGCGACAGATAAAGTATTAGGACGTGTTTCTACAGGAGCGGGAGTAGTAGAAGAAATTGCTACTACAGGTTCTGGTAATGTAGTCAGAGCAACATCTCCAACCTTGGTAACACCAACTTTAGGGGTGGCTTCTGCAACAAGTGTCAATGGGTTAACTCCAACGGCACTAACAACAGGCTTTACTATTGCAGGAGGAAGCACGACTTCAAAAACATTAACAGTTAGTGGTGATGCTACTGTAAGTGGTACCACAAGCGGTACTAATACAGGGGATCAAACCATTACGTTAACAGGTGATGTAACAGGAAGCGGAACAGGAAGTTTTGCGGCAACCATTGGTACCGGAAAAGTAACGACAGCTACTATTGCTGCCGATGCAGTAACCTCAGCTAAGATTGCTGATGGAACTATCGTAGTGGGAGATATGGCAGACAATGCAGTAGAGACAGCCAAAGTGAAAGACGCTACTATTACCTACGCTAAAATTCAAAATGTAAGCGCGACTGATAAAGTATTAGGACGTGTTTCTACGGGAGCAGGAGTAGTAGAAGAAATTGCTACTACAGGTTCTGGTAATGTAGTCAGAGCAACGTCTCCAACCTTGGTAACGCCAATTTTAGGAGTAGCTACTGCAACTTCAATAAACAAAATAACGATTACAGCACCAACAACCAGTGCTACTTTAACTATTGCTGATGGCAAAACACTAACAGCTAATAATTCCCTTATTTTAGCAGGTACAGATGGTAAAACAATGACTTTTCCAACTACTGATGCTACTATTGCTAGAACTGATGCTGCACAAACATTTACTGGAGTACAAACATTTAGTTCAACTATTGCAGGTTCTATTAGTGGAAATGCCGCTACAGTAACCAATGGGATATATACAACCAGTAAAATAAGTGATTTGGCTGCGACCACTTCAGCAGAGTTAGCAGGAAAAATATCAGATGAAACAGGTTCAGGGGCATTGGTATTTGCTACTTCGCCAACCTTGGTAACACCAACTTTAGGAGTGGCTACAGCAACAAGTGTAGGGTTCTCTGGTTCCACTTCAGGAACGGCAACTTTAGCTGCGCCAGCAGTTGCAGGAACTACAACTATTACCTTGCCTGCAGCCACAGGAACTTTGGCAACATTGGCAGGGACAGAAACCTTGACCAATAAGACATTAACAAGTCCAATTTTAACTACACCTGCTTTAGGGACTCCAGCATCTGGAGTATTAACTAATGCAACAGGATTGCCATTGACAGCAGGAGTTACCGGAATTTTACCAATTGCTAATGGAGGTACAGGATCAAGCACTCAAAATTTTGTGGACTTAACTACAGATCAAACGATAGCAGGAGTGAAAACCTTTTCGGGAAGTTCAACCGTGGTAAACCAAAATTTAACCGTTAATGCTGCGGGTACGACAGGTCAGGGAATAATTTTATCAGACGATGGCGATATTGTTGATAATAATGATGGTGCTGCTACTTTTCGCTTTACCGGAGGAATTAAAATTAATAATGGTAATAAAAGCGCAGGAACTACTACAAAAATAACATTAGCTAATAATGGAAATATTACAGCTGCGGGTTCATTAGCAGTTACAGGCGCAGCTACTTTATCGAGTACATTAGGTGTAACTGGAAATACTACCGTTGGAGGAACATTAGGGGTTACAGGCGCAGCTACTTTATCGAGTACATTAGGTGTAACTGGAAATACTACCGTTGGAGGAACATTAGGGGTTACAGGTGCTACTACTTTATCGAGTACATTAGCGGTTACAGGAGCTACTACTTTATCAAGCACCTTAGGTGTAACAGGAGATGTTGCTGTAAATACGGATAAATTTAAAATCACAGCATCGTCTGGAAATACTGAGATTGCAGGAACATTAAAAGTTGCTGGTGGCTCACCAGGGGCAGGAAAGGTATTAGTGTCTGATGCCAATGGATTGGCTAGCTGGTCGGCCAATAGTAATGGAGGTGCATCTTTAATTTCTGCAACCGCAACTATGGCTGCAACAGATACTTATAATTTAATAGTGTTTTCAGGGTCAACAGCTTCACAAACTATTACATTACCAAGTGCGATAACAGTTGGTGCTGGAAGAGAAATTACCATCAAAAACATTGCAAGTGTATCAGTTTCTGTTAATGCTACTGCAGGAAATTTAATTTCAGATAGTACTACTACTGGAGCAACATCATTATCTATTGGAGTTGAACCATCCAATAACTGGATTAAAGCCATTTCAACAGGTGCCAATTGGATTATTTTAAGAGCCTTATTCTAATCTATAGCACAATGAAACAAGCAGTATTGGTAATAGCTTTGTGTTTTGTTTTCCTGAATGGGAAGGCACAAACGGGTATTGGGACTACTACACCAGTAAATAAACTCGAGATAGTTACTACTAAGGCCGATCCGGCTAGTACTGGAGCTACTGCTAATGGCAATTTTAGATTAGGGGCTACCGTGGGGACACACGTATTGGATTTTGGATTAAGTAGTTCAAGTACCTATTCTTGGTTACAAGCAAGAGACAAAGGAACATATGCAACCAATTATTTTTTATCCTTAAATCCCAATGGAGGTTATGTGGGTTTAGGAACAAGTAGTCCATATTCAACTTTAACAGTGGGTAATGCTGCTGGAACTATTGCGGGTGAAATTTCATTAAATCCAAGCTCTGCTCAATATGAAGGAGGTCAAATAAATATTAAAAAGTCTTTAGTAGGGAGTACAGCCGATTGGATAATTGATCAATACGGTACGAGTTCGTCTGATGCTAGAATTCGTATTTTTAATTCTTTAAGTGAAACCAATGGTCTTTCTATTTTAGAAAATGGAAATGTGGGAATGGGTAGTTTAACGCCTAGTGTACGATTACAAGTAAATGGAGATATTATAGCCAATTCGATTGCAGGTTCATCAGACCTCCGATATAAAACGAATATTCGTCCTGTTGAAAATGCTTTAAATACAGTAAAATCGTTGCGTGGTGTTTATTTCAATTGGAATCAAAAAGAATTTCCCACCAAAGATTTTTCTGATAAAACAGAACTCGGATTCATAGCGCAAGAAGTGGAGAAAGTGCTGCCTGAGGTAGTGACTAAAGACAATACACCAGAGCAATATCGCTCTGTGAAATACGATAAAGTAGTAGCGCTACTCGTAGAAGCCATCAAAGAGCAACAAAAGCAAATTGATAGTTTAACAAAAAAAGTAAGAAGGTTAAGCAAAAAAAGAAATAAATAGCGATGAAAAAAACATTTTTATTTATTTTTTTGACACAGATGTCATTTTTAATTGCCCAAACATCAACTAATAGTTCAGGGAATGGAACGTATACGAATACGTCCAGTTGGACGAGCCCTAAAGATCTTACAGGCACTGCTAATATAGTAAATGGACATACGATTACTATTCCAAATAATATTAATCAAGTCTATTCCAACAAAATAAATTTTACGGGTACAGGCAAGTTAGTATTAGAAGGCAGTTTGAGTAAATGGGTGCCTGCGACTAACCTTAACTCATCTCCACCGATAGAATCGTTCAACAACGCGGCGAACTGGTCAGCCTCAAGTGTGTGGGTGAATAGTTCGTATGGCACAGGATTTTATACCCCTTGGATAGATTCTAATCAAGGCTGGTCTGCTGGTAGCGCACTAAATTATACAGATTACTTACAGTATGATCTTAAAAGTCCCCGCTGGATTCAAGGTATTGTATGTCAAGGACGTGTTGACTCACCACAATGGGTAACTTCGGCAAAAGTAGAAGTTAGTACCGATAATGTAAATTGGACAACTGCTGCCGCTAATTTAACCATGAATTCGGATCAAAGCACTAAGGTGTATAAGAATTTTGATAATGTGATGTTTGGACGCTATGTGCGAGTTACACCTACCGCTGTTTATGGACATCCATCTATGCGTTTGGGTATCTTATTACGCGATAATGTCTTTAAATCTTGTAAAGAGATAATCACGAATTTTCCCAACGCAACCTCAGGAATTTATGTAATTGATCCCGATGGAACAGGCGCTTCACCAAGTACCAACTGTTATTGTGATATGACTACCGATGGAGGTGGCTGGACGTTGGTTTTAAATTACCTGCATTTGGCAAATACGAATCCAGCCTTAGTCGTGAAGACAAACGCCTTACCCTTACAAGGATCAACAACTTTAGGAACGGATGAATCTGCATCTGCCTCAACTTGGGGACATGCATCAAACAGCTATTTAAACAGTTTTACTTTTAGTGAATTACGTTTTTATGGAAAAACTTCCCTTCATGTCCGAGTGATCCATTTCAAAACCTCGCATTCCAATACAATCAACTATTTTAAAACAGGAACGGGTAGTATGACCGGTATTGCTACGACTGGGAATTATACAACTTTAACTGGACATACAGCAAATTTGCCGGGATCATCGGGCAGCTATTTTACGAATCAAGGCAATATATCCATGACAGAATTCCCTATGTATCTTGGAGCAACTTACCATTGGGGGATTCATGGACTAGGGTCCCGCTGGGAAGTAGATGATTATCCCAATAATTACGCTTACAGTACCTTTCATCAAATATGGATTAGATAATTAGCAATATGAAACAGTTATTCTTTTTTTTATTTTTCATTCAAATTGCCATCGCTCAAACCGGCATTGGTACGACCACGCCTAATGCATCCGCTAAATTAGAAGTGTATGCTACTAATAAAGGGTTTTTACCACCAAGAATTGCCTTAACTGCAACAACTGATGCGAGTACAATTGCCTCTCCAGCAGCAGGATTGTTAATTTACAATACGGCTACTGCGGGTGCGGCTCCTAATAATATAGTGCCGGGTTATTATTATTGGAACGGAACTGCTTGGATACAAATTGCAGGAGGATTAGTAATTGACGCAACTAAAACGGCGAGTTTCAGTTTAGCGGCTGCTGATAATAATAAATTGTTTTTTATTAGTTCGGCATCAACGGTTACCGTTACGGTTCCTACTTTACCTATTGGTTTTAGTTGCCAATTGATACAAACAGGTGTTGGGACTATTACTTTTGCTGGATCAGGAACGACTTTAAATTCGGCTAGCGGACTTAGCACACGAGCTACGAATAGTGTCATTGGTTTGGTAATGAATAGTACCACTATAGGCTATGTTTTTGGGGATACTATTTATTAATGAAAAAAAAGCGTTACATACTGCTACTTGTTTTTTGTTCAATTGCGTTGAACGCGCAATCGGCATTTCAAAATTTAGCGGTAAAAAAACCGCAATTACCTACTACTTATTCATTTAAATATACAGGCGCGCTGCAACAATTTGTAGTGCCAAACCGAGTTACCTCAATACAGGTAAATGCCATTGGAGCCAAAGGCGGAACGGGTGCAAATGGTCAAGTTGGTGGAGCTGGTGCTAATATTACGACTACTTTAAATGTGACACCTGGTCAGATTTTATATGTCGTTGTAGGAGGCTTTTCTGGGCAATCGGCAACAGCAAAATATGGTTTTGGAGGAAATGGAGGAGTTACCAATATTGCTACCAATTATGGAGGCGCTGGTGGAGGCTTGTCAGGAGTTTTTAATTCGAGTATACCTTCAACTTTAACTGCATTGGTTGTAGCTGGCGGTGGTGGCGGTGGTGCTGGTCATTCAACAGATTTAGATTATACAGGTGGTAATGCTGGAAATAATTCGGTTGGTACCTCAAGTGACGGAAATGAGGCGCCAGTTCCAAAAGCATCCTATGTAACAAACGGTAGAACTCAAGTAGGTTATGCAGCAACTATCACAACAGCCGGAAATGGCGGATATGCTTTTGATGATTATGCCAATAATAGTGGAACTAATGGAAATGGAATAAATGGTGGTGCAGGAGGGGGTAGTGGAAATTGGTTGGGCGGTGGCGGTGGCGGCGCTGGATTTTATGGTGGCGGTGGCGGCGCTGGTGGTGGTGATGCCAATGGCGGTGGTGGCGGAGGCGCTACCAAAACAACTTCTGGGTTTAATTCATTTGGGACTCTTAATACTACTGGTGACGGGAGTGTCACCATTACTTGTTTGTCTAACTCAGGTTTGGTTTTGCATTTAGATGCTGGGAATACAGCCAGTTATAGTGGTTCAGGGATTACTTGGAATGATTTGTCAGGGAATGGGTCGAATGTAACGTTGACATCGACTACCTATAGCGCTGCCAATGGCGGAGCTATTGTATTTAACGGAACCTCAAGTTATGCCAATTTTACAGCCAACATTGGTAGCACCAATGCAGTAACGGTGGAAATGTGGGTGAAAACCAATTCGCTAAATGCACCAGGAGGTTCAATGTATTTTGGATTTGACAGATACGATGTCTGGACGTCAAATGGAAATATTGGTTATAATACTTCTAATAGTGATCAGTATGGAATAGCTAGTTCCACTGTCGATTATTTGGGCATTGAAAAGAATTGGCGTCATTTGGTTTTTGTTATGAATGCCAACTCCAAGACCAATAATAAAATATATGTGAATGGCGAAAGTCAAGGATTAAGTCAAGTCGCTGGTGTATTTGGATCCGTAAATTCGGTATTCAATTCTGGTGCAGGGAGAATATCAGGATGGCTAGCTGATACAAGTTGGAAGATGAATATACAAGTCGCAAGTTTTAAGGTCTATAACAGAGAATTAACACCACAAGAAATCACCAACAACTTCAACACAACTAAAACGCGTTTTTATGCAGAAAGAGATGGATTAAGCCCATCTACAGCTTCTACAAGTGCCTACCAAATTAAACAAGATTATCCCAGTTCAGCGGATGGTTTTTATTGGATTAAAAATGCCAACATCAATGGAGGAGTCCCTGTTAAAATTTATGCCGATATGACTACGGATAATGGAGGATGGACCTTGCTAATGAAAAATTCGTCCTATGGTGGTTGGAATTATGCGAATTCAATGGCCTTAAATATAGAAATACCTTTTACTACTAATGCGGAGGTAATTAGTACATCTTCTGTGAATTATTCTATCATTGGTTGGGCGGATTACATTAAAAAGTCTAACACTGGTTTTCAATACATGATTGATGCAGGAAGTAGAAATAGTAATGGAGGAATATGGACTGCGAATGGGAATTATAGTTTTGTAAACACTAATAATACACAAACTAATGTAACTTTGAATACAAAATTCGGTACTTGGAATTATGTTGGCAGTAATAATGGTATGGCACAAAGAATGCCTTGGCGAAGTACAACAGTAGGTGCAGGAACAGGATATTTAACTCTTTCCGACGGAACTGGCAATTGGTGGGGAACATTAATTTCAAATAATAGTTATTATTCTCCTTCACCTTGGATATCAGACGGTGGCGGTGGATCTTCAAGCCCTAATCCAGGTATAATTTGGTATTGGGTACGCTAATTAATTTATTATATGAAAAACTATTTTTTTATTTTAGTAATTATTGTTATTGGAAAAATAAATGCTCAATCTGGCATAGGCACAACTACTCCACATGCTTCGGCAAAGCTCGATGTGTATGCTACCAATAAAGGGTTTTTACCGCCACGAGTGACTTTGACAAGTGCTACGGATGCTGCTACCATTGCCTCGCCAGCCGAAGGTTTATTGGTCTATAACCTAGGTTCTGTAGGATTACAAGCAGGTTATTATTACTGGAACGGGAGCAATTGGGCTACTATTGCTACTGGTACTACCGCAGGAAATGCTGTAATTGCATCGGATTTGGTTAAGTTATATGGAGAAGTGTATTCTACTGCTTCTGGTAAAATTGCAAATGCGAGTGGGTATTCTTTTACGGTTCCAATATCTGG
Source organism: Flavobacterium sp. (assembly GCF_024642105.1). GTDB lineage: Bacteria > Bacteroidota > Bacteroidia > Flavobacteriales > Flavobacteriaceae > Flavobacterium. The sequence continues at coordinate 169,446 of NZ_JAHEBT010000056.1, forward strand.
AAGATATTTGTTTGATTTTTCAAGTAGCGGTTATGCAACCGGCGATTTCACTATGACATTTAAAGTAAGACAAGGAATCTCTGACTTAGGAACAGATTTCCAAACAAGTGCAAATAATACAGTTCATGTGGAGTACAATGGAAAAGTAGAAGTCAATTTACAAGCCGGAACTATTTATAATGTAATTGTATTATCTAATGGAACAAGAAATAGTGGTGATTATGATCGTGTGTATTACAAAATGGTAGCAGGTAATTTACCTATTAACCAATATAATGTAGGAGATATAAAAACAGGATTACAAACTGTAGATCACAACGGTTGGATTAAATTAGATGGCCGACTCAAATCTACCCTTACTGCTTCACAACAAACTCAAGCTAATTTGCTGGGTATTGGGACAAATCTTCCAGATGCAAATAATGCTGTTTTAATGCAAACCGGAAGTACTTTAGGAAGTGTAGCTGGAGAGAACTCTAAAATTATTGCGCAAAATAATTTACCTAATGTTAGTTTTACAGGAACTGCAGCAACTGCTGGTGATCATTTTCATAGTATAGATCCTCCAAATACGGAAACTGCTATTAATGGATATCATAGTCATTCTATTGGAAGAAGAAGCAATTCAGATAGTGGCGCATATGACACAAATGATGGAAGGAGATGGGAGAATTCAGCCTCTACTACTGATAGAGCATATTATGGCACATTTGAAACCGCAGGAGCAGGAAACCACAGTCACTCAGTTGATATTGCGGCATTTAATAGTGCAAGTTCAGGTTCTCATTCACATACTGTTACTGTTTCATCGGGTGGTTCAGGAGTAGCTTTGGATATTACTCCAAGAAGATTATCAGTTAATACCTTTGTTTATTTAGGAAACTAATTGGTAATTACGAAATTGATAGCAACAACAAGTTTGTGTAACAAAATACCTGTAAATGAAATAGCGATACCGTATGTGAGCGCATAAAATTAATTTTTACATATATGAAAAAGTACTTTCTTTTATTTTTCAGTTTTTTTATTTTTATAGTTCAAGCTCAAACAGGTATTGGAACTACAAATCCTGATGCGTCAGCAAAATTAGAAGTAAATGCAACAAACAAAGGATTTTTACCACCTAGAGTAGTATTAACAGCTACAAATTCAGCGAGTCCTATAACAAATCCTGCCAATGGTTTAATGGTTTTTAATACGGTTACTGCTGGGACTAATCCTTATCAAGTAGTGCCTGGTTATTACTATTGGGACGGTACAGGACAACAATGGATAAGTTTATCTACTACTGTGGGAAATGTTCAAAATCAAGCTATTTTTCGTTCGACGACTAATATTGGTGCAGGTTCGGCAATTAATTCTTGGAATTCAAAATTTAACAATATAGCATCTGGTGATTTAACAGTTACTTCAAATACAACATTTACCTTATCTAATGGTATATATAAGATTCAATGGGGGCTTCCGCACCAACAAACAAATACTTATAATGCTATGCAATTGCAAGAATATACGAGTGGTGTTTGGAATGCTTGGATGAATGATGGGAATTTTGGAAATATTGCAAATGGAGGAGGGACAGATTGGGGAGGAACGACTTTTATGACCGATATAATAGATTGCAGTTCTAGCCCGCGTACTCTAAGGATAATAAATAGCGATGGTTCTCGGAATCTTTATTATGGAGCATCTTTAATTATTACTAAATTAAATCCATCGATTACTACTTCGACTACAGCCGATAATTTAGGAAATCATACGGCTACTAAGAACATCCAGCTTTCAGGAAACTATATTTCAAATGATGGGGGTAATGAAGGGATACGAGTAGATGATTCTGGGAATGTAGGTATTGGAACTACTACTCCAGCTACTAAATTGGATGTGAATGGAAATGTAAATGTATCCGGTAAAATTAACCTAACAGACCCTAGTGGAAATGTAGCGGTAAAAGCGGCTGGATATGTTAATGCAGGATCATTTGTAACACTAGATAATATAAAAGCAACTGTTTCAACTAGCGGGAGTAGAGGTTTATGTATTGCGACAGTGTCAGGAAGTATTGTGGCGTATATGGCAGGCGTATATGGTATGACAGGAGGTAGTAGTGGTGGTGCATCAAATACAGCTATAACGTTTAATACCTCTTTATCCTCATCTATTTTTGGTTGGAGTTTTGGAAGTGTTGGAGATACTCCAGTGTATTATATGAATGATACAACAAATAATAGATTTTATCGTATTACATTAATGATTGGTTACGGATATAATAATAACTTTATTTGTATTGAACGACTACTTTAAAAAAGGATGGTTGATTGCAGATTAGCGATTAACGATTTTTTGATTTTCTATAATTCAGCCATCAACTATCAACCAACAACCGACAACTGACTACCAAAAGTAGTATCTTTGTATAGAATCCAATATCGACTTACAATGACAATAGTGCAGTCCTTCAGTAAAAGAGTAGTATTAATCGTTGTGTTTTTATTTTCTTTCTTTCCTATTTTGGCGCAAGAAAATCCGAATGCTGCCCTTTCCTCTACTGCTAAAATCGATTCCTTGTATCGAGAAGATCAGTTCTATATTGGCGTTACCTATAATGTTTTAAAAAATGCGCCAACTGGTTTTTCCAATGATAAATTTTCTACGGGATTTTCAGCAGGTTTCTTGAGGGATATGCCCATTAATAAAAACAGAAATCTAGCCATAGCTCCAGGAATAGGACTTACCTTTAATAATTACAGTCAAAATATAGGAATAACTACTACCAATGGAACTCCTGTGTATACAGTTTTAACGGATGCAACAGCGTATTCTAACAATAAGTTTTCCCAACTATTTGTTGATGTTCCTTTAGAGTTCAGATGGCGAGGGTCTACTTTTGAAAACCATAATTTTTTCCGTATTCATGCGGGAGTTAAGCTGAGTTATTTGCTTTACGATCGGTCGGTACTTAGAAGTGGTTTGGGCGACTCAATTATCAGCAGTAATCCCGATTTTAATAAATTACTTTTCGGGCTCTCTGCAGCGGCAGGTTACGGCGGAGCCAATTTGTATATTTATTATGGATTAAATCCAATTTTCAAAACGGCTCAAATAGCCGGCACAAAAGTTGACGCCAAGTCTTTAAATATTGGACTTATCTTTTATATTTTATAGTTCCAAAGCCTGAATTCGAAAAGAAGTACTATTTTTGATAATTATTTACGTCAATTCGAGTGATTTTCGAAGAAAATTGTATCGAGAATGGAGGAAATAATTACTAAAAACGGTTCTCGATACAATTTTCATTTTTCCCGATATTTATCGATAAAAATAAAAAATACTTGAATGGACGTTTTTAATAATTACCTCTAGCGGAAAACAAAATTATAAAATGAGCTTGCTCGCTTTTTGAATTTATGAACTTATCCATCCAAAATTGTATTACAGCACTCCAAGCTGAATTTGTTGGTTATGCAACACCAGCCACAATTGATGCAATCGCCATTGATAGTCGCTCTTTACAAAATACCGCGACTACTTTGTTTTTCGCTTTGGTGGGACCTAATAATGATGCTCATTTTTACATCAAAGATTTAATTAGCAAAGGGGTTCAGCATTTTGTGGTGACACATATTCCCGAAGATTGTCAAGGCAAAGCCAATTTTTTGGTAGTTAACAACACCTTGGTAGCCCTGCAACAATTAGCCAGTTATTATCGTTCTTCAGTTAATTTTCCAATCGTTGGAATAACGGGAAGCAACGGAAAAACTATTGTAAAAGAATGGCTTAATTTTTTATTAAGTCCTGAATATACGATTATTCGAAGCCCTAAAAGTTATAATTCACAAGTGGGTGTTCCGTTGTCAGTCATCGGTATCAATGAACAACATAATTTAGGTATTTTTGAAGCTGGAATTTCGACCGTTTCCGAAATGGAAAAGCTAGAGCCGATAATTCGACCAACCATCGGTATATTGACTAATATTGGGTCTGCACACGATGAAGGTTTTGCCAATACTAATGAAAAAATAAAAGAAAAATTACGTCTTTTCGACCATTCTCAGATTCTCATTTATCCCAAAAGTGATGCCGTTGATGCGTTGATTCGTCCAGAATTAAAAACGTTTTCTTGGAGTTTTTATGATCCTTCGGCGGATGTTTTTGTGAGCCAAAAACGAATGGGAACCAATACCATTTTAAATATTGCTCAAAAGAAAGAAGAATTTGACATCACAATACCATTTCAAGACGAGGCATCGATAGAAAATGTAGTTTCGTGTGTATTGGTTTTATTGTATTTACAATATGATTTTGCTACAATCCAAAATCGAGTATCACAATTGTATCCAGTTGAAATGCGTTTGAAATTGAAAGACGGAATTAATAATTGCAGTTTGATTGACGATAGTTATAGTGCCGATTTTCAGTCGTTGAAAATTGCGTTGGATTTTTTGGAAAGCCAAAAACAATCCAGTAAAAAAACAGTAATTCTATCTGATATTTTTCAGAGTGGTTTGACTAATGACGAATTGTATGCAAGAGTTGGACAGTTAATTATTGCTAATAAAATCAGTCGTATCATTGGAATTGGCCCTATTATTTCTCAATTCAAAAATCAATTCGAGAACTGCGTAACCTTCGAGACTACTGCTGACTTTTTATCGCAAATAGAACAATTGCATTTTGAAAACGAAACCATCCTAATTAAAGGTGCGCGTAGTTTTCAGTTTGAAAAAATTGTTTTTGCCTTAGAAGAGAAAACGCACGAGACCGTTTTAGAAATTAATCTGAATGCGATCAGCCATAACTTGAATTTCTACAAGTCCAAAATGAAACCAACTACCAAAATGATGGTGATGGTAAAAGCATTTGGTTATGGCAATGGCGGATTTGAAATTGCTAAATTGTTAGAACATCATAAAGTAGATTACTTAGGGGTGGCTTTTGCCGATGAAGGAATAAGTCTTAAAAATGCAGGAATCCAATTGCCTATTATGGTTTTGAATCCAGAATCGACGAGTTTCTCGGCCATTATTCAACACCAATTAGAACCCGAAATTTATAGTATAAAAGGGCTAAAGGCCTTTCTTAAAATAGCCGAACAAAAAAACTTACACCAGTTTCCTATCCATATCAAGTTGGATACAGGAATGCACCGATTGGGTTTTGAGGCCAATACAATTAACGAACTGATTACTACTTTAAAAGGCAATCAGCGCGTTGTAGTAAAAAGTATTTTGTCGCACATGGCAACAAGCGATGCCGAAGAACACCAACAATTTTCGTTAGTACAAATCCGTTTGTTTGATGAATTGTCAAACCAATTAATGCGAGAATTAGGCATTCAACCCATTCGTCATATTTTAAATACTTCGGGAATCAGTAATTTTCCGCAAGGACAATTTGATATGGTACGTCTAGGGATTGGACTGTATGGAGTTTCCAATGATAGTGAAGAACAAAAATACTTGGAGAATGTGAGTACATTGAAGTCGGTAATTTCTCAAATCAGAACCATTCCTGCTGGAGATAGCGTAGGTTACGGTCGCCGATTTATGGCAGAAAAAACCACTCAAGTAGCTACAATTCCTATTGGGTATGCCGATGGGATTTCGCGACTTTGGGGCAATGGAGTAGGTTACGTTACCATTAACAAACAAAAAGCTTCTATTTTGGGAAGTGTGTGTATGGATATGTTGATGGTGGATGTCACAGGTATAGATTGCGCCGAAGGAGATGCTGTTATTATTTTTGGCGAAAGCCCAACCGTCATAGAAATGGCTCAAAAAACACAGACTATTCCGTATGAGATTTTAACCAGTATTTCACAACGGGTAAAACGAGTCTTTTATCGAGAATAATTGATTTTTCGTGTCAAATTTTTTCTACTGCAATGAAAGGGTTTCCTTTTTTAGTACTTTTGAAAATATATTAATCTTAACACTATTCTTATGGGATTTTTTGCAGATTTTAAAGCTTTTTTAATGAAAGGCGAAATCGTCAACTTAGCTACTGCGGTTATTGTTGGGGGTGCTTTTGGAAAAATAGTCACTTCGTTTACGAATGATGTCTTGATGCCTCCTATTGGGTTGCTTTTAGGAAAGGTGGACTTTAAGAATCTAAAATTAGTGTTGCAAGATGGTGTTCCTGCAGTAATGGAAAATGGAGTGCAAAAATCACCTGCAATTGCTGAAGTTACTTTAAATTATGGCGCTTTTATCCAAACTATTTTTGATTTTGTAATCATTGGGTTCTGTATTTTTATTGTATTGAAGGCCTATGAAAAAGCCCAAGAAAAAATTAAAAAAGACGAAGAGCCTAAGCCAGTTGCGGGTCCAACCCAAGAACAATTACTTGCTGAAATTAGAGATTTGTTGAAAAATAAATAACATTGTTATAAATTTAACAATTTGTTATTTTTTGTGAACACCCTTGTTTTGAGTTGATTATTGGTTACTTTTGCCAAATAAAATTACAACTCAATAATAAAAATATATAATGAGAATAGCAGTAGTAGGTGCTACCGGAATGGTAGGCGAAATAATGTTAAAAGTATTAGCGGAGAGAAATTTTCCTGTAACGGAGTTAATTCCTGTGGCTTCTGAAAAATCAGTGGGTAGAGAAATTGATTTTAAAGGAAATAAATACAAAGTAGTGGGATTACAAACTGCTGTCGATATGAAAGCAGATATTGCTTTATTTTCTGCAGGAGGGGGTACTTCATTAGAATGGGCTCCAAAATTTGCGGCAGCTGGAACAACCGTAATCGACAACTCATCGGCTTGGAGAATGGATCCAACTAAGAAATTAGTAGTTCCTGAAATCAATGCAGGCGAATTAACTAAGGAAGATAAAATTATTGCAAATCCAAACTGTTCGACTATCCAAATGGTTTTGGCTTTAGCGCCTTTGCATAAAAAATACAACATCAAACGTATCATTGTTTCTACCTACCAGTCAATTACTGGAACGGGAGTGAAAGCGGTACAACAATTCGAAAATGAATGTGCTGGTATTGAAGGCGACATGGTCTACAAATACAAAATCAACAGAAACTGTATTCCACAATGTGATAGTTTTGAAGACAATGGATACACTAAAGAGGAAATGAAATTAGTGAACGAAACTAAAAAAATCTTAAGCGACAATGCTATTGCAGTTACTGCAACTGCGGTTCGTGTGCCGGTTGTGGGCGGACATAGTGAAGCTTTGAACGTTGAGTTTACCAATGATTTTGATGTAAATGAGGTGAGAACTATTTTGAGCCAAACGGACGGAGTAGTAGTTCAAGATAATTTAGACACCTTTACTTATCCAATGCCACGATATGCCGAAGGTAAAAATGAAGTTTTTGTAGGTAGAATTCGTCGTGACGAAAGCCAACCCAATACTTTAAATATGTGGGTTGTAGCAGATAACTTGAGAAAAGGAGCGGCTACAAACACCATCCAAATTGCAGAGTATTTGATTGCTGCTCAATTGGTGTAAGTAGTTCTATAATTACTAATTGAACCATTTACGATTCAGATAATTCTGAATTGTAAATGGTTTTCTTTTTGGGTTTCGTTATCTTTGTTCCCAATGAAACACAAACAACTATATATCCGGTTTTTCTTTGCGATAGCTCTATTGGGTTCTATAGTAGCACAATCGTTTCATGGCTATGGGCATCTTGAAAAACGGTTTTCGGAGAAAGTATGTTTTCATCAACATAAAAATTCGACCGAATTAACCCACCAGCATAAAGGGTTTGAACAGTGTTTAGTTTGCGCTATTTCTTTTCATAGCAGTATAGCGACAGAGAATTTTGTCTATCATTTAGCTTCTGATTCGCAAGTTGCAGCCGATTATTTTTTCACTTCTCCAACGATTATTTCCTATTCAGGAAGTTTATATTCTTTACGAGGACCTCCTCAGTGTATTGTTTAAATAAGATACTTTTTGCCGATCTATTTCGGTTTTATTAAACAATACACCAATAGTATGAAAAAAATAATTTTTGCCTTGGTCTTGGGATTTTCTACCTTGATGCAAGCACAAAATACGGTTTCTGGAACAGTAATAGATTCCAATAATAAAGCGCTTCAAGGCGTATCAATTTATATTCAAGAATTACAAAAAGGAACGCTTTCAGATGCCAATGGGAATTATAGTTTGACTAATTTGCCTAACGGAAATGTCTCGATTTCTTTTGCTTTAATGGGTTACGGAACCCAGAACAAAACGATTGTAAACGCACAACGTCAAAATCGATTGGACGTACAATTAGAACCTACCATTTTTCAAATGGATGAGGTGGTAGTCGCTACAGCATTCAACAAGCTACAGTCACAAAATGTGATGAAAGTGGAACATGAAACCATTAAAAATTTAACTCGAAAAGGAACTGCTACGTTAATAGAAGGACTGGCAACCATTCCTGGAGTGGCTCAAGTGTCAACAGGTACCTCCATTGGAAAACCTGTAATTAGAGGATTAAGTGGCAATAGAGTTTTGGTTTATTCACAAGGTGTACGAGTGGAGAATCAACAATTTGGTGAAGAACACGGATTAGGTTTGAATGATGCAGGAGTAGAAAGTGTTGAGGTAATTAAAGGACCCGCTTCTTTGTTGTATGGTTCAGATGCTTTGGGGGGTGTGTTGTATTTTAATCCGGAGAAATTTGCGAACGCGAATACCTTTAAGGCTAATTTTAGTCAAAAAATGTTTGCTAACACTTTGGGCAGTAATTCGTCCTTGGGAGTAAAAACGTCAACTGAAAATTGGAAATGGGTAACTCGAGGAACTTACAATACCCATTCCGATTATACCACTTCAGGAGGAGAACGAGTAACAAATACCCGTTACCAAGAAAAAGATTTTAAAACAGGAATTGGGTATAGTAACGCTTCCTTTTCTTCGGTTCTTCGGTACAATTATAACCAATTGGATTTAGGAATTCCAGAGAACGGTATCGCCGAACAAAGTAGTAGTAAAACGGTCTTGTATCCAAAACAAGCAGTTGCCAATCATTTAGTAAGCGTAAACAACGTTTTCTTTTTCAAAAAATCAAAATTGGATCTAGACTTAGGGTACATCTCTAATGACCGAAGCGAATTTCAAAATAGCACCATTGCCAATTTGAAAATGAAGTTGAATACCTTCAATTACAATGCGAAGTATTACCTGCCTTCGTGGGGCAAAATGGAAATAATTATTGGTCTTCAAGGAATGCGTCAAACCAATACTAATTCCGGAGAAGAGTATTTAATTCCAGATGCCTTGACTCAAGATTTTGGGATTTTTGGTACTACCAATTACGAATGGAAATCAAATGTTATTCAAGCTGGGTTGCGTTTTGATACTAGAAGTATTAATACCCAAACACAGGCTGCTTTTGTGGCTATTAATAAAAATTATACCAGTTGGAATGGTTCTTTGGGATATAAAACAAACTTTACAGATCATTTTATTTTCCGACTGAATGTAGCTTCTGGATTTAGAGCGCCCAACTTAGCAGAGCTTACTTCTAATGGTGTTCATGAAGGTGCAAATCGCTACGAAGTAGGTAATGCCAATTTAAAAACAGAACAAAATCTCCAAACCGATTTGAATTTGGAATACAAAACCGATCACGTGGAATTCTTTGTCAACGGATATTATAATCATATTGCGAATTATATTTATCTGTCACCAACAGGCAATCAATTTACAAATTCAGGAGCAGTTAATTTTATCCAAGTGTACGATTATATTCAAAATAACGCGAATCTTTACGGAGGAGAAGTGGGCCTGCATTTTCATCCACATCCATTGGATTGGTTGCATTTTGAGACGAGTTTTGAAACGGTAACAGGTCAAAAAGAAAACGCAGACTATTTGCCTTTGATTCCGGCAAATAACTGGAACAATACCCTTCGCTTTGAGTTGAACGACACCAATTGGTTGAAAGAAAGTTTTGCCACGATTAGCTTGTCTTCGACATTCAATCAGAACAAGGTGAGCGGTTTTGAAACGAGAACGGGAGGATATAGTATTTTAAATCTTGGACTAGGAGGAACGCTTCATTTTGGAAAAACAAAAGTTGAAGTTAACTTGAATGGGAATAATATTACCGACAAAAAGTACATTGCTCACCTGTCCCGACTTAAAACAGACGGGATTGCCAACATGGGTAGAAATATCGTTTTAGGATTGAATTTCAATTTGTAATTTTTTTAATGCTTCCAGCCTTTAAAAGGCTGGAAGCATTGTTTTTCAAAAAGCGGCAAGCTTTATTTATTCTTCTAATAGCATCGTTGCTAATCGTTCATCTCTTTGGTACACATCATCATAGAAATGAATGGCTCCGTCTTTGGCCACCCAAGCAGTAAAATAGCCAATATACACTGGAATTTTTTGAGGCAAAGCATACCATTTTTCAACACCGCTTTGCATGGCCGTTTCAATTTTTTCGAAAGTCCAATTAGGGTCGTTTTTCAGAATGAGATGAGCCAATTCTTTCGGTTTTTCAAGTCGGATACAACCGTGACTGAAGGCTCTTTTTTCTTGATTGAACAAGCTTTTTGATGGCGTGTCGTGTAGGTAAATCGAATTGGAATTAGGAAACACAAATTTGACAACTCCCAAGGCATTTTTTGGACCCGGTCTTTGGCGAATGCCTCCGTCATACCATTCCATTTCGTTTTCAGATAAATAGTTTGGATTTTTTTCAATAGCAGGTAACACTTCTTTGTAAAGAATATTTTTTGGAACATTCCAGTACGGGCTAAATACTATGTATTTCATATCGGCACTAAAAACAACCGTCTTGTTCATTGCCTTGCCTACGACTACTTTGGATTCTAATGCTACTTTTCCGTTTTCAAAATAACGCAATTGATAAGCTGGAATATTAATAAAAATAAAGGTTTTGGACATGGCCAAAGGAGATGAAAACCATCGGCAGCGTTCCATATTAACAATGATCGTTTTAATTCGATCGGTAATCGGGACATTCAAGTGAACTAAATCTAATTTAGAAATGCTGGAATTGGTGCCTAAACTATTTCGGCTTTTATAGTTGATTATTCCCTTTGCCAGACTGTTGTCAAAAAGACTACTTCTCGAATCAGAATCTAAATCGCCTAAAAGATGCAATCGGGATCGGATTTGAGCAATTGCTCTGGCGCTGTCTCCCATTTTTAATCGAGTTACACCTGAATCAAGGGCTATGGAATTCCAAGGTTCTTTCTCTATAGAACGGTATTTTTTTAAAACTTCGCGAAGGCGGTAATACTGACCAAGAATCTCTCGTTCGTCTTTGTCAATCAAGGAAGGATTAGCCAAAATGGAATCCAAATAATTAACAAAAGATTGTTTTTTTCGAGGTAAATACCAGCCTAATTGTGTGCTTTTTTCAATGTCTAGCCCTTTGTATACTTTGTCAGTATAGAAAAAATACAGGCAAGAAATAAATAGCTCGGAATTGACTTCGGGCTCTTGTTTACTGACTTCTTCTTGAAAAATAGTATCCAATTGATTGTGATAAGGAATTTTTGCAGTAATTCCTTCGGAAGTTAAATTACTAATTTTGTTATACAATAAATAGCCTACTTCTTTGATTCCTTTTTGATCAAACCAAATGTAATTATAGTGTTGTTTTTGGTATAAAGCCGTAACCTCTTTTTGAAATTTTTTAAGCTCAGGGTATTGGTCGAAAAAAGGAGCGACTAAAGTGCTGTCAAAAGGAGTTGCTTCTCCATTTTTAGCAATGAGTACTTTTTTTTCAGAGCGGCTTTCTGTGTTTTTTTTACTGTTTTGACAAGAAACAACACTCAGTAAAAAACCAAGTAGTATACTAATAGCTAGTGTAATAAAATTTTTCATAAATTGAGTTGTATGCAACTTCTGTTACATTAAATTTACGAAAAAATGAGATTCAACTACTCTTCAGTAAATAAAATTTCAGATAAACAACTGTCTCTTTCGTACACATCGTTATAAAAATTGATTGTACCTGTTTCATTAACCAAAGCCGTAAAATAACCAATATGTATCGGGATTTTACGTTTCAAAATACAAACAGTTTCTTTCTCTCCTTTCATGGCTTGATTGATTCGTTCTACTGGCCAGTTTGGATCGTCTTTCAAGATTAACAGTGCTAACTCTTTTGCTTTACTTATGTTAATGCAGCCGTGACTATAGGCGCGGTATTCAGAATCAAATAGACTCTTAGCAGGAGTGTCATGTAAATAAATATCATTAGAGTTAGGGAAGATAAACTTGACTAATCCCATTGGATTTTGTAGTCCTGGCTTCTCTCTTAAATTGCCTTTAAACCATTCCATATTGTTGTTTTGAAGGAAATTTTTATCTGTTGCCATAGCTTGAGACAATTCATTTTCTACAATACTTTTAGGAACGTTCCAATACGGACTAAAAACAATATGATTTACAGTGCTACTAAAAATAGCTGTTTGAGTCATAATTTCTCCAACAAAAACATTCGATTCTAATTCAGTTTTCCCATTTCGTCTGAAAAATAATTTGAAAGAAGGGATGTTAATAAAGAGGTATTCGCTGGCTTTGGTGAGTTCGGGCTCAATCCATCGACAGCGTTCCATATTAATTTTTATGGTTTTGATGTATTCTTCAATAGGTATATTCATCCGCTGAATGTGTCTTGCTTCAATCAGATAATTGGGTTTGAATCCGTTTCTTTTTTTATAATTTAATAAACCTTCCATTAAATCATTGTCATAAAGATTGCTTTTGGAGTCTTCTTTTAAATCCCCCATTAATGTCAATCGTTGTCGTATTTTTCCAATTGTTGCGGCGCTATCAAAAGGTTTGAAGGTTAGAGATAGAGAATCAATTGGAATGGGTTCCCAGCCTCCATTTTGTTCAATTGTTCGGTATTTTTTTAAAAGAGATTTTAATTTATAGTATTGTCCAAAAAGTTGTTGCGCATCATAGGATAGTAATCCTGGATTGGAAAGTAAAGAGTTCAACAGATTAGAATAAGAGATTTCTTTTCTTGGCAAAAGCCAACCAATCTCTTTTATTTTTTTGGTGTCCAAACCTTGAAATACTTTTTGAGCATAAAAAATATAAATGGAAGTTAGGAGTAATTCAGAGTCACTTTTGGCAATAATCTCGCTTGAAAAAAGGATGTCAATATCTTTTTTGTATGGAATTTTAGCTGAAATCCCTTCTTCGTCTAAAGTATTTAATTTGGCATACAATACCGGGGCTAATTGATTAATCTGGTTTTCTTGGAACCAAATTGCTTTGTAATTTCGTTTTTGATACAAATCAGTAACCAAGGGTTGGTGCTTTTTTAAATCAGGGTATTTTTTAAAGAAAGGAACTAATACCGTTGGGTTTATTAGAGCACTCGATTTAGAAGTATTGGTTTTGTTTGGAACAAATTTGGGTTGGCCCAATGTAGGAGTAGTTACAATAAAGAGTAATAGCAGAGTAAAAACAAAGGTTTTCATAGCTTTAGGGTTTAGTATAAAATTAGTAAAAAAAACCGAGTTTTAGAATGGAGTGTTTTCGTATTCTCAGCGACGGACGGATTTTTTTTATTTTTTCAAAAACGAGGGCTTTCGTCTTATATATTTCAGTTAAATTTGCCGAAATATTTGAATACAAGTGGGAAGTAAAAATAAATTAAAAAGGTTCAAGGAAAACGAAACATTCAGCAATGTTTTTCAGCCAACAAGAGAAGAAGTAGTAGGTAATTTATTTCCGATGAAAGGAAAATGGAATGCTGATTTTTTTAAAAATGAAAATCCTATTGTTCTGGAGTTAGGTTGTGGTAAAGGAGAATATTCTGTTGGTTTGGCCGAAAGATATCCTAATAAAAACTTTATTGGAATCGATATTAAAGGTGCGCGTTTTTGGCGTGGTGCTAAAACAGCTGTAGAAACAGGACTGCATAATGTGGCTTTCGTTCGAACTCAAATTGAGTTAATCAATCATATTTTTGCTGAAAATGAAGTAGATGAAATCTGGATTACTTTCCCAGATCCACAAATCAAATACAAACGTACGAAGCATCGTATGACCAATTCAGAATTCCTGCAATTGTATAAAAAAATCCTGAAGAAAGATGGTGTAATGAACCTGAAAACGGATAGTGAATTCATGCACGGATATACTCTTGGGTTATTGCATGGAGAAGGTCACGAAGTCCTGTACGCGAATCATAACGTTTACAAAAACGAAGGAAGTCCTGAAGAAGTAACTGCTTTTCAAACGTTTTATGAAAAACAATATTTAGAAATTAACAAGGCAATTACGTATATTCGATTTAAAATTAAATAGTGTCGTTTCGGTTTCAGGAATTGGAGTAAAACAACACATTAGTACTGAAACAAAGCACTATATGACTATAATTACTGCATTATTTTTTGGATTTATTAGTGCTGTTATTGGGATTCTTCCGCCTGGACTAATCAATATGACGGCGGCTAAAGTGGATATAAAAGAAGGAAAACGTGCTGCTTTATGGTTTGTGATTGGTGCAGTGATTGTTATTTTTTTTCAAGTATATCTAGCGATTCTATTTGCACAATTTATCGGTGAACGTCCTCAAGTAGTGGTGTTATTAAGAGAAATTGGTTGTGGTATTTTTACACTTTTGACGGTTTATTTCTTGGTAATAGCCAAAGTACCTCAAAAGAAAGAAGGAGATATTAAAAAGCAACGTACTTCCACTCGATTTTTTTTAGGAATCTTACTATCAGCATTAAATTTCTTTCCAATCCCATATTATGTTGTGGTGAGTTTGTCGTTAGCTTCTTATGGCTGGTTTGTCTTCGAAACTTTTTCTATTTTTATTTTTGTGTTGGGAGCAGTGTTGGGCTCTTTTCTTGTTTTTTATAGTTACATTTCTTTCTTCAGTAAGATTGAAATTAAAACCGATTTTTTTATGCGTAACATGAATAAAATTATTGGGAGCATAACAGGTATAATTGCTTTGTTTACCTTATTTAATATTGTCAAATATTATCTGAAATAAACTTTTCGATGGCAACAAACGATAATTTTTTCGAACGGGTTTATGGTATTGTAAGGCAAATTCCTTACGGCAAAGTTACATCCTATGGCGCTATTGCAAAGGCATTAGGAACTGCACGTTCGGCTAGAATGGTAGGCTGGGCTATGAATGCTTCACATCATTTAGAAGACGTTCCAGCGCATCGTGTGGTCAATAGAAAAGGATTACTAACAGGAAAATTACATTTCGACGGAACCAATTTAATGCAACAATTATTAGAAAATGAAGGCATTGAAGTTAGAGAAAACCAAATTGTCGATTTTGAAACTCATTTTTGGGAACCAGAGATGCAAAAATAAACTTCGATTTGCACCTAGAATCAAATAATTAGTATTGATTTGTTTATCAATAAATCCAATCCAAAAGCGGTAAAATACCAATAGAATCTGTTATATTTGCAATTCATATTCAGTTTAAATAAATGGATTTATTCTATTTGATTTAAGCCTATAATTTTTGGAACAAACAAAATGAAATTAGATAGAAAAGAGATTCTTAAAGCTTTAGAAACAATTTCGATTGCTGGCGAAGGGAAAAACATGGTCGAGAGCGGAGCGGTTACTAATGTAATCACTTTTGGGGATGAGGTAGTGGTTGATTTGCTGTTGCATACTCCAGCGATGCACATCAAAAAAAGAGCCGAAGACGATATCAAAAAAACAATTCACGATTTGGTTTCGCCAGAAGCTAAAATCAAAGTAAATATCAAGGTGGAAGCAGCTGAAAAACCTGAAATTAAAGGGAAAGCCATACCTGGAATTAAAAATATTATTGCCGTAGCCTCTGGAAAAGGAGGGGTAGGTAAATCTACAACTACAGCTAACTTAGCCGTTTCTTTGGCGAGAATGGGATTTTCTGTTGGTGTTTTGGATGCGGATATTTATGGACCTTCAATGCCAATTATGTTTGATGTTGAAGAAGAAAAACCGATTTCAATTGAAGTAGATGGAAAATCTAAAATGAAACCAATTGAAAGCTATGAAGTTAAAATTTTATCTATTGGATTTTTTACTTCGCCAAGCCAAGCAGTAATTTGGCGTGGGCCAATGGCTGCTAAAGCATTGAACCAAATGATTTTTGATGCCGATTGGGGCGAATTGGATTTCATGTTGATTGATTTACCACCAGGAACGGGAGATATTCATCTTTCGATTATGCAATCGTTGCCTATTACAGGTGCGGTAGTGGTGAGTACACCTCAAGTGGTTGCTTTGGCTGATGCCAAAAAAGGAGTGGCAATGTTTCTATCTGAAGCCATCAATGTACCTGTTTTGGGAATCATTGAAAACATGGCCTACTTTACACCTGAAGAATTACCAAACAATAAATACTACATTTTTGGACAAGAAGGGGCTAAGAATTTGGCAGCTGATTTGAATGTGCCTTTCCTTGGTGAAGTGCCAATTGTTCAGTCTATTCGTGAAGCAGGAGATTATGGACGTCCTGCGGCAATGCAAGAAGGCTCTGTAATTGAATCTGTTTTTCAAGAAATTACTCGAAATGTAGTGCAAGAAACAGTAAATAGAAATGAAAGTTTGCCTGCAACCGAAGCGATTAAAATCACAACAATGGCGGGTTGTTCAGCAGTTAAAAAATAATTTTTGAAGATATGACAACAGAAGAAGTATTGGCTAATGTGCTAAAAGCCTTAGACGAAATTAGACCTTTTTTGAATTCAGATGGTGGAGATATTTCATTGGTTGAAATTGAAGAAGATAAGCATGTGAAAGTGCGTTTGGAAGGTGCTTGTACTAGTTGTAGCGTCAACCAAATGACCTTAAAAGCAGGAGTGGAAACTACGATTAAAAAATATGCACCTCAAATAGAAACAGTAGTTAATGTGCTTTAATAAGGCCCTGTTTATACAATAATACACAACTAGAAATAAATAAGAATGGACGTTTTAATTAAAATTAAAGACAGAGAAGGAGTAGTTCATGAATTGCAAGCGCCAACCGATATGGCGATGAATATCATGGAATTGTGCAAGGCGTATGAGCTTCCGGTAGAAGGAACTTGTGGCGGAATGGCAATGTGTGCTTCTTGTCAATGTTATGTCTTAAACGATGTAACTTTGCCGGAAAAAGGAGATGATGAAGAGGCAATGTTATCTGAAGCATTTTACGTAAAATCAAATAGTCGTTTGGGTTGCCAAATCCCAATTACCGAAGAGTTAGACGGATTGGAACTGGAATTGGCTCCAGAGAGTTAATAAAAAAGCGAGAAATTTTCTCGCTTTTTTTATTTTTGAACGTCAGTTCGAGTGTTTTTTGTGGAGAGTAACGAAACAAAAAATGTATTGAGAATCGTGTATTAATAATTGAATCAAGTTTACAAAAGGTTTTTTTAAACCATTTCTGCTTTTAAAGAAATACTTTCCTCAATGGCATTCCAAAGGCCGATGCGTTTTTCTAAAGCAAGAATAGAAACGGCTTCTACTTCCTTCCATTTTTGGGTGTCGGTTCCACACAATTCAGTAATCATTTGCATGGCCATGGGTCCGTGTTCATCCGCATCCAATTCGATATGTCTTTCGAAATAGTAAATTAGTTTTCGTAAATCGGTTTCAGGGAAATTGGCTTGTAAGTTTTTCAAAATTGCAGTAAACATGCTCGGAATTAAATCTTCTCTTCCAAAAGTAAAAGCCGCTGCGATTTCGTGTGCTTTTCCTTCTTCAATCACTCTGAAAGTAAAATCCAAAAAGGCTTTAATATTAGGGTGTAAATCACTTGTTTTGATAGCTACAAATATGTTATTTAACGAACGAATATTGGCTAAAAACTGTTCGATATCCGAAGTATTTGCGCCACAATCTTGCATCGCTTCTAAGTACATTTCATAATGACTTTGGCGGCGACCATCTAAAGTTAGATCACTTTCTTCCGCAAGAACAATTTCGTTAATTAAATAGCGGGTTTCTGTATTGACTGTAGGAAACCAAGGGGTTGTTGTACACGTTAATTTGGATTGTAAGGCTTTTAGTAAAGACATGAAATCCCAAACGGCATACACATGACTTTCTAAAAAACGCTGTAAGTCTTCAATGGTTTGTACTTTAGTATATAAAGGGTGTTGTAATAACGCCTCTTTTTGAGTTTGAATACTGTGGTTAATAGTTTCGATATTCATTGGTTGAATTTTTTGTAAAAATAGAAAAGCTTACTCTTTTCGAGACATTTTTGTTATCGATTTTATAAATACTTTAATAGTTGTTTACTTCCTTAAACAATTACATTTTTAAGTAAAATTCTTGTGTGAGTGTGATGTATTCCGAAGTGTATTCGTGACGGCCTATTTCGATAACGAGTTCGTCAATTAGAGGAGTGTCAATTAGATTTCGGCCTAAAGCCAATAAACTACGTTTGATTTCAGTGGTTGGAGTTCCTTTTACGCGGGTGATATGAGTTGGGTACAATTCAAATTCATGGGCTATTGCCAAAAATCGTTCTTCTTCTTTAAAAGGAATAATTACTGCCAATATTCCGTTTTCGGACAGTAATAAATCAGCAGCTTCAATCAAATCTTCAAAAGGAAGTGCGTCTTGAAAACGTGCTAAATCACGTTGTTCGTCATTGGTTTTGTAGTCTTCAGCATAAAACGGCGGATTGGATACGATTAAATCGTATTCGTCTTCGGGTTCTTCCATAAATTCGTCTAAACCAGCGTGAAAACAAAATAAGCGTTCGTTCCAAAGCGAGTTTTCAAAATTATCAGTGGCTTGTTCGTATGCGTTTTCCTCAATTTCTAATGCGTCAATTTGTGCTGCATTACTACGCTGTGCTACCATCAAAGCAATAATTCCAGTTCCAGTTCCAATGTCTAAAACGCTATAGGGATTATGTGAAATTGGAGCCCAAGCGCCCAGTAATACGCCATCAGTGCCAATTTTCATTGCGCAATTATCTTGTTCAAGTGAGAATTGTTTGAATTGGAATTTAGACAACTTAGATTTTTTAGAATATTAGACAATTTGGATTTTTCTAAAGTCGCAGACGTTTCTAATAATCTAAAAACGTAGTGAATCTAAAATAGCTTAAAGATACATTTCAATCAAACCTTCTGGTAAATTCATCACTACTTTTTTGTTTTCGCGATCAATTTTTACCAAAAAATGGTCAATCATTGGAATTAGAATTTCAACACCGCCGTTGAGTACTTCAAAAAGAGGCTGTGCAGTAGAATCGTTGATGGATTGGATTTTGCCTACCACGCCAAGACGTTGGTCTTCTACTTCAAACCCGATTACTTCGTGAAAATAGAATTTAT
>NZ_JAHEBT010000052.1:0-594371 GCF_024642105.1 Flavobacterium sp.
CTTTTTTGAAATAATCGCCAAAAGACCAGTTTCCTAACATTTCGAACATGGTGTGGTGGTAAGTATCAAAACCTACATCCTCTAAATCGTTATGTTTTCCTGAAACACGAAGACATTTTTGCGTATCGGCAATTCGTTGACTCTTTGGAGTTCCATTACCTAAAAAGTATTCTTTGAACTGCGCCATCCCTGAGTTATTAAACATCAGGGTAGGGTCGTCTTTTAGAACGATAGGTGCTGAAGGAACGATTAGGTGTCCTTTGCTTTGAAAAAAGTCCAAAAATTGTTTACGTACGTCTTGTGATTTCATTTTATTTATTTTAGCCACTAAGGCGCTAAGGCACAAAGTTTTTTTGATTTTTATTTATTCTATTTTATGCCCCAGATAGTAGTGGAAAGCTTCGAGTTTAAGAAATCTATTTTTTCTTGAAGTAGCAGAGCGACCAAAGGAAGCTCCTGCTGGTTTATAGAAAAAAAGATTTTAAAACGAGAACTTACAACGAATAGCTGGAAAAGGCTCATTAATTTTTTATTCTCAAAAAAGCAGCGAACCAATGAAACATTTATTAAATTTGTTCGTCTAACTTTTTTACGAAGTGCAAAAATAGGGTATTTTAAAATATGTCGAAAGTAAAATATTATTACGATTCTGAAAATCTGGCGTATCGAAAAATAAAAACAAAAAAAGCGAAGAAAATTGGCGTTGTTTTATTGTTTTTATTGGCCTCTGCCTTATTCGGTTTTTTAAGTTTTGTGGTTTTGTTGAACACTCCTTATTTTGAAACCCCAAAAGACCGTTTACAAGCGCGCGAAATTGACAATTTGAAATTGCATTATGCCATTTTAAATAAAAAAATAGACGAATTAAATGCGGTCACAGCGGCTATTGAAGATCGCGATAATAATTTATACCGTACGTATTTCAACACCACACCTATTTCTGATGAAGAAAGAAAAGCGGGTTTTAAAACCAAAAATAGGTATGCCGAATTGGAAGGTTTTGACAATTCAGAATTGGTAAAAAACACGACGCAACGCTTAGATATTTTGACGAAAGAATTGGCTGTTCAATCGCAATCTTTGGATGAAATTTTGAAATTAGCTAAAGCAAAAGACCATTTATTAAGTGCCATTCCTGCCATTCAACCTGTCAAAAATGAAAATTTAAAACGAATGGCGTCAGGTTTTGGCTATCGTTCTGATCCATTTACGAAAGCGCGAAAAATGCACGAAGGAATGGACTTTACTGCTAAAACAGGCACCCCAATTTATGCTACGGGCGATGGTGTAGTAGCTAAAGCTGACAACACGGCCTCTGGTTTTGGGAATCATATTGTGATTCGGCACGGTTATGGTTATGAAACCTTATATGCGCATTTAAGCAAATACAAAGCGCGTGCAGGACAAAGAGTGAAAAGAGGAGACATCATAGGGTATGTGGGCAGCACTGGACGATCGGAAGCGCCTCACCTACATTATGAAGTTCATAAAAATAATAAAGTCGTGAATCCGCTGAATTTTTATTACGGAAATATCTCGGCGGTGGAATATGTTGCCATTTCAAAATTGGCTAATCAAGAAAATCAATCATTAGACTAATGCACATCAATTTATCAGCAGACAAAAGGTATTACAGCATTGGCGAAGTAGCCAAAGCTTTTGGAGTAAATGCATCACTTATTCGTTTTTGGGATAGTGAATTTGACATTTTAAAACCCAAGAAAAATGCCAAAGGAAATCGAATGTTTACCCCTGAAGATGTCAAAAACCTCCAATTAATTTTTCATTTGGTCAAAGAAAGAGGCTTTACTTTAGAAGGTGCTAAAACACATTTGAAAGAAGGCCAAAAGAGAACTTTAGACAAATTTGACATCATCAATAAACTAGAAACTATTAAGGCACAGTTATTGAGTATCAAAACTGAATTGTAAATAGCAAAAATCAATTTTAAAAACAACAAATAAACAATCAACCTTAAATTAAATTAAAAATGGACTTTAAAAAATTCTTACCTTGGATTATAGCAGCTGTAGTAGTATTTGGAATCTACGGTTGGGTAAAAGGAATCAACAACACCGCAGTAACTTACGAGCAAGATATCCACGAGGCTTGGGGTAATGTACAAACTTCATATCAAAGAAGAAATGATTTGATTGGCAACTTAGTGAATACCGTAAAAGGCGCTGCTGATTTTGAAAAAAGCACTTTGACTGCTGTCATTTCAGCAAGAGCCAAAGCTACCTCAATTACTGTTGATCCAACGAACATTAGCCCAGAACAATTAGCCGCCTTCAACTCTGCACAAAGTGGTGTAAGCAGCTCTTTATCTCGATTATTAGTTTCAGTGGAAAAATATCCTGACTTGAAAGCCAATGAAAATTTCTTGAAACTTCAAGACGAATTAGCAAGTACTGAAAACCAAATCTTAACGGCTAGAACACGTTTTAATGAAGCGGTAAAACCGTATAATACACATATCAAAACGTTTCCAAATTCTATTTTTGCAGGGATGTTTGGATTTAAAGAAAAACCCTATTTTGAAGCTGCTGTTGGAGCTGATAAACCTGTAGAAGTAAAATTCTAATTCAAAACATTTACTACTTATGCAACCAGAAACTATTTTTTTAACCAAAGAAGACGAAACTGAAATTGTGGAAGCCATTCACTTGGCCGAAAAAAACACTTCTGGCGAAATACGAGTACATATAGAACAAACGACTTCCAAAGCCACTTTTGATAGGGCTTTGGAAGTTTTTTATGAATTAAAAATGAATGAAACGCAGTTGCAAAACGGCGTTTTAATATATTTGGCTGTTGCCGACAAACAATTTGTTATCTGCGGAGACAAAGGAATCAATGAGGTGGTGGCTAGTGATTTTTGGGATAGTACCAAAGAAATTATGGCGGCTCAATTCAAACAAGGTAACTTCAAACAAGGATTAATTGATGGGGTTACCAAAGCCGGCGAACAGCTAAAAACCTATTTCCCTTGGCAAGCTGACGATACTAACGAATTATCAAACGAAATCTCAAAAAGATAATGAAAGCTACACAACCTACTCTTACTTTCTTGAAATTACTCGTTTGTTTTTTTATTACACAAATTGGTTTTGCTCAATTTACCATTCCAGAAAAACCAGCGGTTCAAACTTCGGTGTATGATTATGCCCAAGTACTTAGTGCCAATGAAAAAGCGCAGTTAGAAGAAAAATTAGTTCACTATTCGGATTCTACCTCAACTCAGATTATTGTCGTTACCATTGAAAGCCTAAAAGGCGAAGACGTGAGCCAATTGGCAACCAACTGGGCACAAAATTGGGGAATTGGTCAAGCCAAAGAAGACAATGGGGTGATTATTTTATTGGCGAAAGCCGAAAAGAAAATTGCTATCAATCCGGGTTATGGCTTAGAAGACCGATTAACCGCAGGAACTGGTGGAGAAATTATTAGAAATATAATCATTCCCGAATTCAAAGCAGGAAGTTATTTCAACGGATTGGATAAAGGAACAACTGCTATCATTGATGTTTTCAAAGGAAAATACAAAGGAACTAGAAAGCATAATAAAGGAGAAAACTTCCCGATACTTCCTTTTATAGTCATCATTGTTATTGTCTTAATTCTATTCTCAAGAAATAAAAGAGGAGGCGGTAATTCAGGAGGTTCCGGTGGTTTTGGCGGAGGCCCAAGCCTATTAGACATTCTTGTATTAAGCAGCCTTGGCAGAAGTGGTGGCGGTGGATTTGGAAGTTCGTCAGGTGGTGGTTTTGATGGCGGAGGCTTCGGAGGAGGTTTTGGCGGAGGTGGATTCTCTGGAGGAGGTTCCAGTGGAAGTTGGTAATTTATTTTGATTTTTAAGCAATTCAATTATATTTGTATCAATAACCGTAGTAGATGCTTTCACATAAAACCAAATACGCACTTAAAGCTTTATTGTTTCTTGCCCAACAAGAACCAGGTTATATCGCGCGTACCATTGAAATTGCCGATACAGCAGCTATTCCTAAAAAGTTTCTAGAGCAAATTCTATTGGATTTAAAAAGAGCGCATTTGGTAGGTAGCAAGCAAGGAAAATTTGGTGGCTATTACCTAATTAAATCTTCAGACGAGATTACTCTAGCCGACATTCATCGATTATTTGACGGCGCCATTGCCTTACTTCCTTGTGCTTCCCTTAATTTTTACGAACCTTGTTCTGACTGTAAAAGTGAATCAGAATGCGCCTTACGACACGGTTTAATTGCTATTCGCGAAGAAACTTTAAAAGTCATGCAAGGCATTACTATCGCCTCATTAGTAAAAAAATAAAAAAATATATTTTAAACTCTATTAGTTTTATAGAATTAATTATATATTTGCGCTCGAAAACAAAAAATCATTTATTTATGAAAACGTATCCAATTCATTTTAGTACGATCCAAACAAGAAAACAACTTAGCCAACTCCAAAATTCATTACAGTATATGTGCTTGTGCTAGTTATAAAAAAAATAATTTTAAACTCGACTATTTACATATAATTAAAATACAATGAAATCGAATACATTAAACAATACAATTACAAGTCTTTTTATACTTCTTACCACTACTCTTTTTGCTCAAACTAATGTTGAAGGAATTGTTAAAGATAAAAATAACCAACCTTTAGAATTAGCTAATATTCTTTTAAAAGGAACCAAATACCATACTTTAACGGATGCCAATGGTAAATTTACTATTGACACTAGAGAAAAATTACCATTCACATTAATCGTACAATATGTTGGACACCAAACAGCAGAATTGCGATTTACAACATTGCCAACTAGTCCCATTGAAATCGTCTTAAAAAGCGAAAATCAATTGAATGATGTAGTCATCACTTCCAGACGTAGAATTGAAAAAGCACAAAATGTGCCTATTCCGATTTCTGTTGTTGGAGGAAGACAAGCTGAACAAGCTGGTGCTTTCAATGTGAACCGTTTAAAGGAAATTGTTCCTTCTGTTCAATTGTATTCGTCTAACCCAAGAAACACAACCATCAATATTAGAGGACTGGGTTCTACATTTGGTTTGACCAATGACGGAATTGATCCCGGAGTAGGATTTTATGTAGACGGTGTGTATTATGCACGTCCTGCTGCAACCACCCTTGATTTTGTAGATGTAGACCAAATAGAAGTTTTACGTGGCCCTCAAGGAACTCTTTTTGGAAAAAACACAACAGCAGGTGCCTTTAATGTTACTAGCCGTAAAGCTAGTTTCACATCAGGTGCTAATTTTGAAATAAGTTATGGAAATTACGGTTTCATTCAAGCTAAAGCCTCAATCACTGGAGCCTTAAGTAAAAAAATTGCCGCCAGATTGTCTTTCTCAGGCACACAACGTGACGGTTTATTAGAAAATGTAGTTACTGGAAAATCAGTTAACGATTTGAATAATCAAGGAATCAGAGGACAATTATTATTTACTCCTACCGAAAACACTGATATCACTTTGGCAATTGACTATTCTAAACAAAGACCCGATGGCTATGCTCAAGTAATTGCAGGTGCGGTTCAAACCAATAGAGCTTCTTACCGACAATTTGACAACATTATCAGTTCGTTAGGTTATAACTTACCAAGCACAAATCCATTTGATAGAAAAATTGATCATGATACTCCTTGGCGTTCTGGACAAGATTTAGGAGGAGCCTCTTTAAATATCAATAGTAAAATTGGTAATGGAAAATTAACCGCTACCTCTGCCTGGCGTTTTTGGAATTGGGATCCATCAAACGACAGAGATTTTACAGGGCTACCAGTTTTGCGTTTATCACAAGCTACTTCAAAGCACCAACAATGGTCGCAAGAAATTCGTTACGCGGGAACATTTGCTCCAAAAGTAACAGGAGTTGTAGGTGTATTTGGAATTGGACAAGATTTAAAAACAGATCCCTATCATGTTGAAGAATCAGGGGCGGCACAATGGCGTTTTTCTCAAGATTCAACAGATCCACTTTGGCAAACAGCCGGATTATTTGATGGATATGGCATCAAAACTAAATCTACATTAACTACTTTTAGCGGGGCTATCTTTGGACAAACCGATTGGGAAATTACTGATAAATTACACCTATTAACAGGCTTGCGTTATAATTACGACAAGAAAAAAATTGATTATAACAGAACTACTTACGGCGGACTTCAAACAACAAATTCAGCATTGTTAGCCTTAAAGAAGAAAGTATATTCTGATCAAGCCTTTAAAGTGGATGTAGATGATACTAATTTTTCAGGAAACATTACATTAGCTTACAAAGTCTCAGATCAAATCAACACTTTTGCCACCTTTGCTAATAGCTATAAACCAGTGGGAATCAACTTGGGCGGAATTCCTTCAGATGCCAATGGTCCAATTGTTGAGTTGGCTAAAGTAAAACCTGAAAAAGTAAATCATTACGAAATCGGTATCAAATCAACTCCTTTCAATAGTACTACAGTTAACTTAACTGTTTTTAATACGGATATTGACAACTACCAAACCTTAGTACAAAGTGAAGACCCCACCTTAAATCGTGGTTATCTTGCCAATGCCGAGAAAGTACGCGTTCGCGGAATTGAAATTGATTCAAGAATCACTGTTAACCAATACCTATCGTTCAATACTGCATTAACCTATAATGAGGGTCAATATATTAGTTTCAAAAATGCACCATTACCATTGGAAGAAACAGGTTTAAAAGTCAATGGGGTTTCTATCTATTCTAAAGATGTTTCAGGAGGAGCCTTACCAGGTATTTCTAAGTGGGCTGGTACTTTAGGAGGAGATCTATCTAAAGAAGGGCAGTTTTTTGGAAACAAAGGAAGATTCTTTTTAGCCATAGATTCCTATTCTAGATCTAGTTTTTCATCTAGCGCCACTCCGTCAAAATACTTAAACATTCAGGGGTATAGCATTTTTAATGGTCGCATCGGATTTAGAGCTTCAGAAGGATTATCTGTTTATATTTGGGGGCGTAACTTATTAGACAAAAACTATTTTGAACAATTATTACCGGCTTCGGGGAATGCAGGTCATTACGCAGGAGTATTAGGAGATCAGAGAACCTATGGAATTACTTTACGATATAATCTATAAAATCTAAATTGTACTAAAAAGAGTTACTCAATTGAGTAACTCTTTTTAGTTAAGATATGAATCAAATTAAACTATAGTCCTTTATATTTGCAAAAAATATAATATGTCTTTTAGAATTTTTGTAATTATAACCTTTGGATTTCATTTTTTTATTGTCAACGCACAAACTGAAAAAAAAATTGATAATCAGACCATCCTTTGGTCAAGATATTACAATCAATTAACTTTAAATGACAAATGGTCACTTCATTCTGAATTTGACAATCGATTATTTTTAAATCCTGTGACTGAAAATCTTTTTGTCATTCGTTCCCAAGCTCGTTACAAATTAAATTCTACTGTGGAATTAGGAACTGGATTTGCTTATTTTGCTGTAGCCACACAAGATCCTGAAAATACAAGTGATTTTTTAACTCCCGAATACCGAGGACAGCAAGATATTGTTTGGAAAAACACTATTGGCAAAATCAATTTGAGTCAACGATTCCAAGTTGAAGAACGTTTTATTCGAAATGCATCAAAAACAGAATTATTAGATGGCAGTACATTTAATTGGCGATTCCGATTTAGAATTCAAGCTGAATATGAAATATGGAAAAAAAATAATCGTTTTTTAAAAACAATTGTACACGAAGAAATTTTATTGAATGCTGGAAAATCAATTCTAAAAAACACTTTTGATCAAAATCGAATTTATTTGGCATTTCAATATGGATTAAATCAAAACATTGCTTTGGAATTAGGCTATATGAATAGTTTTCAGCAACGAGCTAGCGGGATTGATTATTTCAATAGAGACATTATCCGGTTCAGTTTCATTCATAAATTAAAATTATAAATGATTTTAAAATTTCACTACTAACTGTAAAACCTAAAACATTTTAGATCACTGTCTCATCTTACTTATCTCTTTTTCTAAACTCTTTTGGAAGTTTTTTCATAGCTGAAAAATCTTGTAGTTTATAGGTTAATGAAAACATTGCATACCTTTTTAAAATAGTATTTTCTTCATCACGAATTGTAGTCGCTGAAATTGTTCTAGAAAAACTTTGATTTTGGTTTAGCACATCATACACTTTAACTTTCGCAATCATATTTTTGTTGTAAAAACTATACGACAAACTTGTATTCCATAAGTAGAAATCTTTTTTGAATCCGCTAGCAATTCTCGAATTGTAATTGTATCCGAAATCATTTCCAAAAATCCAGTTTTTAGGAAAATAACTCGTAGTTTGTATATTTATTCTATGTACTACATTAGAACTAGCATTTGTTGTATAATTAGAATATTTTGATTCACTATAAGACAAATTATAAGAAGGGGTTACTGTTAATAGTTCTCCATATTCATAATTAAAATATACCCTTGGAGTTATTCCTAATGATTTTGCATCATATAAAACTCCATTTGTAAAGCCTTTATCTAACGAATAATTTGTATTAACACCTAATCCATATCGGAGAACATGGGATCCTAGTTTTAGAGATTGATTCCAATTTCCACCAAAAGAAGTAGTATATGTGCCTGAAATGTTATCATAAGTAGTATTTCTTTTTCGGCTCGCATCGTATACAGAAATGGATACAATTTCGCTATTATAGTAATCTGCTTTTAGGAACAACGTATAACCTGAACGTGTACGAAGATCAAAGTTTCTAAAATTAATTGTGACACTCTGTTTTGCGTTAGGCTTCAAATTGGGATTACCAATTACTGTATTTAACGGATTAGCTAAATTCTCAACTGGAAGCAATTGACTATATGAAGGCAAGGTATTTATATAATCATAACTTAATGTTATAAATTTAGATCTTTGAAACTTATACCTAATCTGAGCCCTACCAAAAGGCAAAGTATATTGATTATTCAAATCCAAAATTTTACTCATATATAAAGACCTATTATCAAATGTGATAAAAGAAACACTTGAATTTAGATTAAATGTAAACTTACTTTTTTCAAAACTGAACCCTAATTTAGGGCTAATTGAATTTTGTTTGGATTGAACAAAATTAGACAACGATGGGTTTAATGCAGTATATGATTGTGAATTAATATCAAAATCTAACGTTTTAGAATCTTTAACTTCATTCTGCCAATCAAAATCAGCACCAAAACGAATACGTAAAGAATCGGTAACAGGTTCGGTAAATTCTACCTCAGCAGAATAGGAATCAGTAGAATTTTCATTGTTGTTTTTTTGATTCCTTTCATCATTTGGTTTTCCTCCTTGGTAAAAAATAGTTTTAGATTCGGATTGTCCTTCTGAATGATTATTTGAGTTGGAGTTATTTAAGACAAAACTTAAATTACGTGATTTCTTTTGAAAAATTTTATTAAAATTCAATGTGTTTCCAAAATTTATAGCATTACTTTCTCTGTACGACTTTGAATTACTTTCGTTTAAAAGTGCTTCGTTTTCATCTTTAGATAGGCTTGATGCTGTTGAATTACTATTCGAATCAGATTGACTAACTCTAGGTGTGAAATATATTCTTGTTGTTGGATCAAGTTTATACTCCAACTCTAAATTAATCTTATGATCTGTATTTTCATCTCTTATCTTGGAATTTGATTCTGTGGAGAAATTACCCGCCGGTAAAAAATTAGTTTGCTTGGATTTACTTTGATTCCCAGTCACATTATTTGAAAATGAATAACTCCCTGTAGTATCAAAATTTTTAAACCATTCATCGGTATAGTTAACACCAACCAAATTAGATTGTGTAATTCCTTTAGAACTTCCTCCCCCTCTACTTCCTCCTCTCGTATTCGAATTTCTCCCACCTCCCATACTATCAAATACCTCATCCATAGAAAACCCTGTAGAATTTATGTTGTTAGAAGATGCTAAAAAACTTATTTTTTGTTTGTTATTGAATAGATTCATCACAAAACTACTCTCATAGTGATCATCGGTACCATACCCTGCTAAAAACTTAGAAAAGAAACCCTTATTTTTCTTTTCATCTATAGTTAGGTTAATTGTGGAATTCTCTGAACTTGTTTCTTGTTTTGATAATTCTTCTTTCTTTGTTTTAAAATCGGAGACCTGTACTTTACTGATTATTTCAGCGGGCAAATTTTTTAGAGCCATCGCACCATTTTTATCAAAAAAGGCTTTTCCATTGACCAAAAACTGAGTTACCTCTTTTCCATTTACCGTCATTTTTCCATCATTATCTATTTCAAAACCAGGTAGTTGTTTTAAAAGCAACTCTACATTGGAATCAGGTCGAACTTTAAATGACGAAGCATTAAATTCTAAAGTGTCTTTTTTGATGCGAATTGGAGGCGCTTCACTTTTAATAACCACACCTTCTAATGCAGTTGCATTTTGCAATAAATATAATTTTCCGAAGTCTTTATTTTCAAGAATTCCCTTCTGTTCTTCAACATAAGTCTGATAACCAATGTAACTCACCTTTAAAAAAACAGGTTTGTCTGTTTTTTTTGTAAGCATTTTAAAAAAACCTGTTTTATTTGTGTTCGCAAATTCTATAACCGTGGAATCTTTAACATTAGAAAGATACACTGTAGCTGATTCTAAAGGGAGCTGAGTATTAATATCTAAAACTGTTCCTGAAATAAAAGTGGTGGTATTTTGCGCATTAGAAAAATAAAAACAAAATAAAAAAATTAAGGAATAGTACAATTTAGACATTGGTTACAATTTATATAGACAAGAAAGGTAAGACACTAGAATATAGAAAAAGTTTAATACCTTCCTGCAAAAATACTCTATTTATTATTTGGCATTTTGTAATCGATTACAAATTAAATAATTATACAATAAAAAAGTCCCGATTTCTCGGGACTTTTTATTATTTCTCTCTAATATAAATATCAATTGGTACTCCTGAAAAGTCCCATTTTTCTCTGATTTTGTTTTCCAAATACCTTTTATAAGGTTCTTTTACATATTGCGGTAAGTTAGCAAAGAATACAAACTGTGGTGTTTGCGTAGGCAATTGCATACAATATTTAATTTTCACATACTTCCCTTTAGTAGCTGGCGGAGGGTAGGCTTCAATTACTTTCAACATGAATTCGTTGAATTTAGACGTTGGAATATGTTGTTGTCTATTTTCGTATACCTGAACCGTTGCCTCTAATGCTTTTAACAAACGTTGTTTGGTCAAAGCCGACACAAAAAGAATAGGCACATCCGTAAATGGCATTAGTTCTTTTCTAATTTTTTCTTCGTAATCGCGCGTAGACATGGTATCTTTTTCAACCAAATCCCATTTGTTTACCAAAATCACGACTCCTTTACGATTTTTCTCTGCCAACCAAAAAATACTTTGGTCTTGTCCTTCAAATCCGCGAGTGGCGTCAATTATTAAGATACACACATCGGCATGTTCAATCGCGCGTACCGAACGCATTACCGAATAAAATTCTAAATCTTCTTTTACTTTTGCTTTACGACGAATTCCAGCAGTGTCCACTAAATTGAACTCGAATCCAAAACGATCAAATTTAGTATCAATCGCATCACGAGTAGTTCCTGCAATATCAGTAACAATATAACGGTCTTGACCAATTAAAGCATTGATAAAACTTGATTTTCCTGCATTAGGACGACCTACAACCGCAAAACGTGGCAAGGTTATTTCTTCTTCCGTTGGTTCTGGTTTTTCAGGAAAAGCATCGATTAATGCGTCTAACAAATCCCCTGTTCCACTTCCCGAAATACTGGCAAAAGTGAAATAATCGCCTAAGCCAAGGTTATAAAATTCTACCGCATCTTTTTCGCGCATCGCATTATCGACCTTGTTTACGGCTAATAATACTGGTTTAGTCACTTTTCGAAGCAATTTAGCTACAGCATCATCCATAGGCGTAATCCCTTCTTCAACATCTACTACAAAAATGATCACGTCAGCTTCATCGATGGCTAATTCTACTTGTTTGCGAATTTCTCCTTCAAAAATATCATCCGAACCACGAACATATCCTCCAGTATCAATAACAGAAAACTCTTTTCCATTCCATTCACTTTTTCCATAATTTCGGTCACGGGTTACCCCTGAAACTGAATCTACGATAGCTTCTCTTCTTTGGATTAATCGGTTAAAAAGAGTCGATTTTCCTACGTTAGGTCTTCCTACTATGGCTACTATGTTGTTCATAATCTAATTTGAAATATTTTGCAAAGGTACACTATTATTTTGTAAGCTACTACCGTGCTGCGTGAAGGATAGTAGTAAAAATCCTTTGTTGCCAGTCTTTGGCAACAAAGATTGAAACGGATAGCCTGACCCTTGTGGTCACGCCAAAAAATTATTGATTGTACCCAAATCGTTTTAGCATATTGGCATTGCTTCGCCAATTTTTATTGACTTTCACATACAATTCGATATGAATTTGTTTGCCAAAGAACTTCTCTAAATCAGCACGGGAATCCATTCCTACTTTTTTCAAAGCAGCTCCTTTGTGACCAATGATAATTCCTTTTTGGGTATCGCGTTCCACCATAATCAAAGAACGAATGCGAATGATATTCTCATCTTCAAAAAATTCTTCGGTCACGATTTCAACCGCATACGGGATTTCTTTACTGTAATTCAATAAGATTTTCTCACGAATGGTTTCGTTCACAAAGAAACGTTCCGGTTTATCCGTCAATTGGTCTTTTGGGTAATAGGCTGGCGATTCTGGAAGCAATTCGATAATGCGACCAAAAACTTCAGGCACATTGAAATTTTGCAAAGCCGAAATAGGGAAAATTTCTGCATTGGGTACTTTCGCCGTCCAAAAAGCGACTTGCTCTTCCAATTGTTCTTGATTCGAATTGTCGATTTTGTTCAACAACAACAAAACCGGAATTTTGGCGTGGATGATTTTATTAAAAAAGGCATCGTCTTTCAATTCTTGTTCGCCAATTTCGACCATGTAAATCAAAATATCAGCATCTTCAAAGGCCGACTTTACAAAGTTCATCATCGATTCCTGCATCTCATAAGCAGGCTTGATAATTCCAGGTGTGTCTGACAAAACCAATTGAAAATCTTCTCCGTTCACAATTCCTAAAATTCTGTGGCGCGTTGTTTGCGCTTTGGAAGTGATAATAGACAATCTTTCGCCAACGAAAGCGTTCATTAAAGTGGATTTTCCTACGTTTGGATTTCCAATGATGTTTACAAAACCTGCTTTGTGTGCCATTTACTGCGTTTTAATTTTTTGCAAAGGTAGTTATATCAAGCTAATAGAAGAAATAAAAGATTTTTTAATTTTTTTTGTTGCAATAGTCGAATTTCGTTGTATATTTGCACTCGAAACATCGCGGGATAGAGCAGTAGGCAGCTCGTCGGGCTCATAACCCGAAGGTCACAGGTTCGAGTCCTGTTCCCGCTACTAGTCGTACCAATGACCTCAAGAGAAATCTTGAGGTTTTTTTATGGACTCAAATAAGTCTATAAAATCTTCCATTTCGTCAACTAAAGATTCGATTATTGGCTCTGAAATTCCTACTAGTTGCACCAATGACCTCAAAAGCAATTTTTAGGTTTTTTTATGTTTTTTTAAAACATATCGCATATCGCAATATGAAATATAATAGTGTAAAATATTGTTTGTCAATATATAAATTAGTAATATTGCATATCGCAATATGAAATATACTATGATACAGACTAAAAATAATCTCAAACCACAAGACGTAGTAATACTATTAAAAATAATAGCTCTTGGAGACAAATCTTGGTTCCACCATACTATTGCAAAAGAATTGGGAATAAGTCAATCCGAGGTAAGTCAGTCACTAAATCGTTCTAAATATGCTGGATTAATAGATGGTGAAAGAAAAAAAGTAAACAAATTAGCTTTTACAGAATTTCTACTCCATGGAGTTTCGTATGTATTTCCACAACAACCTGGCGCAATGGTAAGAGGAATCGCAACGGCGCATTCCGCTGCGCCATTAAACAAAATAATTGTTGCAACTGAAAAATACGTTTGGCCTTACGCTAAAGGTTCAGACAGAGGTCAAGCGGTTGAGCCACTCTACAGTTCTGTAGTGGAAGCAACAAAAAAAGATACGGAATTATATGAATTACTTACTTTAGTAGACGCTATACGCGTGGGGAAAATTCGTGAAAAAGAATTAGCAAAAAAAGAACTAGAAAAAAGAATATTGGATGCATAATAAAGTCATAAACCTTGCTTTGGTTGCACAAGTAGCTATAGGATTAAAAGAATTAAAAGATAAAATGGTCTTTATTGGCGGAGCGGTAATTAGCCTATATACGGACGATCCATCTGCTGATGAAATTCGTCCTACCTCTGATATTGATATGACCATAAACTTAGCCAACTATGCCGAATGGGCAAAAATGCAAGAACGTTTGGCAGAACTTAACTTTTATCCCGACCCACAGGGTCAATCCATTTGTTCCTATAAATTTCAGGATATTGCTATTGACATTATGCCTGCAGAAGATAGCAGTATAGGGGTTTCGAACCAATGGTATAAACCAGGTTTTAAAAATTTACAAAAAATACAATTAGAAAATGAGGGGGTTGAAATTAATATTTTACCAGCCGCTTATTTTCTAGCGACTAAACTAGAAGCATTTAAAGACAGAGGGAAAAATGATTTTTACGGAAGTCACGATTTTGAAGATATTATTTATCTAATTGACAATAGAAAAACAATCGTTAGCGATATTCAGGAAGCAGATGAAGAAGTAAAACAATTTATAAAAACCGAATTAACCTCCATCAATAATCATAAACAATCTAATGAAATATTAGCAATGCATATCCATCCATTAATCAGAGAGGAGCGTTTTAAAATTTTAAAAGAAAAGATAGAGAGAATAGTAAACTAAAATTAAGTTCAAATTTTTTTTATAGACTCAAATAGATAGAAAAACTTTTCCATTTCGTCAATCAATGATTCGATAATTTGGTTTGAATTATCTACTAAAAAAACCTCATATTGCTATGAGGTTTTTTTTATTAAATTTAATACAAAATTATGACTATTTAGAATAACCTACTTCATCCTTGCGTCTCCAATAATTAGCTAATAGAGATCCGGAAATGTTCATCCATGGACTAAATATGGCAGCAGCTAACCCTACAGTTGCTAGTTTACCCATTGAACCCGCTAAGCCAGATGCCATACCTCCATTTTGCAACCCTACTTCAAGGGCAATCGTTCTACTAGAATTTTTATCAAATCCTAACCCGCGACTAATCCAATAACCTAAAGTATAACCTAAAGTATTGTGTACTATAGAAGCAATCAATATCAATATCCCAATAGACATAATATTTTCTCTACTTGCTGCAGTAGTTACTGTTGTAAAATAGACAATCCCCATCATAGACAACATGGGCATAAAAGAATGAATTTTTGGGCGCCAAATTACGAGATGATAATACAGTACCCCTACAATTATAGTTCCCAAAATAAAATTAGTCAATTCTAACAGTAACATTGTGGTTTCTGAAAACATAGCAGTTAATAAATTCCAGACCCCAAACAAAACTATACTTAACCAAATAATTGCTAGTAAAAAAAGTCGATTAACTTGTCTTCTAAATCGAGGAGAACCATTCAAATAAGCATCATACAACAACGCAGCACCAATTGGGACAATCACTATTTTAATAATTTCCACACACATATTTAAAAAACTAACCTCAACATAAGTCCCAGCAAGTTGTTGCATCATTAGAGGAGTCATTATTGGGGCTAACAAAGTTGAAACAGCAGTTACGGTAACTGAAAGTGGTAAATTGGCTCGAGCTATAAACACCATCACATTGGAAGCTAAACCACTAGAACAAGAACCTATGAGAATAATACCCGCAGCAATTTCTGGTTCAAAATGAAATAGTTTAGTTAACAAATAACCTACTCCTGGCATAATTGTAAAATGGCATAGTATACCTACTAAAACCCCTTTCCCCATAGTTTTTACACCGTAAAAATCCTTTATACTCATTTGAGTTCCCATTCCAAACATAACAATTTGTACCACTACAAGTAGCAACCATTTGTTTCTTAAATCGAAGTCTCCCCATTTTAAGAATGCCGATGGATAAATCATCCCGCAACTAATGGCAACCAAAATCCATGCGGTATACTGATAGCTTTTTAAAGAATTTACGGATCCCATTCCAATTGCTAAAAACACACTACTACTAACAGCCAATGGAGCTGTCCCATTTTCCCAACCAAGCAGTAACGAAAGTATCAAAATCATTACTGAAAATAAACCTAAGTTTAAACTGTATTTTTGAATTTGAGGTATCATAATTTACAATTGAGTTTTTAAATAATCCATTGCTATTTCTGGGCTAGCCAAAATTGGAACTTTTTTATCCTCGGCTGATAACTGTCCTACAACTCTAGCCATTGATGCTTGTGCTAATACAATTACATCGACTTGTTGAGACAATTCTTTCAAAGCCGAAGCTACCATTGCGTCGTGAATTTCTGGCTGTCCTTTCATCAAAGCATCAAAAGCACCCTCACATAAACGCGCGGTTAATTCAATCTCTTTTCCTGCCACAATAGCTCTTCTTCTAACTAAATCAGAAGTTGGTTCTAAAGTAGTTGATAAGGTAGCCACAACTCCTATTCGAGATCCTAACCGAACCGCCTGATCTGCCATTGGCTGATCAACACGCAAAACCGGCACTTTAGTCAATGAAGCCGCAGTTTCTACTGCCGATCCAATAGATGAACAAGTGACCATAATATAATCAGCACCCGCAGCCTCTGCAGAACCCACATAATCAACCACTCTTCGGGAAGTATCTGGAGTTAAAACACCTCTTTCTATAGTATTTTTAATCAAACTGTCATCGACAATATTAAAAACCGTAAGCTCTTTATCTTTTAAAAAATTATTTATCAACTCCTGAAATACTGGTACTAAAGTTGCTGATGTATGAACCAACGCTAATTTTTTCGTCA
This sequence comes from Flavobacterium sp., assembly GCF_024642105.1. Taxonomy (GTDB): domain Bacteria; phylum Bacteroidota; class Bacteroidia; order Flavobacteriales; family Flavobacteriaceae; genus Flavobacterium. The sequence continues at coordinate 17,039 of NZ_JAHEBT010000052.1, forward strand.
TTTTTTTACTCTTTTAACTATTCATTATTTAAATTGTCTTTCGTCCTTTCTGCAGAGCCCCAAAATAGGTTTCATCTCCTACTTGGCCACCTTTCAAGTTAACGTCTATTTGATCTACAGGAGAATTGGGTGCAAAAGCTCGACACATTGGCGCTCCAATAAAGACTGGCGCAATCATTTCTACTGCTACAATTCCTAACTCTCTAGCCACATAACTAGAGGTATCCCCGCCAGCAATAATTAATCTTTCAACAGGAAATTGATTTAATGCTCCACGCGCGGATTGCCCCAAAATTTTCCCAAATCGCTTGGCAGTTTGAGAGCGAATCATTTGCTCATTCCATCCTTTCTGTTCAAAAAACATTCTGGTTTCTACAACTCTCAAATCTTCTGGCCCCTTAGAAGTGTGCATAATAACACTTTTCCCTTTTTTCAAATAATGTACTATTCTTTCCTGGTATTGAGCTATCAAACTAGCTTCCAAATCGTCACTTTTTAAGACATCAACCGCAACAGCTATTTCTTCAAACCCATTGGCTAAAGCCCAACTAATTTGAGATGCGGTAACAGGAGAAACACTTCCTGAAAGCACTAAAATAGGTTTACTTTCAGACAACGTATTCCAAGTATCCCTTGGAATCAACCTCCCTTTTTGTACCCAAAAATCACCCAATGCCTTTTCTATTCCAGAAGATCCAATTGAAAAAAGAGGCTTATCTTCAGCAACACAACTATCAATAAGTTCTCCTATTATTTGCATTTGATTTTCATACATTGCATCAAAGAAAATAATGGAATTTCCTGAAGCCACTTCGGTAGCCAATTTCTCTTTTATTTCTTCTCTGCTTTTACCTAAATCGACTAAATCAATTAACCCCATAGGTTGTTGAATTTGTTTGGACAAATGAAGTCGTAAATCACTTTCATCAGCTGGGGTAATAGGATGTTTACTCATAGAAGGATGTCTATCTAATCTATGAATTGCTCCTTGACTCCCAATCCCCATTCTTGCATAAAGATGACCAAATGCAGAATATCGTCCAAGATTAGGAGCAGCAACAACAATGGGAGTAAATTCATTTTCAAAAATTGCGGCTCCAACTTGAATTGCAGTTCCAATATTGCCAATCTCTGGAGAAGAATCAAAAGTGGAACACACTTTATAATGAACATGGCGAACTTGTAATTTTTTAATCGATTGAAAAGCGTTATGAAGTACTTTATCCATTTCATTTGGCTCCATCGATCGGGTCATTCCTGCAATCCCAATAGCATCTAAATCATGAAATTGACTTAATAATTCTTGACTAGGATTGTCTAGAAATAGTACCGTTTTTGCTCCCGCACGACTCAAAAATTCTAAGGCATCTGTCGAGCCAGTAAAATCATCTCCGTAAAAAGCCAATAAAATTTCTTGTGTTTTTTGCATTAGTCTATTCCTCCAAATTTCACTACTGATTCACCAAATTCTTTATATTGTTTTGCAGCAACCTCTAAAGTCACTCCTTTAACAGCAGCATCCCAAGCTTGATGTAATGCTCTCACTCCTCCTGCGGGTCCTGACGGATGCGCCATAATTCCTCCTCCAGCCATATACAGCAAATCGGTGGTTTGAGTTCTTCTGTAAGTTTCAAATGCTTGTCCACCCCATTGACCAGATGAAACAACTGGAATTACCGATTCATTATTTAAAAATGGGGTTTGACACGATTGGATAGATCTTACTACAGCATCATCCGATTCCCAAAATTTATTTTTAATTCCATTAACGTGCATTTGGTCTACACCAGCTAATCGCCAAATTTTATTATAGGCAGGAAAATTGATGCCTAAAAGCGGATGTCTATTTAACATTCCCCAGCCATTTCGGTGTCCGTGAATGGATAATTCTCCCCAATCACATACCTGTTTTACTCCTGTCCACCCCACACTATTAATACTCAACATAGCACAGGTACCTCCTGCTTGAACAACTGTTTCGTATTGAGATTTCATTGTTTCTAAGTCGCCCGTAATATTAAAAGCATACATTATTTTTTTTCCTGTCTTATCCGCAAATTCATTTATGACACGCATAATTTTTTCTACTCGAACCGAAAAAGGCGAATTCGCTGAAGAGGCTAATAATTCATCATCTTTAATAAAATCAATCCCTGCCTCTGCAAGAGTTCGAACCAAATCTGCAGTATATTCTGGAGTCAATCCAACACTAGGCTTAATGATTGTACCTATCATGGGTCTTTCAGATCCCACATTAGCTAAGGATTTTGTACCGCTCATACCAAACTTCGGACCTTTAAAATGGTGGGCAAAAGAAGGAGGCAATTCAAAATCATCCAATTTTAATCCGGTAAACTGACGCAACTCGTACAAATTCCCTTGAAGCGTCGAAATTAATGTAGGAATGTTATATCCAAAATTCTCAATTGACCAAGAAACTGTCACCTTAGCTCTATTGTAAACCTTATTGTCAATTACTTCTCCAGGCATACTAGGTCTGGTTACTTTTTCTAATAATTCTATTTCTTCTACTCTAGCTGCAAATCGAGTTTTTAGTTCATCTGTTTCGCCTGGAACGGAAACAAATGTTCCGCTAGATTGTTCTCCTGCTAAAACAGCTGCGGCTTGCTCAACAGCATAAGGAGTTTCTATAAGATAAGTTGCGAGGATTCTTTCCATTTACATTAAGTTAATTGTCAAATTTACACTTATTTTTTATAAAATAATATATATCACTAAAAAACATCTGGATCCAAAGTGAGAAAGTTAAAACTAACAATACAGCAAGTAATTATTAACAAACACAACTTATCAATTCTTAATTTGTATTTTTGAAGAAATATTCTTCTCCAATTTTGAAATCTATTTATTCGTACCAAATCTATTCTAGTGTTAGTCAACTTCCTGAAAATTGGAACGAATTAGCCGTTACTACCATTTTCTTATCAAAAGAATACCTTGCCATTCTTGAAAAATCAGCTCCTGCCAATATGAGTTGTCACTTCATCGGTATGTTTGACAAAGAGACTTTGGTTGGGATAGCCGTTTCTCAATTTGTAGATTTAAACCAATTAGACTCTTTTGGAGAGCGCGACCAATGCATCAAATCATCAGTGCGTAATATTGTATTTAAGAATTTTTGCTCCCATATCCTATTGATTGGCAATAATACCTTGACGGGACAAAATGCTTTTGTAATTTCAGAAAACGCCCATCCAAATGAAGTTTTAAAAACACTCCAAAAAGCCGTTACAGAACTTAAAGCCATTTTCAAGGCGAAAGGCAAAAAAGTACATATGTGTGGGCTAAAAGATTTTTGCAAGGAGGAACTAAACTCATTAGAAATTCCTGAATTCAAACCCTATTTGCTGTTTTCTACCCAACCCAATATGATTTTCACTGTACGGAACCATTGGAAAACAGAAGAAGATTATGTAGCAGCTTTGTCTAAAAAATACCGAGACCAATACAAACGAGCCAGAAAAAAAGCAACGGGACTAGTCAAAAAACAATTGTCTTTAGAGGAAATTAAATCCCAAGAAGAAGTGATTTATGATTTGTATTACCATGTAGCCAAAAGTGCGCCGTTCAATACGTTCTTTTTACCTAAAAATCACTTTGCCGTTTTCAAAGAACAACTTCAAGAAAACTTTTTATTTTACGGCTATTTTGAAAATGACAAACTAATTGGCTTCAACACCTTAATCAAAAACGGAAGTGATTTAGACACTTACTTTTTAGGTTATGACGATAGCGTTCAAAGAGAGAAAATGTTGTATTTGAACATGCTATACGACATGATTGGCTATGCCATCAAAGAACAATTTAAGACGGTTATTTTTGCCCGAACTGCTTTAGAAATTAAAAGTTCGGTAGGCGCGACACCTTTAAAAATGTACGGTTTGATGAGCCATGACAATACATTCATCAACAGTCGTCTTGATTTCTTTTTTCGTTATTTAGAACCTGAAACGGTTTGGAAAGAACGCCATCCTTTTCAGGATTAAGTTTTTTTTCTTTTGCCGCTAAGGCACTAAGGCGCAATTTTTTTCTCTAATTAGTTGTATTTAGTATTGAAATTAGTTTTACGTCCGTTTGAATGATTTTCTTCGTAAAGTTTAGGCAAGAAAATTGTCCTTCGGCTTTGCTCAGAATGACAGACCAAATACAATTTAATTCAAGCTATCAATCTCTTCCTGAACGATTTCCCAATCCAAAAGCAATTGCTCTAAGTCGGCTTTCTTTTTATTGTAGGCCGTAAAGAAAGAAGCGTCTTCAATGTGTTTGTCGTAATTAGACGCTAACATTTTATCGTCGTGCTGAATGTCTTTTTCCAATTGCTGGATTTGACTTTCAATTTTGCTTAACTTATTTTGCAGGGTTTTCCCTTTTTTCTGGTCTTCGTAGGATACTTTTTTGTTTTCTTTTGGGGCTTCTTTTTTAGCAATGTCTTTTTTCTCGACTTCTCGCATGTTTTCTAAATTGCGCTGTTCCAAGAAGAAATTAATATCTCCTAAATATTCTTTTATTTTTTGGTCTTTGAATTCGTACACAATATTCGACATTCCTTGCAAGAAATCCCTATCGTGAGAAACCAATAACAAGGTGCCTCCAAATTTTTGCAAAGCCGCTTTCAACACATTCTTCGATTTAATATCCAAGTGGTTCGTTGGCTCATCCATCAACAACACATTGATCGGTTGCAACAACAATTTACACAAGGCCAAACGGTTTCTTTCGCCTCCAGAAAGTACTTTTACCTTCTTTTCGACATCATCACCACGAAACAAGAAAGAACCTAACATATCGCGTACTTTAGAGCGATTCGTATCCATGGCAGCATCTTCCATCGTTTGAAGTAGCGTAATTTCTCCATCCAAATATTCCGCTTGGTTTTGGGCAAAATAACCCAACTGTACATTATGTCCCAATTTAATCGAACCCTCGTAGTCAAACTCATTTACTATCGCTTTGATGAAAGTCGATTTCCCTTGACCATTCTGCCCCACAAAGGCAATTTTACTTCCACGTTCTACGAGTAAATTAATGTCTTTTAAGATGGTTTTATCTCCGTAACTCTTGGTTACATTCTCCGCCTCTACTACTACTCTACCTGGTTCTTTTGATACTGGGAAAGAAATATTCATCACTGAATTATCGTCTTCATCCACCTCAATACGTTCTACTTTATCTAATTTTTTGATTAACGATTGCGCCATCGAAGCTTTGGATGCTTTGGCACGAAACTTCTCAATTAACTTTTCCGTTTCTTCAATTTTTTTAGCTTGATTTTTTTGGGTAGCCAATTGCTTTTCGCGAATTTCATGTCGTAATTCTAAATACTGCGAATACGGTTTGTTGAAATCGTAGGCTTTTCCAAGCGAAATTTCGATAGTTCTATTGGTCACATTATCCAAGAACATTTTATCGTGAGAAACGATCACTACAACTCCAGGAAAATTGCGTAAAAATCCTTCCAACCAAATGATACTCTCTATATCCAAGTGATTCGTTGGCTCATCCAGCAACAAAATATCATTGGATTGCAATAATAATTTAGCCAACTCAATACGCATACGCCAACCTCCTGAGAAAGTTTCTGTTTGATTATTGAAGACCTCTCTTTTAAAACCCAATCCCAACAGAATTTTTTCGGTATCGCCCACATAATTGTAACCCCCTAATAATTCAAATCGGTGCGTATAATCAGATAAATCTTCAATAATTTGAGAGTATTCTTCACTTTCATAATCGGTTCGGGTAACCAATTGATGATTGATTTCTTCTAGCTTTTTTTCGACAATTTTAATTTCGGTAAACGCTTCATACGCTTCTTCCAAAACCGTTCTTCCTTGTTCAAAATCGATGTCTTGACGAAGAAAACCCATCTTAATTTCTTTCTCTTGGGCAATACTTCCCGAATCTGGAGCAAAATCGCGCGCTAAGATTTTTAGCATGGTCGATTTTCCAGCACCATTTTTACCGACAAGACCTACTCGGTCTCCAGCACCAAGGCGAAAAGTAACTTCTTCAAATAAATAAGAACCTCCGAATGAAACGGACAAATTGTGTATATTAAGCATAGTTTGTGACTAATGTTACATTGGTACTTTCAAAAAAATGTACCTTTGTTAAAAATTTTTGCAAATGTTAAAAAAAGGATCCAAACTAAATAGTATTTTAACAGGAAGTTGTCCTAAATGTCAAAATGAAAGCATGTATGTGGATAAAAATCCGCTACATCTTGGAAATGTGCTGAAAATGAATGAAAATTGCAGCCATTGCGGTTTGAAATATCAAATAGAACCTTCGTTCTTTTATGGCGCTATGTATGTGAGTTATGGTTTGAACGTAGCAGTAGGTGTAGCAGCATTTATTATTGCTCACGTTTTTGTAGGGCTTAATTTAGTGAATTCTTTTATTGCCATCATCGGAACACTTGTTGTTTCTTTCCCATTTGTTTTACGTTGGGCGAGAAATATCTACATCAATATGTTTGTTTCGTACGACCCAAATGCGTCTAAAGAGTAAACCTTTTACTTCTTTTTATTGGTAAATCGCTGGATATCAATTTCCTTAGGCAAAGGAATTTGGTTTTCAACAGCATCGTATAAGGCTTTTGCCATAGCTGGCCCGAGCATTACCCCTCGGGTTCCTAAACCATTCAAGACATGAATTTGCTTATGAATAGGATGGGTTCCAACCAAAGGTCTTCGATCTCGAACTGTTGGCCGCACTCCTGCAAAGTGAGTTATAATCTCAAAATCACAACCAATAATTTCTTGTATTCGTTCTACTAATTCAGCTTTTCCTTCTTCTGTAGGTAAATCAGTTTTATCTTTCCAATTGTAAGTTGCTCCTACTTTAAACAAGTCATTGCCTAAAGGCAAAATAAAGACGCTGGTGTTCACAATTACATCCAAATCTAAGTCGGGTGCTTTTATAATAAACAACTCACCTTTGGTACCGTCTAATGGCAACTGATTAAAATACGGATTAGCATGCAGCCCAAAACCTTCTGCAAAAATGATATGCTTAGCTTGAACATCTTTATAACGAACACTATCTTCTTCAAAAACAATCGCGGTATAATCAAATGATTCTTGGCGAAACCAATTAGTATCCACTAAATAATTTCGATAGGCTGACAATAATGAAGCCGTATCTACATAGCCCGTATGCAATACTTCTCCATAACCAAAAGGTGCTGTAATGCCCTTGTATTCTTTGAAATGCAACTGCGTAGATAAAAAAGGAGCTAACGCCGGTTTATCGGAAGCGGCAAACCAATTGTTTTGTTCTTCCACAGAAAAAAATTTTCGTACAATAGGCATTTTATAATCGAATTGCTGCTCAATTTTAGGCTTTAATTGAGTATAAAATTCATTCATAGTAACCAATTGAGCTTGTGCTTCCCAAACTTCACTAAAACGCTTCAAAATAACCGGATTGTACAAACCTCCTGCAATCTTGGAAGAGTTTTGCGAATCGTTATCTACCACCAGAATCGTTTTGTCGTGCTGCAACGCTTTTTCGGCAAAAGAAATACCTGCCAATCCACAACCTACAATTAAATAATCAATCATAACGCAATTTTGAATACTACAAAGTAAGGACTTTAAAAGAAAAAACTCCTACCTTTTGGGTAAGAGTTCTCATTATTTTTTTTAGAATAAAATTCATTAATAATTCCACATATCTTGTTCGAAACTACGAATTTTATCTTTCACTCGATCCGATTCTAACAACTGATTCTGTGCATTGTCTTTCATGTAATCTTTAATATCTCTATCTCCGTAGACATTTTCCTCTTTATAAATCACACTATTGAAACGGCGCGAATTTAATATCTGGTCGAAAGATATTGGCATAGACGAATTTTTCTCGTTGAATGCTTTAGCACTGTACAAAGTTTCTCTAGCATCTGGGAAAAATACCCAAAACAATTCAATAAAATCGGGATCTTCACTGTTCATAGTATATACGTCTGGCGTTACCGGACAAATTCCTAACAAACGGTATTTCAATTCGCTTTGACGTTTGTCAAAATACCACAACCCTTTGATTTTATATTGTGTAACATCTTGCGAAGTCAAATCTTGTTGCACAATGTATTCTGGAGATATTTTTTGCCCCGCATTCAATTGCTCTCTCCCTGCATCTGTAGTATCTATTCGAGACAAAGACGCTTTAATATCCTTGAATGATTTTTTAGTATTGAAATAACTATCGGTGTATACTTCCGTGATTTTACCTTTTTTAATACCTTTAATCAGAACATCATACAATGAACGTCTTTCTGTACCTACATTAGCTGTATCAATTGGGAAATACAATGGAAAATTAATTTTTTCTCCCAAATCAATAACCTCCCAGGTCATTCTACTCATTAAAATATCTCTATCATGAACATACCCGTATGCTAAAGGTTTGTCATTATCAGAGTCCAATTGAGCCGCTGACTTGATTCCAATTTGGCTTGGCGTTTTTGCATTAAGCAAATTCGATTGTCCAAAAGAAGCTACACCACAACTGATTGAAAAAATAGCTATTAAAAAACTTCTAACGTTCATCATGTTTTGAATATATTGAGTAGTTTGTTATTCTACTTATTATTGTATTTCATAAATTACTGGTGCCGTTCTTGGCAACATATAACTTCCTGCACCCACTAATTTAGTTTTAATTTCAGAAATAGTTACTTGATCTCCTCTTCCTGCTTTAGCCAAAACTGCTTTGCATTGTGCATTCAATTTATTTCCTGGAACTACTACAGTAGGTTGTCCTGTCACTTTAAAGTTAAAACCAACTACATCTAATCCTACTTCAAAGTCAAAATCAACTAATTTAGCTCCTACAGTAGAAATTTCTAAGCTTGATTTAGGTCCTTTAACTACACCCATTTCACCTCTAATTGTTCCCACAGGGCCCGGAATTCCTTTAATTCTGAATTTTTTCTGATCCGAAACTTTAGAACCATCAGGCAATGTTCCTGTAACACTAATTACAGCTTCATTCCCAGCACCAGGATTCATCACATATTTTCCGCCACCCACAGATTTTAACCCTGGACCACTTGCCGATACTTTATCTGCAGACACTCCAGCAAATGAAATAGACATTGGATTCGAAACTCCTCTATACACCACATTCATTTTATCAGCTGAAATAGTCGCCGAGTTAGGACGAGGAACGACAACATACTTCCCTTCAAATGCCAATGGAATAGTTTCTCCATCTTGAACAAAGGTAAATTTACCATTGATTTTTTGTTCACCAACACCACCTGCAGTCATAGAAATTATAGCTTGTCCATTCTCCAAACGTCCTGGACCTTGAAATGAAGTAGGTTTCGTATTGGCATCATATTTACCTAAAACTACTTTTCCCGTTACCTTTTCACCTTGGTAATAGGCATTTTTATCCAATACTACCAAAGCAGTAAAGTTTTTCATAGAAGACGCTTCAACAGCCGCTTTTCCTAATAAAATACTATAAATATCTGCCTCTGCTTTCTTCACATCATTTTGAAATGAAGTAATCTTAGTTAAAGAAGCAATTGCAGGAAATCCTTTGAAATGGTAGTCTAAATATTTTTTAGTTACGCCTTCACCATCCACTACATCAGCAGTAGAGAATTTTGTTCCAATCTCAGCTAAAACACCTTTCAATTTACTATTGTTTCCAACGGCAGTTTTCATATCGGTTACGTATTTTGAGAATTTTGATACAATCTCATTTCCTTTTTTAGAATAACCGTCTCCTTCAAACCAACCTTCGTCAATAGCAGCTCCTTTATCCATTGCTTCGTAAGGTAATTTACCCGTTTCTTCATCCACTTCAACGCCTTCTGTGGCATCAGCCTTTAAAGTACCTAAATATTCGTAGAATTCTTTAGAAATACTCGCTACTTTTTTTGCATCGGCTGCAGCTTGAACAAAGTGCGCATCTTCACCTGCTTTTTTATCTAACGCTTGCAACATACTAGCGTTCATTGACTCAGCACTTACATTTGCTGCATCAAATTTTTCATTCATTAATCCAAAAGCCGATAATACTTCTTTGGACATATTTAAAGCTAACATTGCGATGAAAACCAGATACATCAGGTTTACCATCTTCTGTCTAGGACTTAATTTTCCTCCTGCCATTTTATTTTAAATAATTAGTTAGTAAAGTAATTTAGTTTAAAACTAATTATTATCCTTTGTTACTCATTGCAGAAAGCATTCCACCATATACTGCATTCAATGAAGCAATATTAGCCGTCATGGATTGCATTTGTTGTTTCAACATGGCAGCATTTTCAGCGATATCTTTATTAGCTTCAGCATTTACTGATGCACTTTCTAATTGTAATTTATACAAACTATTCAACGACTCCATTTGAGCAGCTGCTTTAGTTAATTCTTCACTATATTTTTTAGTAGATGCCATAGCATCAACTGTGGGTGCAATACCATTAGCTGCTGATTCAAAATTTTTGATACTATTTCCCAAACTTGCCATTAACTCTCCGTCAATTTTAGCTTCTTTCAACATAGCATCTAATTTTTGAGAAAGTAATCCATCTGCATCAGATGCATCTTCTTTCTTTTTCGCTTTTGGCTTTGCTTCACCACCCGCTAATTCTGGATAAACCAACGTCCAATCTAATTCATCATCTACTTTATCAAACGCCGACAATGCAAAAATAAACGCCTCAGTTAAAAGTCCAATAACTAATAACTGACTTGCTCCTGTCCAGTGTTGGATTTTAAACAAAGCTCCTACAATTACTACAGCCGCTCCCATACCGTAAGCGAAATTCATTACTTTTTTGTTGATTAATGCCATAATTATTTATTCTTTAAGTGATATTTATTATTTTTTTGTATTTGTTTTTTTAGTTGAAATTTTCTGAGTTCCCATATAGTCTTGAACCGTTCTAAAACCAATGTAACTTCTTGCAGAATCTGCATATTCGTAATCTCTAGTAGATACTTGTAACATATAAGCTACGTCTTTCCAAGAACCTCCACGCACTACTTTTCGTTTATTTTTAAAATCTTGAATATTTGGACTCATGGTAGAAACGTATTCATAAGCACCTGCATCATAAGCTGTAGCAGTCCATTCTGCCACGTTACCTGACATATTATACAAGTTATATCCGTTAGGATCAAATGATTTTGCTTCTACAGTGTACAAGGCATTGTCCGCAGCATAATCTCCCCTACTAGGTTTGAAGTTGGCCAAGAAACATCCTCTATCATTTTTCGTGTAAGGACCTCCCCAAGGATAAGTAGCTGATTGTAATCCGCCTCTAGCAGCATACTCCCATTCTGCCTCCGAAGGCAATCTGAATTTGTTAACCAAATTTCTACCTTTTTTCTTTGATTTTTTGATATATGCATTTTTATACAACGTTCTCCATTCACAAAAAGCTACTGCTTGTTTATGATTTACCCCAACAACAGGATAGTCGCCATACGATTTAAAACCAAAATAATCATTATGCATGGGCTCATTATACGAATAGGAAAAATCTTTAATCCAAACGGTAGTATCTGGGTATACTTTTACTTGTTCTGTTCTGATAAAATCTTGTCTTTTACCTCCTTTTGATTTCGCAGCCGCTTGGATATCCATCCAAGAATAACGGAATTTTAATTTATCTACATCAATGGTTCTAAGACCATTGTAAGATGCTTCCAAAGGCAAATACATCGAATCCATAACTTCTGCATAGGATTCGTCTGGATATTTCTTTGTGTCTGTAATTAATTTAACTTTTTTGTTTAATTTTCTATAAGCATTAGGATCATCTTTAGTACCTATACTGTAATAATTATCCCACATGTATTTTTCATACACATTGTTACTTTTCGAATTTTTAACATTTTTATCATCATAATCGTTATATGCAAAACTAGAAATAGTTATATTCTTGTCTTGATTTCCTCCACTATTAGAACTTCCCTCAGCCATAAGTGCTAAACGAACTCTCATTGTCGAATCTTTTACCCATTCCACAAACTGACGGTATTCACTATTGGTAATCTCTGTTTCATCCATATAAAAAGAAGGAACAGTTACTGTTTTTGTAGGTGCATCTTCAACCCCAGCTAAGTCTTGATCTGACTTACCCATAATGAACGAACCTCCAGGAACTAAAGACATTCCGAATGGTTTTTCAGGATGCCATTTAGCCCCTTTTATCCCAACCAATTCTCCTTTATCTCCAGATTTTCCGCAACTAATCAATAGTGTCAAAATTGCTGTAAATGCAATGAACTTCTTCATATAATTTTGAGTTATATTTTCTTTATTTTTCAATGTGTAAACCTATTTATTATTTTTTTAAAAAGCAATTTTTTTATTTCATAAGCTTTTTTTTACAAAAATAATGATTTTATATACTGTTTTTTCGCTGTGCCTTCCACCATCTTTCTGGCAATTCTTGATCACAAGCGGCTAGATATTCTTCATAAGAACATGGTAATAACGTGTTTCTTTTCAATTTATTATTGCCATTCGTTATAAAAGGGATTTCTATCCACCAACGGTCTGTTTTATCGCTTTTATAAAAGATCAATTCTTCATCTTCAGAAGGGACAATATATTTCAAATAATTCTCTCTACTTCCAAAAGGATATTCATTAGAACGGTAATGAAACCCTTCTATGAAATACCAAATGATTTGGGCAATCAAAACCGATTCTTGCTCGGTATCATTGTGATTAAAAACCCCAAATGACGTAACTTTATCACTGATACCTGCATATCTTGACAAAGCACATATTTCTTTACCATTGAACCCATTGGGTACAAAATGGGCAAAATTTCCAGAATCGGATGATGTAACTGAATTCATATCAATACTTACCAAATCCGCATCGCGAAAAACAGGCTCAGCAATCGCTATAGTATTAGAAACTTCTCCTAAACGGTAGGCATCAAAAAACAATTTTTCTACCAAATCAATTTCCTCTTGTGAGTTGTAATAGGTTTGGTAGCCAATGTTGCAATAATTAAATAAGTTGTTGGGCTCTTCAATCACTATTTTTGTCAAATACGAAGAAGCTGAAATGGCATCACTTTCTTTTCCAAAATCGAATTTACTATCAATAGCGACTAAATTCACCATTTGCTCTAAATCGTCATACCCTCTATAAAGCGCGTATGTCAAATCTTGAGAACCACCAATTACAACAGGAATAATTTTGTTTTTAATTAAATACGAAGCAACTTTTTTCAAAGCAAAATACGTATCCTCTTTAGAATTCCCAGCTAATATATCTCCGAAATCAGCAATAGAAGCATCCCAATTTCCAGGAAACAATCCGTACAATTCTTTTCGGATTGCCAATAAATCAATCTCAGGATTGCCATTTTTGTTTCCTCGATTTTCTAACACGCCAATGATTCCAATAGTTACTTTACTTACTTCTGGAAATGCTTCCGAAGTATGCAAAACTACCTTGCTCCCCAATTGCTGAGAAGACAAACCATCTATATAGTCGATGATTTCAGTATCTAAAGGAGAAAGAAAATCAAATTCCATTTTTTATTTCTTTTTAGCAGTCGTTTTTTTAGCTGTACTTGCTTTCTTAGCTGGCGCTTTTTTTGCTGGTGTTTTCTTAGCAATCAGTTCTTGAACTTCTTCCAATGTCAATTTACTTGCATCAACATCTTTACTCAATTCAATTTTGATTTTACCTTTGGTAATCACAGAACGTCCCCAACGGGCTTTTTCTACTAAAATTCCTTCTGCTGACCAATTATGAATTACTTTATCGATATTTTTTTGCAATTTATCTTCAATCAATTCTTCGATATCCGCTTGAGATAAGTTGTCAAAATTGTATTTCTTACTTACATTGATGAAAAGACCATCCCATTTGATAAAAGCTCCAAAACGCCCCACCCCTTTTTGCACACCTAAACCTTTATAAGTAGCAATTGGCGCATCAGCCTGTACTTTTTCATCAATTAATTCCTGCGCTCTTTCCATAGAAACATCCAAAGGATCTTCGCCTTTTGGCAAAGAAATGAAAGCGGCTCCGTGACGAACATAAGGCCCGTAACGTCCATTACTTACCTCTACCTCTTCTCCTTTATACAAACCTAAATTTTTAGGCAATAAAAACAGATTCAAAGCATCCTCTAAAGTAATGTTCCCGATATTTTGATCGATTTTTAAACTCGCAAATTTCTTATCTTCATCTTCAGCATCTCCAATTTGAGCCATGGGTCCAAATTTCCCTAAACGAACCGAAACTGGTTTTCCTGTAGCAGGATCTGTTCCAAGAATTCGTTCTCCACTTTCTCTATCTGCATTGGCTTCTACGTCTTTCACATTGGGGTGAAACTTATTGTAGAATTCCTGCATCATGGTAGCCCATTCGATATTTCCTTCGGCAATTTCGTCAAAATCTTGTTCTACTTTTGCCGTGAAATTATAATCTAAAATAGCTCCGAAATTTTTTACTAAGAAATCAGTAACAATCGTTCCTATATCAGTAGGCACTAACTTCCCTTTATCAGAACCTGTATTTTCTTTTAATACTTTCTCCCCTACTTGACCCGATTGCAAAGTCAGTTGTGTATATTTTCTTTCTTGACCTTCTAAATTTCCTTTTTCAACATAGTTTCTGTTGATAATCGTAGAAATCGTTGGTGCATAAGTAGAAGGACGGCCAATGCCTAATTCTTCCAATTTTTTCACCAAAGAAGCCTCAGTATATCTCGCTGCAGGTCTTGAATATCTTTCGGTAGCTGTGATGTAATTGTTCTCTAATCGTTCGTTTACTTTTAGTGCAGGCAACATTCCTTCTTGTTCCTCTTCGTCATCATCATTTCCTTCCAAATACACTTTTAGGAAACCTTCAAAAAGCAATACTTCTCCCGAAGCCGTGAACACTTCACTATGATTATTGGCTTCAATTTTCACATTGGTACGCTCTAACTCGGCATCACTCATTTGCGAAGCCAACGTTCTTTTCCAAATCAAATCATACAAACGCGCTTGATCTCTGTCAATATTTACGGTGTGACGCGACATGTCTGTTGGACGAATTGCTTCGTGAGCTTCTTGAGCGCCTTTGCTTTTATTAGCAAACGTACGTGGTTTAGAAAACTCTTTTCCGTACGATTTAATAATCTCTGCTTGAGCCGCATCCATTGCCTCTTTAGACAAATTCACGCTATCGGTTCTCATATAAGTAATTAACCCCGCCTCATACAAACGTTGCGCTAATTGCATGGTAATTCCAACAGGCAAATACAATTTACGAGCTGCCTCTTGTTGTAAAGTTGAAGTAGTAAATGGAGCTGTTGGTGATTTTTTAGTAGGTTTCGTTTCTAACTCTCCTACTTTATAGGTTGAAGCTATATTTTTTTGTAAAAAATCTTCCGCTTCTTTTTTAGTATTGAAATTTTTAGGCAACTTAGCCTTTACTGTTTTTCCTGCTTCATTAATAAATTCAGCTGTAACAGAATAGCTTGCAACGGCTTTAAAGTTTTGTATCTCACGTTCGCGTTCTACAATTAAACGAACAGAAACGGATTGCACACGACCTGCTGAAAGTCCGCCCTTCACTTTTCTCCACAAAACAGGCGATAATTCATACCCTACTAAACGGTCTAAAACACGACGCGCTTGTTGTGCATTTACTAAATTATAGTCAATTTCACGAGGATTATCAATAGCTTTAAGAATAGCCGTTTTGGTAATTTCGTGAAAAACGATACGTTTTGTTTTCTTTTTGTCTAGTTTTAATTCTTCGGATAAGTGCCAAGAAATAGCTTCTCCCTCACGGTCCTCATCGGAAGCTAACCAAACCATTTCAGCATTTTTTGACAATGTTTTTAGTTTACTAACCAATGCTTTTTTATCGGCAGAAACTTCGTATTTAGGTTTGAAACCATTTTCAACATCTACACCAATTTCTTTGGAAGGCAAGTCGGCAATATGTCCATAACTTGATTCAACTTGAAAGTCACTTCCTAAAAATTTTTCGATTGTCTTAGCCTTTGCAGGTGATTCCACTATAACTAAATTCTTTGCCATATCCCGTTTGTTTGTGTCCGCAAAAGTATGGGATTTTTTTAAATTTTAAGATTTTTAAATTTTAAAAGTAAATTTTATCGGTGAAAAACGTTTTTCACCGATTCATAATTCTGAAAATTCTAAAAAAATAGTTAATCTTAAATTAATTACTTTTTCAGTCACTATATTTATACGTCCTACACTACTACATTTTTTAAAAAGCATATAAAATACTGTTAAAAGTTCAACTGCCATCTTGTCATATTTCTCTAATTTGACGTATCTTTGCACTATTGAAAATAGGAAATGGAAAAAGTAATTGAAGAAAGCAAACAAGGTGAAAGTCTTGTTTTAGAACATAAACAAGAAAACACAAAAAAACTTTTTATCGAGAGTTATGGTTGTGCTATGAATTTCTCAGACAGTGAAATCGTAGCTTCTATTTTATCCGAAAACGGTTTTAACACTACCCAAACGCTTGAAGAAGCCGACTTGGTTTTGGTGAACACCTGCTCTATTCGCGATAAAGCAGAACAAACTATTCGCAAACGTTTAGAAAAATACAATGCCGTAAAACGAATCAACCCCAAAATGAAAGTAGGGGTTTTAGGCTGTATGGCCGAACGTTTAAAAAGTCAATTTTTAGAGGAAGAAAAAATAGTAGACTTAGTCGTAGGGCCTGATGCTTATAAAGATTTACCGAATTTACTTGCCGAAGTCGAAGAAGGACGTGACGCTATCAATGTGATACTGTCTAAAGAAGAAACTTATGGCGATATTGCTCCTGTTCGATTAATGAGCAACGGAATAACCGCTTTGGTTTCTATCACTCGTGGTTGCGATAATATGTGTACGTTTTGTGTAGTGCCTTTCACCCGAGGTCGTGAACGCAGTCGTGAGCCACAAAGTATCATGAAAGAAATTCAGGATTTGTGGGATAACGGATTTAAAGAAATTACTTTACTAGGACAAAATGTAGACAGTTATTTATGGTACGGTGGCGGATTGAAAAAAGATTTTGAAAACGCTAGCGAAATGCAAAAAGCAACGGCTATTGGGTTTGACCAATTGTTGGAAAACGTTGCTATTACTTTTCCTAAAATGCGCATCCGATTTTCGACTTCTAATCCGCAAGACATGCACGAAGAAGTGCTTCATGTTATTGCAAAATATCCGAATATCTGCAAGCACATTCACTTGCCTGTTCAATCTGGAAGCAATCGTATTTTAAAAGAAATGAACCGTTTGCATACGCGTGAGGAATACATGACTTTGATTGACAAAATCAGAACTATCATTCCGAATTGTTCCATTTCTCAAGATATGATTGCGGGTTTTCCAACTGAAACAGAAGAAGATCATCAAGATACCTTGAGTTTAATGGAATACGTAAAATACAATTTTGGATACATGTATTCCTATTCAGAACGCCCTGGTACTTTGGCTGGACGCAAAATGGAAGATGATGTTACTGAAGAAATAAAAGCAAGACGCTTACAAGAAATTGTGGATTTACAACAAACTCACGCTTGGTTCCGATCAGAAGAATTCATCGGGCAAACGGTAGAAGTTTTGGTTGAAAAAGTATCTAAAAAATCAAAAGAAGAATTTTCAGGACGCAATTCACAAAGTATTACAGTAGTATTCCCAAAAGAAAATTACAAAATAGGTGATTTTGTCAATGTAAAAATCACTTCTTGCACCAGTGGTACCTTAAAAGGAAAAGCTGTTGGTTTAAGTGAAATGAATTGAATAAATAAAGAATAGTTTAAAATAAATCTGCGTCCCGAAACTTCGGGATAAGGCTAACAAAAAGAGATTGCTTCGTGCCTCGCAATGACATTATGGAAACAGTTCAATCAATAAAACAACGTTTTGAAATTATTGGGAATGATCCCAAATTAAATCGTGCCATAGAAAAAGCAATTCAGGTTGCTCCTACCGATATTTCGGTATTAGTAATTGGTGAAAGTGGAGTTGGAAAAGAAAGTATTCCAAAGATAATTCACTCCCTTTCTCATAGAAAACACGGAAAATACATTGCCGTAAACTGCGGAGCTATTCCCGAAGGAACCATTGATAGTGAACTTTTTGGACACGAAAAAGGGGCATTCACGGGAGCTACTAGCACTCGTGAAGGGTATTTTGAAGTGGCCAACGGCGGAACTATTTTTTTAGATGAAGTAGGCGAATTGCCTTTAACCACTCAAGTTCGTTTGCTTCGTGTTTTGGAAAACGGTGAATTTATAAAAGTAGGTTCTTCACAAGTACAAAAAACTAACGTTAGAATCGTTGCTGCTACCAATGTGAATTTGTTCAACGCTATCGAAAAAGGAAAGTTCAGAGAAGATTTATATTACCGTTTAAGTACCGTGGATATTAGTCTACCTCCACTACGCGAACGAAAAGACGATATTCATTTATTGTTTAGAAAGTTTGCCGCTGATTTTGCTCATAAATACAAAATGCCACCGCTAAAATTGGATGAAAATGCCATTCAATTGTTGCAAAAATTTCGTTGGAGTGGTAATATTCGTCAGTTGCGAAATGTAGCCGAACAACTTTCTGTATTGGAAACCAACAGAGACATTACTGCAACCACACTGCAGTCCTATTTACCTACAGAAGGAACTAATTTACCTTCTGTAATTAGCGACAAAAAAAGCGATAGTGATTTCAATACCGAAAGGGAAATTTTATACAAAGTGCTTTTTGACATGAAAAGTGATTTGCATGATTTAAAAAAACTCACTTTAGAATTGATGAAAAACGGCAGTTCTAAAGTCCAAGAAACGAATCAAAATCTAATCAAGAAAATATACGGATCTCAAGAAAGTGACAATGAAATAGATTTTGAAGAAAGACCGAGAACGGCTTTAATTACTACCCCAACTAATGAAGTGGAGGAGTATGATGAACCCGAAGACAATTATCTTTTTGCAGAAACTATTGAAGCCGAAGAAGAAATTCTAAAATTAGAGCAAAAAGAAATCGAAATGATTAAACGCTCTTTAGAGAAAAACAAGGGAAAACGAAAAGCTGCAGCGGATGAATTGGGAATTTCAGAACGTACTTTGTACCGAAAAATAAAACAATTTGACCTTTAATAATTATCAATTGATTTTGAATATCTTTGACTTTTTAAAAATGAAAATGAAAAATTTACATTACCTGTATATCGTTTTAATCGCACTAACTTTTACAAGTTGTTCTATCTATAATTTTACAGGAACTGGAAAAATTGATGCTAAAACATTCCAGGTAAACTTTTTTCAGAATAATGCCGAATTAATTGAGCCGGGTATAGACCGTACTTTTACACTAACTTTACAAGATTTAATTCAAAATCAGACTAATTTAAATCTGGTTAAGAATGGTGCTGATTTAACGTATGAAGGAGAAATTGTTGATTACAGAATAAGCCCGATGACCGCTACTGCAGACCAGCAAGCAGCACAAAACCGATTAAAAATCAGAGTCAATGTTCGGTTTACCAATAAAAAAACAGAGAAAGATGATTTTGAAAAAACATTTGAGTTTTATTATGATTATCCAGCGACTACACAACTTAATGGCAGCACGTTAAACAAAGCGATAGATGAAATTTTTGAGAGAATTACACAAGATATTTTTAACGAATCATTAGCCAAGTGGTAATCTAAAATAATGATTTGTGGATTTGTAGATTCAAATTGACCATAACCAAATCCCCAAACAAACAAATAACCTTTATGAACGTAACTGATTATACTTTTTTAATTAACAAACCCGATGCTATCAACGAAAAGCAAACGGAAGCTTTGACCCATGTTTTGGAAGATTTCCCTTATTTCCAAAGTGCAAGAGCTTTACGTTTAAAAGGTCTGTACAATCAAAATAGTTTCAAATACAATTATGCTCTAAAAGTTACGGCGGCTCACACCACAGACCGAACGGTTTTGTTTGATTTTATTACCTCAGATACTTTTACAGCAATTCAGAAAGGCTATTACGACAAAAAAGTATTGGAACTTCTTGATATTAATGTCATCGATAGTGAAATTATCGCTTTTGAAGAAAAGACCGAAAGTAAAGACACTCTTGAAGCCTCAATTCTTACATCAATAAAAGAAGCCGAAACAACCGAAACTAAAACTGCGGAAGAGAAATTAGAGATTGGTAAACCTTTGGATTTTTCTACCAATGAAAAACACTCTTTCCAAGAATGGCTTCAACTTTCCAGAATTCAACCGATTGTTAGAGAAAAAGAAGAGAAAGTAACAGCTATATCGCTAAACGAAACGCAAAAGAAAAAACTGGAATTAATCGATAAATTTATCGAAACCAATCCGAAAATTCCAGCAGTAAAACAAGGAACTGCTACTAATTCAGCATTCGATTTGAACAAAGAAGACCATTCGATGTTGATGACCGAGACCTTAGCCAAGGTATATTTGGAACAAAAAAAATATCAAAAAGCAATTCAAGCTTATGAAATATTAATTTTGAAATATCCAGAAAAAATTACTTTCTTTGCAGACCGCATTTCGGATATTAAGATTTTACAACAAAATAACAATAATTAACAATGAGCACATTTTCAATTTTTTTAGTTTTAATTACAATAGTTTGCTTTCTATTGGTAGTAGTAATCATGGTTCAAAATCCTAAAGGAGGCGGTTTATCTTCTTCTATCGGAGGATCTCAAATGTTAGGTGGTGTACAAAAAACTACTGACTTTTTAGATAAAAGTACTTGGACATTGGCCACTATTTTAATTGCACTTATTTTACTTTCAAGCTTAAGCTTTACTGGTTCATTAAGTGATACCGATTCTAAAATTATCGAAAAATCAGAAGCTCCTGCTGCAACGCCAGCAACACCAACTGCTCCTGCAGCTCCAGCTACAAAATAAGTAGTATTCATTATACAAAAATGCCAGCCTGTCAAAGCTGGCATTTTTTTTAGGAAAAAATGTCAGTCAAAACGGGATGGCATAATTTCTGAAATAACTGAAACATTCATTTAAAATAATTTAAAAATATACAATCATGGGATTAAACATTAAACCACTTTCAGACCGCGTTCTTATTGAACCAGTTGCTGCAGAAACTAAAACTGCATCAGGAATTTTTATTCCAGATACCGCTAAAGAAAAACCACAAAAAGGAACTGTTGTTGCCGTAGGTAATGGAACAAAAGACCACACAATGACTGTGAAAATTGGAGATACTGTTCTTTACGGAAAATATGCTGGTACCGAATTAAAATTAGAAGGTAAAGATTATTTAATCATGCGCGAAGATGATATTCTAGCAATTATCTAAATCAAATAAACTAATCAACAAATAAACATTAAAATGGCAAAAGATATAAAATTTGATATTGAAGCACGTGACGGATTAAAACGTGGTGTTGATGCATTGGCTAATGCAGTAAAAGTAACTTTAGGTCCTAAAGGACGTAATGTTATTATTGGAAAAGCTTTTGGTGGACCCAACGTAACTAAAGATGGGGTGACCGTAGCTAAAGAAATCGAATTACAAGACCCATTAGAAAATATGGGAGCTCAAATGGTGAAAGAAGTAGCTTCTAAAACAAATGATTTAGCTGGAGATGGGACTACAACTGCAACTGTTTTGGCACAAGCTATCGTAAAAGAAGGTTTGAAAAACGTAGCAGCTGGTGCTAACCCAATGGATTTAAAAAGAGGAATTGACAAAGCAGTAGAAGCTATTGTTGAAGACTTAACTAAACAAGCTAAAGTTGTTGGAAGCGATTCTGAAAAAATCAAACAAATTGCTTCTATTTCAGCTAACAACGACGAAGTTATTGGTGAATTAATCGCTAATGCTTTTGGAAAAGTAGGTAAAGAAGGTGTAATTACTGTTGAAGAAGCTAAAGGAACAGATACATTTGTTGACGTTGTTGAAGGGATGCAATTTGACAGAGGATATCTTTCTCCTTACTTTGTGACTAATCCAGAAAAAATGGAAGCTGAATTAGACAGTCCTTACATTTTATTATACGACAAAAAAGTATCTTCATTAAAAGAATTATTGCCAGTATTAGAGCCTGTAGCACAATCTGGAAAACCATTATTAATTATTGCTGAGGATGTTGATGGCGAAGCGTTATCTACTTTAGTGGTAAACAAATTACGTGGCGCCTTGAAAATTGCAGCTGTAAAAGCACCTGGTTTTGGAGATAGAAGAAAAGCCATGCTTGAAGATATTGCTATCTTAACGGGTGGAACTGTAATCTCTGAAGAAAGAGGATACACTTTAGAAAACACAACCATCGATATGTTGGGAACTGCGAAGAGAGTAAACATTGACAAAGACAACACTACCATTGTTAGTGGAGCTGGTGATGCGGATACAATCAAAAACCGTGTCAACCAAATCAAAGGTCAAATGGAAACTACTACTTCTGACTATGATAAAGAAAAATTGCAAGAGCGTTTGGCTAAATTAGCTGGTGGTGTTGCAGTATTGTACGTTGGAGCGGCTTCTGAAGTAGAAATGAAAGAGAAAAAAGACCGTGTTGACGATGCACTTCACGCTACTCGTGCAGCAGTTGAAGAAGGAATTGTTGCTGGTGGAGGTGTTGCCTTATTAAGAGCAAAAGCAGTTTTAAGCAAAATCAAAGCAGACAACGCTGACGAAGCAACTGGAATACAAATCGTATCTCGTGCTGTAGAAGCGCCTTTAAGAACTATCGTTGAAAATGCTGGTTTAGAAGGTTCAGTAGTAGTTGCAAAAGTTGCTGAAGGAAAAGGTGATTTTGGTTACAACGCTAAAACAGATGAATATGTTGATATGTTAAAAGCAGGAATCATTGATCCTAAGAAAGTAACTCGTGTAGCTTTAGAAAATGCGGCTTCTGTTGCTGGAATGATCTTGACTACAGAATGTGCTTTAATCGACATCAAAGAAGAATCGGCACCAAGTCCAATGGGCGGAGGTATGCCAGGAATGATGTAATTCAATTTACGAAGTACGATATACGAAGTACGAAGTAAATATTAAATAAAAAATCCGAAGTTTTCACTTCGGATTTTTTTTGTCTTGTACTACTTATCTTTAGGTCGTTTCTTCAATAATTTCAAAAAAACAGGAAAGGTGGAAATCAAAATTATTCCAATCACTATCATTTCAATATGTTCTTTCAAATCAATTCCAAATCCTAAAAACACTCCATACAAATAATGTCCAGAGAATACCAAAACAAAAGACCAAAGAAACGAACTTAAGGTATTAAAAAACATAAATTTCTTTTTGTCCATAGAAACTATCCCTGCAACTATTGGTGCAAAAGTTCTGAATATAGGCAAGAAGCGCGCATAAATTATCGCCTTACCACCATATTTTTCAAAGAAATCTTTCGACTGTAATAAGTACTTTTTCTTGAACCAAAAAGAATCTTCTTTTTTAAACAAATAATATCCACTTTTGGCTCCAAACCAATAACCAACTGTATTTCCAACAATTCCTGAAAAAGCAATTAATAAAGCTAATAAGGTTACGTTGACGAAATCACTTTCGATTACGATTATATTACCCACAAGATCTCCACTGTAGATTCCTGATAAAAAAAGCAAGCTATCTCCCGGAAGGAAGAATCCTGCAAAAAGTCCGGTTTCGGCAAAAATGATAAATAAAACAATGTACAACCCAACTTGAACCCCGCCAATTGATAGGGTAATATAAAACTCTGGATTAAGTAATTGAGTCCAATCAAAATTGTTCATACACTTGAATTTAGTTAGTAACTTGGGCGTGAAAGTAAGAATAATTTAGCGCAACCACAATTTAAACATGGCTTTTAGAATTTTATTAACGCTTTGATAATTCTAAAATTATTTTCTTTCATACAGACAACAATGGTGTAAACTTTCGTACACCTCATCCTTAGCCCGTACCCCATCGGTGTCGTGTCCTACTTTAGCAATGGCTTTTTTCACATCCAACAGCGTGCATTTTTCCTCATTCAAAATCACATTCAATTGATGTGTTTCAATATTCCAAACCGCTGACTTTACTCCTTCAACTGAGAAAGCGGCTTTCTGGATTCGTTTTTGACATTGTTCACAATTTCCATTTACTTCTGTAACATATTTGGCATTTTTATTTTTTTTCACTTGTGCTTGAACTGAAAGTCCAACGAATACTAAAAGTACTAATGCAATTATTTTTTTCATGATTTCTATTTTTATTTTTTTGTTATTGTTATAGACATTGACATTGATTTTTAATATTGCCATTGTCGTTTATTTAATTTTAAACCGCAACCCGGCATAGTACATCTGTCCAAAAACGGGTGCATACACAATAGAAGAATCAAAAGTTGATCCAAAAGGATTTTCTGCTCCTAAAATAGCTTTGGACTGCGTATAATTCCCGATATTTTCTCCACCAACATACATTTCAAATACTGGTGAAAACACACGGGTAATTTGGGTATTCATTAATGAATAAGCAGGAGAAAACTCGGGTAATCGACTACTAATTGGATTCGATTGCGTGTTAGGCAATTGTTGTTCACCAATCCAATTGTACGTAAAATCGAATTTCCAGTGTTGTGAATTATTTCTCGGTGCAGTTTCGTATTCTAAATTTCCAAAGAAACGATTCTTCGCTTGTAACGGTTTTTGAAAAGTGCCCGAAAAATAATCCGTTTGCACATCATACATTTTATAAGCCGAACGCAATCGAAGATTTTTCACCATCTCATAATTGAATTCAATTTGAAAGCTATTCGCAAATGATTTACCTTTCAAATTGTAAAACAAAGCTTGTTGTGAACTTTGCATTACATCCACCACGACTTGATTCTGAAAATCGGTACGGTACCAATCGAGAGTCACATCGGCACTTTTGCCAAAAAGCATAAAAGATTGGGTAAAACTTGTTCCGTAATTCCAAGCAATTTCGGGATTCAATCCATACATTTTGCCATTGGTATCCAAAATAGAGAAAGCTCTCGAACTAGCAAAAAGCGATTGATTTTCTGCAAAAATATTCGCGCTTCGTTTTCCTCTTCCTGCTGAAAATCGAACAACGGCTTTCGCCCAAGGATTGTATCTCAAATGCAAACGGGGAGTTACAAAAGTCCCCAAACGGTTATGATTATCAATTCTTCCTCCAAGAATTATACTAAAATTATCACTATTATCATAGGTGTATTCGAAAAAAGCACCAATAGAATTATCCGTTCTACTCCAATTTTGGGTAGTAACTAATTCCTGATAATTATCTAACGTAAAATTCAACCCTGCGGCAAACTTATTCATGGTGTTATTGATAATCGAATTAAAAATTAAGTTCGAATAATAACTATTTTGCTTGATATTGTATTGGCTCAAGCCAAAATACGATTGCTGGTTATGAGTCGTAAAAGCATTCTGAAAACCGATACTTTGATACGGCAAGTCTTTGAAAACATAACCTAATTTGGTAGTAATATCCAAACGTTCTGTATTAATCTCTGAACCCCAAAAATGGGTTGTCCCTCTATCTTTATCTGGATTGAAATTAATTTGTCCCGTTTGTTTTTTATCATTCATGTATCTAAAATTGATAAAACTCACCCAGCCTTTTTCAGCATCATAATACTGATACCTGTTCAAAATATTGATTTGTTTTGCCAATGGATTGTCTAAAAAACCATCCTCGTTTTTATCCATTTTGGCCGTACGAGTGTTGCCGTGTAAAAACAAACTACTGCTCCATTTATCTGAAAGATGCGTATTGAAATGCGTATTCAATTCAAACCTTGAGTCGGTTGAACCATAAGCGTTCAAAAAAAATGGAATGTCGTTAATCGGTTTTATGAGTTCAGTATTAATTTGCCCCGAAATACTTTCGTAGCCATTGACCACACTCCCCGCTCCTTTTGTAATTTGAATACTTTCTACCCAAGTACCTGGAGTAAAAGACAAACCATAGGCTTGCGAAGCGCCTCGAACAGACGGAATGTTTTCTTCAGCAATTAACAAATAAGGACTGGTCAAACCTAACATTTTAATTTGTTTTGTCCCTGTTAAAGCATCTGAAAAATTCACATCAATAGACGGATTAGTCTCAAAGCTTTCTGCCAAATTACAACAGGCGGCTTTGAGCAATTCCTTACTCGTTACCAAGGTAGTGTTACCAGTAACTGTAAACGATTTTTGAAGTCCTTTACGCTTTGTGACAATTTTTACTTCTTCCAATTTTTGTTGTGCAAAAATGGGAGTTGCCAGTAAAAAAAGTACAAAAAACAAGATTGATTTTTGCATATAAAATGATTTTAATGTTTGTAAAAAATAAACTTCAAGTCCTAAAAGACTTGACTTTTAAAAACATTAAAAAAATCAGGCGTAGAAAATATAGCGATGGTACAACTTAAATAAAGGAGGCGCATTGGCATCACAATAATAGGTTGCAATGGGTTTATGTATAAAAGCAGCTTGTAAAGTAGCTATTTCTACTTTATTTTCGGGAACTAGATAAGCAACATACGGTTCAAAAGAAAACGCTTTTAAGGTTGCATTGTCCGATTTTTTTTGAAAATGAACTGTTTTATTTTTACAACAAGAGTCTTTTGTAATTGCTTTTTTAGCGCAACACCCTTTTTCGGAATCAGTTGTATTGGCTAAAGTTTGAACAGATACAGAAGCTACTTTACCCCCACAATAATGCATTGTAAAAGCCAAACCAACATTGGAAACCAATATCAGCAACGCTAAAAATAACCCGATGTATTTTTTACAATTCATACTGCAAATTTACATAATATTCCATCCCTTAAATTTAAAATCCTGTTAAAGTTCAAATTCTTGTCCCATCATAGCAACAGAACAATCGTAACCGTATTTTTCTTGGATCTTGATACGAAGTTCATCGGCAGGTTCATTTTCTCCGTGAACGATGAATATTTTTTTAGGTTTCACCTCCAAATCCGAAAGCCAATGCAACAAATCGTTTTGATCTCCATGTGCCGAAAGACCTTTGATTTCTAAAACAGTAGCTAAGACAGGATGGTATTTTCCGTGAATTTTAATTTCCTTAACTCCTTCTAATAATTTTCGACCACGTGTCCCTTCAGCTTGATAGCCCACAATAATAATAGTAGTTTCAGGCATACTAATATAATGCTCTAAGTAACTCAATACACGCCCGCCCGTTACCATTCCGCTAGCGGCAATAACTACTTTAGGTTGTTGATCAAAAATAACTGACACACTTTCTTGGTAATCAGAAACCAAAAGAAACATTTTGCTCATCGCCTCACAATCTTCCAATGATAATTTGTGCCATTTTTTATTATTCGAAAAGATATCCAAAGCATTAATTCCCATCGGTGTATCTATAATATACGGGATATTAGGAATGCGAGCTTCTTCTTTCAATTGCCAAAGCAAATACATTAAGGTTTGTGCTCTTTCTACCGCAAAACTTGGAATAATCAAAGTTCCTCCTCTATCAACCGCATTGTTGACATAGGTTTCCAATTCAAATTTAGCATCTGAAGTGGGATGAATTCGATTCCCATACGTACTTTCAAGAAAAATATAGTCCGCCTGTTTCGGTTTGGTAGGTGGAAACATCAAAATATCATTATCACGCCCAATATCGCCAGAAAAAACTAACGTTTGGTTTTCAATGTGCAAAGCAATACTACAAGCTCCCAAAATGTGACCCGCATTGGTAAAAACGGCACTAATTTCGGCATCCAAAGGAATTTGTTCTTCAATTGCAGCAATTCTGAAAAGTGGAAAAACTGCCTTAGCTTGATCCACCGTATACAATGGTTCTGCTACTTCGTGTTTAGAGAATTTCTTTTCATTGGCTAAGCGCGCTTCCTCTTCTTGAATTTTAGCTGAATCCAAAAGAATCAATTTGGTAATCTCTTTCGTAGGACCGCTACAATAAATTTTACCCTGAAAACCTTGGGCTACTAATCGTGGTAACCAGCCGCAATGATCCAAATGCCCGTGAGTCAACAACACATAATCAATACTCGAAGGCAATATAGGCAATGGTTCCCAATTGAGCTCACGCAACGCTTTTACACCTTGAAACAAGCCACAATCTACTAAAATACGAATTCCATTACTCTCTATTAGTGTTTTTGAACCTGTAACTGTTCCCGCTCCTCCTATAAATTTTACTTTCATCTTTTTATTTTTTAAAGTTTCCTCCTCATTTTATATATACCGGCATAATTCTGTAGCCTCTTTCAACACATTTTTTATTCGGCTCGGACTTATTCCTATTTTTTCCAAACAATCCGAATTGTTAATGATCTCTTTTACCAAAATCACATCTAAAATCAGTAATTTATCTTTTTCTGCAAGAGATAATGTGGTCAAACAAGTAACTGGATACAAGGCGTTACTATCGTTTTTTGTTTTCAAATTATTGTTTTTGGGAAAATCCCAACTCAATAAATTCAAGCCCGAACAGTTGGCAAATGTCATAGCATCTAACGTAAACCGGTTATTGGTCACAATCCAACATTTCGTAATATGCTCCCTATCATCAAAAACAGGATGTGTTCTTTCTTTCAAATCATTAAATCGCGACAGGATATACATAGGCACTTTTACATCCGAAGCCGCATCTCTACCTTGGTGAAATTTACATTCGACCATAGCAATGGAATTGTTTTTTTTCAACAAAACATCTATTTCATGAGTAACACATTTCCCTTGGAGTGTAAGGTTTGTCATCGTTTCAAAATGTTCTGAAGCAAATAGACGCGCTATATATTTCTCGAAGAAAAATCCGGCAGGGCCTAACAATCGGATAGATTCTCTCAAATTGTACCGTGCAGCGTGTGCATTAGCTGTTTTTTTTAATAGACCAAAAGCCATTTTATAAATTTGCTTAGTCGTCATTCCTTGAAAAAGTTCTTTTTTTATCTCCTTTAAAATGGACGCTACCACTTGGGGTTCTGCACCTGATTTCAAAAGAGAGGTTCGGAGTTTTTCTGGATCAAAATCGACTATATCACCTGAATGTTTCACAATTTTCATAACGGAACTCTTTATATCTCCTTTAAAGGTACGAAATAAATATTATGTATTTTTATTTAATACTTTTGTTTAAAAATCATAGTCCATGACATTTCAAGAATTACAGCCAAGAGTTTCAACAATCATTGTAAATACCCTAACTTCGAGAGACGAAAAACTACAAGCCATCTGCCAATTACTTAACGAGAATGTGGCTCATTATAACTGGGTAGGCTTTTATTTTGCCAATCACGAAAACAGAACGCTGCATTTAGGCCCTTATGTTGGCGCGCCAACAGACCACACCGTAATTCCATTTGGAAAAGGAATTTGTGGTCAGGTAGCCGAATCCAACTCAAATTTTGTAGTGCCAGATGTGGCGGCTCAAGACAATTATATTGCGTGTAGTTTTACTGTAAAATCTGAAATTGTGGTACCTTTATTCGTTAACGGAATCAACATTGGACAAATTGATATTGACAGTCATGTTTTAGATCCTTTTACTGTAGAAGACGAACGTTTTTTAGAATTTGTAAATCAAGAAGTTGCTAAATTATTTTAATTCATATGAAATACAAAGTTGCACTCCTATTTTTATCGTTTTTCTTTATTGGAATAGCTCAAAAAAATAAAGATCTTGTTATTTATGTAGATTCCACCCATAGCTTCTGCAAAGAAAAAGAGCACCAATACATTAGAGTAATTAAAGATTATTATTTAGACAAAGAGAGCTATGTGTTTGCCGAATATTATAAATCAGGTAAAATAGCTTTGAAAGGAGAAACAAAAGATAAGAACTCAATGCGGTTTATTGGAACTGTAATATCGTATTATGAAAACGGCAATAAAAAAGAGATATCAAATTATCTTAATTTTAGTTTAAATGGGAAACAATTTGGGTGGTACGAAAATGGAACTACAGAATTTGAAAAAGATTACAATCTTGATATGAAAAGTAAAATTATTGTTGAGAAAATTCACCAACATTGGGATGAAAATGGGAATCAAGATGTGATTAACGGAAACGGTTTTTATACCAAAGCGACTGAAACAAAAATAGATTATTTGAATCCCAATACTACTTTTTCTGAAAGTGGCGAAATTAAAAATGGTTTGCGAAACGGAATTTGGACTGGGAAATCAAAAGAATTAAAAATTAGTTTTACAGAAATCTATAACGAAGGGAAATTTGTCAATGGAGTAAGTACCGATTGGGACAACCTTGAACATCCTTACACTGAAGTATTTAAAAAACCAATTCCTAAAATAGGAATGGACAATTTCTACAAATACATTGGACAAAACTTTATAGTTCCTAGAGTCACCCCTAGCTACGAAAGACCTTTGTCCGCTAATCTTAACGGAAAAATTCTGATTTCATTTACAATTGATAAAAATGGAAAAATAATTGATTCTAAAATAATTCATGACATCGGTTATGGTTCTGGTGATGAAGCATTGCGAGTGATTAAAAAATCTGAAGATTGGATTCCAGGAGAAATCAGAGGTGTTAAGACCAAAGTTTTTTATAGATTACCTATTACTATAAAAAGTTAAAAAATATTTCTAATATTTAGTCCATTTCAAAAAATAAATAGTACTTTTGCAGCCGTTATATAATAGCTATATAACATACATAATAATCATTTAAATAATATTGGAATGTATTTAACTAAAGAAATTAAAGAAGAAATCTTCGCTAAACACGGAGGAAAAGCAGAAAATACTGGTTCTGCAGAAGGTCAAATCGCTTTATTCACACACAGAATTAGCCATTTAACTGAGCACTTGAAAAAAAATCGTCACGATTACAACACTGAGCGTTCATTAGTATTATTAGTAGGTAAAAGAAGAGCTCTACTAGACTATTTGAAGAAAAAAGATATCAACAGATATCGTGAGATTATCAAAGTATTGGGTATTAGAAAATAATCAATATAAAAAAGAGGTGCGAAAGTGCCTCTTTTTATTTTTACACAACAACAAAAAAAGTTTGGTTTTTCATTGGGATTTTATACAACAACTACACACAACAACACAACTAATTCCAAAGTTTTAATCAATATTAAAAATTTATGATTCCACAATTATTTGTAGAAAGTATCGATTTAGGTGATGGCAGAAACATCACAATCGAGACAGGTCGTTTAGCTAAACAAGCGGATGGATCTGTAGTAGTAAGAATTGGAAATACTGTTATTTTAGGTACAGTTGTTTCCGCAAGAAAAGCCAGTCCTGGTATTGACTTTTTACCATTAACGGTAGATTACCGTGAAAAATTTGCAGCAGCAGGTCGTTTTCCTGGTGGTTTCTTCAAAAGAGAAGCTCGTCCAAGTGATAGCGAAGTTTTGACGATGCGTTTAGTGGATCGTGTATTGCGTCCGCTTTTCCCATCTGACTACCATGCAGAAGTGCAAGTGATGATTCAATTAATGTCTCATGACGAAGACGTTATGCCAGATGCCTTAGCAGGATTAGCTGCTTCAGCTGCATTAGCATTGTCAGACATTCCTTTTGAAACTTTAATTTCAGAAGCTAGAGTTGGACGAATTGATGGTAAATTCATCATCAACCCATCTCGCGCACAATTAGAATTATCAGATATTGATATGATGATTGGAGCTTCAAGAGATTCTATCGCCATGGTAGAAGGAGAAATGAAAGAAATTTCAGAAAAAGAAATGGTAGAAGCCATTAAATTTGCTCACGAACATATTAAAGTACAAATTGCCGCTCAAGAAAGATTGGCACAAGCATTTGGAAAAAAAGAAGTTCGTACGTACGAAACTGAAAAAAATGACGACGCTATTTACGCTAAAGTAAGAGCTGCCGCTTATGATAAAATTTACGCTATTGCTAGCAAAGGTTCGGCTAAACACGAACGTTCAGCTGCATTTGATGCTGTAAAAGAAGAAGTAAAAGCTTTATTTACAGAAGAAGAATTGGCAGAAAACGGAGATTTAGTTTCTAAATATTTCTACAAAGTAAATAAAGAAGCAGTTCGTAATGTAACTTTAGATTTAGGAACTCGTTTGGATGGTAGAAAAACTACTGAAATTCGTCCTATTTGGAGTGAAGTAAATTATTTACCATCTGTTCACGGATCAGCATTGTTTACCCGTGGAGAAACTCAAGCATTGGCTACAGCTACTTTAGGAACATCTAGAGAAGCCAACCAAATTGACTCACCATCTGAACAAGGAGAAGAAAAATTCTATTTACACTATAATTTCCCACCATTCTCAACAGGAGAAGCTCGTCCATTAAGAGGAACTTCAAGAAGAGAAGTAGGTCACGGAAA
This sequence comes from Flavobacterium sp., assembly GCF_024642105.1. Taxonomy (GTDB): domain Bacteria; phylum Bacteroidota; class Bacteroidia; order Flavobacteriales; family Flavobacteriaceae; genus Flavobacterium. The sequence goes on from NZ_JAHEBT010000052.1 coordinate 49,355, forward strand.
CTTAGCACAACGTGCGTTGAAAAACATGATTCCTGCTGATTGTCCTTACACTATTCGTGTGGTTTCTGAAGTATTAGAATCGAATGGTTCTTCTTCAATGGCTACCGTTTGTGCGGGAACATTATCATTAATGGATGCTGGTATTCAAATGATTCGTCCAGTTTCTGGAATTGCGATGGGATTGATTACTGACGGAGAACGTTTTGCAGTGTTATCTGATATTTTAGGTGATGAAGATCATTTAGGAGATATGGATTTCAAAGTAACTGGTACTTCTGAAGGAATTACAGCTTGTCAAATGGACATCAAAATTGATGGATTGAAGTATGAAATCATGGAGCAAGCCTTGGCTCAAGCTCGTGATGGACGTTTGCATATTTTAGGTAAAATAATGGAAACATTAGACAAACCTAATACTGACGTAAAAGTACATGCACCAAAAATCATCATGCGTACTATTCCTGGAAACTTCATTGGAGCGTTAATTGGACCTGGTGGAAAAGTAATTCAAGAATTACAAAAAGCTACTGGTTGTACCATCGTTATTAACGAAGTGGACGAACAAGGTGTAGTTGAAATCTTAGGGACAGATCCTGATGGAATTGCAGCGGTATTGGCTAAAATTGATTCTATCATTTTCAAACCAGAAGTAGGTGAAGCTTATGAAGTTAAAGTAATCAAAATGTTAGATTTTGGTGCTGTTGTAGAATATACAGCTGCTCCAGGAAACGAAGTTTTATTACACGTATCTGAATTAGCTTGGGAACGTACTGAAAATGTTTCTGATGTAGTGAATATGGGAGATGTATTCCAAGTGAAATACCTTGGTCTTGACCCTAAAACTAGAAAAGAAAAAGTGTCAAGAAAAGCACTTTTACCAAGACCTCCACGTGAGGAGAAAAAAGAGTAATCCAATCTTAGTTTACTAAAGGTTTATTGATAGAAAAAATCCCGTTCCGAAATATTGGAACGGGATTTTTCGTTTTTATGAAAATAATTTAAAAATTTTGTAACTTTTTAAACACTCCTTACGTATAACCTTTGTACACTTAAAAAATTGAGGAGACAAAGACATGAGACAACTTAAAATTACCAAGCAGGTTACCAATCGTGAAACCGCTTCATTAGACAAATATTTACAAGAAATTGGAAAAGTTGACCTTATTACTGCTGACGAAGAAGTAGAATTAGCTCAGAAGATCAAAGCCGGAGACCAACGTGCTTTAGAGAAATTGACCAAAGCTAATTTACGTTTCGTTGTTTCGGTGGCTAAACAATACCAAAATCAAGGGTTAACACTTCCCGATTTGATTAATGAAGGAAATTTAGGTTTAATCAAAGCGGCTCAACGTTTTGACGAAACGCGTGGTTTCAAATTCATTTCGTATGCCGTTTGGTGGATTCGTCAGTCTATTTTGCAAGCTTTGGCCGAACAATCTCGTATCGTTCGTTTGCCTTTGAATAAAATTGGTTCGATCAATAAAATCAATAAAATGTACGCTTTATTAGAGCAATCTAACGAACGTCCGCCTTCTGCAGAAGAAATTGCCAAAGAATTGGACATGACCGTAAATGACGTAAAAGAGTCTATGAAAAACTCAGGGCGTCACTTATCTATGGATGCGCCTTTGGTAGAAGGAGAAGATTCTAACTTGTATGACGTGTTACGCTCAGGTGAGTCTCCAAACCCAGACCGCGAATTGATTCACGAATCGTTGCGTACGGAAATCGAACGTTCTTTAGAAACCTTAACTCCAAGAGAAGCAGACGTAGTTCGTTTGTATTTTGGTTTAGGCGATCAACACCCAATGACGTTAGAAGAAATTGGAGAAACTTTCGACTTAACTCGCGAGCGTGTACGCCAAATTAAAGAAAAAGCCATCCGCAGATTGAAACATACTTCAAGAAGTAAAATATTAAAAACATATTTAGGGTAAACCTACCAAAACTCCGGCTTCATTCCGGAGTTTTTTAATTACAATTACACATGAAAAACACACTTATTGCCCCATCCGTTTTAGCCGCTGATTTTGCCAACTTACAACGCGACATCGAAATGATTAATGCTAGTGAAGCCGACTGGTTTCATATTGATATTATGGACGGTGTTTTTGTTCCCAATATTTCTTTTGGAATGCCGGTTTTAGAAGCGATTTCGAAACATGCTAAAAAAACCATCGACGTCCATTTGATGATTGTTGATCCAGATCGCTACATCAAGACCTTTGCTGATTTAGGTGCGAATGTATTGACTGTTCACTACGAAGCGTGTACGCACTTACACAGAACGCTACAAGCAATCAAAGCGGCAGGAATGAAAGCAGGTGTAGCTTTGAACCCACATACTAGCATCAATTTATTAGAAGATGTGATTAACGATATTGATTTGGTTTGCATCATGAGTGTGAATCCAGGTTTTGGAGGTCAATCATTTATTGAAAACACCTACGATAAAGTGCGTCAATTAAAAGCATTGATTACTAAAAAAGGCGCTGTGACTCAAATTGAAATTGACGGAGGCGTAACCAATAAAAATGCCAAACAATTGGCTGAAGCGGGTGCTGATGTTTTAGTAGCAGGAAGTTTTGTTTTTAAAGCCGAAAATCCAATTGCTACCGTAGCTGATTTGAAAAGAATCACCTCTTTTTAGTGTAAAAATCACTTGAAAAATAGCACCAAAAAATGGTTTCTGTACTAAATACCAAATTTTAACATCAACACAGTCCTACCCTACTAGATATTTTCTTTAGTTTAAAGTCTTTTGACTTTGAACTAAAGAAAACAAATAACTGAAAATCCTTTCCAATCATACCTACAAAAAACTGGTACTGCAACAACAGCTGCTATACCAGGATTTGAAAATACTACAAAACAATTAAAATTAAATTGAAGCAACCAATAAAAAAGCCAAACATCCCATAAGTATTACTAAATGTAGTTTCTTCATAATTATTTTTTAATTGATGAAGCAAAAGTAGAAGGGATATCCTAGCCAGTCAGTAACAATTGTTACAGTGATTCAGAACTTATTTAGGAGCAGTTGTTTTTAATTTCTCCACCCGTGCTGTCCCGCTATTCGCGCTACAAGGTAGCTTGCTACTATCGGGGCTAGAATTCCCGTTTATTTTTCAAAACAAAAAAGCAACAGTAGTTGCTCTTTTGTTTTTTAATTAAACTTTATTTCTAGGCACGAGCGAGACGCGCGCCAGCTGGTGGCTATTTGTTAGGCACGGATTGCAAATCCGCGCTATCGGGTGTAACAACCTTCAGAGTAGCCAATAAGTGAATCTCTAATAACAAAATTATAATTCGTCAAATTAGAAAATTAGTAGTAATTTTAATCTAATTTAAACTTTCATTAAAACCTATTTTGAAAAAAATAATAGTAATCCTAACCTTACTTCCTTTGTTCTCAATTGCCCAAGAGTATACTGGCTCAATAATTGACAGAAAAAGCAATCTACCAATTAAAAATGTTAATATAAAACTGAAATTATTGAATATAAATAGTACTAGTGATGAAAATGGAGGTTTTATTTTAAATACTACTGCACAACTTAAAAAAAATGACACATTATATTTCTCTCATATAAGTTATGCTACTAAAAAAATAAGCTTCGAAAAATTAAAAGAAAATAATTTTTTAATCTTTCTAGATGAAAATATTGAACAATTAGAAAATGTTACACTACCATTATCCACTAATAAAAGTCTAAAACAAAAAATTTCTTTTAAAAAACTGACTCCTCCAAAATATGCTCTATCAAATTCTGGAGCAATCTTAAAGGATAATAAAATATATGTGATAGGTGGAGATGCTTCCTTTAAAACAGATGCTTGGAAAAAAATACAAAATGAAAAAGCTGACCCAACAATGGAAGACTATATTAGAGAGCTCAATTTTCAATATTCAGGGCAAAAATATAATGGTAATCTAATGATTTATGACATAATAACAAATCAATGGGAAATTTCTTCAACAAAATTCAGAAAAAGAGCATATCATAATATCAATGAACATAATAAAAAAATTTATGTCTTAGGGGGTAAAAGTATTTCAACAAATGCTGTTTTTGAATATTTAGACAATAAAATTGAGGTATTTGACATAGAAAAACAAACAATTATTATAGACAATACTAATCCTCATCAAGCAGCTGAATTTGTTTCCTTTACTTATAACAATAATTTAATTATGATAGGAGGTTCAATAAAAATGGATGGAAATGGAATAAAAAAATATTCTAACAAAGTTCACTCCTACGACATCAATTCCGGTTATTGGTATGAATTAAATGATATGCCAATAGCTAAAGAAACTTCTGGTATTTTGATAAATAACAAAATTTACTTATTTGGAGGCTCTAATGGTAAACCTTTATCTACTATAGAAAGTTTCGACTTAATTAATGAAAAATGGAAAACGGAAGGCAATCTATTTTTACCATTAGAAAACCCTGCAATTACGTCAAAAAATGACCTGGTATACTTGTTTGAAAACGAAAAATTATATACTTATGATGTTAATACAAAAGAACAAAAAGAATATTTAATTGACTTACCGATGAAGTCTTCAAAATTATTTTATTATGACAACAAATTGTATTTATTAGGCGGCTATATCGAGAATTATTACTCAAAATTTCCTTCGCCAAATCTTTTCAGTATTGATATTAATGAATTTAGCAATACAAAACCAAATAAAGTAACCGCTCAATAAAATTGGTTTTGAACAATTAAAAATAAACTAATTCTAAATTTGAACTAGTTTGAGCTACAAAGTAGCTTGCTGCTATCGGGGCTAGAATACTCGTTTATTTTTCAGTACAAAAAAAGCAACCGAAGTTGCTGTTTTTTAAAATTGTTTTTAATTAATTTTTATTTCTAGGCACGAGCAAGATGCTCGCGCCAGTAGGAGCATTTTGTTAGGCACGGATTGCAAATCCGCGCTATCGGGTTGTTTTACTTACTATAATAAGTAATTGTCCAATTTATTTTATCCAAATCCTCTATTGTGAAAAGATACTTTTTATTATAAATATTTTTTTTAAATATTTCTTTCCAGCCATATTTGTCTACGCTGTCTTTTTTAATTATATAATATCTTAATTTTTGGTTATCACAATATTTAATGTATTCTTCCCAATATATACGTCCTGTGATATTAATGACATCTTCTTTTGGTAATGATTCTTTTCCCATATTTGGAATACTATTTATATTATTTAATTCTTTTTTTGTGTAAAAAGCATAAATACTATTCATAGAATTGTTGTGGGTAGTAATGTACCTACCATCTGTCTTATGCCCTATACAGGATATTAATACTGAAAATGAAATCAGACAGTAAAATTTTATTAGCTTCATAATATTTATGGCTTAAAACGATTAAAAGGTTTTAAATGATTTGTAAGTAAAAACCCCTTGCTGGTGCGAGCATCTTGCTCGTGTCTATTAATTCAACCCCGCTACTCAAAGTCTCCTGACTTTGAGCTCAATCAAATGTACTGAAAATTATTTCTAATTAATACCTACAAAAAAACCTACTGCATAACAGTAGGTTTTTTTGTGAGCGCTATAGACTTAAAATCAAACCAACTCATTGATTTTCTGAATGTTATCGGTTCGATATAAAACAAGAAACAACTTCTATATTGGATGCAAATTATAAGACTACTAACTTTGATACACGAGGACTGATAAAGGCGACTAGTAAGAATTCTAAGAAAGAAAGAAAGAAAGAAAAATCATAGAGTATTGTTAATCATACAATTAACACCTCGCTGTCACTAAAGGCGATACATTAACCGCTTAATTGAAACGAAAAACTTTCAATTTTTCGTTTTGAAATACTTTTTTTAAATATCTTTGTTAACCATTTGGTTAAACCATTTAGTTAAATTAAAATGACTACAGAAGAAAAAATATTTGATGCCGCCCGAATCGTATTCCAAAAAAAGGGATTTGCAGGAGCGAGAATGCAAGAAATTGCAGATGAAGCAGGTATCAACAAAGCGATGTTGCATTATTGTTTTAAAAACAAACAATCGCTTTTTGAAGCGGTTTTCATGAAAGCGTTTAGCCAGTTAGCTCCTCAGATTAATTTAATCTTTCGTTCTAACGAAAGTATTTTTGACAAAATCAGACAATTTACACACAGCTACATTTCATTCGTTATTAACCACCCCTTCTTACCGCAGTTCATTGTTCAAGAAATGAATAACAATCCTGAGTTTGTGATGCAATTTTTAAATCATGAAAACCGACCTAATCCGAGTTTAATGATTGCCCAAATAGAAGCCGAAATTGCAGCTGGAATTATAAAACCGATTCCGCCCAAACAACTACTATTGGATATTTTTTCTCTAACTGTTTTCCCTTTTGCGGCACAGACTATGGTAAAGGGAATGTTTCATATTTCGGAAACCGAATTCAATCAAATGATGGAGGAACGAAAAACAACTATTGCAGAACACATTATTAATTCGATAAAAAAATGAAAAATACACTTTCCATTTTAGTGATTTTGGTATTCCAATTTTCTAACGCACAGCAAGTTGTAACTTTAGAGAATTGTTATGAATTGGCGAACAAAAATTACCCATTAGCAAAACAATCGGGATTATTCGCACAGAAATCAGCTTATGAAACGTCTTCGTTGAATACTGCTAAACTAACTAAAATTGATTTGAACGCACAAGCTAGTTATCAATCCGATGTGACAGGTTTACCAATTCCATTACCTAATATAACCCCTTTAAACAAAGACCAATACCGAGCTACTTTGGATGTCAATCAATTGATTTACAATGGTGGTCTCATTGATTCCAATGTTAAATTGAGAGCAATTCAAACACAAACACAGCAACAACAAGTTGCGGTCAATTTGTACTCCCTTAAAACACGAATCAACCAATTGTACTTTTCCATTCTTTTGGCGCAAGAAAGAAAATTAATTTTGACTTCTAAACAAGAACAATTAGCTTCCAAAATTAAAGAAGTGAAATCGGGAGTGAAATTTGGGGTACTTATTCCTGCTTCTGAGCAAGTATTGGAAGCTGAAAATCTAAAAATCAAACAACAATTGCGTGAAAACGAATTGGATAAAAATAGGCTTTTGACTAACTTATCTACTCTTATATTTTCTCCTTTAGATGAAAAAACTATTTTAGAAAAACCACTAATTTCAGTTGCTGACTATGAAACTATTTCCCGACCAGAAATACAATTGTTTGAGTTGCAAAACCAACAAATTTTAGGTTCAAAAGAACTCATTTCAAAAAACAAGCTGCCTAAAATTACTGCTTTTGGGACTGCAGGTTATGGAAATCCAGGGCTAAACATGTTAAACAATTCGTTTCAAACCTTTTATATAGTAGGACTAAAAGCCAATTGGAATGTGTGGGATTGGGACAAAACCAAAAAAGACGAAGCTTCTCTTTCTATTTCGGAGGCGATTATCACGACCGAAAAAGAAACTTTCTTACTCAATACCCATTTGCAATTACAAGAAATCCAAACAGAAATTAACAAACTGGATGAAACGATTCATACCGATCAAGAAATCATCAATTTACGTGAAGCCGTTGCCAAATCTTCGGATGCACAGTTAAAAAACGGGGTGATTACCTCCTCTGATTATTTGGTGGAATTTAGCAATTTATACGAATCCAAAATCAATCAGAAAACACATCAAATTCAATTGGCTTTAGCGAAAGCCAATTACAAAGTAATCAAAGGAAATTAATAACATTATATAAACGAATCAAAATGAAACAAGTATTTGTGTTTTTAGTATTAATGAATGTAGTAGCGTGTACCAAAAGTAACGACAAAGCCGATGGCTACGGAAATTTTGAAGCTACAGAAGTGACCATCTCGGCAGAAGCCAATGGAAAAATTGAATTTTTAAACCTTAAAGAAGGTGCTACTTTAGCACCTAACACGTTAATAGGATTAATAGACACCACACAACTGTATTTTTCGAAACAACAACTGATTGCTTCCAAAAGTACCATAGCCTCTAAGTCGCAAAATGTGTTATCCCAAACGGCAGTTTTGAAGGAGCAATTGAAAACTACTTTGATAGACCAAAAAAGAATCCAAAATATGTTTGCCGAAAATGCCGCAACCAAGCGTCAGGTGGATGAAATCAACGGAAAAGTCAATGTGTTGAACGAGCAAATTAAAAGTGTCAAAACACAAGATGCTCCCATCAACAATGAAGTAAAATCTATCGACGTACAAATTGAAAAAATAAACGACCAAATCAAAAAATGTAACATCATCAATCCATTTCAAGGGACCGTTTTAGCAAAATACACTGAAGCCAATGAAGTAACAAGCTTTGGTAAACCCTTGTATAAAATTGCCGACATCACTGAAATGACCTTGCGGGTGTACATTAGCGAAAAGCAATTAAATCAAATTAAAGTAGGACAAAAAGTAACCGTAAAAATTGATGCTCAAGAAGATATGAAATCCTATCCTGGAACTATTTCTTGGATTGCTTCTTCGGCTGAATTTACTCCAAAAATCATTCAAACTAAAGAAGAACGTGCCAATTTAGTCTATGCTGTAAAAGTGAAAGTAAAAAATGATGGTAGTCTAAAAATTGGAATGCCAGCCGAAATGTGGATTCAATAAAATGAGTATTTCTGTTCAGAACATATCCAAATCGTATAAAGACTTCAAAGCCATTGAAGCCATTTCATTTGATGTAAATGAAGGGGAATTGTTTGGACTTATTGGCCCCGATGGTGCTGGAAAAACGACTATTTTTAGAATCCTAACTACCCTACTCCTTCCAAACGAAGGTATGGCAAACGTCGCGGGTTTTGATGTTGTAAAAGAATACAAATCCATTCGAAATTCGGTAGGCTATATGCCAGGCAAATTCTCCTTGTACCAAGATTTATCCGTAGAAGAAAATCTTCAGTTTTTCGCCACCATTTTTGGCACCACCATTGAAGAAAATTACGACTTGATTCGAGAGATATATGTTCAAATTGAGCCTTTCAAAAAACGACGCGCCGGTGCGCTTTCGGGCGGAATGAAACAAAAATTAGCCTTGTGTTGTGCTTTGATTCACAAACCAAAAGTTTTATTTCTTGACGAACCCACCACAGGTGTTGACCCTGTTTCCCGAAAAGATTTTTGGGAAATGCTAAAACGATTACAGCAAAAAGGAATTACCATTTTGGTTTCAACTCCTTATATGGACGAAGCCGCTTTATGCGACCGAATTGCCTTGATTCAAAAAGGAAGAATCTTTGAAATTGATAGCCCCAAAAATATTATTTCAAAATATCCCAAAACTATTTATGCTATTTCAGCCAAAAACACACACCAATTGTTACACGACTTAAAAGCTTATCCAAGCCAATACAGTGTTTTTGCCTTTGGCGAATTCATCCATTATATTGACCAAAAAAATAATTTTAATAGCGCTGATTTACAGTATTATTTGGAAAGTAAAAATCATACTGAAATAGAAATTCATATTGCTACCCCAACAATTGAGGATGTTTTTATGGATTTAACCGCTTTAGAACACTAAACATTGAAACAGTCAAGCATCATATCAGTACACAATCTCACCAAAACTTTTGGTGAATTTACGGCAGTGAACAACATTTCATTTGAAGTCGCCAAAGGAGAAATTTTCGGATTCTTGGGTGCCAATGGAGCTGGAAAAACAACGGCGATGAAAATGTTAATCGGGATTTCTAAACCAAGTTCGGGAAAGGCTACAGTTGCGGGATTTGACATTGCTAATCAGGCTGAAATGGTCAAGAGAAATATTGGCTACATGAGCCAAAAATTTTCGCTATATGACGATTTGACCATCAAAGAGAATATTACTTTTTTTGGCGGAATTTATGGGTTAAGTCGAAAACAAATCAAAGAAAAAACGGCGATTTTAATAGCGGAATTGGAATTAGAAGAAGTGGCAAATCAATTAGTAGGCGCTTTACCTTTGGGTTGGAAACAAAAATTATCATTTTCGGTGGCCTTACTGCACGAACCCAAAATTATTTTCCTTGACGAACCAACGGGAGGTGTTGACCCTATTACTCGAAGACAATTTTGGGAAATGATTTATGCTCAAGCGTATAAAGGCACGACTATTTTTGTTACCACACATTATATGGATGAAGCCGAATATTGCGACCGCGTTTCGATTATGGTAGATGGAAAAATTGAAGCCTTAGATTCTCCTAAAAATTTAAAAAAACAATTCAAAGTCGATTCTATGAATGAAGTCTTCTTGAAGTTGGCTCGAAATATTGAATAGTAATTTGCTAAAAAATAACCCATGAAACGATTTATAGGTTTTGTAACTAAGGAATTCTACCACATTTTTAGAGATAAGCGCACGATGTTTATTCTCTTTGGAATGCCCATTGCTCAAATTATGTTGTTTGGTTTTGCTATTACCAATGAAATCAATAACGTCAATATTGCGATTTTGGACGAATCAAAAGATGCTGAAACTCAAAAAATTATTAATAAAATCAATGCTTCCAAGTATTTTGATATCAAGCAAGAAATCAGCAATGAAAACGAAATAGAAAATGTCTTTAAAAAAGGAACTATAAAAGCGGTTCTGGTTTTTGAAAATCATTTTATCAAAAATTTAGAAACCAAAAAACAAGCTAAAGTTCAAGTAATCACTGATGCCACCGACCCTAATATTGCCAATACCATTACGAATTATGTCAATGCTATTTTGCAAAATTATACTCAAAAATTAAATCAAGAGAATTCGGCTGCTTATTCCATTCAAACCCAAACGCAATTATATTACAATCCAGAACTAAAGAGTGTGTTTAACTTTGTTCCGGGAGTAATGACCATTATTTTGATGCTGGTTTCAGCAATGATGACCTCTATTTCTATCACAAGAGAAAAAGAATTGGGAACGATGGAAGTTCTTTTAGTTTCGCCTTTAAAGCCGTTTCTAGTCATCATTGGAAAGGTGTTTCCTTACATTTTTTTATCTATCATTAATGCTACGATAATTGTACTTTTAGGTTATTTTGTGTTCCAAATGCCGATTGTTGGCAGTATATTTTTAGTAGCCTTTGAAAGTGTTTTGTTTATTATTACTGCGCTTTCCTTAGGAATATTAATCTCGACTGTAGCCAACTCACAACAAACCGCTATGATGATTTCGTTGTTTGCTTTAATGCTTCCTGTAATTATCCTTTCGGGTTTTATTTTCCCTATTTCGAGTATGCCATTGCCACTGCAAATCATCAGCAACATTATTCCGGCGAAATGGTTTATCATCATTATTAAAGCGGTAATGCTCAAAGGAGCTACTTTAGGAGTAATTTGGAAAGAAACTGCCATTCTAATCGCAATGACTATTTTTTTCATTGCTTTAAGTACCAAAAAATATAAGAAAAGATTGGAGTAATTTTCAAACTAAATTATTAGCTAAACGCAAAATGAAAACAATACTATTTATTATCCAAAAAGAGTTTAGGCAAATTTTCAGAAACAAAGGGATGCTACCAATCATCTTTGTTTTACCAATGCTTCAATTGTTAATCTTATCGAATGCTGCTAGTTTTGAAGTGAAAAATATTGCTTTTTCTTATATTGATCACGATCATTCACAAGCTTCGAGAGAATTAATTTCAAAATTTGCTGCCTCTGAATATTTTCAAATTAAAAATGAATTTGAATCAAAAGAATTAGCCAATGAAGAAATGCAAAAAGGAAAAGTAGATGTAATACTCGAAATCCCAAATCACTTTGAGCGCAATATACTTAAAGACAAAAAATCAAACTTAGCTGTAAGTATCAATGCAATTGACGGGGCTTCTGCAGGAATTGAAAATGTATACATCACTCAAGTCATTGGTAATTTCAATCAGAATTTGCAAACGCAATTGGTATCTTATAAAGAAGGAAATTTGATTCCAGCTCAAAATATTGTAACTATTCCTTCATTTTGGTATAACAATACGCTGAATTACAAAACTTTTATGGTACCAGGAATTTTGGTGCTTTTGGTAACTATGTTGACTTTATTTTTATCGTCCATGAATATTGTTCGGGAAAAAGAAATCGGTACTTTGGAACAAATCAATGTTACTCCCATAAAAAAACACCAATTCATTATTGGAAAATTATTTCCTTTTTGGGTACTAGGGTTATTTATTCTTAGTATCGGCTTGACTATTGCCAAACTAGTTTTTAACATTCCTATTTTGGGAAATATCAGTTTGATTTATTTGTTCACATCAGTCTATTTATTGGTTATTTTGGGCATCGGATTGATTATTTCAAATTTTACCGAAACCCAACAACAGTCTATGTTTATTGCTTGGTTTTTCACGGTGATTTTTATTCTAATGAGCGGTTTGTTTACACCAATCGATAGTATGCCACAATGGGCGCAAAACATTACTTTATTCAATCCCATTCGCTATTTTGTAGAAATAGTCCGAATGGTGATGCTGAAAGGTGCTACATTTTCGGATATTTCATTTCAATTTTTTATCATCGTGAGTTATGCGATTGTTTTAAATAGTATAGCTGTTTGGAGTTATAAGAAAATTTCGTGATTCTTGGTTATGAAAAGTAATGAGAATTCTGAGTCAAAATTTGTAAGAGGAAGAAAATAGATTAAAAATAAAACAAGGAATAATCTTAATCTTAAATTAATATCATTGGTACAAGTGTTAGCAGTAAACCCATTTTAATGAGTATAGGAGCGCATTAGAATGAGGACAAATTTAGTATCACTAATTTTGATACATTATCAAAACTGCTCGAATTCTCTTTTTAATTTTATGATATTTTTTATGACTAGGATATTGCCTTTTCGAAGTCATATTGTTAAAAATTAATGCAGTAATAAGTAAAATCAATACACCAATTAATACGGGGGAAAATAAATAGGTATAACCGAGAGCTTTTATTTTATCGGAACCAATAACAGCAATTAGAGCAGTTGCTCCTCCTGGTGGATGCAAGGTTTTGGTAATTTGCATCAAAACTATAGAAAGTGAAACAGCTAATGGAGCAGCTATCCAAATAATATCAGGAACGAATTTATGAACAGTTACACCTATAAATGCTGAGATTAAATGACCACCAACTAAGTTTCGGGGTTGAGAAAATGGACTTTGAATAATACCATAAACTAACACGCTCGATGCTCCAAAAGAACCAATTAAATACACAGCATCATTGCCTGAAAAATGTATGGATTGGATATATGCTAAAATCCCAATAGCGACAAATGAGCCCAGAAACGACCACAAATGTTCTTTAAAATCGACTAAAGTCTCTTTGTAAAGAATATATTTGGCTTTCCGGTAACTCCGTTTTATTTTCTGAATTGGCATAAGTAATTATTTGGCTAAACTAGGTAAAAAGGTATAAACAGTATAAGGAAATATTATTTTTGCAGTGTATTTAGAAATTAAACAAACCACTAAAATAGGGAAGAATAAGGTGTAATCATTCGTCAATCCGCAAATTAGAAAAATTGCTGTAAAAGGAGCATGTATACTTGCACTAAGAACTGCCGCCATGCCTATTATCATAAAATTTATTGGAATTACATTGGCATAAAAAAAAGTATTTAAAACAGTTGCTAATAGTAATCCGAGGAATGCCCCGATAAATAAACTTGGAGCAAAAACACCTCCGTCACCTCCAGAAGCTAGTGTTATTGAAGTTACTATAGGTTTTAAAATTAAAATTCCAATAAAGGTGAATACAATTGTATAACTCAGTTTTATAGTATCCGATTGCAAAAAAATTTCTTTTATTGAATTATATCCTTCTCCGTAAAGTTGTGGAAATAGGAATAAGGATGCGCTTAAAATTATAGAACCTATAATTATTTTGTAATATGATATTTTAATTTTAGAAAATTCTCTCTTAAAGAAAATTACACATTTGGTTAAATATACAGAATTTAATCCAGCCAAAATTCCCAAAAGAATGAAATAAGGAATTGCATGCAAATGCCAAGTTGTAATTTTTAAGTTGAATAATGGAGGTTCATTTAGTACAAATAATAATCCAGATGCAACAGAAACGGCTAGAATTGTAGTAAGGAAAAAAGTTTTTGTGCGTTTTTTTGAAATCACTTCGTAGGCAAATAAAATTCCAGCAATTGGACTGTAAAACAAAGCAGTAATCCCAGCTGCAATTCCTGCAGATATCAATTCTGTTTTATATTCTTGGAATACATTTTCTTTTCGTTGCACTACAGAACCAATTGTTGCTGTAGCTACAACTGTTGAGACTTCTATTCCAGTTGAACCACCAAATATAACAGTAAGTAAACCATTGATGTAATGGGAAGGAATTTTGTAAATGGGTAAGTTTTTCGATTTGGAATTAGTACTTTCAAAGATTTCTTTAATGCCTTTATTTTCATTCTTTTTGAATAAATATTGACGAAGAAAAAAGATAACAGATAATCCAATAATTGGAAAAAGCAGAAAAAACAAAGGGTTATTAATGGCTTTATTAAAAAAAATGGTTTCATAATATTCGGTGATTTTTTTTAATGAAAGTGCTAAAAAAGTACATAAAAAGCCAATTAGCAAGGAAAAAACAATTAGTTTCTTGAGTTTAATTAAAATATGATTTCTTCTAATTTTAGAAATGGCATTCATGATAAATGAATTTATTTTTTACAAACTTAAATTTTAAAAAAGCAAAAAATCATTTTTAAAAGTTAAAATTTCAAAAAAAATCTTAAATGAATTTAGTTATTTATGATACTTCACAAAAGTTGATGAGTAAATTATCCGGATTGCAATAAATGTGAATCTATCCACAGTCCACTTACATATAAATACTTAATTGAGAATATAAATTTTTAGATAGAAAATTATGCGCAGTTTGTGATTTTGTGCCACTCGATTAAAAAGAGGATTAAATTAATTAGCTATTTTTGTACTAAACAAAATCGCATGAGAGACTTACTTAATTCTAGTTATGGATTTGTCTTTGAAGACTTACTTATTGATGAAATTATTGCAGTTGCGACCTTAGTTGAATTTAAAGAAGGAGATGTCTTAATAGACTTTGGGGATTATATCAAAAAGATGCCATTGCTAATTGAAGGCGCCATAAAAATTCTACGAGAAGATTTTGACGAAGGCGAAATGCTCTTGTACTTTATTGAAAAAGGAGACACATGTGCCATGACTATGGCATGCTGTATTGGCGAAGCAAAAAGCGAAATTAGAGCGGTGGCTGAAACAGATGGTAAAATAATCATGATTCCTGTTACCAAAATGGAAGAATGGTTAGGCAAGTACAAAAGCTGGCGAAAATACGTCTTTAATAACTACAACAACCGTTTAAAAGAAATGCTCTCGGCTATTGATAGTTTGGCCTTCATGAATATGGAAGAACGTTTATTAAATTATCTTTTCGAAAAATGCAAAATCAATAACTCTCGTGAAATATTTAGCACACACAAAGAGATTGCTTATGATTTGCATTCGTCAAGAGAAGTCATCTCTAGATTATTAAAAGCATTAGAGATAAAAGGTCGAATCAAATTAAATAGAGCTTCTGTTGAAGTTTTAGTATAAAAAAACCAGAACAAATGTTCTGGTTTTTTCGTTTTAAACGTGGGGACAAATTAATCTTTTACACCTAATTTGGTTAAAATATCTTCCATCAAACACCATTTGGTGATAGAAGATTGTAACAAATTAGCTCCTACAAAAGCCGTAAACCATAACCAGTTTTGATTAACATAAATGGACAAAACCACACTAAGCAGAACAAAACTTCCTGCTATTGCTCTAATAATTCTATTCTTCATCTTGATATATTTTTAAGTTAATTTGATTTTTCAATATTGAGTACCGCTAAATGTATTTTCGATTCTATTTCTTGCTTTTCGTTAAAAACAGTAACAAAATCAAATACCATATCTACATTTTCTTTCTTTACAAAAGCGTAAAATAACAAAGAGTCCGTTTCATTGATTTCGCTTCCGAACCAATTCGTTTCAACATCTTCCCCTGAATTGTCTTTGAACCCTTTTACATCGCGATATGAAAATGTGTTTACTTCAGCTTGTCGCAATATTTTTTTAATATCTTTTTCAAAATCGGATACTGCAGTTATAATTAATAATTTCATTTTTTTTAGTTTAAAGATTTAATTCTCCCATTTTTTTCTTTCCGTGATGTAATAAATTAAAGGCACAACAATCAATGTTAAGATTGTTGAAACAATAGCTCCTGCCACTAACGAAATAGCTAATCCTTGGAATATTGGATCAAATAAAATAATTGACGCTCCAATAACTACCGCACCTGTTGTTAATAAAATTGGGGTTGTTCTAACAGCTCCCGCTTCTATAATCGCTTGTTTCAATGGAATTCCATCATTCAAACGAATTTCAATAAAGTCAATCAGCAAGACCGAATTTCGTACCATAACACCTGCCAAAGCAATCATTCCAATGAATGAAGTAGCCGTGAAATAAGCATTCAACAACCAGTGTCCTAACACAATTCCGATTAAGGAAAGCGGAATGGCCAACATCATAACCATTGGCGTTTTGAAATTTTGGAACCAACCTACAATCAGCATGTAAATAATAACAATTACCACCATAAAAGCCACTCCTAAATCCCGAAAAACTTCTAAAGTAATTTGCCATTCCCCATCCCATTTTACAGTAAAATCACTTTCATCTGTGGGTTGCTCCATGTACAATTCATTTACCTTATAACCTGCTGGCACTTTAATTTTAGCTAATTTTTCATTCATTCCTAAAATAGCATACACTGGACTTTCTAGAGTTCCTGCCATATCAGCGGTAACATAAACTACTCGTTTTTGGTCTTTTCTATAAATGGTTTTTTGTAAAGTGTCTTTTACCACTTTTACCAAATCACTTACAGCTACCATATTCCCTTGACTTCCCTTGATTTTCAGGTTTTGAATGTCTTTCAAACTAGTTTTATCTTTGTCGTCAAGCGAAAGAACAATCCCTACATTATCATTGGAATTTTCGTCATACAAATTAGATACTGGATATTCTTTCAACAAATAGGTGAGATTTACAACCACTTGCTGCGGAGCAATTCCGTTCAACATAGCTTTTTCTTTGTCAATTTCCAATCGGTATTCAGTTTGGTTGTCTTCTACCATCCAATCTGTATCAACTACATCTGGATTATTTTTCAAAATGGTTTTCACTTGGTCTGCCACTTTGATTTGTTCTTTGTAATTAGGCCCATAAATTTCAGCTACCAAAGTAGACAGTACCGGTGGTCCAGGTGGCACTTCGATTAGTTTTACATTGGCTCCGTATTTTTTAGCAATTTTCTGAATTTCAGGACGCATTGCTTTAGCAATATCATGACTTTGCAAATCTCGCTCTTCTTTGTGCAATAAATTCACCTGAATATCCGCCATATTACTTCCGCCACGCAAATCGTAATGACGCACTAATCCGTTGAAAGTAATTGGTGCCGAAGTTCCAATGTAGTTTTGGTAATTTACCACTTCTGGTTTGGTTGCCAAATACTGTGCAATCTCTCTTGTTACTGCCGAAGTTCGTTCTAAAGTAGTTCCCTCTGGCATATCGATTACGACTTGGAATTCGTTTTTGTTATCAAAAGGCAGCATTTTAACTACTACCGATTTGGTGAAAAACATCAAAACCGAACCAAACAACAATACCACAGTAAGAGCCAAAAGCATTCTTCTTTTTGGACTACTATCTAAAAACGGACGCTCTAATTTATTGTACATTTTATAAATCCAGCTGGTATCCATCCCTGCGGCTTCTTTGTGCTCTTGCTCCTCTTTTTCTTGCAACAAATGGTATCCTAAATATGGTGTAACCGTCAACGCTACAAACAACGATAACAACATCGCTATGGAAGCTCCAATAGGCATTGGACTCATATACGGCCCCATCATTCCAGATACGAAAGCCATTGGTAAAATCGCAGCAATTACCGTGAAAGTGGCCAAAATAGTTGGATTTCCCACTTCGTTAATGGCATAAATCGCCGCTTGTTTGAAAGGCAGTCGCTTCATTTTAAAATGGCGGTGCATGTTCTCTGCAATGATAATACTATCATCTACTACAATTCCCACCACAAAAACCAAGGCAAAAAGTGTAATTCTGTTTAGCGTATAACCCAATAAATAATAGGCAAATAAGGTCAAGGCAAATGTAAGCGGTACGGAGAAAAACACGACCAATCCACCACGCCAGCCCATCGCTAACATTACTAAAACCGTAACAGCGATAATGGCAATGCCAAGGTGCATTAATAATTCACCCACTTTATCTGAGGCTGTTTCTCCATAATTACGCGTTACTTCTACATGAACATCATCTGTAATAATGGTTTGTTTTAAACGATCTATTTTTTCAATAATTTTCTCCGAAATTTTCATCGCATCAGCACCTTTCACTTTTCCAACCGCAATAGTTACCGCAGGATATTCTGAAGGAGCTGTTTTGAATTTTTCATTGGCTTTACCAAATCCAAAAGACACATAACTACGAGCTGTAGCAGCACCGTCTTGTACTTTGGCTACTTGTTTTAGGTAGACTGGCATATTTCTATTTACACCTACAACTAAATTTTCAACGTCGTCTGTATTTTCTAAAAATTGTCCTGTTTTCAATAAATATTCTTGGTCATTTTCTACAAAAGCTCCCGATTGCGAACTACCGTTATTGGCCTGAATCATTTGCATAATTCCCAAAGCATCCACGCCATTTTCGGCCATTTTATCTTTGTCCAAAATCACTTTTAGTTCGCGATTGCTTCCACCTATTTCTTTTGTAATGGCAACATCTTTTACTTTTTCGATTTCCGAAGTAACTTCTTCAGCAATTTGACGCAATTGAAAATCATCTTGTTTGTCACTCCAAAGCGTGATACCCAACATCGGAACATCGTCAATAGAACGAGTTTTTACCATTGGTTTGTAAACCCCTTGCGGAAACATATTTTCGTGTTTCGCTAATTCGTCATACAATTTTACATACGAACGCTCCACATCTTGACCCACATAAAACTGTACAATCAACATCGCTTGACCGTTCATTGCCATCGTATGGACGTGTTCCACTCCTTTAATATTCGAAATGATTTTTTCCAACGGTTTGGCTACACGACTTTCAACTTCCGCAGGAGTTGCGCCAGGATAACCCACCATAATGTCGGCCATTGGTACATTAATTTGTG
The DNA here is from genome assembly GCF_024642105.1 of Flavobacterium sp. Lineage (GTDB taxonomy): Bacteria > Bacteroidota > Bacteroidia > Flavobacteriales > Flavobacteriaceae > Flavobacterium. The sequence goes on from NZ_JAHEBT010000052.1 coordinate 68,581, forward strand.
GTTCTTCTTCCCTTGGAATTAAAAACGAACTGTATACACCAATAATCATCAACGCCACCATCAATAAAATGGTTAATTTCGAATTGATGAAAAAATGGGCTATTTTACCTGATATACCTTCTTGCATAATTTTTTTGTTTAAAGTTTAAGTTTCAAACTGAACACTAACAACTGCTTACTGAGCACTAATTTTAGCGCCATTAAATAATTTCCCTTCTGCCGAAACAATGTAGTGTTCGTTAGCAGAAAGTCCGGATAAAACTTCTACTTGGTCTCCACTAATTTTACCTATGCGCAACCATCTTAAAATAGCTACATTTCCAGTTCCAATAGTATAAATTCCTGTCAACTGACCTTGGTGTACCAAAGCCGATTGAGGCACTAAAACTGTAGTTGTTTTGGCTGTAGTTTGATTCTTGTTCTCAATTGGGAATTGTACATTCACAAACATTCCCGAAAGGATTTTGTTTGATGTTTTGGCTAAATTAATTTTAACCAAATACTGACCACCAGTATTTTTAGCCGAAACACTCACTTCAGCTACTTTTCCACTAATAGTTGTATTATTCGATTTTACCAAAACCGTAACGGGCATTCCTTTAGTAATACTATTAATATCACTCTCAGCCACCATAGCTGTTACTTGCAAACGAGAAGCACCTTCAATGCTCACTAAAGGCATTCCAGGATTAGCCATATCGCCTTCTTTAACAAATGTATTCGTTACTTCTCCTGAAAATGGAGCGGTAATATTCAAATATGAAAATTGCGCTTGTACTTCGTTTCTCATTTGCTTAGCACCTTCTAAACCAGCTTTCGCCATTTCGTAACGTGCCGTCATATCATCTAATTCTTTTTGAGAAGCACTTTGTTGTTTGAATAAATTGGTAAAACGATCGTAATCTTTTTTTGCATTATTATACCCTGCAGTGGCTTGCAAAATTGATGCTTCAACCTGTGCTTTTTTCGCTTGCAAATCCGAACTATTAATGCTTACCAAAAGTTGTCCTGCACTCACTTTTTGACCTACTTGAACATGAACTTTGGTTACATAACCCATCATTCGGGTGCTTAAATTAGCACTGTTTTCGGCTTCAATTTTTCCGCTTGCAGTTACAAACTGACCGTTGTCGGTAGAACCAACACTACTTAGTTGTACTGCGATAGCAGGTTCATTATTGATTACTTCTTGTTTTTCTTTTCTGCACGATAGAAATGCGAATGTAGAAAGGGTTAGGATTGCTATTGTCTTTTTCATGTCTTTTGTATATTGAAATTGCTTTTTGAAATTGAACTTGATATTTATTTAGTTAAAAACTGTGCATATTCTTTCGTGAAATTATACTCGAATACGGCTTGTAAAAACTCTAATTCTTTTTGAGCCATTAAGGTTTCTGATTGTAACAAATCGGTAGTTTTTTCAAGTCCTTGTGTAAAACGGTTCGAACGAATACGATACGCTTCTTGTGATTGTTCTAAAGCCAATTTGGATAAGTTTACTTTGTTTTCGGTATCTTTCAATTGGCGATTGGTTTTATTTAATTCCAACTGACTTTGTGCTTTGTATTGTTGACTTTCTAAACTTGATTTTTGAAAATCGGCTTTGGCTTTTTCTAATTTACCAATGCTTTTGAATCCGTCAAAAACTGACCAAGACAATTGAGCTCCTACTAAATACCCTTTGGCTTTTGTACCCAACAAAGTCGTATCATACAATTCGTAGCTTCCAAAAGCATTCAATCTTGGCAAGAAACTCATCTTATTCGATAACACCATTTTTTCATACGCTTGAGACGCTTTGTCCATCGCTTGAATGTCTTTTCTATTTCCAGAAAGTGTCGTGTTTACTGTTTCAATCGCAATGCTGTTGTCCAACGTTTCTATAGGCTTATAGACTTTGTTCGTATTATCTTCATTTAATAAAAAGGCCAAATAATCGGACGCATTTTGCACATTACTTTTAGCGTATTGCAATTGATTTTTAATTTCGTTCACACGAACTTGTACCGACAATAAATCGGTTTTTTGCAAAATGCCCTGTTTAAAATAATTTTCTATCAGTTTTAAATTAGCATCTGCCGTTTGATTTGCTTTGGACAAAACCGCCACCGCTCTGTACGCCAATTGTAACTGCATAAATGATTTATTGACTTCCAATTCTAAATATTCTTGGGTTCTTTCGGTTTGCAGTTGAAATGCTTCCATTTTAGATTTAGCCGCCTGTCTACCATACATTCCATCTACATTAATCAAGGGTTGTAACACCTCAATTTTAGTAGCGAAGTTTTTAGTTTTAGCTGGGTTGTTCAATAAATTTGGGTCAAAATCAGAAGCCATTAAAACTTCCTGATTCAGTTTAGAACCAAAAGCCATCAAGGGATTAGTAGTAGAAATTGCGGTATGCGAAGCCGAAATACTCGGTAAAAATAACGCATTGGATTGTCTAAAATCTGCTTGAGCCGATTTGAAATTTTGATTTGCAATTTGAATTTGTAAATTCTTCTCTAATGCTTTTTGTCCAATTTCTTTTTTAGAAATAGGTAAAGTATCCTGACTATATCCAAAATAGGAACAAGCCAAACATCCCATAAGTGCTAATACATGTAGTCTCTTCATAATTATTTTCTAATTGATGGAGCAAAAGTAGAAGGGATATACTAGCGAGTCAGTAACAATTGTCACAGTGAAGGGAATATGAATAATATAAACAAAAAAACTACCGCATAACAGTAGGTTTTTAGTGAGTGCTATAGATTTAAAATCAAATCAACTCATTGATTTTATGAAGTTTATCGGCTCAATATAAAACAACAAATGACCTTAAAAATGAATTTAAGGTCATCGGTTCAACTTGTGAATACTGTAAATTTAAAATAAATTAACTAGTTGATTTACTTAAGCTTATTGGTTCGATATAAAATAAATAATTAATCTTTGATACATCTAAAGGATTGTCTAGTAGTTTAATAATAATAATTGTTATTCCAAGTAACTCTATTGTAAAATTGTGAATAAAGAGTAGGCTGATTTAAACAAAAATAATTGCATTAATAACAATGAATTTTATTAAAAAACACTGCGTAAGTAGAGTTTTTTTTATTTTTTTTATTGATAATAATATAGTTTAAAGGTGTTCAATAACTTATATTTACCCAAAATTAGTATTCAGTGATTGAATAATGTTAAGACTTTCATAGATTTAAATATCATATAAGAAAATACTTATAATTTACCCGTAGATAAAATTTAATTGCAAAATGAAAATCACAAAAATATTTAAAGATTTTTTTGAAAGTGAAAAAGTAGGTGGTATACTTTTAATTCTATGTACAGTAATTTCTTTACTAATTGCAAATTCTTTATTTGGAGAAAGTTATCATCATTTTTGGTTGACAAAATTTGCAGGAAAAAATATTGAATATTGGGTTAATGATGGATTAATGACAATTTTCTTTTTATTGATTGGTCTAGAGTTAGAAAGAGAAATTTACAAAGGAGAATTATCAAATGTAAAAGATGCTTTTTTACCAATATTTGGAGCCTTTGGAGGAATGCTTATACCCACAGGTATTTATATTTACTTAAATCATGGAACATTAACACATTCAGGTGCCGGGATTCCAATGGCAACTGACATTGCATTTGCTTTAGGGGTATTGTCATTATTAGGAAATAAAGTTCCTACATCACTAAAAGTATTTTTAACTGCTTTAGCAGTAATTGATGATTTAGGAGCAATTTTAATAATTGCCATTTTTTATACCAAAAATTTACTTTGGATAAACTTAATTATTGCATTAAGCATTTTCCTCATACTTTTTATTTTAGGTAAATATTTTAGAGTAAAAAATTTAATATTTTATATTATTGGTGGAGTTGCTATGTGGTATTACATGCTGAATTCGGGTGTTCATGCTACAATATCAGGTGTATTATTGGCTTTTGCAATTCCATTTGGTAATGGTGGTAAAAAATCAACGTCATATATTTTGCAACATCTTTTACACAAACCTGTAGCGTTCTTTATTTTACCCATTTTTGCATTGGCAAACACCGCTATTGTTTTAAATTCGAATATCTCATCTACACTTACTCAAAATTATAGTTTGGGAATTTTATTCGGTTTAATTATTGGAAAACCATTAGGAATATTTGCACTAACATTTATTGCTGTGAAGATTGGTATTTGTAAGCTACCGAGTGATCTTAACTGGAAATCAATTCTAGGTGTTGGATTTTTGGGAGGAATAGGATTTACAATGTCAATCTTTATTACCTTACTTGCTTTTGAAAGTGAAACTATTATTAATAATGCAAAATTTACAATACTTCTATCTTCATTAGTTGCAGGAATGTTAGGTTTTCTATTTTTGAAATTTGCATTGAAAACACTCTCTTAGTTTATGTCTAAATCAGTCCACTTTTTGCTGACGATTTACACTATACTTTATTTTTTAGGTTTAAATAATAAAAACTACAACCAGAAATAAATCCTTAGCACCGCATTGAGTACAAGCAAACTTTTGGAGAAACAAATCGACCTTCTATTGAGGCGTTTTAATTGGGTACGTAGGCTAAGATTTTTTCTTTCAATTCTATTGGTTCCAAAACGGGTAACTTTATGAATAGTGTTGTGAATTAAAAATTTGTAGTGAATCAATCCATCAGTATAAATTCGTTTGGGATTGGAAAGTACAACAGTTTGAATCACTTGATTGAGTGTTTTCTTGGTTCTTGAACCAACAGCAAAACTGATTACATTTTTGTTGACTCTATCTAAAGCATATACAATCCAAATTACCTTGCCTTTATGCCTTAAAAAAGTCCTCATTTCGTCTACTTCATAGATTTGACCAGAATAAATGGGTGGCGATTGTACTCCTTTGGCAATAAACAATATGCGTTTTAGTAAAGTAGTGGTAGAAATACATAAAACTCGAGCCATACTTCTAATTCCCATTCCTTCTTTAATAAGCATTATGATATGGGCATTGATTTCTTTACTACATCCCCTACTTGTATAAAAATCTATGCACCGTTTCGTACATGTTTTACAATAAAATTGTTGTTTTCGATTAGAAGTAAACCCATTTTTAATAAGTGTAGAAGCAGTACAATGAGGACAAATTTTAGTATCACTAATTTTGATACACGAGGACTGATAAAAAGCCATTTTAAAAGATTTAAGCGATAATAAATATACAAAAGGAGAGACATACAGCCTCTCCTTTTGTAAAATAAATTAACTTAAATATTGATTATCAATATAGTAACTTATTGATTTGGAGTCATCACTAATTTTGATACATTACCCTATCCAGTTGAACTACGCAGTCTTATTTACGATATACGAGGTACGATTTACGATATTAGCTTCGCTCCGTTCGGCTTCGCCTCGGGTCGATTTACGAAGTACGAAATCAATTGTATCCTAAGATAATAATTTTTTAACTATAGTCGAAATGGTTTTTCCATCCGCTTTTCCGGCTAATTCAGCCGAGGCTAAGCCCATTACTTTTCCCATAGCTGCCATTCCTGAAGCGCTATTGTCGGCAATGATTTTAACTACAACCGCTTCTACTTCGGCTTCTGATAATTGAGCTGGTAAGAATTTCTCAATTACGGCTGCTTGCTCTAATTCAGGCGCTGCTAAATCAGGACGTCCTTGTTCGGTGTAGATATTAGCACTGTCTTTACGTTGTTTGACCAAACGTTGCAACAATTTAATTTCCTCCTCGGCACTGATTTCTTCTTTGGCACCGCTCTCCGTTTGTGCTAAAAGCAAAGCCGATTTCACTGCACGCAATGATTCTAATGCTACAGTATCTTTGGCTTTCATGGCGTTTTTGATTTCGTCCATGATTTGTGTGGCTAAACTCATATTTTTGACTCTTAAGTGAATGATTTTCTTTTTGCCCCAGATGGTAGTGAAAAGCCTTTTTAGGAGAAAATGTATTTTTTCTTGGAGTTAAAAAGCGACTTTAGGAGCTCTTTTACCTCCTTAGAAAAAAGCATTTTCGAGAAAAAGCTTGTAACGACAGCTGGACTAAGGCTCGCAAATTTAACACAATTTACCCGAACTAACAAAAGATTGATTGCAACGACAATAGGATAAAAAAATAACCCGAAAATCGGTTGAATTTCGGGTTATCTTGGTTTTGGTTAGTTTGGTTTGTTAGTCTACATTATCGTGTAAATACGAGTTATTAGAACGCAACTGCAAGTCATTGTTGCTGTCTGTTCCTACCGATATTCTCGAATTAGTAGTATTCGGTTGATTCGTAGAAAGCTCTACTCCTAATCTTTTGTAAGCAGGCTCTTTTTCGTACTCGTCTATTTTAGACACGTTGTTGTGAAACTTATAATTGAATTCTTTCAACTTTCTTCTTCTTTCGTCAGCACGGGCGCGTAAGGTTTCCTCGATAGTCATTTCCATTGGAGAAATTGATTCAAACTCTGAAGCAGCAATAGTTGATTCGTCTATTTTCTTCATCGTGATGTTCAATTCTTCTGGAACCACTTCGGCAACTTTTTCAATAGTTTTAGTAGCTACAACTTCTTGCTCTACTTCCATGTACTCTTCTAACGAGTGACGAATTACTCCGTTTTCAGCCACTTCAGTTACGGGTACAAATTGAACTGGATCTACTACTTTGATATCGTTGATTTCATTGTTAGTCAATTCAAAAACTACTTTGTTTTCTTCTACCGCTGGCTCTGATTTGAACAAAGGTAAATCGAATGAAAACGTAGCTTGTTCTTCTCTTTGAACGGCTTTTGGCTGTGCTGTTTCGATAGCATGTGCCTCAGGCGTTGTAAAAGTAAAATCGATGTCGTTAATTGGTGAAACAATTTCAAAAGTCACATCTAAATTTTTGATGAATTCAGACATTACGATTAAATCATTTTCATTGGTAATTGGTTCGTAAGCAGCAACCACTGGCTCAGCCACTACTTCGGCAACTGGCTCTTCTTCCTCTAACAATTCAAAAACAATACGTTCTTCTGTAGCAGCTACAGGAGTTGGCACATCCAAATCAAATGTAGCCACAGGAGTGTTTGATAAATTGTGAGTGATTTTTTGCTCATCCTCTAAAGCGTGGATAATTTTTTGAGGCTCTGTGTTTACAATTTCATTTTGTTGCTCCAAGTCAAAACCTGTAGCAATAACCGTTACTGCGATAGCATCACCAAGAGTTTCGTCTTCACCAACTCCCATAATAATATTCGCATTGAAACCAGCTTCTGATTGGATGTGGTCATTGATTTCACCAATTTCATCCAAAGTGATTTCGTTAGTTCCAGAAACGATAAGCAACAATACGTTTTTGGCACCTGTGATTTTGTTGTCATTCAATAATGGAGAATCCAAAGCAGAAATAATAGCATCTTTCGCTCTAGTTTCACCTTCAGCTATTGCAGAACCCATAATAGCTGTTCCACTATCAGACAATACCGTTTTAGCGTCACGTAAATCGATATTCTGAGTATAGTGGTGTGTAATTACTTCGGCAATACCTCTTGAGGCTGTTGCCAATACTTCGTCTGCTTTTGAGAAACCAGCTTTGAAACCTAAGTTTCCGTACACTTCTCTCAATTTATTGTTATTAATAACGATTAGCGAATCGACTTGTTTGCGTAATTTCTCAATACCAATTAAGGCTTGTTCTTGACGTACTTTACCTTCAAAAACGAAAGGAAGTGTCACAATACCTACAGTAAGAATATCACGTTCTTTAGCCAATTGAGCAATGACAGGCGCAGCACCAGTTCCAGTACCACCTCCCATACCAGCAGTGATAAATACCATTTTAGTATTTTGATCTAACATTTTTTCAATGTCAGAAATACTTTCAATAGCTGATTGTTGTCCTACATCTGGATTTGCTCCAGCTCCCAATCCTTCAGTTAAGTTGACACCCAACTGAATTTTGTTAGGCACAGCACTGTTTTGCAAGGCTTGTGAATCTGTATTACAAACAATAAAATCTACCCCTTTGATTCCTTGTTTAAACATGTGGTTGATGGCGTTGCTCCCGCCGCCTCCAACACCAATTACTTTGATTACATTTGATTGGTTCTTTGGTAAATCAAATGAAATACTTCCAAATTCTGAGTTGCTCATCATTTTATTTGGTTTTTGCTATTTGTTATTAATTTAATATTGTCAAAGGCTAGGCCTCTATTCTGCATTATCTAAGAAATCTTTGATTTTAGTAACGTACTTATCAAAGAATGATTCTCTAATTTGAGTACCTGTAGATTTATCTTTTGATTCTTCTACAGTAGACGGTTTTTCTGCAACAATTTCGTCTTGTACTTCTACATCAGCTACCACTTCTGGAGCTTTGTAAACAGGCATACTTGGGGCTTCTGTCTGTTGATTCATTTTAACGGCACTTTGCGTTTGGTTTTCGATGCTATTCATCACTAAACCAACAGCCGTTGCATATAAGGGACTTGATATTTCTTCGCTTGAATTACCTGCTAGGTGTTCGTTTGGATATCCAATTCTTGTATCCATTCCCGTGATGTATTCCACTAACTGCTTGATGTGTTGCAATTGCGATCCTCCACCTGTAAGCACAATTCCTGCGATTAATTTTTTTCTTGGGTCTTCATGACCGTAGGCTTTGATTTCAACAAAAACTTGTTCAATAATCTCCACTACACGAGCGTGAATTATTTTAGACAAATTCTTTAACGAAATCTCTTTTGGCTCTCTTCCTCTCAATCCTGGAATAGAAACAATCTCATTTTCTCTATTTTCTCCTGGCCAAGCAGAACCAAATTTTACTTTTAATAATTCGGCTTGTTTTTCAATAATCGAACAACCTTCTTTAATATCGTCTGTAATTACATTTCCTCCGAAAGGAATTACTGCGGTGTGACGAATAATACCATCTTTGAAAATAGCCAAATCCGTTGTTCCACCACCAATATCAATCAGCGCCACTCCTGCTTCTTTTTCTTCTTGGCTCAAAACAGCGTCAGATGAAGCCAACGGCTCTAATGTCAAACCAGACAATTCAATTCCAGAATCGTGAATACAACGTCCCACGTTTCTGATTGACGAAGCCTGTCCCACTACTACGTGAAAACTTGACTCTAAACGTCCACCATACATCCCGATTGGTTCTTTTATTTCGGCTTGTCCGTCAATTTTAAATTCTTGAGGCAATACGTGAATAATTTCTTCACCAGGAAGCATCGCTAATTTATTTACTTGATCAATCAACAATTGAATATCATTCCCTCCAATCACTTCTTCGGGATTGCTTCTGCTGATGTAATCAGTATGCTGAATACTACGAATGTGTTGACCCGCAATACCTACTACGCAATCTTTAATTTTATAACCTGAGTTATTTTCAGCTTCTTGTACAGCGTGTTGGATAGACTGAATTGTTTGTGTGATATTATTCACAACACCTCTAGCCACACCTAAACTTTTGGATTTTCCAACACCCAAAATTTCTAGTTTTCCGTACTCATTTTTTTTGCCTATCATAGCGACAATTTTAGTTGTCCCAATGTCTAGTCCTACTGCAATATTCTCTTTTTCCATTACCTCTTATTTTGTGCAAACTACTTGTTCCGTAAAACGCAGATCAATTTTTTTATATTTATACAACGAACTATCTACAATTGCCTTTTGAAAAAATGCTTTATAATTTCTAATTTTTCGATCCACATTGATGGTTCCTCCGAAATCAATTTGAAAATCAAAATTTCTATTGAGCATTTTTAAGCTACCATTGGGCATAATTTGAATGGCAATGATGTTTTTTTTCAAAAACGCATCGTCATAAATTTTTCGAAATAATTCAGCTAAAGCCTCGCTATTTTTTTTATTTATCACTCCCAAAACGAGGGGAACTCTGGCAGTATAATTGGCCGACAACGGCATTGTATTTCCCTTGTAATCAATATAAAAAGAACGATGACCATCAAAAACTCTTGCTACTGGAGTTTTCTGTTTTACTACTGCTTTTAGCACTCCGTCAATCGTTACAAAAACATCTGATTTTTCAACCATCTGATTTGAATTAACGGCTTTTTCTAATTTATTCAAATCTAATTTATCTTTTCGGATAGCTGAAGCGTCTCGATTATTTTCTATTAACAATTTATTAACCGTTTCCTGTTTAAGAAATGGCTCGTTTTCTCCAACAAAAATGACTTTTGAATTAGTCAATTTCCGATTTCCATTTCGATTTGAAGTAAACGAAAACAAGAAAATCACTAACCCAAACATGAGTAGCAACCGAATAGTTATCCAATTAAATCGTTTCATACAATGCATTTTTTATTGACGGTACCATTTCCCCTAAATCTCCCGCTCCAATGGTTACAATAATTCGAGCATCCGTTGCTAAAATTGTCGGAATCAAATCTTCTTTGGATACCAATTTTTTATCTTCACTTGTCATTTTGTTCATCAACCATTGCGAAGTAATTCCTTCCATTGGCAATTCGCGTGCTGGATATATATCCAATAATACTACTTCATCAAAATTGGATAAACTTTTCGCAAAATCATCTGCAAAATCTTTTGTTCTACTAAATAAATGCGGTTGAAAAATAGCCATCACTTTTTGGTTAGGATACAATTCGCGAACTGCTTGATGTACTGCATTTATTTCTGTTGGATGATGTGCATAATCATCGATATAAACTAAATTTGGCGTTTTGATCTGATACGAAAAACGTCTTCTAATTCCTTTAAATGAAGCTAGCGCTTTTGCAATCGCTTCTGACGAAGTTCCAAAAGTTTTGGCCATAGCCAATGCCATCAAAGCATTCATTAAATTGTGTCTACCTGGCAAACCAAAAGCAATATCGCGTATCGTTTCTGTTGGTGTTTGTACGTCAAAAACATAACTACCATTTCCAACTCTCACATTAAAGGCTTTATACACCGCTTCTTCATTTACCGCACAAGTCACTCCTTCAATTGGCAATTCATTGGTAATAAACAATTGACTTTTATCTTCCACTTTATTGGCAAACTCCACAAACGACGCTTCGATTTCTTCACTTGTTCCATAAATATCTAAATGGTCGGCATCCATAGAAGTGACACAAGCAATATCGGGGTGCAAATGCAAGAACGAACGGTCAAATTCATCCGCTTCAACTACCGTAACTGTCTTTCCAGTTCCAATCAGATTAGAATTATAATTTTCTACAATTCCACCCACAAAAGCAGTGACATCCGCTCCACTTTCAAATAAAATATGACCTAAAATACTCGACGTAGTGGTTTTACCATGTGTTCCTGCTACCGCAAAACAAAAGGTGTCTTTGGTGATAATCCCTAATACTTCTGCACGTTTTTTCACTTCGTAATCGCGCTCTAAAAAATAATTCCATTGCGAGTGTGTTACTGGAACGGCTGGCGTAATAATCACCAAGGTGTTTTCTACATAATAGTCTTTCGAAATTAAATCAATACGGTCTTCAAAATGAATATCGATTCCGCTTGCTATTAATTCATCGGTCAACATCGAAGGCGTTTTATCGTAACCCGAAACATTTTTTCCGATGGTTTTAAAATAACGCGCCAAAGCACTCATCCCGATTCCTCCGATCCCTATAAAAAAGACGTTATGTATTTGATTTAAGTTCATTTTAAATATCAATTTCAAAATTCAATTTCAATTTCAAAACTCAACTTTTATCATTGATTTTTGAAATTGAAATTGTTATTTTATTAGTTTTAGTATCTCTTCTACAATGGCTTTGGTTGCATTTGGCAACGCCAAGTTTTTGATGTTTCGACTCAATTCATCTTGCTTACTTTCATTGGCAACTAAATCCGAAAAAGTCGATTCAAAAGTAGTATCCAACTCGCTTTCGCGTATCAAAATAGCCCCATTTTTATCGGCAACTGATTGAGCATTTTTAGTTTGATGGTCTTCAGCTACATTAGGAGACGGAATAAAAATCACCGGTTTACCCACAATGCACAATTCCGAAACAGAAGAAGCTCCCGCTCTCGAAATCACAATATCTGCCGCAGCATAAACCAAATCCATTCGTTCAATAAACGCCATCACTTGTACGTTTTCTGAATTGTATTTTTGGTACTCTTCAAAATACAATTTTCCGCATTGCCAAAGCAATTGTACTTTTTGCGAAGCGAAAAATTCCAATTCTTTTTCAATCAACTGATTCACGCGACGCGCACCCAAGCTTCCACCCAAAATTAAAATGGTCTTTTTATTGGGGTCTAAATTAAAATGGGATATTCCTTCGGCTCTTTTACCATCAATTGCAATCAAGTCTTGACGCACCGGATTGCCTGTTAAAACAATTTTCTCTTTAGGAAAAAAGCGCTCTAATTTTTCGTAAGCAACACAAATTGCATTCGCTTTTTTGCTCAATAATTTATTAGTAATTCCTGGATAGGAATTTTGCTCTTGGATTACAGTAGGTATGCCTGCACTATTGGCCATTTGCAATAAAGGGCCGCTCGCAAAACCTCCTGTACCAATTACCACATCTGGTTTGAATTGTTTTATAATTTGTCTTGATTTCAACAAACTGCTCAATAGTTTTACTGGGAACAACGCATTGTCAAAAGTCAGTCGTCTTTGCAAGCCTGCAATCCAAAGTCCTTTTATTGGATACCCTGCCTGAGGCACTTTTTGCATTTCCATTTTATCCTGCGCACCAACGAAAAGAATGTCAGCATCAGGAAAACGAGATTTCAATTCATTAGCGATAGCAATTGCTGGATAAATATGCCCTCCTGTTCCTCCTCCGCTTAATATGAATTTATATGTTCTCATGGTAAATTTGCTATTTATTTATAACGGCATCCATCGGATTTCTTGAACTATCTTGAATGGAGTAATTGCCTGTTTCTGTATGCTGTTCGTCTGCTTCTAATTGTTGGTCTATTAATTTTTGAAGTGCTTCCTCACGTTTGGCAGCTTCTTTTTGTTCTTGTTCGATTTCTTCTTCTTTCTTGGTCACATTGATAATAATTCCAAGTGCAAAACAAGTCATCCAAATGGAACTACCTCCACTACTTATCAGAGGTAAAGTTTGTCCTGTAACTGGTAATAAATCCACTGCCACTGCCATATTAATTAAGGCCTGAAATATCAATGGAAACCCTAAACTAATGACGACGAGTTTTCCAAAGAGGGTATTGGCTTTATGTGCTGCAATTACAAATCGGAAGAGTAATAAAAGATACAAGCCTAAAACTCCAAGCCCTCCTATCAGTCCATATTCTTCAATAATAATGGCGAAAATAAAATCGGAAGAAGACTGGGGTAAAAAGTGTCTTTGTACGCTTTTTCCAGGACCTACTCCTGTAAGATTCCCAGATGCAATTGCGGTTTTTGCCGCATTAATTTGATATTCATCTTCGCCGGGTTTATCTGAACTGAAATTCTCAATTCTACTAATCCATGTATCTACCCTACTAAAGAATTTTGAATCCGGAAATGTTTTTGCTAATACGTAGAAAATTGCTAAACCTATTATTGCCATTCCAATAATAAAACCGATATATTTTAGTTGGTATTTACCAATGAAAGCCACCATCACCACCATAGCAAACATCAAGGCGGTAGTTGAAAAGTTGGCTGGTAATATTAAAGCCAATGTAATAAATACAGGGAGCCACAGTTCTAATAAAGAAGCCTGAAATGTTATTGGTGTTTCTCTGGATTTGGACAAATAACGCGCTACATAAATATACAATATGATGGAGGCAATAGACGAAGTTTGGAATGAAATTCCGATGAACGGCACTTGCAACCAACGACTAGCATTAGCTCCTCCAATATGTGTTCCTTTAAAAAGGGTGAGCGCTAACAGTCCCCAAACAAAAGGCAATCCGATTCGGGAAATAACTCTAAAATAGTGAAACGGCACTTTGTGAACTAAGTAAATAATCATGAAACCCATTCCTAAATGCGCCAAATGTTTTACTAAATAGCCTAACGTATTTCCATCTCCACCACGACCAAAAGCTAAATTAGTACTGGCGCTAAAAACAGGCATAAAGGAAAACAAAGCCAATAAAGCCAAGAACGACCAAATTACCTTATCTCCTTTTAGATTGCTTAATAGCTGTTTCATTTTCATATCGCCTAAAGTCTAATTGTTAGCTGTACTTTTATAAATTATACACTGCTTGTTTGAATTGTCTTCCTCTGTCTTCGTAGTTTTCAAATAAATCGAAACTTGCACAAGCTGGCGACAATAAAACAGTATCTCCTTTTTCGGTCATGCGTTGTGCCATACGAACTGCGTCAGTCATATTGTCCACTTCTATCATTACATCAACTACATTCCCAAAAGCATCAATGATTTTTTTATTATCCACACCAAGACAGATAATTCCTTTTACTTTTTCGTGAACCAAAGACATCAATTCGTTGTAATCATTTCCTTTATCAACACCCCCAACAATCCAAACTGTTGGCGTAGTCATACTATCCAAAGCAAAGAAAGAAGCATTCACATTAGTGGCTTTAGAATCGTTGATGTATTGCACATTCTGGATTTTCAAAACTTTTTCTAAACGGTGTTCTACACCTTGGAAATTAGACAAGCTTTCTCTAATGGTTGCGTTTCTAATTTGCATTAATTTGGCCACAGAAGTTGCCGCCATAGCATTCTTCATATTGTGCTTTCCTTCTAATGCAATTGATTCTGTTTCCATTGAAAATTCTTCGTGATTCATCATCTTTACTTCCATTTTATTATTTTTTATAAAGGCCCCTTCAGTGACAACTTGGTTCAATGAAAAAGGAATTAATTTTGCTTTTGTTATATTCTTTGTTAACCAATTGGCTATAGCTTCGTCTTCGGCATCATAAATCAAATAATCTTCTTCGGTTTGATTCATTGTGATTCTAAACTTGGAATCGATGTAATTTTCATACTTGTAATCGTAACGATCCAAATGATCTGGACTAATATTCGTTATGATGGCGATGTGCGGCTTGTAATTAATAATTCCGTCCAATTGAAAACTACTCAACTCTAAGACATAGGAATCAAAATCATTATCGGCTACCTGCCAAGCAAAACTTTTTCCGATGTTTCCTCCCAATCCTACATTCAATCCTGCTGATTTGAGCAAATGATAGGTCAACATCGTAGTAGTTGTTTTACCGTTACTTCCTGTAATTCCTATCGTAACCGCTTTGGTAAAAGGAGCGGCAAACTCAATTTCTGAAATTACCTTGATTCCTTTTTCGATTAGCTTTTTCACTATGGGTGATTTATCCGGAATTCCAGGGCTTTTCATCACCACATCGGCATTCAAAATCAAAGATTCTGTATGCGTTTCCTCTTCCCAAGCTATTGCATTATGATTAAGAACTTCTTTGTAATTTTCTTTTATCTTTCCAAAATCGGACACAAAAACTTCATATCCTTTTTTCTTTCCCAGAATGGCTGTCCCCACTCCGCTTTCGCCTCCTCCTAAAACAACTAATCTCATCTATCGTAGTTTTAAAGTCACAATGGACAAAATGGCCAACATAATTGCTACAATCCAAAATCGGGTAACAATCTTACTTTCGTGATACCCTTTTTTCTGATAATGGTGATGCAAAGGCGACATCAAAAATATTCTTCGGCCTTCGCCAAAACGTTTCTTGGTGTATTTGAAATAAGCTACTTGAATCACAACCGATAGATTCTCGGCTAAGAAAATTCCACATAACAAAGGGATTAGCATTTCTTTACGAACTGCAATGGCCAATACTGCTATGATTCCTCCAATAGTTAAACTTCCTGTATCTCCCATAAAAACGGATGCCGGATAGGAATTGTACCAAAGAAACCCAATCAATGCCCCAACAAAAGCAGAAATAAATACCGTCATTTCCCCTGAATTTGGGATGTACATAATGTTCAAATAATTCGAGAAAATGATGTTTCCAGAAAGGAAGGTGAAAATCCCTAAAGCCAAAACAGATACCGCTGAAGTTCCTGCTGCCAATCCGTCAATACCATCTGTAAGATTCGCACCGTTAGACACTGCCGTAATAATAAAAATTACTACCGGAATAAAGATTAGCCAAGCCCAATTTTGATAACCTTCGCCAGTCCAAGCCAATACTTCGGCATAATCAAATTCATTATTCTTAAAAAACGGAATGGTTGTAGCAGTTGATTTTACTTCTATAGGTGCTTGAGCAATTACATTTTCAGTTGTTTGTTTAATCACAGGGGAATCCCCCACATTTTCACGTACTGTAACTGCTGGGCTAAAATAAAGTACTGAACCCACAATTAGTCCTAAACCTACTTGACCAATTACTTTGAAAATACCTTTTAAACCTTGTTTGTCTTTCTTGAAAATTTTGATATAATCGTCAATAAAACCAATCGTTCCCATCCACAAAGTGGTCACAATGAGCAATACGATATAAATGTTATGCAATTTGGCAAACAATACAACAGGCAATAAAGTAGCAAAAATGATAATCAAACCACCCATAGTTGGCGTTCCTGCTTTTTCATTTTGTCCTGCCAAACCTAATTCACGAACCGTTTCACCTACTTGTTGATTGCGCAAAAAATTAATAATTCTTTTCCCGTAAATAGTAGACAATAGTAACGACAAAATAAAAGCTAGGCCTGATCTAAACGTAATGTATTGGAAAACTCCCGCTCCTGATACATTTAAAGTTTTGTCTAAATATTCAAATAAGTAATACAGCATAATCTTCTATTTATGGAGTTGTTCTAATAGTTCTTTTACAATTTTCATATCGTCAAAATCATGGCGGACACCATTGATTTCTTGGTACGTTTCATGGCCTTTCCCAGCGATTAAAATAATATCATTAGGCTGAGCCAATTGACAAGCAGTTTTAATCGCTTGTTTTCTATCGGTAATCGATAAAATTCTTTTAAAATTTTGCGGTGCAACTCCTTGTTCCATTTCGCTAATAATTACTTCTGCATCCTCATTTCTAGGATTGTCCGAAGTCAAAATTGCTTTATCGCTCAAGTCTGATGCGATACCTCCCATTACTGGACGTTTCGCTTTATCTCGATTTCCTCCACAGCCCACAACGGTTATCAATTGTTCGTTTTTGGTACGGATATCATTAATCGTTTTCAACACATTCTCCAAAGCATCTGGCGTATGTGCATAATCGACAATTGCTGTGATATTCGCAGCCGAAACAATGTATTGAAAACGTCCTGAAACACTTTCTAACTCCGATAATAAGCGAAGGGCTTCTAAACTTTCCATTCCTAATTCAATTGCCGTTCCGTAGATAGCTAATAAATTATACGCATTAAAAGTCCCTATCAATTTTACCCAAACCTCATTCCCATTAATCTTCAATAACAAACCAGACAACTGACTCTCTAAAATTTGCGCTTTATAATCCGCATACGATTTCAGAGCATACGTACATTTTTTAGCTACTGTATTTTGTAATAAAACAGGTCCGTTTTTATCGTCTATGTTGGATAAAGCAAAAGCTGTTTTTGGCAAATGATCAAAAAATGATTTTTTAACATCTCTATATTCCGCAAACGTAGCGTGGTAGTCCAAATGGTCGTGCGACAAATTGGTAAACACCCCTCCAACAAAATGCAAGGCTTCTGTACGTTTTTGATGAATTCCATGCGAACTCACTTCCATAAAACAGTACTCCACTCCAGCATCAAACATTTCAGCCAAATAATGATTAATGGTAATAGAATCCGGCGTAGTATGTGTGGCTTTGTATTCGACCTCATCCACCATAATTTTTACGGTAGAAAGTAAGCCTACTTTGTATCCCGCTTTTTTATACAATTGATACAATAAAGAAGCAATTGTAGTCTTACCATTAGTTCCCGTTACTCCAACCAATTGTAATTTTTGTGACGGGTTATCAAAATAATTGGCTGCCATAATTGCCAAAGCTGTATTGGTATCTTTTACCTGTATATAAGTAATTCCCTCAACAATCGTTTCTGGAAGTGTATCACAAACTATGGCAGTAGCTCCCAATTCGATTGCTTTCGCAATAAAATCATGACCATCAGAAATAGTACCTCGAATGGCTACAAAAACATCATTTTGTTCCATTTTTCTGGAATCAAAATCGATTTTACCAATAGCAATTTCCGTCGAACCTTTTACTGCCTCGATAGCTACTTTATATAATATGTCTTTCAGGATGCTCACGATAATTCTAATACTATGGTTGTGTTCTTTGCTATATTCTGACCGGCTTGAAGGGATTGTTTTTTAACCTTACCAAACCCTTTTATTTTCACTCTAATCCCCAAATTTTCCAATAAGGCTACTGCATCCATTCCCGACATTCCTTTTACATTTGGAATTAAGTTTTGTTTCTTTTGAGATTGATTGTAATAAGCAGCATAATCCAACTCTTGTTTTGAAATTTTCTTATCTATTTTTCTAATCTCGTTGGTAGATGGCGCATCTGTAAATATTTTTTGAGCAATACGTTTAAATACCGGTCCCGCCACGTCTGCACCATAATAATTATTATGAGCAGTATTGGGCCTATGCACCATAACTATACAGGTATATTGTGGTTTATTTGCAGGAAAATAACCAACAAATGAAGACGCATAGTACATTCCAGAGCCTGATTTGTTTCCGTAATTCATTTGTGCAGTTCCAGTTTTTCCTGCCATTGGAAATTCTTTAGTATATAAGGATTTTGCAGTTCCTCTTTTTACTACATTTTCTAATATTGCGCGAACTTTTTTCAATGTCTCTGGCGAACAAACTCTAGGATTGATTACTTGAGGTTCAATTTTTTTAATTGTAGTATTCCATTTTTTGATTTCAGAAACTAATTGTGGTTTTACCATCACCCCATTATTTGCAACTGAATTATAGTAGGTCAAGGTTTGCATAGGAGTAATATTAATCCCATATCCAAACGCCATCCATGGGAGTGAAATTTTAGACCAACCCGCTTGTCCTGGTTTTGGGATTATTGGAGATGCTTCTCCTTTTAATTCTAATCCGATTTTTTTATCCAAGCCCCAATCCTCAATATGTTTAATAAATTTTGAAGGATTGTTTTTGTAATTATTATAAACCGATTGAACCATTACCGTATTTGACGAAACTTCAAATCCATGCCCTAAAGAAACCCTTCCTAAACCATGGTGTGAATCTTCAACTGGTTTTCCATATATTCTAATTAGTCCACCATTAGCATCAAAAACAGTACTTGTATCAGCCACTTTATCTTCCAAAACAGCCATTAAATCAACTAGTTTAAATGTAGATCCAGGATCATGAGCTTCAGTAATAGCGTAATTTTGAGTTTCATAATACGTCCCATCTGTAGCTCTTCCTAGATTAGAAATCGCTTTAATACGACCTGTTTTAGTTTCCATTACCACAACGCAACCATGTTCAGCCTCGTACTCTTCTAATTGTTTCAATAAAGCATGATGTGCAATATCTTGAATGAACACATCAATAGTAGAAATTACATCATAACCGTCTATTGGATCCACTTCATTAAGGTCTCGAATAGGCTTCCATTGCCCTTTAGCGATTTTTTGTTTTAAAATCTTACCGTCTTTACCATTCAAATACTTTCTGTACGCCCATTCAATCCCTTTTCCATCAGGAGTACCGTCAGGTTTAACTCTCTCATAACCAATAGTTCTTTCGGCAATTTTACCAATTGGATATTCTCTAACTGTTTTCTGACCTACAATAATACCTCCTTTATTAGCCCCTTCTTTGAACAAAGGGAAACCTTTAATTTTAACATAATCGGTATAACTCAAATTTCGAGCTATTAAAAAGTACCTGTTCTTTTTAGCTCTAGCTTTTCTTAATTCATTTTCATAAAAATGAGAAGGCTTCCCTAAAAGATAAGCCAAAGAATCTGCCAATGAGTCCACCGCTCTTTGGAATAATTCTGTTTTTGGAACTACCGCATCAAAACGAATTTCATAATTTGGAATAGAGGTAGCTAATAGACTTCCGTCAGCCGAATAAATATTTCCTTTATTAGCATGAATAGTGAAGTTTTGAACCGTTCTTTCTTTCGCTAACTTTCTGTAATGAGTTCCTTCTACCCACTGTATATTGGTCAACTTTACAACAATAGCACACGCCATGACAAACATTGCGAAAGCCACAAGATAAATTCTATACGAGATATTTTTATCGTCTACTGCCATAATTTATTGAAAAATCCTTTTTCTTCTTCTTTCTTTACTTTTATTTTGACTGGAGGAACCGTAGATGGTTTTAATTGTCTTGCTTCCATTTTTTGAGCTACAGTAGACTCCATTTTTAATTTCATTAGTTCTGAACGTCTATCTACAAATTCTGAACGCAACTCTTTTACCTCATTCGTTAGCTCTGCAATTCTAAAAACCTTTTGCTCGTAACTTTGTGTGTTAGCAATCATAACAATCGCTAGCAGGATAATAAACACAATAAAACGCCAATTTTTAATTGCATCTTCGTCAAGTAGAAATCGCGCTTTTAATATGCCATACACTCCTTTTTTCATTTGAACTAATTATATTTTTTCAGCAATTCGCAACTTGGCACTTCTCGCTCTATTATTCTCTTTAATCTGCTCGTTATTCGGGACAATTAATTTTCCAATCGTTTTAAATGGAACCGAAAAATTTCCGAAAAAATCACGTTCTGGCTCTCCTTCAAACATTCCGTTTTTAATAAACCGTTTTACCAATCTATCTTCAAGTGAATGATACGAGATAATACTCAATCGCCCTCCTGGTTTCAATATTTCCAATGATTGTTCTAAAAATTCCTTCAAAACATCCATTTCTTGGTTGACTTCTATTCGAATTGCCTGATACATTTGAGCCAAAATTTTATGGCTTTTATGCGCCGGTAAAAAACGACTTAACACTTGTTTTAACTGTTCCGTATTGCGAATTGGAGCTTTTTCTCTTGCTTCCAAAATCACCCTTGCAATAGCAGGTGCATTTTTTAACTCTCCATAATCCAAGAAAACCCTGCGTAAATTGTCTTCATCGTATTCATTCACCACTCGGTAAGCACTCAAATCATTCTTTTGACTCATTCTCATATCCAACTCCGCATCGAATCGAGTTGAAAATCCTCTTTCAGCTACATCAAATTGATGAGAAGAAACCCCCAAGTCACCCAGAACCCCATCAACCTCTTTAACATTATGAAAACGCAAAAAGCGTTTGATAAATCTGAAATTCTCATTAATAAGAACAAAACGATCATCTTGTAAGGCATTTATCAAAGCATCTTCATCTTGATCAAAAGCAAACAATTTACCATTTGACCCCAGCCTGCGCAAGATTTCTCTGGAATGACCTCCTCCACCAAAAGTAACATCAACATAAATCCCATCCGGTTTAATATTCAAACCATCCACCGATTCGTGAAGCAAAACAGGATTATGATATTCCATTCTCGTCGTCATTTACATTACCCATTACATCCTCTGCCAAATCAGCGAAATCAATATCCTCACCGTTTATTGATTTTTCATACAACTCTTTATCCCAGATTTCAACAATATTGACTGCCGAAGAAAAAACTACATCTTTTGAAATACTAGCAAAACCAACTAAATCTTTAGGCACTAGCAATCTTCCTAAAGCATCAATTTCAACCACTTTAACCCCCGCAGTAAAACGACGAATAAAGTCATTGTTCTTTTTAACAAAACGGTTCAACTTATTGATCTTCTGCATCATTCCATTCCATTCTTGCATTGGATACAATTCCAAACAAGGTTGAAAAACAGAACGTTTCAATACAAAACCTTCTTGCAACGAGGAAGCCAATTGCTTTTTCAAAGGAGAAGGCATCAAAACCCTTCCTTTTGCATCCACTTTACATTCGTATGTCCCAACTATTGTATTCAAGAAATTTTATTTAAATGATATTAAGCAAAAATATAAAATATTTTACCACATTTTACCACAATATACCACTTTGTTAATAAGTTTCCCCACTTAACCACTAAAACCCTTAATTTTTGTACAATCAGAGCATTAGCATCAATTCTTCTTGTTTATAAAATTGTTGAAGACTTAATAAGGACTACATAACCAAAAGCGACTTTTTTAAAGAGAAAAATGCATATTGTATTAAAAAACGTTTTCAAAAATTAATTTTTATGTATTAAATCCTATATTTGTCGAAATTGAAAAATAGGGATCCGAAAAAATGGAACAACACTATAAAAAAGAAGGTAAATACAGTTATTTTGAAGCAGGAGAAGGAACTCCAATCGTTATTCTACACGGATTAATGGGCGGTTTAAGCAATTTTGATGGAGTTGCTAATTACTTTTCTACCAAAGGTTATAAAATAATCATTCCGGATTTACCTATTTATACTCAGAATATTTTAAAAACCAACGTAAAAGCATTTGCCAAATACGTCAAGGATTTTATTACATTCAAAGGATTGGACAACGTCATTTTATTAGGAAACTCATTAGGTGGTCATATTGCTTTGTATCATACTAAAATGTACCCAGAAAAAGTAGCGGGACTAGTAATCACAGGAAGTTCTGGACTGTACGAAAGTGCTATGGGCGATAGTTACCCAAAAAGAGGCGACTACGAGTACATCAAGAAAAAAGCAGAAGACGTTTTTTACGATCCTAAAGTAGCTACTCCCGAACTTGTGGACGAGGTATATGCTTCTGTAAACGATCGCATTAAATTAATTAAGACGTTAACCATTGCCAAAAGTGCCATTCGCCATAACATGGCAAAAGACCTACCAAAAATGAAAGTACAAACCTGTATCATTTGGGGGCGCAATGACAAAGTAACACCACCAGAAGTAGCAGAAGAATTTGACAAATTATTGCCTAATTCTACTTTATATTGGATTGACAAATGTGGCCATGCCGCTATGATGGAACATCCAGACGAGTTCAACAGAATATTAGAAGAATGGTTTACTACTGTATACAAGCCGGTTTCTTAAATCTGTCAATATATAACTATGAAAATTACAACTGCTGAATTTATTATTAGCAACTCACAAGTAGATAAGTGCCCTAAGGACTTTTTACCTGAATATGCCTTTATTGGCCGTTCAAACGTAGGTAAGTCTTCGCTTATCAATATGTTAACTAATCATAAAAGTTTAGCAAAAACTTCTGGAAGACCTGGAAAAACACAATTAATCAACCACTTTTTGATTAATAAAAACTGGTTTTTAGTGGATTTACCTGGTTATGGTTATGCCAAAGTTTCTAAGAAAACTAAATCTATTTTCCAGCAATTCATAACGGATTATTTTGAAACGAGAGAGCAATTAGTGTGTGCTTTTGTATTGATTGATATTCGCCATGAAGCGCAAACAATTGATCTAGAATTTATGTCGTATATGGGAGAAAGTGAAATTCCGTTTTGCATTATTTTTACCAAAGCAGATAAAATCAGTAAAGTCAAAATAGACTCACATATTGCCGCATATCGAAAAAAGATGTTTGCTAACAATTGGGCAGAGATGCCTCAGTATTTTGTAACTTCTTCCACAGAAGCTACCGGAAAAGAAGAACTATTAAACTATATAGACGAAGTCAATCAAGAGGTTTTTAAAAACCAAAACGGATTTTAAATCTTTGATAAAAAATAAAAAAGCCAAAACGAATCGTTTTGGCTTTTTTATTACTGAAAATTGTAGATTTATTTAGTCAACTCCAATTTTTCGGCAAAGTAGTCGCAAAAGTCTTTCATTGTTGCGGCCATTTTTTCGTCGTCAGTAGCACGTTTGAAAGTATCAGACATTGCTACTAAAGTTTGATGAAAGAAAATCTTCATTTCATCAACTGGCATGTCTTTAGTCCACAAATCGATACGCATCGTTTCTTTTGCTTTGCTATCCCAAATAGACAACATGAATGCTTTTGCTTCTTCTTTTGTTACACCACCATCGGCTGCCGTCCAAAATAATTTTTCGGGAACACGATTAGGATCTAATTCAATTTCAAATTTAATTTCTGATGTGATAGAATCTGACATTATTTCTTTGGTTTATATTTTGATTTTTCAAACAATTCTTTAGCATTCATTTTTAATACATCGGCAAGAGGAATATCGTTGTTTTCCGCATACGAACGAACTATTTGCCAACCTATCCAGGCTCCTACTTGCCCAGGGGATTCATTATCTATTTCTAAATAAAATTTAGAAAACGGAGCTGGAGCAATAAATCGCGAACTTAATTTTGGTTCGTCACTATACAACAAATCATTCTCTAAAAAATACCGCCAAATATACGCTTCATTTTCCTGACACCAATTAATTTCTTTTGGAGTATACCCCATTTTTTCAGCATCGGTATACTCAGGCAGCAATAGGTCTTTTAGATACAATTGTTTTCCGTAATAAATCATCTGATTTAATAACGTTTTATCTTTTCCAAAATTAATCTTACTTGCTGCAAAACTTGAAACCACATCGGGCATCATCTGTCTTTGTTCAAAATTTTGTTTGATATACTTAGGAAATTCGTAAAACTTATGTTCTTTTCCCAAATACAATTCCAAAGAAATAATCACCAAACTATCTGCATAAATAACTTTATTATTGTAATCCATTTCAGCGATTACAGTAATAGCTTTAGGTGTTTTTGTTTTTGGAAAATAGTGTTTAATGTGCTTAAATAAGGTCATTAGCTCTGAACGAACGGGTTCAATATCACTATATTTTTTTTGAACTTCCCCATACAATTCACGCCAAAGTGGATTTTGAATTTTATTTGTCCAAACGCTATCTGGAACTCCTGCCGGAAAGAAAAAAGGGTATTGCTTCTTTATTTTTTGCAAATCTTCTGGTTTAGACTCAAAAAACACTTTATCAAATCGTTCTACTTTAATGTCCATAGGGATTTCTTCTACTGCTTTTTCTACAGCAGTTTTTTTATCGCAAGACAAAAAAAAGAAACAAAAGACAATTGAAAACAAATATACTCTCATGTATGAAAAATTAATTTTTAACTTTTGTATTAGAATCCGCTTGGTCTATTTTTTTAGTAAAAAACAATTAGTTACTCGCGATTTCACATTTATTAATTAAATTTGTTTCCAAAGTATCAGGAAAACAGATGGATTTCAAAATGGTTCTGCAAATATACATTCCTGCTTTTTAATACCTAAATTATTATGTCGAAAAAAAGTACGCTTCAAGTCGAAAAGGCAAATGAGTTTATTGTTGATTGGTTAAAAACCTATGCTACTAACGCAAAAGTAAATGGTTTTGTTGTGGGAATTTCTGGCGGAGTTGACTCAGCCGTTACTTCAACCCTCTGCGCACAAACAGGATTAAAAGTAGTTTGTGTACAAATGCCTATCCATCAATCAGAATGTCAAGTAAATAGAGGAAAAGAGCATATTGACCAATTAATGCAACGATTTCCTAATGTTTCTGAAGCCGAATCTAATTTAACCACCGTTTTTGAAACATTCAAAGAGGTACTTCCAAGCGATACCGAAGAACATCAACTACACCTAACTCTAGCCAATACGCGCGCGCGAATCCGAATGACAACTCTATATTATTATGGAGGAATCTATGGTTTATTAGTAGCTGGCACTGGTAATAAAGTAGAAGATTTTGGTGTAGGTTTTTATACTAAATATGGTGATGGTGGGGTGGATTTAAGTCCTATTGCCGATTTAATGAAATCGGATGTTTTTGCCTTAGGCGCTTATTTAAAAGTGCCAGAATCAATATTGACCGCTTCTCCTACTGATGGTTTATTTGGAGATGAAAGAACCGATGAAGATCAACTAGGCGCCAGTTATGACGAATTGGAATGGGCTATGCGACAAGATGAAGTAGGAAAATCCGCTAATTCTTTCTCAGGTAGAGAGAAAACTGTTTTTGAGATATACAAACGTTTAAATACTGTAAATCAGCACAAAATGCAGCCAATACCTGTTTGTATCTTACCTCAATCGTTAAAATAACACATTTTAACTGATTTGCAATTGTTTACAGAATTTATTTATTAATTTTACTACTCCAAAACAAATAACAATTCTAAAAACAACATTATGATTAAGGTATGTGTCGCCGACAATTA
This sequence comes from Flavobacterium sp., assembly GCF_024642105.1. GTDB lineage: Bacteria > Bacteroidota > Bacteroidia > Flavobacteriales > Flavobacteriaceae > Flavobacterium. The sequence goes on from NZ_JAHEBT010000052.1 coordinate 94,643, forward strand.
TCCTGTAGTACACTTTGGAGTAAAATCATACTTCAAAGATCACTCGGATATTTCCATAGTAGCGAATATTGGAAATTTTTCCATGCTAAACGAAATCCTACAAACCAAAGAGATTGACGTTTTATTACTAGACCTAGAATTAGAAGGGCTTACAAGTATTTTTGAAGTTAAATCAATTCTAAAAGAGTTTCCAAAAACAAAAGTAATTATTTACAGTAATCTTTCTGAACAAATTTATGCGCCAAATGCCATAAAAGCAGGAGCTTCAGGGTTTGTACATAAAACTGAAAAACTAGGAACTTTGGCAGAAGCCATCATCAAAGTACAACAAGGAAAAATCATCATGAATGAAACCGTGAAGAAAAACCTTGCTTTGATTGCAAAACAGAGTAAAAGTGAACGATTGTATCGCAAATTATCTAATCGCGAAGTAGAAGTTTTACGTTATTTAAGTGACGGCAAAAAGAACCACGAAATTGCCGATATTCTTAAATTGAACGAAAAAACAATCAGTACTTACAAATTAAGATTACTAACTAAATTGAATGTAACTAATTTAGTTGACTTGGTAAACAAAGCCAAAACACTGGAAATTGTTTAGTTACAATTAAGTATAAAAAAATGAAAGCCATCAGCTTTCATTTTTTTTATATATAAGTAGAACGAATTCTACCTATGGTTCCTGTTAGATTAACTTTTAGCTTGTTGTAATCGTTAATCAATATTTTTAATTCTTCTTGGTCTGAATCTGGTTTTTCTACAAACTCACTCATCAAATCCAAAATCAGCTTATTGATTAAATACTCTCGCATTGAAATAATTATTTCTGAAGTATGCTGACTTACTGTTTCGGATTTTTGTTTTACAAAAATATTTTGATCATCCCATTTATGAAGCGTAACTCGTTCGTCTTCCATCAAAATATCGGTGACTTCTTGAGCAAATTGATCGGGTAAATGCTTCAAATAATTTTCGATACCAAAATCTTCATTTTGCAAATAATAATTAATCAAGTCATTAAAAATAGCTCGAAACAAAGGATTGGCTAATTCTACTTCGTCTTCTTGCAAACTCAAATAAATGCGTTGGTACACTTTGTATTCTTTCTTTTCAACTACTTGCTCAATTTCTCCTTCCCCATTAGTTTTCAAAAGCACATCTTCAAACTCTTCAACCTTATTTCCATAAAGCAATAAAATCTCAATAATTTTTCGCTCCAGATGGTATAAAATATCAATTTTTTGAGCTTGAACAGGCGCTTCATTTTTTACAATTTCAAATGCTTTTTGTTCTTGCTTTTGTTTTTTTCCAACTTCGGCAATGTCTTTTTGAACGAGTTGTGCCAACGTACTTACCAAAACTTGTTCTGAAATATCCATAATTCGGGAACATTCCTGAATATAAATTTCTCGTTGAATTCGATCTGGAATTTTAGAAATACTTTGCACCATTTCTCGAATCAAATCGGCTTTTTTGATAGGATCATTTTGAGCATCTTTCATCAAAAGCGAGGCTTTGAATTGGATAAAATCCTTAGCATTATTTTCGAGATAGGCTACCAAATCATCGTACGATGTTTTCTTAGCAAAACTATCCGGATCTTCTCCGTCAGGAAATGCACATACTTTTACGTTCATTCCTTCTTCAAGAATCAAATCAATCCCTCGAATAGACGCACGAAGTCCGGCAGCATCTCCGTCAAAAAGAACGGTAATATTTTTAGTCAATCGATTAATTAACCGAATCTGATCTGGTGTCAAAGCAGTTCCCGAAGAAGCCACTACATTTTCAATCCCCGCTTGATTGAACTGAATTACATCCGTATATCCTTCGACCAAATAACAATTATTCAATTTTGCAATGGATTGTTTCGCCTGAAAAATTCCGTATAGTACTTTACTTTTATGGTAAATTTCACTTTCTGGAGAGTTCAGGTATTTGGCCGCTTTTTTGTCATTCGTTAGAATTCGCCCACCAAAACCTAAAATACGTCCCGACATACTTTGTATCGGAAACATTACACGACCTTTAAAACGGTCAAAAGGCCTATCTTCTTTAGGAATAGTTAATCCGGTGCTTTCTAAAAATTCTAATTTATAGCCTTTCCCTAAAGCTTCTTTGGTAAAAGCATCCCAAGTTTCAGGGGAATACCCCAAAGCAAACTTGGTAATAGTTTCATTAGTAAAACCTCTTTCTTTAAAATAAGAAAGACCAATCGCTTTTCCTTCTTCAGAATGTAATAGGATATTGTGAAAATAGTTTTTGGCAAATTCCGAAACCAAATACATACTTTCTTTAATGTCTGTATTCGCTTTTTCTTCGTCAGTTTGCTCGGTTTCTTCTATTTCAATATTGTATTTTTTAGCTAAATAGCGAATCGCCTCAGGATAGGTGAAATGCTCGTGTTCCATCAAGAAAGCTACCGAGTTACCCCCTTTTCCCGAGCTAAAATCTTTCCAAATTTGTTTCACTGGCGAAACCATAAATGATGGTGAACGTTCGTCAGAAAAGGGACTTAACCCTTTATAATTACTACCCGCGCGTTTTAATTGTACAAAATCACCAATAACCTCCTCAACTCGAGCAGTTTCGTATACGGTATCTATGGTAGCTTTTGAAATCATTTATTTAGTAGGAAAGTGACAAATATACAAAGTTTCAGCTCGATTTATTCAGAATACAAAATGAATTTTGGAGTCCTAAAAATGGAAAATCAATTAAGTTTTAAATTTATACACTCAAAAAAGAAATATTTACCAATAAAATTTTATTTTTATACCAATAATGGTTGTTTGCCTTGACGTCCCGAATCGTAATTGCAATCTACTACTGCAAATTAATCCCAAATACTTAAAACCTATGCCCTTAAATAGCGTAACTATTCCATCCATAATTAGTTCGAAAAAATTTCAAGAAGAATGCCTTTCTATTCTTTCATTGGCTGCTGAAATTTGCAACATACCAGTTGTTGTTCTATCGTATGTAGAAAATAACAACACAACAATAATTGCAAAAACAGGAAATAACATCCTCTTTTCTGCCGAAGCACATCAATTATTAAATACTAAAGTTATTCTAGAACATAAAACTCAAGAAGGATACGATGCTAATTTTAATTTAGGCATTCCAATTTCGTTTGGAAATGAAATTACAAACGGAACACTTTGTTTTTGGGATTCAAATTCAAAAAAAGTAACACCAATTGAATTAAAAATAGCTACTAATATTGTAAATCAAATTCAAACTCTATATCAATTACACGCTCAAAATTTTGAATTAGAGCAAAGAGAATTGTATAAAAAAATATTAGATTTTTTACCCACTGAAGTCGCTGTTTTTGATCAAAACCACAAGTACCTATATGTTAATCCTGCAGCCATTCAAAACGAAGAACTTCGTAACTATATCATCGGGAAAGATGATTTTGAATATGCTAAACATACAAAAAGAGATCCTTTATTTGCAGAAGAACGAAGGAATCGATTTACAGCAGCTGCAAAAACAAATTCTGTCATTGAATGGATTGATGAGATTACAAAAAATGATAATACAACAGCCTTTTATACCCGCAAATTTGCCCCTGTATTCAATGCATTTGGCGTATTAGAAATGATGGTGGGTTTTGGAGTAGATATAACTGCTCAAAAAAAGGCAGAAGCTGCTTTAAAAATCAGTAATGAACGATTTAGCTATGCTAGCCAAGCCACTTCCGATGCGCTTTGGGATTGGAATATGTTAACTGATGAAATTTTTGTTGGTGAAACCTATTCTGCTCTTTTTGGCCACCAATTTAAAAATAATACAATTACTGCTGCAGCATGTGAAAACTTTATCCATCCCGATGACAGAGAAAATTATTTTAAACATTTTGACGAAACTTTAGAAAGCAACGCTACCAAATGGGCAGGCGAATACCGTTATCTGAAATCAAATGGAAGTTATGCCTACGTGAGTGACAAAGCGATTATCATACGAAATAAAGACGGTGAAGCTATACGCATGATTGGAGCGATGCAAGACATTACAGAAACAAAAAATGTAGAAGAACAAAACCGTTTATTAATCGAAGAAAACAATCGAAACAAAAATATTCAGATCAACGAAGCTAAAAACATGTATCGCCTATTAGCAGACAATACAGTAGATTTAGTCTGTTTACATAACTTAGACACTAGCTTTGAATATATTTCACCTTCTATCGTAAAACTTATGGGATATACTCCAGAAGAACTTATCGGAGAATTACCCATGAACTTTGTTCATCCCAAAGATCTAGAATTAATACAAAATAGTTTTGTGAGTTTCATTACAGAAGAAGAAGACGAAAATGCACATGTAGAAGCTCGATTTAGAAATAAAAAAGGAGACTATGTTTGGTTCGAAATTAAAGCTACAATAGTTAAAGAAAATGGAAACCCAATCAGTTTTCAAACTAGTGCACGCAACATTACGCAGCAAAAAGAAGTGCAATATGCTATGAAAAAAGCGTTAGCACAAGAACGTGAGTTGAACGAGTTAAGAACCAATTTAGTTTCTACCATTTCACACGAGTTCAGAACTCCTATGACTACTATTAGAACCAGTGCCGAGCTAATCGAAATGTATATTGAAGGGCATAATTTTGTCCATTCGACACAGTTACAAAAAAGAATTAACACAATAACGGAAGAAATTGACCGAATAGTAGAGCTAATGAATGCCGTACTTACTATTTCGAAAGACGATGCTGGCAAAACAAATTTCAATCCTATTATATTTGACTTAAAACAAATTTGTTTGGATGTGATAGAAACCAGTTATTCACACCAAATTGGAGGCCGTAAAGTGCAGACTGTTTTTGAAGGAAACAATTTCACTGTTTTTGCCGACAAAAATTTAATGGAGTATTCACTATTCAATCTATTAAATAACGCCTTTAAGTACTCTGAAGGTTCAGGCGACATAATGCTGAACCTAACATCAAGAAACCATGAAATCGAAATTCAAATCATCGATTTCGGCATTGGAATACCCGAAAAAGATATTCCGAAATTATTCAACACTTTCTTTAGAGCGAGTAATACTGAAGGAATTCAAGGAACTGGATTAGGTCTTTATATAGTAAAAACTTTTACCGAAAGAAACTCTGGAACTATACAAGTAACCAGTGAACTTGGAAAAGGGACTACAGTAACACTTCTCTTTCCCTTATTAAAATCTTAATTCTATGAAAAAAGTATTAATTATTGATGATGAAATCAAACTAAGAGAAGCCATTGTTGAGCTATTTTCTTTTATTGGATATCAAATAGTAGAAGCGCAAGATGGATTAGACGGATTAGACAAAGTACAATTACACACTCCTGATTTAATTATTTGTGATGTAATGATGCCTAAATTAGATGGATACGGATTCTTAAAAAAACACCTCGCATCAGAACAAGCTACTATACCTGTTGTATTATTAACTGCAAAAACCGAAGAAGTTGATGAAGTAATCGGGAAAGACTTAGGTGCAAAAGATTACATCAAAAAACCATTCTCGTTTCAAGAATTAAAACGTATAGTCGAAAAACATATTTAAAAAAATAGTTTTTAAAGCAATTGATTATTGTTTATGATTTAGTATTGGGGAGAGTAGTGTATAGAATCTTACCTAAAGCAGCCTACCTTAACTAAATTGTAATCATAAATTCATTGCCCCCAATAAATCTTCTGAGTAAGCTGCCCGGTAAGAAAGATCCCAAATCTTACTTCAAAAGTAAGGCAACTATTTTTATTTCATTTTGTTTTAATGGATAACTTAAAAAAAAATACTAATAATTTAATTTTTTCACAAACATTAAATTGATGTTGAAAAATCCTAGTATTTAGGTCAATTTCTATTCCAAATGAAATATAAAATTTAGAAAAATTATACCCAGGTTTGAAGACAATTATTTACTGTATTGTGCAACCTGAACCGATTTTATATAATCGCGAGGACTCATTTGGCTGTACGCTTTAAAACTTGTAGAAAAATAAGAAAAAGAACCAAAACCGGTTTCGTCAACTAAAAATTGAATGTTTCTTTCACCTAGATTAATCAATTTCATAGCATATTGAATTTTGAACTCTCTAATGTATTGGCTTATATTTTTATTAGTAAGTTTTCTAATCCTTTTATCTAAAGTAGACTTGCTAATAAATAATTTTTTAGACAATTCATCTAAATCAGGTCTTGTCTTTATTCCTTTTAAAAGAAGCTCATTTAAAGAAGTAAGGAAATCTTTTTCAGATAGTTTAATCGTAACCTTTGAAAAAGGGTCAATTCCGAAGTTTTTTTCGATATTTTTTCTTAGTTCTAAAACATTATTGACTTTAAAGACTAATTCTTTAACCTTAAATGGCTTCATGATATAATCATTTACACCGTGTTCCAGCTGGCGTAACTTAACTTCATCATCTATATTAGCAGTAATAATAATAAATGGTACTGTTGTGAATTTTCTGTTTTTTCGAATGTTGAGATACAATTCCTCTCCATTCATATCAGGCATCATCAAATCACTAATGATAACATCTGGAATATTTTGATATAAATATTGAAGTGCTGCGGTACTATCTTGAAACCAAGTAACATCAAAATTACTCAATAACAATAGCTCTAGGATAGAGTCTCCTAATGCCACATCATCTTCAATTAATACTATTTTTTGTTTTTGAATTTTCACGTGACGAATTTAACTATAATATCTTTAAATTATTCGCTTTTTTTTAAAATTATAGTATATTTTAAAATCAATCGTCAAATATTATAAATTATAAAGCCATTTAATACGCCTTAAACAGCAAAAGAATCAGAAATAACCCTATATCTTCCTTTGAATCACGTAATTAACCATCAAAATTAAAGCCTCTTTGAATGGAGAATCAGGATAGTGTGCTAGTAACTGCAATGCTTCTTGTTGGAATTGAAGCATTTTTTGTTCGGCGTAAGCCAAACCATTATTATTCTTAACAAAAGCAATCACTTCTTTGACACACTTTTTGTCTTTATTGTGGTTCTTTATGGAGTTGATTAACCAACTTTTTTCTTTCGTCGTACAGGTATTCAAAACATGAATTAAAGGCAAAGTCATTTTTTGCTCTTTGATATCAATTCCTGTAGGTTTTCCAATAGCATCGTCGGTATAATCAAACAAGTCGTCTTTGATTTGGAATGCCATTCCTATCAATTCTCCAAAACGATGCATGTTCTTCACTTGCACTTCATCGTCTATGACTGATTGGGCTCCTAAAGCGCAACAAGCCGCAATTAATGTCGCTGTTTTTTTGCGGATAATATCGTAGTACACTTCCTCAGTAATGTCTAATCTTCGGGCTTTCTCAATTTGAAGTAGTTCACCTTCGCTCATTTCTCGAACGGCAACCGATATGATTCGAAGTAAATCAAAATCGCCATTGTCAATAGAAAGCAACAACCCTTTAGAAAGGAGATAATCGCCCACTAAAACGGCAATTTTATTTTTCCAAAGCGCATTCAAAGAGAAAAATCCGCGACGACGGTTACTATCATCTACCACATCATCATGAACCAAAGTTGCTGTATGTATTAGCTCAATCACACAGGCGCCACGATACGTTCGCTCGTTTACTTTGCCTTCCGAAACCATTTTGGCAGTCAAGAATACAAACATCGGACGCATTTGTTTTCCTTTTCGGTTGACAATATAATACGTAATTCGGTTCAACAACGCCACTTTGGAAGACATCGATTCGTAGAACTTTTTTTCAAAAAGTTCCATTTCGATCAAAATCGGTTGTTTTATTTGAGAAGTGATATTCATTGACTCCAAAGATACAAAATGATTATTTTTTCAAAGCCAATACACGCATTAAATTGAATGAATTTAAGATTTGTTAGCCAATTGTCCGCAAGCCGCATCAATATCTTTTCCACGACTTCTTCTCACTTTGACCACAATTCCAATAGCTTCTAATCCTTTAATATAGGCCGCAATAGCTTCTTCTGATGCTTGTTGGAATTCGCCATCATCAATGGGGTTGTACTCAATCAAATTCACCTTGCAGGGTACATATTTGCAGAATTTTACCAAGGCATCTACCGACGCTTTATCATCGTTGATTCCTTTCCAAACTACATATTCGTACGAAATCTTACTTTTGGTTTTTCGGTACCAATATTCTAAGGCTTCACGCAAATCAGCCAGCGGAAAATTTTCGCTAAAAGGCATAATACGAGAACGAATTTCATCAATGGCAGAATGTAAAGAAACCGCCAATTTGAATTTCACGCCATCATCTGCTAACTTCTTAATCATCTTTGGTACACCCGAAGTCGAAACCATAATTCGTTTAGGAGACATTCCTAAACCTTCTGGCGAAGTAATCATATCAATCGCTTTGATGACGTTATTGTAATTCATCAAAGGCTCTCCCATTCCCATAAAAACAATATTGGATAAGGGGTGATTGTAATACAAACGGCTTTCTCTATCAATGGCGACCACTTGATCATAGATTTCACCTGGTTCCAAATTGCGCATTCGCTTTAAGCGGGCAGTAGCACAAAAGTTACAATCCAAACTACAACCCACCTGACTGGAAACACAAGCTGTAGTTCTCGTTTCTGTAGGAATTAAAACGGATTCTACAATCAATCCGTCATGCAAACGAACGGCATTCTTTACCGTACCATCTTCACTGCGTTGCATCGTGTCCACTTTGATATGATTAATCACAAAGTGTTCTTCAAGCATCTGCCGAGTCGGTTTAGCCACATTCGTCATGTCGTCAAAAGTATGCGCACCCTTGCTCCACAACCATTCATATACTTGGTTGCCGCGAAAGGCTTTGTCTCCATTGGAAACAAAAAAATCACGCAATTGTTCTTTGGATAAGGCTCGTATGTCTTTTTTCTCGATTTGCATGGCGCAAATTTAAGGAGTATTTGTTGATTTATTTCATCAATTCACATAAATGCTCGTGTACAATTTGATAATTTGATAACTTTGCGCCAATTGAAAAAACTATACAATGCACTTCATTTCTCAAGAACTCGAAGATTATATCGAACAACATTCTGAAAAAGAACCACAACATTTAGCTGCTTTAAACAAAGAAACCTACCAAAAAATTTTGTTGCCACGAATGTTAAGTGGGCATTTTCAGGGACGTGTTTTGAGTATGTTGTCCAAATTGATTCGTCCTGTAAACATTCTTGAGATTGGCACCTACACAGGTTATTCGGCTTTGTGCTTGTGCGAGGGAATGCAAGAGAACGGACAATTACACACCATTGATATCAAAGAAGAGTTAATCGATTTTCAACGCAAACATTTTGACAAATCACCTTGGGGCAACCAAATTGTGCAACATTTGGGAGAAGCCGTAGACATTATTCCTACTCTTGATATGCAATTTGATTTGGTTTTTATTGATGCTGACAAAGAAAACTACATCCATTATTTTGAACTGATTGTTCCCAAAATGAATAAAGGCGGCATTATTTTATCGGACAATGTGTTATGGAGCGGCAAAGTTTTGGAACCGCTTCAAAAAAATGATGTGAGTACCAAAGTGCTTTTAGAATACAATCAATTGCTGAAAAACGACCCTAGAGTAGAAACAGTTTTGTTGCCTATTCGAGATGGATTAACCGTTTCGAGAGTGCTTTAAAACGTATTTTTGATACAATTTGTACGCTATAAACCCAAAAGTAGCGCCAAACAAATAACCCGTTACAATATCCAAAGGATAATGCAAGCCCAAGTAAATTCGGCTATAAGCAAAAATTAGAGGAAATAAGAATAATAGGAAAGCATAACGATAGCACTTTTTCAAAAGCAAGAATAAGAAAGTCATCGTTGCCATAGAATTAGCGGCATGACCTGAAAAAAAACTAAAGGTATCGCTTGATTTTACAATTCGTATCACCGACTTTATTTCTGGATTATTGCACGGACGTAGACGCTGAAAAGTATATTTAAAAAGATTACAGGTTTGGTCTGAAACCAGAAGTAATAGTGCAACAAACAACAGCAAGACAAGTGTTGGTTTTGTGCCTAACTTTTTATACACCAAATACAATACAATCAAGAAAAAGGGTGTCCAATTGGATTGTTTTGTGATGAATAACCAAAACCCATCGTAAGTTGGCGAACCCAGACTATTCAAATAAACCAATAATTGGGTATCAAGTGCTAGTACTTTTTCAAGCATTACATTTGACGTTTAATTGGTCCTTCAACCTCCTCTTCTTTAGCTACAGCTGCCACTTCTGTTTTATTTTCTTCAACAGAAAGTTCTTGTTTTACTTGAGTTAGTTCAGATGTTACCGTATTCGAAAAATCGTTTAAAGTAGTTGAATCACCTAGTAAATTTTCTTTAGCTTTATCAATTTCAGCAGTAATATTCCCCGTTAAATTAGCTAACGATTGTTTGTCAAAACCATTTTCTTCAGCTCCTTTTTGGATTTCCGTTTTTATATCATTTGTAGCGTTCTTAATTTGCGCCATCGTCTTACCTAAGGTTCGTGCAATTTCCGGCACTTTATCAGACCCAAAAAGCATTAGAACTATAAACATGATGAAAATTAATTCGCCTCCACCTATACCAAACATAATTATCTATTTTATTTCTTGGTCACAAATATACCAAAATTCAAGTCGGTCTATTTTAAATTTTTCATAAAAAAATAAAGGCTCCAATTGGAGCCTTTATTTTAATTTTCATTTATTCAAATTTTGATTTCACTTCTTGTTTAGGCCAAGTGTTGTTAGTAACATCAACATCTGCTGTTTCTAATTTTGGGTCAATTTGAATTTTCTTAATCGCCTTTGCAGTAGCATATACTTTTCGAGCGGTATCGTTATTTTTTCTCCAAATTTGAGCTGGATATTTAAAGCTTTCTTTCGTGTCGTCCTCATACGTGATTTCCACTACAATAGGCATTAACATTCCGCCTGGTTTATTAAACATCACTTCGTAGAAGTATTTAGGCGCTTTTAAATTCGCTTTTTCATCTGCAGATAAATTTTGATTTACATAATCTGAAAGCAATTTAACATCCTCGATTTTCAATGCTTTTTTATCATTCGGGTTCACCTCCACATTTTGCCCAGAAACCAAATACACAAAAGGTCCTTTGTCTAAACCGAAACGTCCTTTTCTCACTTTTACGTCTTTCAAATCAGTCGTTGCTGTTTCAGAAACATAATATTGTTTGACATCTTCCACCCCAATATCTACAAAATCAGTGGAGTAAAACCAACCTCTAATGAACCAATCCAAATCAAAGGCTGAAGCATCTTCCATAGTTCTAAAGAAATCTTCTGGAGTTGGGTGCTTGAATTTCCAGCGGTTAGCGTATACTTTAAAAGCATGATCAAATAATTCACGGCCCATTACGGTTTCTCTCAAAATATTCAATCCTGTTGCTGGTTTACCGTAGGCATTATTACCAAATTGGTAAATGTTTTCAGAGTTAGACATAATAGGTTCCAAAAACTTTTGGTCACCACTCATATAAGGAACAATGTTTTTAGCTGGACCACGATTAGATGGGTAATTAGCCTCTAATTCTTGTTCTGCCATGTATTGCATAAACGAGTTCAAACCTTCGTCCATCCAAGTCCATTGACGCTCATCAGAATTGACAATCATTGGAAAAAAGTTATGACCCACTTCGTGAACAATCACACTAATCATTCCGTGTTTGATTCTATCACTTGTTACTCCATTTTCATCTGGACGACCGTAGTTCCAACAAATCATTGGGTACTCCATTCCTTGATCTTCTGCCGAAACCGAAACTGCTTTTGGATAAGGATAATCAAACGTATGAGATGAATAACTTTTCAAGGTATGTGCCACCGTTTTGGTAGAATAATCACCCCAAAGCGGATTACTTTCTTTAGGATACACCGACTCCGCCATAACGATTTTGTTGTTCAATTTTACGGCCATCGCGTCATAAATGAATTTTCTTGACGAAGCGATTCCAAAATCTCTCACATTTTTAGCGCTAAAACGCCATGTTTTTTTCTTATCCGAAAATCCTTTTTCAGTAGCTGTTGCTTCTTCTTGAGTCACAATCACAACTGGTTTATCAAATGACTTTTGAGCCAATTCGTATCGCTTCACCTGAGCAGGTGTAAATACTTCGGCACGGTTTAGTAATTCTCCCGTTGCATCAATTACATGATCTGCAGGAACCGTAATATTCACATCAAAATTTCCAAAAGGCAAGGCAAATTCACCGCTTCCCCAGAACTGCATGTTTTGCCAACCCTCTACATCATTGTACACTGCCATTCTTGGGTAAAATTGAGCTATTACATAAATTTTATTGCCGTCTTTTTCAAATAATTCATATCCTGAACGCCCACCTTCTTTTCTATAATTATTGATATTGTACCACCATTTTGTAGAAAAAACGAATTTGTCTCCAGGTTTCATTGGTACTGGCAAATTAATGCGCATCATCGTTTGATTGATGGTATAAGACAAAGCAGTTCCCTTTACATCTTTTACATATTCAATATGAAATCCACGATCTGGTTTCTCTCTCAAATAATCTGTGGCAAATTTTTCAGCTGGCAAGACCTGGTCTATTTTTTGGCTTTCTGCCAAAGGAGATTGAGACGTTTTTGCTTGTTGGTTTTGATCCAATTGCACCCATAAATACTCTAAAGTATCTGGCGAATTGTTCGTGTACGTAACCGTTTCTGAACCACTTAATTTTGAGTTTTTATCGTCTAATTCAATGTCAATTTTATAATCCGCTTGCTGTTGGTAATACGCAGGACCTGGCGCTCCTGAAGCCGTACGAAACATATTGGGTGTAGCCAACAAATCGTACATCTGACTGAATTTATTCGTATCATATTTTCCGGTTTGCTTTGGCGCTGCCGGTGCTGACTTCTCTTGAGCCAAGGTAATTACTGGTAACAGTAACAATAATGCGATTTTTTTCATTTTGGGGAATTTTAGCTTGTGAAAATACTACTTTTTAACAAAAGGACTAATTACAATTAGAATTTTAACACTTCGGTTTTATTGGAAGACGTAAAAAGAACCGTTTTCTTTTCGCCAAAAGCAGTAAAATGCAAAATGTTTTGTTGTTCTGAATTCCAATGTGTTAGCAATGTATTGGTAATTTCAGCCGAATGTAATTTAGCAACATCGGTAACACGACAATAGCAAATCAAGACATCGCCTTCTAGTTCTTTGCTTAAAAAAGCCACCGGCTTGGATTGACCGTTGACTTTGATTTGCAAGTTTTCGGCAAAATATTTTTTGAGTACTCCTTGATCGTCTACCGACTCTTTCTCTGAACCCAAATACACTTTTTTACCGTATTTTTTTTCGATTGCCAAGTTCAAGTCATCGACAAAAATGCGGGACGTGATTTGGAGCATTTTTTTCTCAGGAGTATAATTCACCTGAAAAATAGCCATATAAAACTTATGGACTTCAAAGGCCGAAACACTACAAAACAGCAGCCCTAAAAAGGCCATACAAACGATTTTCTTCATTTTTCAAAAATACAATTTCTTTTGAAATGAAAGTAGCGCTTAAAAAAAGTGAAACAACCCACTTTACTAAGTCGTTAATTTGTAACTTATTTTTTATATTTTAGCATTACGATAAAAACAAATTCGTATCAGACTTATACACCCAAAACAATGTAGCTATGTCTGATTTTGTGAGACATATAAGCAGATTAGCGGCAAGTTTACGTGAAGAATTATAAATTAAAGAACCTATAATGAAAATAAAAAAATGTAGAATTGTGAACAAAAATTTAAAAACAATAATCCTATTCTTTTTCTTTTTAATCTTGCCATTAGCATCTTATTCTCAAAAAGATGTAACGCAATTTCTAGACATTCCTGTTGATGGATACAAACCAGAAATGCTACAAAAAATTAAATCTAAAGGATTTACAGCTAATCGAAATAAAGAAGATATACTAAATGGAGAATTTAATGGAACTGATGTTAATATAGTAATTGCAACGAACAATAACAAAGTTTGGCGTGTTGCAGTTTTAGACGCTAATTCTACAGATGAAACAAATATTAAAATAAGGTTTAACAATCTAATCAAACAATTTGTAAATAATGAAAGGTATTCAAAAGAAGCTGATTCAACAATTGCAAAATATACAATACCTAAAGACGAGAACATTTCTTATGAAATTACAGTCAATAAAAAGCGATACGAAGCCGTATTTTACCAAAAGTCATTAAAATATGACTCTTTAGCAAAAGAAAATGAAATACTTGTAGCGAAAGAAAAACTGACCGATAAAGAAAAGGAAAGAGTTGGAGAGTTAATATTAGAAATGTTTAGAGAAAGTATGAATAGCCTAAATAAACAAGTTTGGTTTATGATTAGTGAAAATTATGGAAAATATAGCATCGTAATATATTATGACAATGAATTTAACAAAGCAAACGGAAATGGTCTTTGATAGAAAACACGAAGAAAATTTAACCGCCGAAAATTTATTTGGAAAAATATAAAACCTGCCTATAATAACAGTTTTGTACTATTGTGAGAAAAGTGCATAATTCATATTTATCTTTCGCTAGAAATTTTATTTTAGAAAAAAAATTATGCCGTGCCGAACGTTAAAAAATCTTTACTAAGCTTAGCATTTTATTCGCAATTTTTAGGTTAATTCTCCTTTTTAGTCGCAATTGTTTCGAGGTATTTTGTCGCCAATTCAGCCAACAAAAATTCAATAGAAGTGTGGTTTTTGGTTTCCAAAACTCGTGTAAATTTTGGATTTTCAACAGCAAAATACAAAAATCCTTTTACATAAATAGAGGGAATGTGTAGGGTATTGACCAAATGATTTTGATCAAACATTGCTTCGAGTTGAGCTAAAAAAGTCTCTTTCTTTTCTACTTCCAATTCTTTTTTAAGCATAGCGGTTCGACCTGAAAAATAATTCAATAGCGGGTCTAATCCCATTGGATTCAATCTACCCGAAGAAGCTGTTGCTAATTTGCGCTCTGCTGGGGTGTATTTTTTTATTCCGTAAGGTATAATGCCCAAAGCCTCTGCCGAAATATTCGGATAACGACGTACAATCACTTCTTTCAATTCATTCATAATGGGTTTCATCTTTACAAAAAACAACGTACTTTGAACATGCTCCTGGGTCAAAGCAACCTTAGTCGATTTGAACTGAACTGCCGATAAAAGTAAGGTGTCGCCCACCGAAGCTTTGATAGAAAAATACCCTTGACTATCCGTTATCGAAGCGTTTTCGGTTTTTAGATTAATCACATAAATCCCTTCTAGATTAGTCATATCGGCATTGACTTTTCCATGGCATTCAACAGCAACGTTGCCTTGAGCAAAAAGCTGGGTGGTACACCAAAAAACTATAAAACAAATCAGTCGTATCATACACGAACTAGCCCCTATCTCAGGAATAGATTACAAAAGTATTGGAGTGTCCTCCAAATTAATTACTAATGAGTTGGTAAAAATTTGTTAATTAAAACCCGTTGGGTGTAATTATTAAAAACGTCATTTCGAGTGTTTTTTGTGTAATCCCGAAACATCGGGATGGAACAAAAAATGTATCGAGAAACGTTTTTAATGAAATTTTACTTGTTCTGTCATCCTGAGCAAAACCGAAGGACAATTTTCTTTTGAAAATCACTCGAACTGACGTAAAATTATCATCAAAAACTAATTACACACAACGTGTTAATTAAAAAACGGGATTATGTACCTTTACCCTACTATAAAATGATTTTGAAGATGAAAAACATCCTATTGGCAAGCACCTCAACGGTATATGGAAGCGGCTTTTTAGACTACCTACTTCCTGAATTGGAGCAGCATTTTAAAGATTGCAACACCCTGCTTTTTATTCCGTATGCTCGATCTGGCGGAATGACACACGAGGAATATACGACTAAAGTGGCTTTGGCTTTTGCCAAAATAAACATTGCCGTAAAAGGAATTCATGAATTTGAAAATCCTGCAGAGGCAGTTCAAAATGCTGAAGGAATTTTTACCGGAGGAGGAAATACGTTTGTTTTGGTTTCCCAATTGTACAAAAATCAAGTGATGGATGTTTTGGCTGAAAAACTAAAAAGCGGAACGCCCTATTTAGGTACTAGCGCCGGCAGCAATATTGCAGGATTAACCATTCAAACCACCAATGACATGCCTATTGTGTACCCTCCTAGTTTTCAAACACTGGGAATGATTCCGTTCAATTTGAATCCGCATTTTATCGATTCTGAAGGGCCTGATAACCACATGGGAGAAACCCGAGAAGCGAGAATTAAGGAATTTCACACCTTCAATTCTATTCCAGTTTTAGGGCTACGCGAAGGAAGTTGGCTAGCAATCAAAGGAAATACAATTACATTAAAAGGCCATCTCAAAGCACGTCTTTTTAGACAAAATCAGTTAGCTGAAGAACTAGAAAGCGGTGCCGATTTAAGTTTTATAAAATAAATCTGTTCTATCCGTGAAATCCGTGGCAAATATTTAACCGCAGATTCGCAGATTATTTTACAAACTTTTTACCACATAGATACATAGAAAGGATAGCCTTTAAAAGATAGAGATAGCCATTTCATTCTTCACATAGCTATGTGAAGAATACAATTATTTCTATCTTTTCTTTTTATTTACCTAAAAGACCTATGTTTCTATGTGGTTAATTTGTATTTATAAATTTTAAATCAATAAACAAAATAAATTTAGAGGAAACCGCAGATTCGCAGATTATTTTACAAACTTTTTACCACATAGATACATAGAAAGGATAGCCTTTAAAAGATAGAGATAGCCATTTCATTCTTCACATAGCTATGTGAAAAATACGATTATTTCTATCTTTTCTTTTTATTTCCTAATAGTCCTATGTTTCTATGTGGTTCATACATCTGAATATAGAAAATAAAAAAGCCGAAACAAAAGTTTCGGCTCTAAAGAGCGGAAGACGAGGCTCGAACTCGCGACAACCAGCTTGGAAGGCTGGAGCTCTACCAACTGAGCTACTTCCGCATGAAAAACAGTAAATAAAAAACCTCAAATTAGATTTGAGGCTTTAGAGCGGAAGACGAGGCTCGAACTCGCGACAACCAGCTTGGAAGGCTGGAGCTCTACCAACTGAGCTACTTCCGCATTTCAACGGTGCAAATATAAATAATAAGTTTTCATGATTGCAAGTTTTTTTCAAAAAAATAACAAACTTCTCTTTTAAGGAAACCAATACATGCACTCGATTTAATTCATAAATATTTTAGTATGAAATTATTATCTCTTTAATTTGTATTAAAATTTTGCTTTGAAAAACAACCATTCTATTCAAGAAATTACCGCAATTCGTACTTATCCCGTAAGACAGGCCGTTTTAAGAGCAGGCAAACCCATTGAAAGTTGCCATTTTGTGGGAGATGAATTACCCTCTACTCATCATTTTGGGTATTTTACAGCAAACCAACTCCTAGGCGTCATCTCTCTTTTTGAAGCTAAAAATGCTACTTTTGAGCAACAAAAATCTTTTCAAATTAGAGGAATGGCCGTTTTAGAAAGCCATCAAAAAAAAGGTATTGGCGAGGCGTTGGTTAGAGAAGTAGAAACCTTTTGTAAAAAACAAAAAACCACATTAATTTGGTTCAATGCTCGAACTTCAGCTGTTGGATTTTATAAAAAAATGGACTATGAAATAGCGGGTTCTGAATTTGAAATTAAGGAAGTTGGGCCTCATTTCTTGATGTATAAAAAAATCTAAGAAGATAGGGATGACACTAATTTAGGATGGTAAATAAAAAGACAAGATTTGTCTTTAATCGCGCTAATAATTTCTTTAGATAAAGCAACTGGAACAGCTGGACATCCTTGACTTCGACCTAATCTTTTATTGTTTTTAACAAAAGAATTAGATACATAGTCTGCCGCATGCATCACCACTCCCCTATTTCTTGCATTGTCGTTGATTCCTTTTTCAAGACCATCTAATCGCAGTGACAATCCGTGTTTCCCATTATACACTTCTCCTGTAGCGTAAAATCCTAAACTACTTTTAAAAGACTGAGCAGCATTCGAAAAACTGTTGGCAAATTCTTCCCCTGTATTTCTTCCATGTGCCACCAAGGATTGAAACAAAATAGTTTTTGAGGCTAAATCAATTACCCAAAGACGTTTCACATTAGACGACAAACTAAAATCAATCAAAGTCAGAATGTCTTTTTTGATTATTCCCTTTTCTTTCAATTTATAAAACCCTTTCAAAGCTTGAGTAAAACTGGCTAACTTAGGCAATTCATACTGATTCGTCTGTAAATCGGAATACAAGGCAACGGCTGCGCTTTCAGTAATTAAATTCGTTTTTTTGGATTTTGACTTTGTTGAAGTGGGATTGGCATTCAGATGAGCCGTAAAAGAAGTAAATAAAAAAAGTGTAATCGTTAAAAATTGGGCAACCATAGTATTTTGTTAATGAATTTTAGATTTGAGAATTGCAAAGATACGCTCAAAAACAAGTCAATCAATTAAAAAACAACACTTTAACTTAATTTTTAACAAATCAAAACGGTTTAACACAACTTATCTTAAATAGATATGATAGTATAGTGTAACAAATTAAAATAATCAAGACTAATTGCATGCAATCCAATTTTATAGACAAAATTACGTTGTACTAATTTAAACCTGCTAATTGCATCCCCAAAATATGAAATCATTTTTCAGCCTAGTTGTAGTCTTTATATGTTGCTTTGGCTATAGCCAAAAAAAATCGTTAACCACTCAGTTCACAACGGAAAAAATTACCATTGATGGTAAATTTGATGAAGGAGCGTGGTTAAAAGCCGACGTAGCCAAAGATTTCGTGATGTGGATGCCAGACAATGGAAAAGCAGAACCCAAAGAAACGCGTACCGAAGTCAGAGTAACTTATGATAATGAAGCGGTCTATTTTGCCGCTACGATGTATGATAATGAACCGACTAAAATCTTAAAAGAATTAAGCCAAAGGGACAACTCTGGAACGGCAGATCGTGTAGGCGTTTTTATCAACGGATACAATGATGGCCAACAAGAATTCAGCTTTATTTTGAGTGCTGCTGGAGTTCAAGAAGATTTTCTTTTTACCGAAAGTAACGGAGAAGATTCTTCATGGAATGCTATTTGGGAAGGGAAAACTCAAATCACCGATTTTGGTTGGACAGCCGAAATAAAAATTCCCTATGCTGCACTTCGATTTTCATCAGAAAAAAAACAAACTTGGGGAATTAATTTCATTCGGGATTTTAAAAGAGCGCGCGCGTTTTATTCTTGGAATTTAATCGATAATAAAATCAATTCTAGAGGCAATCAAGAAGGCGTTTTAAATGGAATTGAAAATATTAAAACTCCCACTCGTCTATTCCTTATACCCTATTCTTCTTTTTACTTGAACTCAAATGCCAATCAAAAAACAAAAGGTGATTTAAAAGGTGGAGTCGACATTAAATACGGCATTAATGATGCGTTTACTTTAGATGCTATTTTAGTGCCCGACTTTGGGCAAACCACTTTTGACAATGTAATTTTAAACTTAGGACCTTTTGAACAACAATTCAATGAAAATCGTCCTTTTTTTACGGAAGGAACAGAGTTATTTAGTAAAGGTGATTTATTTTATTCTCGAAGAATTGGCGGAAGCCCAACTATTTATCCTGACTTATTTTCTAACGAGTCGTTTACCGAATATCCTGCAAAGGTCAATTTACTAAACGCTTTAAAAATTTCAGGAAGAACTAAAAATGGTTTAGGCATTGGTGTTTTGAACGCTGTGACTGAGAAAACAGAAGCTATTATTACCAATGATATTACTGGAACTACTCGTAAGGCATTGATAGAACCTTTGGCTAATTACAATGTATTTGTTTTAGACCAACGCTTTAGGAAAAATTCATCTGTTTCCTTTATCAATACCAATGTAACGCGCAATGGAGATGGACGTGACGGAAATGTTTCGGCTCTTTTATTTGATTTAAACACGAAGAAAAATACCTATAATTTATCTGGGGATTATAAATATAGCTTTGTTAATGGATTAGGTGTAGAAAATAAAAAAGGATACAGTTCTAGTATCAATATTGGAGAAACTAGTGGCAAGTTTCAGTATGGAGCTGGGGCTGAATATATTTCAAAAGAATTTGACAAAGACGATATGGGCATTCAATTCCAGAGCAATTATCATAGTTTCTATTCCAATGGAAGTTACCGCATTTTAAACCCGACCAAGACCTTCAATATGTTCAACATATATGTGAATCTCTATTCAGAATTTGACAACCGCTCAGGTCGAATCCAACAAGGAATGATGAATTTTAATTTGAATTCTATGACCAAAAAGAATAATTATTATGGTGGTGGTTTCAATGCAAGGCCAATAAAAACCTATGATTTCTATGAACCAAGAACACAAAACCAATCCCGTTTTCTTAAAATTCCAGAAGTAATAAACGCCTATTTTTTTTACTCTTCGAATTACAATAACCGCTTTGCTTTTGAATTTAATCCTTCCTACGGGATAGCTAATGAAAAAGGACGAATCGGATATGGACTCTCCATTTCACCACGATACCGTTTTTCGGATCACTTTTCTTTAAACTTTAACTTCGACTTTAGTCAACAAAATAATAACATAGGTTATGTAGGGGACAATTCCGTTTCAAATGAAATTTTTATGGGACGTAGAGATCGCTCCACATATATCAACACCTTACAAGGAAAGTTCACTATTAATAGCGACATGAACTTTAACCTTTCGTTGCGCCATTATCTGAGCTACGCAACCTATAATCAATATTATAGCTTGCAAAATGACGGATCAATTGTACCCACATCGAATTATACCGAAAACAGCAACTCCAATTTTAACGCTTGGAATTTAGATTTGTCGTATTCTTGGTGGTTTGCTCCTGGAAGCCAAGTTTCTATCTTATATAGAAACAATGCCGCTTTATTTGAAAATGAATTCAAACGAGATTTAGGCAATAATTTTCAAAAAGTGATTGATAAGAATAACTTAAACCATGTTTTTTCAATAAGTGTTCGTTACTTTATCGACTACAACTCTTTAAAAAAATAATAAATTTCCATCAAATTCATTTATAAAACAAAAACGATTGTATTTGTTACTATTTGAATAATTGTGAATTGGAAGTATTCGGAGATTTTTAGAAATGCCTTATCTTTGCCTAAAATAAATTCCGATGAACAAGAAAGTTATCCTTATGATTTTAGACGGTTGGGGAAAATCTCCTGACCCTAAAGTATCTGCAATAGACAATGCGAATGTCCCTTTTATAAATAGTTTATATACAAAATACCCAAGCGCTCAATTGAGAACTGACGGTTTAAACGTTGGTTTGCCTGAAGGTCAAATGGGAAATTCAGAAGTAGGCCACATGAACCTTGGAGCTGGACGTATTGTGTACCAAGATTTAGCCAAAATTAATTTGGCCGTAGCCAATAAAACATTGGCCAAAGAACAAGTGCTGATTGACGCTTTTAACTACGCTAAAGCCAACAATAAAAAAGTACACTTTTTAGGTTTGGTTTCTGATGGTGGTGTACACTCGCACACCTCTCATTTAAGAGGTTTGATCGATGCTTCACAAGAATACGGACTAGACAAAGTATTCATTCACGCGTTTACTGACGGACGTGACGTAGATCCTAAATCAGGAAAAAAATACATTCAAGACTTACACGATTATATTGCGCCAACACCGGTTAAAATTGCCTCGGTAATTGGTCGTTACTACGCAATGGATCGTGACAAACGTTGGGAAAGAGTAAAATTAGCCTACGATTTAGTGGTACATGGAACTGGAACTCCAACAAAAGATGTGGTAACTTCTATTGCAACCAGTTACGGAAACGATGTGACTGATGAATTTATTCAGCCGCTTGTTGCTGTGGATGCTAACGAAAAACCATTGGCTATAATTGAAGAAGACGACGTGGTTATTTTCTTCAACTTTAGAACTGATAGAGGTCGTGAATTGACTGAAGCGCTTTCGCAACAAGATTTTCACGAGCAAAACATGCACAAATTGAATTTGTATTATGTAACGCTAACCAACTACGACGAAACCTACCAAAATGTAAAAGTGGTGTACAATAAAGATAACATCACAGAAACTTTAGGGGAAGTATTGGAAAAAGCCAACAAAAAACAAATTCGTATTGCCGAAACTGAGAAATACCCACACGTGACGTTTTTCTTTTCGGGCGGTAGAGAAACTCCTTTCGAGGGTGAAACTAGAATCTTAAGAAACTCACCTAAAGTGGCGACTTACGATTTGAAACCAGAAATGAGTGCTTACGAATTGAAAGACGCTTTGGTTCCTGAATTGAATAAAGGAGAAGTGGATTTTGTTTGTTTGAACTTCGCTAACGGAGACATGGTAGGACACACCGGAATCATGGAAGCGGCTATCAAAGCTTGTGAAGCGGTAGATATTTGTGTAAAAGAAGTGGTAGAAGCGGCTTTAACTAATGACTATACTACTATCATCATTGCAGATCACGGAAACTGTGAAACCATGATTAATCCTGATGGATCACCTAATACAGCACACACTACGAATCCTGTGCCAATTATTTTAGTAGATAAAGACTTGAAAAAAATTAACGACGGTGTTTTAGGAGATATTGCTCCAACCATTTTAGAATTGATGGGCGTTGCACAACCTGCTGCTATGACAAGTCATTCGTTATTGTAGAATAAACTACCTTAAAAAGCAAAGCTGTTCCAATTTGGAGCAGCTTTTTTTATAAATAAAAGTTAAAATTTCAATATTAATAGTAATACTATTATATTTGCATAAAAATATATCATTTTATGCAAGCTATTTTATCCAACATCATCATTTCGGTCAATGACAAGCTCTACGTCAAGAACCCTGAAACATCCGATTTAGGCAAAAAAATTATTGAACATAGTATTGTATTGATTAATGAAATTGGCTTTGAAAACTTCACCTTTAAAAAATTAGGCGAAAAAATAAATTCCAATGAAAGTTCAATTTATCGCTATTTCGAAAGCAAACATAAGTTAATGTTGTACCTATCTTCTTGGTATTGGGGCTGGATTGAATACAAACTCGTTTTTGCGACAAGCAATGTCTCAGACCCAATGGAAAAATTAAAAAAAGCAATCACTATAGTGACTGAAAAAGTAGAAGATGACACCGCTACTTTACATATTAATGAATCCATTTTGAATAAAATTATTATCCAAGAATTCACTAAAACTTTACTTACTAAAGAAGTTGACGAAGAAAATAAAGAAGGATTTTTTATCGTATATAAAAGAATTATCAATCGAATAATTGAAATTATAGTAGAGACTAATCCTAACTATACTTTTGCAAAAAGCCTAGCGTCTTCTATCGTTGAAGGAGCTTTACACCAACATTTTTTAAAAGAGCACCTAACAACTATTACCAACTGCACCGAAACGTGTTCTGTAACAGATTTTTATATTGATTTAGCTGAAAAAACTCTAAGATAACTAATTATGAGCCAGACCCCCTTACAACGATTTTATAATTTATTAAAACTAGACCGAAAAGATATTTCACAAATCTTTTTTTACGCCATTTTTTCAGGATTAGTTAGTCTCTCTTTGCCTTTAGGAATCCAAGCTATTATTAACTTGATACAAGCTGGAAGGATAAGTATCTCCTGGATTGTGTTGGTACTAATTGTAGTAATTGGTGTTGCACTTGTTGGTATTCTATCTTTAATGCAATTACGAATCACAGAAAACTTACAACAAAAAATATTTGTTCGTTCTTCTTTTGAATTTGGGTATCGTTTGCCAAAAATAAAATTTGAAGAATTATACAACCAATATCCACCTGAATTAGCTAACCGATTTTTTGACACACTAACCATTCAGAAAGGAACATCAAAACTCTTAATTGATTTTTCAACCGCTTTATTACAAATTGTTTTTGGAATACTGTTACTGTCTTTGTACCATCCGTTTTTCATATTTTTCGGTGTACTCTTATCCTTTCTACTTTATTCTATATTTAGATTTTCTTTCCAGGCAGGACTATCATCAAGCTTGAAAGAATCAAAATACAAATACAAAGTGGTCAGTTGGTTACAAGAAATTGCTCGAAATAATTTTAGTTTTAGAAAACAAGAAAATTTTGAATTTGCTCTTGAAAAAAACAATCATTTGGTAGAAGAATATATTAATTACCGCGAAAAACATTTTAAAGTAATTAAACGACAATTCACTCAATTAATTGGTTTTAAAGTAATCATAACAGCCAGTTTATTATTAATTGGTGGCTATTTGGTTTTAAATCAAAAAATGAACATTGGTCAGTTTGTAGCTGCCGAAATTATCATTTTATTGGTAATTAATTCAGTAGAAAAAATTATTATTGGACTAGAAAGCTTGTATGATGTTTTA
Organism: Flavobacterium sp.; assembly: GCF_024642105.1. Lineage (GTDB taxonomy): Bacteria > Bacteroidota > Bacteroidia > Flavobacteriales > Flavobacteriaceae > Flavobacterium. Next base: position 119,103 of record NZ_JAHEBT010000052.1, read on the forward strand.
ACTTCTGTTGAAAAAATCGGTCAAATAGTAGATTTAAAAATGGAAGAACTTAGTGAGCAAAATTCGGATTATTGTTTTACTAACATCTCCATCGAAACCGAAAATCTTAAGTTTAAATATCCTGATTCAACCGATGATATTTTAAGCGAAATCAATCTGAAAATTGAACCTTCAGAAAAAATATATCTAGACGGAGCTAACGGTTCAGGAAAATCAACACTTATCCGAATTTTAGCCGGATTTTTTCAACCTACCTCTGGTTCGTTTTTTATCAATGACGATACATATAGAAAAATAGATTTAGCTCAATATCGTTCGCAAATAAGTACCATTACTCAAGGAGAAACCCCTTTTGAAGGAACAGTTTTGGAAAACATTACTATGAATAATCCATCTATATCGAATGAAGATATTAAATGGGCAATTGAGAGCGTACAATTAGGATCATTTATAAAAACCTTACCGGAAGGTTTAGATACTAAAATTTTTCCAGATGGGCGACAATTATCTTCTTCTAATGCCCAAAAAATACTATTAGCCCGAAGCATTATAAACAAACCTAAAATAGTATTTTACGAAGATCCATTAGACAAAATGGACGAAGAAGCGACCAAAGACATTATTGATTTCTTAACCAACTCTTCAAACCAATGGACTGTTATTGTATCTTCAAAAAACAGCTATTGGGAAGAAAAATGCGGTAGAAAAATCACTCTACAAAACGGAAAAATAATTGCTGACCTAAAAAAATAAGACATGCTAAATATTTCAAAAAAAAATCCAATTGCTGAAAACATTGAACACTACAGCACTGTGAAAAATTTGGCTAATAGGCCCCATTACCAAATTTTAAATAAAATCATTGTATATGTTTCGCTTATTGGTATCGTCATCCTTTTCCTTCCATGGACACAAAACATTTCAGGTTCTGGAGCTGTTACCACATTAAAACCCGATCAACGTCCGCAAACTATTCATTCTGCTATTGCTGGAAGAATTGAAAAGTGGTATGTAAAAGAGGGAGATTATGTAAAAAAAGGCGATACTATTTTATTTATTTCAGAGATTAAAGAAGACTATTTCGATCCAAATTTAGTGAATAACACTAAAAATCAAGTAGATGCTAAAAAAATGGCATTACAATCTTATGGAAGCAAAGTCTCGACCTTATCCTCTCAAATTAATGCAATTCAAAATGAGAAACAACTCAAGTTGCAGCAAGCACAAAACAAAATCCGTCAATCGTTACTTAAAGTAAAAAGTGACAGTATGGACTTGGAAGCGGTCAAAACTCAAATTAAAATTGCAAATACACAATACAATCGCGCCGTGACATTAAACAAAGAAGGTTTAAAGCCAATGACTGATGTGGAGGAAAAAAGATTAAAACTGCAAGAAGTAGAAGCGAAAATCATTACCCAAGAAAATAAATTATTATCGAGCAAAAATGAATTTATCAATTCTAAAGTCGAAGTAAATCGAATTCAAGCTGAATACTCGGAGAAAGTTTCCAAGGCTGAAAGTGATCAATATACCGCTTTGAGCAATCAATATGACACCGAGGCTCAGGTAAATAAATTACAAAATCAGTATGTGAATTATCAAATTCGTAACGGGATGTATTATATAAAAGCACCTCAAGATGGGTATATCAATCGAGCTATTCAATCTGGACTTGGAGAAATTATTAAAGAAGGTACTCAAATTGTAAGCATTATGCCTTCTAAATATGATATTGCTGTCGAGACCTTTGTTACCCCTTCGGACCTACCACTAATTCATAAAGGAGAAAAAGTACGCATTTGGTTTGATGGATGGCCGACAGTTGTGTTTTCAGGTTGGCCCAATATGAGTTATGGAACTTTTGGCGGAAAAATTGTAGCGGTTGAAAATTTCATAAGTGCCAATGGAAAATTCAGAGTATTGATTGCGCCAGACCAAGAAGAAGATGCCTGGCCAAAGCAAATTAGCATCGGTTCTGGAGCTCAAACATTGGCTTTGCTAGATAATGTCCCAATATGGTTTGAACTATGGAGAACTCTAAACGGCTTCCCTCCTAATTATTACCAACCAAAAGAAGAAAAATCTAAAGAGAAAAAATAATGAAGAATATAGGCATTCTATTCCTGCTTTTTTGTTCATTGGCTTGGGGACAAGAACAGAATCCAAAAGAATTCAGTTACAATGAGTTTTTAGGATATGTAAAAAAATACCATCCTTTAGCGAAACGTGCACAACTCGAAATCAATCAAGCACAGGCTAATTTGATGATGGCCCGTGGGGGATTTGACCCAAAAATCGAAGCTGATTTTGACCAAAAACAATTCAAAGGCAAAGAATATTATTCGGTTTTCAATAGTAGTTTTAAAATCCCTACCTGGTACGGAATTGAAGTAAAAGCAGGTTTTGACAACAGCGAAGGTATCTTTGTAAACCCTGAAAATTCACTTCCAAATCAAGGATTAACCTCTTTAGGAATAACTATTCCAATTGGGCAAGGATTAGTAATCAACCAGCGTATGGCCGATTTACGAAAAGCAAAAATTCAAATCCAATTAAGCCAAGCCGAACGAAAATTGCAAGCTGTTGAAGTACTTTACAATGCATCGGTGGCCTACTTCAATTGGAAAAGAAATCACAGTGAAGTACAATTGTATACCAATTATTTAAACAATGCAACCATCCGCTACAAAGGAGTTTTAACTTTAATTAAAAACGGAGACAAACCTGCTATAGATAGCGTTGAAGCAGGGATTGTGGTAAAAACAAGACGATGGAACTTGGAAGAATCCAAACTAAAATTAGCCAAATCAAAATTAGAAATATCTAATTATTTGTGGTTGGACAACAATATTCCTTTAGAACTGCAAGACGACATAATTCCAGAAAGTAAATTAGAACAAACAATCAGTGAAACTTTGAAAATTAATGAACTACTAACTGAAAAACTATCTGTTGAGAATCATCCTAAAATCAATTCTTTAGAAAACAAGTTGGCTATTTTAGAAGTGGATCGAAAGCTAAAAGCAAATAATTTATTACCAAAAATGGATGTGGGTTACCATTATTTATCAGAACCCAATTATTGGAACGACACCAATTTTAATAATTACAAAATTGGAGTGAATTTCAAATTCCCATTATTTCTTAGAAAAGAACGTGGCAGTTTGCAATTAGCTAAATATAAAATTCAAGACACCAAATTAACTTTAGATTTGGAGCGCATCCAACTGAAAAATAAAATCAATGCCCAACAAACCGAAATAAGATCAATTGAAAAGCAACTCCAATTGATTACTGAATTAGTAAAAGATAATAATCAGATGCTTCAGTCAGAAGAACGATTATTTACTTTAGGGGAGAGTTCTATTTTTTTACTCAATTCAAGAGAAAACAATTTGGTAAGCATCCAACTCACACAATTAGGATTGGGAAATCGATTTTTAAACTCGAATGCTGAATTATTCAAAATAATGGCAAATCCAGATTAATAGTATTACTTTTGCATTCTTATATTTTATAAATATGATTATAGTAAAATCACGTGAAGAAATAGAATTAATGCGCGAAAGTGCTTTAATCGTATCCAAAACCTTAGGAATGATTGCTTCTGAGATCAAAGAAGGAGTCACTACATTGCATTTAGACAAATTAGCCGAAGCATTCATTCGTGACCACGGAGCAATTCCAAGTTTTTTAGGACTATACGGATTTCCTAATTCACTTTGTATGAGTCCAAATACGCAAGTAGTACACGGAATTCCAAACAATACCCCGTTACAAAGTGGTGATATTATCTCGGTAGATTGTGGTGCTTTTAAAAACGGATTTCACGGCGATCATGCCTATACTTTTGAAGTGGGTGAAGTCGCTCCCGAAACGAAAAAACTATTACAAATCACCAAAGAATCTCTATATGTTGGAATCCGCGAATTCAAAGCAGGAAATCGTGTAGAAGACGTAGGTAATGCGATTCAAAAATATACCGAGGCTCATGGTTACGGAGTCGTTCGCGAGTTAGTAGGTCACGGTTTAGGACAAAAAATGCACGAAGAACCTGAAATGCCTAATTATGGTAAAAAAGGTCGCGGTAAATTATTTGTAGAAGGAATGGTAGTTGCCATCGAACCGATGATTAATTTGGGTACCAAAAACATCAAACAACACAAAGACGGTTGGACGATCACTACGGCTGATAACAAACCTTCAGCCCATTTTGAACACGATGTAGCCTTAGTAGAGGGAAAACCTGAATTACTTTCGACTTTCAAATATATCTATGACGCTTTGGGAATTGTGAGTAATGAGGAAGATGAGTTTAGAAAAGACCCAACTTTGATTTAACTATTTTATTCTAACACAGATTTCACGAATTTCACAAACCCTAATTATGGAAAATTTCTATTTAAAAGATGAGACCTATAAAATAATAGGTTTGTGTATGGAAGTCCATAAAATATTAGGCAGAGGTCATAGTGAAAATACATACGGAGATGCTTTAGAATATGAATTTAAAATAAATAACATCCCTTACGAAAGAGAGAAAAAATATAATATTGAATACAAAGACATTCTTTTATCTAGATATTATTTTTCTGATTTTACGGTTTACGATGAAATTATCTTAGAATTAAAAGCAATAGAAAGTTTATCAAGTAGCGAAATAAAACAAACATTAAATTATTTAGCGGCATCAAAGAATAAAATTGGATTATTAATCAATTTTGGAGAAGATAGCTTAAAATACAAACGAATCATTTTATAATTAAAATCTGCGAAATCTGTGAAATCTGTGTTTAAATTCATACTCAATACCATCCCACGCCCAATTTTAATTCGATTGAGTATAGTGGTACGCCCTATTTTGGCATTTTTATTAAAAGGAAACACATTTACTGATCCTATTGACGGAAAAAGCTTTCGAATGTTTTTGCCTTATGGTTATGGTACACAAAGAAACAACGTGCTTTCGCCGAGTACCCTTTCGTTAGAAAGACATCGTTTATTATGGTTGTATTTACAAAATGAAACTGATTTTTTTACTGCAACGGAGAAAAAAAATGTACTCCATTTTGCGCCAGAACAAGAATTTTACAAACGTTTCAAAAAGCAAAAAAACATTCAATACACCACTACCGATTTATTTTCGCCTCTAGCCGATGTAAAAGCGGATATTTGCAACCTGCCTTTTGAGGATAATCAATACGATGTGCTATTTTGTAATCATGTATTGGAACATATTCCAGACGACACCAAAGCCATGCAAGAATTGTATCGCGTTTTAAAACCGGGTGGAATGGCGATTCTTCAAATTCCACAAGATCTAAATAGAGCTACTACTTTTTCTGATGATTCCATTACCGACGAAAAAGAACGCGCAGCAATTTTCGGGCAATACGACCATGTTAGAGTGTATGGACGCGATTATTTCGACAAATTGAGAAGCATAGGATTTGCTGTAGTTGAAGAAGATTATACCAAAACAATCAGCCCAGAATTAGTTACTAAATACTGTTTAGCGCCTGGCGAAATTATACCTGTTTGTTTCAAATAAACAAAAGCTACTAATTGCTTATATTTACATTTCGTAATCCAATCAATTATGCTTCGTTATTTGTTTCAAACACTACTCCTTTTTGTATTTACTTTAGCAACAGCTCAAGTAGAAAAAGAAATAGTACCACCTTACAATATCAAGACCATTTCTTTTGTACAAAACAATCAAAATGTAGTACCTATTTTCCAACTAGGAGATGCATTTCAATTGCAATTTGACGACCTTTTTGGGAATGATGCTTCTTATTTTTACGAAATTATTCATTGTGACTACAACTGGAACCCCTCTGATTTACAAAAAAGAGACTACCTGCAAGGATTTGACAACCAGCGAATTCAAGAATCGACAAGTTCATTTAACTGCTTGCAAATTTACACCCATTACCGATTAAATTTCCCTAATAGCAACACCCAACTAAAAATCAGCGGCAATTACATTCTGAAAATTTTAAATGAGGACAAAGAAGTCGTTTTCTCTAGAAAATTGATTCTGTACGAAGATTTAGTGACTGTTCCTATCCAAGTCAAAAGAGCTAGAAACGTGACTAATTTAGATTCGAAACACAATTTAGAATTCACCATCAAATCCAATGTAATTAACTTCCAAAACCCATTAAAAAACATAAAAACAGTTCTACTGCAAAACGGAAAATTCCAAACTGCAATCAGCAATATTGCACCGCAATACACAATGGGTAATGATTTGGTTTACAAATACGATACACCAACTCAATTTTGGGCCGGAAACGAATTTCTGTATTTTGATAACAAAGAAATTCGAGTAGCAAGCAATAATATCTCTCAAATTGACAGCCAAAAAGACATCTACAGTAGCTATTTATTTACCAATGAAGCACGCGCTAATTCCAATTATTACAACTGGCCAGATGTAAATGGCAACTTTGTAGTGCGCCGATTATTTGCTGAAAATAGCGAAATCGAAGCGGATTATTCTTGGATTTATTTTAGTCTTTCAGCACCTCTATTTAGAAGTTCTGATGGGGCAATCTATGTAACGGGAATGTTTAACAATTATGCGCTCACGCCTGAAAACAAAATGGAATACAACACTGAAAAAGGAATCTATGAAAAAGCCATTTTAATCAAACAAGGATTTACCAATTTTGAATATTCAGCCGTAAAACCCAATGGAACTATTGATTTAGAAAATGCCATTGACGGTAATTTTTATCAAACGGAAAACGAATATACGGTTCTAGTATATTACCGAGAAAACACAGATCGATACGACCATGTAATAGGTAAAGGAACCGCAACTTCCTTAAATATAATCAATTAAAAAACATTTTCCAATCAAATTGTCGAAGCAAAATCATTTTTTTGTAATTTTGTGACAATCGATTTGATTTTCAGTAACAATTTCCTATGGTTTCTCAAATAACAAGAGGCATAAAAATTTCAGTTTTGACTAGTTTTGAAGGTACTTACTTCAAGAACTACCGAATCCATTTTGCCTTTAGTTATGAAATCAAAATCGAAAACCACAGTAAAGACTCAGTACAATTAGTCTCGCGTCATTGGGAAATTTTTGACTCATTGAACGAATTAGAAATCGTAGATGGCGAAGGTGTTATTGGTAAAAAACCAGTATTAAAACCAGGTGAATTTTACACCTACAGTTCAGGCTGTTTACTATCATCTCCGCACGGTGCAATGAAAGGACATTTCAATATGATTAATTTCACCACAACCAAGACTTTTAAAGTAATTGTCCCTTCTTTTAGACTAAGCGCTCCTTTTGCTCTTAATTAAATTCATTGAATAAATTTTAATTTATTCCTCTCGATTATCTATTTTATTGAATTATCCTTTGTACTTTTGTGATAGTTTAAATTATTCGCAAGATTCAGAATAAATTTAATTATTGATTTTCTAATTCAAATCTGTTGTATCAACAGATTATTTAATACCATTATTATGCTAAAAGGATTTTTTAAAGTACCCAAAGCGGTAAACGAACCTGTTAAAGGGTACGCTCCAAATTCGGCTGAAAAAGCAGCTGTATTGGAAGCTTACAAAAAAATGTGGAATACCACTATCGACGTTCCATTGTATATCGGAAGCGAAGAAATCAGAACTGGAAATACCAGAACCATGTCGGCACCACACGACCACCAACATATTGTTGGGACCTACCATTTAGCTGAAAAATCACATGTAGAAAAAGCCATTGCAAATGCATTGGAATCAAGACAAGCTTGGGCTAACATGGCTTGGGAACAACGTGCTGCTATTTTCTTAAAAGCTGCCGAATTGATTGCCGGACCTTACAGAGCCAGAATCAATGCAGCCACGATGATTGCACAATCTAAAACAATTCATCAAGCCGAAATTGATGCGTCTTGTGAATTAATCGACTTTTTACGTTTCAACGTAGAATTCATGTCTCAAATATACAGTGACCAACCCACTTCGGACTCATCGGTTTGGAATCGTTTAGAATACAGACCTTTAGAAGGTTTTATCTATGCCATTACTCCTTTCAACTTTACAGCCATTGCTGCTAACTTACCTGCTAGTGCTGCCATGATGGGAAATGTTGTGGTTTGGAAACCAAGCGACAGTCAAGTTTTCTCTGCAAAAATTATTATCGACATTTTCAAAGAAGCGGGATTACCTGATGGTGTAATCAATGTAGTTTTTGGAGATGCGTTAATGGTAACAGATACTGTTTTGGCAAGTCGTGATTTTGCAGGAGTTCACTTTACAGGCTCAACTCATGTTTTTAAAGATATTTGGGCTAAAATTGGAACAAACATTCACCACTATAAAACCTACCCAAGAATTGTTGGAGAAACAGGAGGAAAAGATTTTATCATTGCCCATCCTTCGGCGAATGTGAAACAAGTAGCTACAGGAATTGTTCGAGGTGCTTTTGAGTTCCAAGGACAAAAATGTTCTGCCGCTTCTAGAGCTTATATTCCAAAGAGTTTATGGCCAGCCGTAAAAGAACAAGTCATTACTGATGTAAAATCAATGAAGATGGGATCTCCAGAAGACTTCTCAAACTTCATTACTGCAGTAATTCACGAAGGTTCATTTGACAAATTAGCGAGTTATATTGACCAAGCTAAAAAAGATGCCGATGCTGAAATTGTTGTGGGAGGAAATTACGATAAATCAAAAGGCTATTTTATTGAGCCAACGGTAATTGTAACTACTAATCCAAAATACACTACTATGGAAACCGAATTGTTCGGTCCAGTGATTACCATTTATGTGTATGAAGATGCGCAATGGTCTGAAACCTTACAATTAGTAGATACTACTTCTGAATATGCTTTAACAGGAGCTGTTTTCAGTACCGATCGTTATGCTATTGAAGAAGCAACTGTAGCACTTCAAAATGCAGCCGGAAACTTCTATATCAATGACAAACCAACAGGAGCTGTTGTAGGACAACAACCTTTTGGTGGCGCTAGAGCTTCAGGAACTAATGACAAAGCAGGATCTGCCTTGAATTTATTGCGTTGGGCTTCGCCAAGAACTATTAAAGAAACTTTGGTAGCGCCAGAAGATTATAGATATCCGTTTTTAGGATAAACTAATTTACGAGGTACGATATACGAAGTACGATTTAAGTCGTTCCAAGTAGAACATAAAAACCCACAAATTGAATTTCAGTTTGTGGGTTTTTCAATTAATAATTGAGATTGCTTTGTTCCTCACAATGACTTAAATCGTAAATTTCAAAGGTAAATGCACTACTTTTTTCGTTTCAAAAAATTCATCTTCAAAGTAATCAGCTAAGTCGTACAAGGTTGCTTTAGGAAAGTCTTTCAATTCTTCGGTTAAGTCGCCACCTTTGAGGTAGAGAATCCCGTTTTTCAATTCGTGTTTGTGTTGTTTTTTGATTTTGGTTTTCACCCAAGAAACAAAATCGGGCATATTGGTTACCGCCCGACTAACGATAAAATCAAAATCACCTTTCACATTCTCGGCACGAATTTGTTCTGCTTTCACATTTTTCAACCCTAAAGCATCCGCAACCGCCTGAACTACTTTTATTTTTTTAGCAATGACATCAATCAAATAAAAACGAGTTTCTGGGAAAAGTATCGCTAACGGAATACCTGGAAATCCGCCTCCTGTTCCTACATCCAATACAAAAGTACCCGGTTCAAAAGGCTGAATTTTAGCAATTCCTAAAGAGTGTAAAACGTGTTTAGTATATAACGCATCAATATCTTTTCGAGAAATGACATTAATTTTTTCGTTCCAATCGTGGTATAACGAATCCAACTGCTGAAATTGCTCTTTTTGAACTTCAGTTAAATTAGGAAAATGCTTCAGAATTGCTTCCATTTTAAAAATTTTTAACAAAAGTACTATTTTTAGATTGGAAATAGTAGTTCATTTTTGTACATCGAAAATTTATAATAATTATCTTTGTAGATTATTACACAAGATTATGAAAAATACCGCTCCAACATTTGCGAAGCAAGACGATCTAAAATTTTTTAGAACATTAAACTCGCGGGTCAACAATTATTTCAAAGAAAACAATCTTGATAAAACTGGAAATTGGAAATTACATCTCAAAACGATTGTAATGTTCTCCATTTTCTTAACACCGTATTTCTTCTTATTGGCTATGGATATGCCTTTTTGGACGTATTTGTTACTGAACCTAATCATAGGTGTAGGAATGGCTGGCGTAGGAATGAATGTAATGCACGATGGAAATCACGGTGCCTATTCTAACAAATCTTGGGTCAACAAATTCATGGGAGGTAGTATTTACATCCTTGCTGGGAATGTGTACAATTGGCAAGTACAACACAATGTATTACACCACACTTACACTAATATTTTGGGGCATGATGAAGATTTAGAAGCAGGACGAATTTTACGTTTTTCTAAAACTGCGAAATGGTACAACTACCATAAATTCCAACATTATTACTCTGTTTTCCTTTATGGTTTATTAACTTTCAATTGGGCGATTACTACTGATTTCCTTCAAATGAAACGTTACTTAAAACGCAATTTGTCGTATGGCGAATTCAAAAAACCAGCTATTCGTTGGACCACCTTAATCATTACTAAAGTTATTTATTTCTCTATTTGGTTAGTAATTCCAATGGTATTAGGCATCACTTGGTGGAAAGTAATTTTAGGCTTTCTAGTAATGCATTATACAGCAGGATTGATTTTGAGTGTCGTATTCCAATTGGCACATGTGGTTGATGAAACAGCAAATCCAGTTCCAAATGAAGAAGGCGAAATTGAAAACACCTGGGCCATTCACCAATTATACACCACTGCTAATTTTGCTCCTAAAAATTGGTTAGTTAATTATTATACAGGTGGTTTAAATCACCAAATCGAACACCATATTTTTCCGAATATTTCTCACGTGCATTACGATAAAATTGCCGAGTTTGTCAAACAAACCGCAAAAGAGTGTAACCTTCCGTATCATGAGTTTAAAACCACTCGAGAAGCCATTCTATCACATTTTACACATTTGAAAAATTTAGGAATGAAACCCGAATTAAGTGCATAAAAACAAATACTAACTATACCTAATTCGACAAGTCCGAATTAGACCATTCAATACAATAGAAAATGAGCAATCCACTTTCAGACAGAATTAACAACTTAGCTACATCACAAACATTAGCAATGGCCGCTTTAGCCAGAGAATTAAAAGCACAAGGAAAAGACATTATCAGTTTAAGCTTAGGCGAACCCGATTTCAATACGCCAGACTTCATTAAAGAAGCCGCTAAAAAAGCGATTGACGAAAATTATAGCACCTACTCTCCAGTAGATGGATATGCCGAATTGAAAGAAGCAATTTGCAGAAAATTTAAAAGAGACAACGATTTGGATTACAAGCCATCACAAATTGTAGTTTCGACAGGAGCAAAACAATCGTTATATAACATTGCTCAAGTAATGTTAAACGACGGTGACGAGGTAATTTTACCAGCACCGTATTGGGTTTCTTATTTCGAAATCGTGAAACTTTCAGGAGGAGTTCCTGTAGAAGTTCCAACTTCTGTTGAGTCTGATTTCAAAATCACACCAGCACAATTAGAAGCAGCAATCACACCAAAAACAAAAATGATGTGGTTCAGTTCACCTTGTAATCCAAGTGGTTCGGTATATAGCCGTGAAGAATTAACTGCTTTGGCTAAAGTGTTAGAAAAATATCCTAACATCTATGTTGTTGCTGACGAAATCTACGAACACATTAATTTTTCTGGAACTTTTTGCAGTATTGCCTCTATTCCAGGGATGTTAGAAAAAACGATCACTGTAAATGGAGTTGCCAAAGCGTTCGCCATGACAGGATATCGAATTGGATACATTGGCGCACCAGAATTCATTGCCAAAGCCTGTACTAAAATTCAAGGACAAGTAACGAGTGGAGCCAATTCTGTAGCACAACGCGCTACTATTACTGCAGTAGATGCTGATCCATCCGTTTTAAAACACATGGTGGATGCTTTCCATAGCCGTAGAGATTTAGTAGTGGGATTAATCAAAGAGATTCCAGGAATGAAAATCAACGTTCCAGAAGGGGCTTTTTATGTCTTCCCAGACGTTTCCTCTTTCTTTGGAAAAACCTTGAAAGGAACTGAAATTAAAGACGCTAACGATTTCTCTATGTATCTTTTGGCCGAAGCCAATGTAGCTACCGTAACGGGAGATGCTTTTGGAAATCCAAACTGCATCCGTTTCTCTTATGCTACTAGCGATGATATTTTAAGAGAAGCCTTACGCCGAATTAAAGAAGCGGTTTCTTAAAACACTATTTATATAAACTAAAGCCTCAAGGAAACTTGGGGCTTTTTTATATTTTTATACCCAATCTAATAAAATCATTATGCTCACTCACTCCCACCCTAAACTTCCGATGCGAAACAAAGCCATAACCAAAGATTTCTATTGTAACCTATTAGGCTTTGAAGTTTTCGGCAGTGCTGACTTTGAGAGCTATTTAATGTTGCAAAAAGACGAAATTCAATTGCATTTTTTTGAATTTTCCAATCTAAACCCATTGGAAAATTACGGTCAAGTCTACATCCGAACCAAAAACATAGAAGACATATACAATCTTTTTATGGCGAACAATGTAGCCATTCATCCCTCAGGACAGCTAGAAATCAAGCCTTGGGAACAAAAAGAATTCTCTCTCCTCGACCCTGATCATAATCTATTGACTTTTGGAGAAAGTGTTTTTTAAGCAAAAGTGATTAACTACTTATATGTTCTTCGATCGAGCGAAGTGACTTTTTGTGGAAACTTATATGACTTATATGTTTAAGAAAAAGACTGGTATAAACTTTGTAACTTTTTCCAAAAATCTCAATAATTTATGAGAACTTTGCAAACTAATTTCCCTAAAAAGAAATCCCTCTTATAATGAAAAAGAAAATAGAAATATTAGCGCCTGCCAAAGACTTATTGCACGGTATGGCAGCCATCAATAGTGGCGCCGACGCTGTATATATAGGAGCACCCCAATTTGGCGCGCGTTCCAATGCACACAACTCTATGGAAGATGTGGCGGCATTAGTACAATATGCCCATTTGTATCACGCCCAAGTTTTTGTGGTTATCAACACTATTTTGTACGACAACGAGCTCGAAACCTGTCGCCAAATGATTTGGGAATTGTACCACATTGGAGTGGATGCCTTGATTATTCAAGACATGGCGATTATGGAAATGGAACTGCCTCCTATTGTGTTACATGCCAGTACCCAAGCCAATAACCGAGATCCTAAAAATATTAAATTCCTAGCCGATGCTGGTATCAAACGTGTGGTTTTAGCACGTGAATTGAACTTACACCAAATCAAAGAAATCAGCGAAGCCACTGATGTAGAATTAGAATTTTTTGTAACAGGAGCTTTATGCGTAGCATTCAGCGGCAATTGTTATATGAGCGTGGCCAATGGCGAACGTTCGGCCAATCGTGGTTCGTGCGCTCAAAACTGCCGTTTGCCGTACAATTTAATTGACGGTCACGGAGACACTTTAATCAAAAACAGTCACTTACTTTCGATCAAAGATTTTGATGTGACTGACCAAATCCCAAACTTAATTGAAGCCGGAATAGTTTCTTTCAAAATCGAAGGTCGATTAAAAGACATGGTGTATGTTAAAAATAATGTGTCGTTTCTTCGCAAGAAAATCGATGCTTTTTTAGAACAAAATCCCAATTATACCAAAGCGTCTTCAGGAAAATGCACCTTCACTTTCGATTCGGAACTAAACCGTACCTTCAATAGAGGTTATACCGATTATTTTGTAAACGAAAGATACCAAGCTATTGGTTCTTGGGAAAGTCCAAAATCCAAAGGGCAATATATTGGAAAACTGATTAAAACTATTGGCAATTCGTACGAAATCGAAAACGGACATTTACTCAACAATGGCGATGGTTTGTGCTTCATTAACGAGAACAATGAAGCCGACGGAATTTATGTAAACAAGGCCGAAAACGGCATCATTTACCCGAACGTTTTAAAAGAAATTAAAGACGGAACTTTCATTTACCGAAACAACGACGCCGCTTTCATCAAAATTGTGGAGCGTGAAGACAGTGCGGTACGAAAAATTGGCACCACATTACATCTTACCGAAAACAAAACCGGTTTTGAACTCACCGCCACCGACGAAGACGGTTATGTAAGTAAAGTCCATTTGGAACACACCAAAGAAACCACTAAAAATAATTTGTCCATTGAGGACAACATCAAAACACAGTTAGCTAAAACGGGTTTTACACCTTACACCGCTGACGAAATCACGATTCAGTTTTCAGAAAATTGGTTCTTACCGATTTCAAAAGTCAACGAAATGCGTCGCACCGTCTACGAACAATTGACTGAAATTCGTTTGGCCAATTACAACCGAGAGGAACATCAAATCGTAAAAACCGACCATCCTTTTCCAGTGGATCAATTGGATTTCACCTACAATGTTTCGAATAAAATGGCGCGCAAATTCTACGAACGTCACGGTGTTACCGAAATCGAAAAAGCTTTTGAATTGCAATGGGATCCAGGAAAATCTCGTGTAATGACGACCAAATATTGCATCAAATACGAATTGGAGCGTTGCCCAAAATACCATCCAGAGCATCGAGACAAAAAAGTCAAAGAACCTTTAGTTCTAAAACAAGGTGAATTGGAATACAAACTCAAATTCAACTGCAAACCCTGCGAAATGGAAATCTGGGAAAAAGATGCTGAATTTGAAATTGAAGAAGAGGAATAATTTATTATTTAAGTAATTATTTACGTTATTTTATATATTTTTGTATTCTAATTTTTTGAAAAATGAAAGTCATCAATTACACTGATTTACGATTGAATCTAAAAAAATGGATGGATTCTGTCACAGAGGATATGGAAGAAATAATTGTAAAGCGAAAAGACAACAAAGACCTTGTTTTGATTTCGTTGGAAGAATACAATGCTTTAAATGAAACCAACTATTTATTATCTGGAAAAAACAGAGACATCTTACTTCAATCTGTAAAAGACATTCAAGCAAACAAATCATTAGTTCAAAAAGAGTTAATTGAAGAATGATAGTTTCTTGGCAACTTCAGGCATGGGAAGATTACTTGTATTGGCAAAAAACCGATAAATCCAAACTCAAACGAATCAACGAATTAATTAAATCGTGTATTCGAACTCCTTTTGAAGGCATTGGAAACCCGGAAGGATTGAGACATGATTTGCAAGGATTTTGGTCAAGAAGAATCGACTCAGAACACCGATTGGTTTACACCTTTAGAGAATCCAACATAATCATTGTTTCTTGTAGGTATCATTACTAAAATCACATACAATATTCCATGAAAAAATTACTTACTTTTTTACTTATTTTAAGTAGTGTTACGATTTGGGCACAAGACAAAAAAGAAACATCTAAAGTTCAAACTGTAGAAGCCTCTTGTGGGCAATGTCAATTTGGAATGGAAGGAAAAAGTTGTGACTTAGCTGTTCGAATTGATGGGAAATCCTATTTTGTAGAAGGTACTTCTATTGACGCCCACGGAGATGCTCACGCCAAAGATGGTTTTTGTGCAAGCATTCGCAAAGCAGAAGTAATTGGAACATTGAAAAACAACAAATTTGTCGTAACTTACTTTAAATTACTTCCTTTAGTAACTGACAAAAAATAATGATTCCAATTTTAGAGAATATTGCCAAATATGTTACCCTCACTCCTGAGGAACAGGAATTATTTTTATCTAAAATTGAAATCAGAAAATACAAATCCAAAACCGTTTTATTGCATGCTGGCGAAATAGCAACATATACGTATTTTGTAAATTCAGGCATCCTACGAAGTTTTTCCATCAATGATAACATTATGGAACACATTTTACATTTTGCTTGTGAAGGTTGGTGGATTGGAGATATGTATAGTTATATTGCTCAAAAACCCGGCAATCTGTTTATTGAAGTAATCGAAGATGCTGAAGTTGTACTCATTTCAAAGGAAAAGCAAAATCAATTGTACTTAGAAATCCCAAAATTAGAACGTTTTTTTAGAATTCTCTCCGAAAATTCATTAGTAGCACATCAAGAACGATTATTAGATAATCTAAGTTTAACTGCTGAAGAACGTTTTGAAAAATTGTGTAAAAAATACCCGAGTTTAATTCAACGCCTACCACAAAAACACATCGCCTCTTACATTGGGATAACTCCTGAATTTTTTAGTAAAATGAAAGCCCGATTATTGAAAAAATAATTTCTTAATCTAGGTTAAGTACACTCAATGCATTTAGGAAGTAAATTTGTATCTATAAATAATCTATAAAAATACACGATATGAAAAATACAGTTTTACATAAAGCAGATTCAAGAGGTCATGCTGATCATGGTTGGTTAAATGCGTACCACAGTTTTAGTTTTGCCAGTTGGTACAACCCTGAGCGCATACAATTTGGAATGTTACGCGTTTTAAATGATGACACTGTTGCTGCTGGAATGGGCTTTGGCACGCATCCTCACGACAACATGGAAATCATCACGATTCCATTAGAAGGCGATTTGGCACACAAAGACAGCATGGGTAATTCGTCTACCATCAAAACAGGCGATGTGCAAGTGATGAGTGCCGGAACTGGAATTCAACACAGTGAATTCAACCCGAATCACAATCAACACACGAAGCTATTCCAAATTTGGTTGTTCCCAAAATACAGAAATGTGGAGCCGCGTTACCAACAAATTACTTTAGATATCGCTAAACAAAAAAATAATTTCGCTCAAATTTTATCTCCAAATCCAGATGATGAAGGCGTATGGATTCATCAAGATGCTTGGTTTTATTTGGGTGACTTTGACAAAGACTTGTCTAAAAAATTGGCACTAAAAAAAGAAGGGAATGGTTTTTACATCATGAACATTGAAGGCGAAATGGAAGTAAATGGAGAAAAACTAGAAAAAAGAGATGCGATTGGAATTTGGGAGACCAATGAGATTGAAATCAAAGCCAATACCAATGCGCGATTTTTAGTGATGGAAATCCCAATGGAACAATAATTCTTATTCCATTTGTAACATTCAGTTAAAATAGAATAAAATGACAAAAAAAATTATAGCATTTGGAGCTTCTTCAAGTAAGCATTCGATCAATAAACAATTTGCAACTTATACTGCAAATCAATTTAAGAATGCCTCAATTGAAATTTTGGACTTAAACAATTATGAAATGCCCATTTTCTCAGTTGATAGAGAATCTGAAACTGGAATTCCTAAACAAGCTCAAGATTTTTATGCTAAACTTGGAACAGCAGATTTCATCGTAATCTCATTTGCCGAACACAATGGGGCTTATTCAACTGCATTTAAAAATATTTTAGATTGGACATCAAGAATTGATGCTAAAACATTTCAAGAAAAACCGGTTCTTTTACTTTCAACTTCGCCTGGGCCAAGAGGCGGGAGCTCTGTATTAGAAATAGCAAAAAATCGATTCCCATTTCAAGGAGCCATAGTAAAGGGGAATTTTTCGTTACCTAGTTTTAATGATAATTTTGATAGTGTTAATGGAATTACCAATGTTGATTTAAAAAATCAATTATTGGGTATCGTAAATTCAATCCAATTATAATAAAAGTATTATTTTTGCTGGAGTTTGTGGGGCAAAACTACAAAACAATGAATCAAAATATAACCATAACGAAATGAAAGCATACGTATTTCCTGGTCAAGGAGCACAATTTACTGGAATGGGGAAAGATCTTTATGATAATTCGCCTTTGGCAAAAGAATTGTTTGAAAAAGCAAATGATATTTTAGGCTTCCGCATCACAGACATTATGTTTGAAGGAACCGCTGAAGAATTGAAAGAAACTAAAGTGACACAACCTGCGGTTTTTTTACATTCTGTTATTTTAGCCAAAACCTTAGCGGATTTTAAACCAGAAATGGTAGCTGGTCACTCTCTTGGGGAATTTTCTGCTTTAGTAGCGAATGGAGCTTTGTCTTTTGAAGACGGACTACAATTAGTTTCTCAACGTGCATTAGCCATGCAAAAAGCATGTGAAATTACTCCTTCAACCATGGCGGCAGTTCTAAATTTAGAAGATACAATCGTAGAAGATATTTGCGCTTCAATTGATGGCGTAGTCGTAGCTGCTAATTACAACTGTCCTGGGCAATTAGTAATTTCTGGCGAATACAAAGCGGTGGAGTTAGCTTGTGAAAAAATGAAAGAAGCAGGAGCAAAACGGGCCTTAATCTTACCTGTTGGTGGTGCTTTTCACTCTCCAATGATGGAACCAGCAAGAGAAGAACTAGCAGCAGCAATTGAAGCTACTACTTTCTCTACACCTATTTGTCCAGTATATCAAAACGTAACAGCAAGTGCTGTTTCTGACCCAGCTGAAATTAAGAAAAATCTAATCATTCAGTTGACAGCTCCTGTAAAATGGACACAATCCGTACAAAAAATGATTAAAGATGGTGCAACTAGCTTTACTGAAGTTGGCCCTGGAAAAGTTTTAGCTGGTCTAATTGGAAAAATTGACAAAGAAGCAATTACTGCTAATGCATAAATAAAATGTATTCAAAAATAAAAATCCCAAACTACTCGTTTGGGATTTTTATTTTATATGTTTTACTTCAACAGAATAATTATTTAGAACTCCTGTAACTAAATAGATATTATCTTTTATTTCAAAGAAAATATACCAAGTTGTTCTCTTATTCGATTTATAAAAAATATAATGACTCCCAAGATACAGTAATTTTTCTGGAGTTAATTTATTGTTTAAATGGATATTATAATTAATAGCATCATATATTGAAGCTACGTATTCTTCAGCAGATGTTATAAATCCAAAATATTCTTTTTTGTATAATTGATAAACTAAAGCATCTAAATAATCAACAACTGTAGGACTGATAAATACTTTTATTTGTCCCACCATCCCCTAATTCTCTTGATAGACTCTTGTTTTGCAATTTCAATAGATAATCCAGATTGAATTTCTTTTTCAAAATCAAAAGTTTTTGTACCAATTCCTTTTTGAGTTAAAGGCGAGATAGGATAGGAAACACTTGGCTCCTCTACTTTATTAATTTTAGATTTATGATGTTTGGAATCCATGGGTAGAAATTTTAGCTAATGTACAAAAAATCCCAAACTATTCGCTTGGGATTTTTAATATATTTAAACTTAGACTGTTTATTAACTTCTAATTTTTTGTTCCCATTTCCATGCGCTAGCCATAGCTTCTTCAAGAGTAGATTGCGCTTTCCAACCCAAAACGGTATTTGCTTTATCCGTATTAGCATACGCCTCTGTAATATCTCCTTCTCTACGCGCTACAATTTTATAAGGTAATTTTTGTCCGCTTACTTTTTCAAAAGCATGAATCACTTCCAAAACAGAACTTCCTGTACCCGTTCCTAAGTTAAACGTTTCAACTTTGGCTTGATTTTTCTTATTCAACAAACGTTGTATCGCAATCACGTGAGCTTTCGCCAAATCGACTACGTGAATATAATCACGAATTGCAGTACCATCTGGAGTTGGATAATCATCGCCATAGACTGATAATTCTTGACGTAATCCAATCCCGGTTTGTGTTATAAACGGCACTAAATTTTGCGGAACTCCTAATGGCAACTCCCCAATTTCAGCAGAAGAATGAGCCCCTATCGGATTAAAATAACGCAATAAAATCGCATTGATATTGGTTACTTTAGTGGTATCGGTGATGATTTCTTCTCCAATTTGTTTGGTATTTCCGTAAGGAGACATCGCAGTTTGAACAGACGAATCTTCAGTAATAGGCATTTTTTCGGCTTGACCGTAAACCGTACAAGAAGAACTAAAAATAAAATTAGCAGTTGGTTTTTGTTGTAACTCTTGTAAGAGATACACTAATGCATTAATGTTATTTTCATAATACAAAAGTGGATTTCCGACACTTTCTCCTACCGCTTTTGAGGCCGCAAAATGAATCACTCCATCAATATCTGAATGTCTTTTAAAAAAATCGTGTACTTTTTCTTTATTGCGTAAGTCTAACTTTTCAAAAGCAGGCACTTTTCCTGTTATATTTTGGATCCCATCTAAAACTGCCAAAGAAGTATTAGATAAATCATCAATAACTATTACTTCAAAACCTTCATTTTGAAGTTCGACAACTGTATGAGAACCTATAAACCCTAAACCTCCTGTTACTACTATTTTCATTTGATTTTCTTAAGCTAAACTATTTATTTAAAAATTCTAAAACACTATCTGTGATGAATTGAATTTGCTCATCATCTAATTCAGTATGCATGGGCAACGAAATCACTTCTTGTACTAATTGATTTGTCACTGGGAAATCTTCTTCTTTGTAACGTGCGTCTGCATAGGCTTTTTGACTGTGCAATGGAATTGGATAATAAATGGCACATGGAATTCCCTTGTCTAATAAATGTTGCATCAATCCATTTCTATCGGCATCAACAATTCGCAACGTATATTGATGAAAAACATGACAATCACATATCTCACAAATGCTTGGCGCAATGATATTTTTGTGTCCCTCTAATGCCGCAGTGTATTTTCTAGCTGCATTTTGTCTGGCTTTATTATACTGATCTAATAATGGTAATTTGACATTCAAAACAGCTGCTTGAATACTATCTAAACGAGAATTAACTCCCACTACATCGTGATGATATCTTTCATACATCCCGTGATTAACAATACCTCGCAGCGTATGTGCTAAAGCATCATCATTAGTAAAAATCGCTCCTCCATCTCCGTAACATCCTAAATTTTTAGAAGGAAAGAAAGAAGTGGCTCCTACATGACCTATCGTTCCTGCTTTCTTTTTAGTCCCATCCGAAAATTTACAATTGGCACCAATCGCCTGTGCATTATCTTCAATTACATACAAATTATGCTCTTTTGCCAAAGCCATAATGGCTTCCATATTAGCAGCACGACCAAACAAATGAACGGGTACAATAGCCTTCGTCTTTGGAGTGATTGCTTTTCTTATTTTGTCAATATTGATGTTCATGTTATGCATATCAACATCGACCAAAACAGGCGTCAATTGCAACAACGCTATTACTTCAACGGTGGCTGCAAAAGTAAAATCAGCAGTAATTACCTCATCTCCGGGTTGTAACCCTAAACCCATCATTGCAATTTGAAGCGCATCAGTCCCATTAGCACAAGGAATAACGTGTTTCACGCCTAAATAATCTTCCAACGATTTTTGAAATGAATGAACTTGAGGTCCGTTGATATAGGCATTTGTATCTAAAACTTCTTGAATAGAAGTATTAACTGTCTCTTTTATTGCATCGTATTGACCTTTCAAGTCAACCATTTGTATTTTTTTCATTTACTTTTTGTTTAATGATTGGAAGATTTTCAATTTAAAATTCCAACTAAAGTGAGTCCATTCGTAAAACGAAAAACAAAAATAGGTATTTAATGAGTTCTAACCAATCAAAATAAAATAAAGAAACTGTATTTTAGCAGCAAAATATCGGGTATGCTTTTTATTTACAGTAAAATTGTTTCAATAGCAGGAGTATTACTGCAACTTATTGCGCTATTTGTACCAAAAATCAAACTTTTTGTTACAGGAAGACAAGACGTGTTTTTAACTTTAAAAACCAAAATCAACCCCAATGACAAAACCATTTGGTTTCATGCTGCTTCATTAGGAGAATACGAACAGGGATTACCTGTAATTGAAAAAATCAAAATAAAATACCCCAACCATAAAATCATCGTTAGCTTTTTCTCTCCGTCTGGCTATGAAGTGCGCAAAAACAACACCGTAGCAGATGCAACTGTTTATTTGCCTTTAGACACGATGAAAAACGCTAAAAAATTCATTCAGTTAGTGCATCCTGACTTGGTGTTTTTCATTAAATATGAATTTTGGCCTAATTATTTGAACGAACTTAAAAAACAACACATACCAACTTACTTGATTTCAGGAATTTTTAGAGAAAAACAGGCTTTCTTTAAATGGTATGGAGGATTTTACAAAAAAGCATTGGAGGCATTTACTTACTTCTTTGTTCAAAACGAAAGTTCATTACAATTACTCCATCAACTAGGGAAACAAAATGCTATCATTTCAGGAGATACTCGTTTTGACAGAGTAGCAAGCATTTTAGAAAAAGACAATAGCCTCGATTTTATTGCTGCATTTAAAAACGAAAAAACAACCATCGTTGCAGGAAGTTCTTGGCCAAAAGACGAAGAATTATTACTAAATTTCATTAATTCAAGTACCGCTGACTGCAAATTTATAATTGCACCACACAACATTAAATCGGAACAAATCCAGCTATTAAAAAATAATTGCACCAAAAAAGTACTTTTGTTTTCAGAAAAAGAAAACAAAAATAGCACAGACTACGAGGTGTTTATCATAGACACAATAGGAATCCTGACCAAAATATACAGTTATGCGGATATTGCTTATGTTGGAGGCGGATTTGGACATCCTGGAGTTCATAACATCTTAGAACCTGCTACTTTTGGCATACCAATAGTAATTGGCCCCAACTACTCACATTTTGCAGAAGCTACCGACTTAGTAAATTTGAAAGGATGTATATCCATCAAAAATCAAGAAGAATTAAACTTTAATTTTCAAAATCTAATTGAAGACAAAAAGACACGCCGTGAGAGAGGAACTATTTGCGCTAATTTTGTACAAAAAAACAAAGGAGCAACCCATCAAATCATAAAGAACCTATAACAACCTAAACTATTTAAAAAAATAAGCCGTTTTTATTGATTTTCCTCCCTTTAAAACCCTATTTAACATAAATAAGCCTGTATTGACGAATATTATTTAAAAAAAAAATGAAAAAATATTTTACATATTAAAAATTTTATATCTTTGCCACGAATTAATAATTAACCTTTTATAATAAAGTAAGATGAAAAAAGTATTTTTAAGTTTAGCTGTTGTTGCTGTATTAACTGTTGTATCTTGTAAAAAAGCTGATGCTGCTGCTGAAGAAGTAGCTGCTGATACTACTGCTGTAGCTGTTGATTCTGCTGCAACTGATACTGCTGCTGTAGCTGTTGATTCTGCTGCTGCTCCAGTTGATTCTGCTGCTGCTGCAAAGTAATTAAATTACGACACAGAAAAAATTAAGCCGTACACTTAGTGTAACGGCTTTTTTTATTTTAGATTAAACTCTAATTTACAGAAGATTGATTACTATTTTTGTCAATCTGAAAAAATAACATCATTAGTCGAAAAGTCCAACACATCTGACTGTGCTGCATATTTTACAATCTCATCAATTCCTTTCTGAAGACGTAATTCGGTATTGTACTTTCTACTAGTTGCAAAATGCACTCCATCCAAAAGCAACTTAAAATAAAACTTACCTTTAGTTGATTTAAACTTTAGGAAAGTAACCAAATCAATATTCGCTTTGAATTTTTCAATATCCTCTTCTCCTTCAAATTTAAGCTCATAGCTCAAACTCGTAAAGATAGTCTTCCCTTTTCTAGAAGCAAATACAAACTTGTATTCGTCATTGAATCGTTTTGTTATTACAAAAGTTCCCATATTTTAAATCTAATTCTAAAAAAGTATATTACTCATTTTTTATAAAACAAAAAAAAGCCTCTTCAATTGAAGAGGCTTTAGTACTCAGAGCGGGACTTGAACCCGCACGAACATTGCTGTTCACTGGATTTTAAGTCCAGCGTGTCTACCAATTTCACCATCCGAGCATTATATGGTCTTGTTGGAGCGAAAAACGGGGCTCGAACCCGCGACCTCGACCTTGGCAAGGTCGCGCTCTACCAACTGAGCTATTTTCGCATTTTCAATTCTTGTGAAAGAATCGCGATACTTGTTCTGTATTGCGGATGCAAATTTAATACATTAATTCAATTACACAAGCCTTTTCTCCAAAAAAATAGTCCTAAAAAGTTAATCTTCTGATAACGTAAACTTTAAAATCAAAACTATTTTTTTGTCAGCATTCTTTTTATTTCATTCAGCTTCATCAAAGCCTCCATCGGCGTAATAGTATTGATATCTAAATTCAGAATTTCTTCTTTAATTTCTTCCAAAAGCGGATCATCTAAATTGAAAAAACTCATTTGCATTTCTTCTTTAGCTTCCTTGATACCATTGAGCGCATCATTCGAATGGTTCTTTTCTAATTTCTTCAATAGCTTTTGCGCTTTCAAAATTACAATCTGAGGCATTCCTGCCATTTTAGCAACGTGGATACCAAAACTGTGAGCACTTCCTCCTTTAATCAACTTTCTGACAAAAAGAACGGTATCTTTTAATTCTTTCACCGCTACATTATAATTCTGAATTCTTGGCAACGACTCACTCATTTCATTCAACTCGTGATAATGGGTTGCAAAGAGCGTCTTAGGCTGTGCTGGATGCTCATGTAAAAATTCGGCAATAGCCCAAGCAATCGATATTCCATCATACGTGCTTGTCCCTCTTCCAATCTCGTCTAAAAGCACCAAACTTCGGTCTGAAATATTGTTCAAAATAGAGGCAGTTTCGTTCATTTCAACCATAAAAGTTGATTCGCCCATCGAAATGTTATCACTTGCTCCTACTCGCGTAAAAATTTTATCTACAATTCCCATTCGTACGCTCTCTGCTGGAACAAAACTTCCCATTTGAGCCAAGAGCACAATTAAAGCTGTTTGCCGCAAAATAGCCGATTTCCCCGACATATTAGGCCCAGTAATCATAATCAACTGCTGTGTTTCTCTATCCAAGAACACGTCATTAGAAATGTAAGGAGTTCCAACGGGTAATTGTTTCTCAATCACAGGATGTCTTCCTTCTTTAATTTCTAATTCGAAGCTCTCATCAATTTCTGGACAAACGTATTTATTTTCAATCGCCAATTGCGTAAACGAACACAAACAATCCAATTGCGCTATCAAATTCGCATTCATTTGAACAGGCTTGATATACGTACCAATCCATTGTACTAATTGTTCAAATAATTCAGATTCAATTTTATGTATTTTTTCTTCGGCACCAAAAATCTTCGTTTCGTATTCTTTCAACTCTTCGGTAATGTAGCGTTCTGCGTTCACCAAAGTTTGTTTGCGAATCCATTCCTCAGGCACTTTATCTTTATGAGTATTTCTTACTTCAATATAGTACCCAAAAACATTATTGAACGAAATTTTCAAAGATGAAATTCCTGTTCTTTCGGATTCTCTTCTTTCGATTCCTTCCAAAAACTCTTTTCCTGAAGTAGAAATAACACGCAGTTCGTCTAATTCGGTATTCACCCCTACAGCAATCGCATTCCCTTTGGCAATAGCCACAGGCGCTTCTTGATTCAGCGTGGTTTTTATTTTCTCACGCAACAAATCACAACTATGCAAACTGTCTCCAATCACTTTTACTGCTTCTTGTGAACTTTGCAAAGCCAATGCTTTAATTGGAAGTATCGCATCTAACGATTCTTTTAAATACACTACTTCACGTGGCGATACTTTTCCCGTCGCTATTTTCGAAATCAAACGTTCTAAATCCGAAATTTGTTTGATTTGCGATTGTATATTTTTTAAAATTTCTTGATTGTCTTTCAAATAAGTCACCACCTGATGACGGCTTTGGATTTTAGCTGTGTCTTTTAATGGCAAAGCCAACCAACGTTTCAACAAACGCCCACCCATTGGCGAAAGCGTTCTGTCAATAACATCGAGTAAGGTAACCGCATTGGGATTATAACTGTGATACAATTCCAAGTTACGAATAGTGAATCGGTCCATCCAAACATAAGCATCTTCTGCGATTCGTTGAATAGACGTAATATGTTGTACTTTGTTATGTTGTGTTTCAGACAAATAATACAAGATCGCACCCGCAGCGATTATTCCTTCTTTCAATTCTTCAATCCCAAAACCCTTCAACGAAACCGTTTGAAAATGTTTGGTTAAAGTTTCAAAAGCATAGTCTTCTTTATACAACCAATCTTCCAAATAAAAACTATGATAATCTTCTCCAAAAGCAGCTTTGAAATCATTTTTATTATTCTTTGGAACCAAAACTTCACTTGGGCTAAAATTCTGAAGCAATTTATCAATATACTCCGCATTCCCTTGTGCGGTAAGAAACTCTCCCGTTGAAACATCTAAAAACGAAATTCCAATGGTTTTATTGGTAAAATAAATTGAAGCTAAAAAATTATTGACTTTAGCTTGCAACACCTCATCATTCATTGAAACACCTGGGGTAACTAACTCGGTAACTCCACGTTTCACGATGGATTTAGTCATTTTAGGGTCTTCGAGTTGGTCACAAATTGCAACACGCAAACCTGCTTTGACTAATTTGGGCAAATAGGTATTTAAAGAATGGTGTGGAAACCCTGCTAAAGCCGTTTCGGTTTCAGAACCAGCTCCTCTTTTTGTCAATACAATTCCTAAGATTTTTGAAGCTCTAATTGCGTCTTCTCCAAATGTTTCGTAAAAATCACCTACTCGGAACAACAAACACGCATCAGGGTATTTTGCCTTGATTTCGTTGTATTGTTTCATTAACGGAGTTTCTTTAACTACTTTCTCTTTAGTTGCCAATTTAAATATTTTAGTCAATTATAAAATGTGTGAGCGAATTTATAGATTTTATAGCGAATTACGAACTGTTCTAAAATTTTAAACTATTTTTAAGTAAAATTTAAGAGGTAATTTCTATTTTTTATCTAGATTTGTCTTTTACAATTTAAAATAACTATAGATTTATGAAAAAAATACTAGTTTTAGCCTTATTAGTTTTAGGAACTGTGGCTACTAATGCACAAGAAACTTCAAAAAAAGTAAAAACAGCAACTAGCAAAGTAATTGGAGCAGGAATGGTTTTTGCTAACGAAGTAATTGATTACGGAACAATTAATCAAAATGCTGATGGAAAACGCGAATTCGTATTTACTAATAATGGTAATGCTCCTTTAATAATTACTAATGCACAAGGTTCTTGTGGTTGTACAGTGCCTTCTAGTCCAAAAGAGCCAATTGCTCCTGGAGCAAAAGGAGTTATTGGTGTAAAATACGACACTAACAGAGTGGGGGCTTTTACAAAAACAGTTACTATTTCATCAAACGCAGCAGGTCAACCAACTAAAGTTTTGACTATCAAAGGTACTATTGTTGCTGCACCAGCAAAAAGCTAATTTTATTTCAAAATAAACACAAAAGCTTCCTACTTTCACGGAAGCTTTTTTTTTACCTATACCCTACAATACAATGAGAAAATTAGAGAATAGCGAACTCGACAGAAAATCGGTTGCAGATTTTAAAAAATCCGAAAAGACGCCTTTAATTTTGGTCTTGGATGACATTCGCAGTTTACACAATATTGGTTCTGTTTTTAGAACTGCTGATGCTTTTTTAATTGAAAAAATCTACCTGTGTGGCATTACTGCAACTCCACCCAATAAAGAAATTCACAAAACAGCACTTGGTGCTACTGAAACTGTAGCTTGGGAACATGCTGAAAATGTTTTGGATGTAATCCAAAAACTAAAAGCGGAAAAAATTCAGACTATTGCTATCGAACAAGTCGAAAGCGCTATTTTTCTTCAAGACTTTAAAGTAGCAACTAATCAAAAATACGCCCTTGTTTTTGGCAATGAAGTTTTTGGAGTAGCACAAGAAGCTGTAGCTCTATGTGATGGCGCTATAGAGATTCCGCAGTTAGGAACTAAACATTCTCTAAATATTTCTGTAAGTGCAGGAATTGTAGTCTGGGATTTGTTCAAAAAAATACATTTTATAAAATAAATTCACCCAATCAGCTGAAAATACTATATTTATAGCATGAAGAAAAGAAATACCACAACATTCTTCTTAACGATTCTTATAGTATTTGGAATCCAAATGGGATATTCAAACCCTCTCTCTTTTGAACCACCTACAAAAAAATTAGTCGCAACTATCGCCCCCTCGATTACAGCAACAGGCAATTTATCTTATTGCCCTCTTTCGCAAACAAAAATTGTTAGTACAGTGAGTATTTCTCATGATCCTTCTGAACTAACTACTGATGCAGTTTATATTCAAATTGCTGGTGGCTATGTAATTGGAACAGACCAATTACTATTAACTAATACTGCCTCACATCCAACTATAACTTCTTCATGGAACTCCGTAGAAGGAAAATTAACTCTCTCTAGTCCCACTACAGGAACACAAGTTAATTATTCTGAATTTGAAGCGGCAATTAAGGATGTTGCCTATTACAATTCTTCTCCTAATCCATCTGGAACACGTAACTTTTCTATTTCTTTAGGGAATGGACAAGCCAATTATTTACCAAGTAATGGACACTATTACGAGTATGTTCCTAGTTTAGGAATTACCTGGACTAATGCCAAAGCAGCTGCGGCTCTAAAAACATTTTATGGAATGCAAGGGTATTTGGCTACATTAACCGCTGCAGATGAAGCTCAATTAGCCGGAAAACAAGCTCCTGGAACCGGATGGATTGGTGGAACAGATGAATCGGCCGAAGGAGTCTGGAAATGGGTAACTGGCCCAGAAGGACTAGCTAATGGAGGAACGGGGGTTATTTTTTGGAATGGAACTGCCAATGGCAACTCTCCTAATTTTGCCTTTTGGAATACTGGAGAGCCAAATCAATCGGGTAATGAAGATTATGCACACATTACGGCACCAGGAGTTGGAATTCCTGGCTCATGGAATGACTTATCCAATACAGGAGGATCCAGTGGGTCATACCAACCTAAAGGCTACATAGTAGAATACGGAGGGATGCCTGGAGATCCTACATTACAACTTTCTGCCAGTACCACACTTTCAATTGCAGCGCAAATTACCACAACCACTCCAGCTTCACATTGTGGACCAGGCAGCATAACACTTAGTGCAACAGCTTCTTCTGGAACAATTAGTTGGTACAATACCAATACAGGAGGAACTGTATTAGGAACTGGGACAAATTACACTACTCCCACGCTCAGTAACACTACTTCTTACTATGTAACAACATCAGACTGTACAGTAAGAACAGAAATTAAAGCAACAATAGTAAATCTGCCCAATTACCCGAGTTCTACTAATTCTATTACTTATTGCTTAAATAATACTGCAACACCTTTAACCGCAACTGCTGATGCAAATAGCACGCTCAATTGGTACACTGTAGCTAGTGGAGGAACTTCAAGTTCTACCAGCCCTACTCCTACAACATCCGCTAGCGGAATTACTAAATATTATGTCAGTCAAACCAACACACTAACAGCTTGCGAAGGAGCTCGTACCGAAATTACCGTCACTGTAAACGCATTACCTACCGCTCCCGGTATAGCTCCCATTTCCTATTGTTTAAACAACACTGCAACACCTTTAACCGCAACTGCTGATGCAAATAACACGCTTAATTGGTACACTGTAGCTAGCGATGGAACTTCAAGTGCTACCAGTCCTACTCCCTCAACCACATCTAGCGGAATTACTAAATTTTATGTCAGTCAAACCAATACACTAACAGCTTGTGAAGGACCGCGTACCGAAATTAACGTCACGGTAAATGCATTACCAAATACTCCCAGTGTAGCTCCAATTTCTTATTGTTTAAACAACACTGCAACACCTTTAACCGCAACTGCTGATGCAAATAGCACCCTGAATTGGTACACTGCTGCTAGCGGAGGAACTTCAAGTACAACTAGTCCTGCGCCATTAACTAACTCGAGTGGAACAACTATGTTTTATGTCAGTCAAACCAACACACTGACAGGATGTGAAAGCCAGCGTGCCGAAATTAACGTCACGGTAAATCCACTACCTATAGCAAATGATATTATAATTACGCAATGTGACACCGATTTAATTTCGGATGGAAAAACATCTTTTAATTTAACGGTAAATAATAATCTGATTTCTTCTAATTATGCAAACGAAACTTTCAAATATTACACCTCGTTAAACGGAGCGATGAACGATATAGCAACTGATTTAATCACAAACGAATTGGTTTTTGAAAACACGACTCCTACTTCAATGGACATTTGGACTAGAATAAATAACTCTTATGGTTGCTTTAGTGTGGGTAAAATAACCTTAAAAGTTCCCACTACTAATTTTCATCCGTCTACAAATTTCACCTATACCGTCTGTGATGATTTTCTGGACGCTAATGGAAACAATACTGCAAATAATAACGACACGGATGGAATCGCTAGTTTTGATCTTTCTCCATCTAAAGCGATTATCTTATCTCAATTACCTTCAAACCAAACATACACCATTAATTACTACAGAACTCAAGCAGATGCCTTGGCGCAAACCAATGCGATTACAACTATCTCTAACTATAGAAATATTGGATATCCCAATTCTCAAACACTTTGGATCAGAATAGAAAGTAATCTAGATAATAGTTGTGTAGGACTAGGTCCATACCTCTCTTTGAATATCGAAAAATTACCCAACATTGAACTCAATTCTACCAATTTGATTTGTTCAAACATCCCCACTTTCTTCGTAACATTAGATGCAGGAGTTTTAAACAACAGTAGCGTTTCTAATTTTAATTACCGATGGGGAAAAGATGGTGTCGACTTGAATATAACAACTCCTACATTAGGCGTTAACACAAATGGAGTCTATACCGTAGAAGTAGCCACTCCATCGGGCTGTAGTAGAACTAGAACGATACAAGTTACCGCTTCTAATAGTGCAACTATTACGTCAATTGACATTGTGGATTTAGTAGATAATAATACCGTCACTGTAAACATCACTGGGCAGGGCGATTATGAATACAGTATGGACTACTTAAATGGCGTTTGGCAAGATTCTAATTTCTTTACTAATGTCCCTGGAGGTATTCATCAGGTTGTAGTCAACGACAAAAATGGATGTGGTTTAGTTTCCAAAGAAATCACCGTATTAAGTATTCCGAAATTCTTCACCCCAAATAACGACAGCTATAATGATGTATGGATTGTAAAAGGAATGGAATCCTATCCGAATTCAGACCTCAAAATTTTTGACCGATACGGAAAATTGATAAAAGTATTGGCTCCAGGAAGTACAGGTTGGGACGGAACTTTTAATGGGCAAGAACTACCCTCTTCTGATTATTGGTTTGTTTTAAAATTAGACCCAACAAGTCCAGAAAAAAGAGGGCATTTTTCATTGAAAAGGTAATGCTTTTATGAATTTATTTTATTTTGAATTTCACTCAAAATGAAAAGATAATCTTCATGATTTTTTACAAAATCTCGATCCGAAACATCAATGATTAAAATATTCAAATCCGTTTGTGATTTGATGTAATCCAAATAGCCTATGTTGATTTTATCCAAATATTCCGAAGGAATCTCTTGTTCGTAACTTCTACCACGCTTTTTAATATTTTGCAACAATCGTTCTGAATTTTGGTACAAATACACATACAAATCCGGCTTGGGCATTTCTTTATAAATGATATTAAACAGATTGCTGTACAATCGATATTCATCATCCGCCAAAGTAATTTTAGCAAAAATCAAGGACTTGAAAATATGATAATCGGCTACAATAAAGTCTTTGAACAAATCAAATTGCGACAAATCATCCGACAATTGTTTGTACCTATCGGCCAAAAATGACATTTCTAATGGAAAGGCATATCGGTTTTGGTCTTTATAAAATTTAGGTAAAAACGGATTGTCTGCAAAGCGTTCTAAAACAGATTTAGCATTAAAATCTTCAGCTATTTTGGTTGCCAAAGTAGTTTTTCCAGCCCCAATATTTCCTTCAAAAGCCACATAATTAAACTGTTCCAAGGTAATTTTTCGCAACGGACTTTCTAAACTTTGAACAGCTACGCACTTACTTTTATCTTCAGTAGTAGCCAACAACTCAACAACTGTCTGGTTTAAAACGGGATGAATCCATTCCAAATTCAAATCCAACATCGGGTTCAATACGAAATTCCGCTCCTGCATCAAAGGATGAGGGACTTGCAGTTGCTCTGTTTTTATAATTTCACTGTCAAATGCAATAATATCAATATCAATAACACGAGATTGATAGCCTAAAACATCTTCTCTCACACGTCCCATCTGCTGCTCAATTTGCAAAATTTTTGACAAAATAGTAGCTGCCGAATCGAAGGTATGAACTACAATAGCCGCATTGTAAAATGCATCGCTATCAAACCCCCAAGAAGGCGTTTCATACAATTTAGAAACCTTAACCACAGTAGCCACCTCATGATGAATTATTTGCAAACACCTTTCGATGTTTTCCAAACGATTCCCCTGATTAGTTCCTATTGATAAAACGACTTGATGTTGTGATTTCATAATGGCTGCAAATTAACTAAAAGAATGTTATATTTGTGTGAGGTGTTGATAATTAAATTTCAATTTGAAAAATCGAATGGTGTAACATTTTAACACCAACTACTACTCATTAGAAAAATAGATATTATGAAGTTTTTAGGAAATGTATTGGCTACCATTGTAGGTATTTTTGTTTTCACGATGTTATTCTTTTTCGGAATCGTACTTATTGGAGTCCTTTTTGGTGGCGAAGAAGAAAGCGTTACAGTAAAAGAAAATTCGGTGATCGAATTGAATTTGGAGGAAATCCACAATGACTATGCTGGAAAATATTCTGACCCATGGGTAACGGCTTTCTCAGACAAAAAACACATCGGGTTGACGGATATCATTGATGCTATTGACGCGGCCAAAACCGATGACAATATC
This sequence comes from Flavobacterium sp., assembly GCF_024642105.1. Classification (GTDB taxonomy): domain Bacteria; phylum Bacteroidota; class Bacteroidia; order Flavobacteriales; family Flavobacteriaceae; genus Flavobacterium. The sequence goes on from NZ_JAHEBT010000052.1 coordinate 151,892, forward strand.
AAAGGAATTTCCATTTTAAACAACAATTCTTCTCTTGGAATGGCACAAAGCAAAGCCGTTAGAGATGCTTTGGAAGATTTCAAAAAGTCAGGAAAGTTTGTCATGGCGTATGCCAATACCTATTCACAAAAAGAATACTATCTGAATTCCGTTGCCAATACTATTTATCTGAATCCTGTAGGTGATTTAGATTTCAAAGGATTGTCTTCTGACCTATTATTTTTCAAAGATTTTCAAGACAAAACAGGTATCAAAATGGAAGTAATTCGCCACGGAAAATACAAAAGTGCCGTGGAGCCTTTCTTGGAAAATAAAATGAGTGACGCCAACAGAGAACAAATTACGGCGCTATTGAATTCGATTTGGAACTCAGTAGTGACTGATATTGCCAAAAGCCGAAACCTATCTGTTCAAAAACTCAACGAAATTGCAAATGGGCTTTTAGCTCGAACTACAGAAATGGCGAAAGCACAAAAATTAGTAGACGTCGTAGCGTATGAAGATGTATACCATAACGCCATTAAAAAATTGCTGAAAGTCGACACTAAAGACGAATACGAAACCGTTTCCATTGCTGATTACGCGCGTAAATTTACCACTACATCCATCCCTTCGGACACTACAGATGAAATTGCAATTATTTATGCGCAAGGCGAAATTCAAAGTGGAGAAGGTGATGTCAATATCATTGGTGAAGGGGCGATGCGTCGTTCGATCAACGAGGCAAGAAATAACGACGATGTAAAAGCGATTGTCCTTCGCATTGATAGCCCAGGTGGAAACGCCTTGACTTCTGATTTAATTTGGAGAGAAATTGAATTGACTAAAAAAGTAAAACCCGTTGTCGTTTCAATGGGAAATTATGCGGCTTCGGGAGGGTATTATATTGCGTGTAATGCTACCAAAATTTTTGCAGAAAACAATACCATTACGGGTTCCATTGGTGTGTTTGGAATACTACCTAATTTTAGTGGCTTAACCAATAAAATGGGGATTCATTCTGAACAAGTAAAAACACATGAGAATTCAGGAAACTACAATCCATTTGCACCAATAGACGAAAAATTCAAAGCCGTGACTACAGAAGGAGTAGAACAAATTTACAAGACCTTTGTTTCTCATGTGGCTCAGGGACGTAAAATGACTTTTGCACAAGTAGATGCTATTGCACAAGGTAGAGTTTGGACAGGTTCAGACGCTATTAAAATTGGATTAGTAGATAAAATAGGAGGTTTAGACGATGCTATACAAGAAGCGGCTCGATTAGCAAAAATCAAAACATACAACACCCAAAATTATCCTGAATACAAGAAAAATTTTGATGATTTCTTAGAAAGCTTCCCTTTTGCTAAAACCAAAGAACGTTTGATTAAAGAAGAAATTGGCGAAGAAAATTATAAAGTAATGGAACAAATCAAACGTGTCCAAAGCTACAAAGGAATTCAGGCTCGAATGCCATTTGAGATTAGCATTCAATAAATAAAAAATTATTTAACAAAACGTGAGGATGTCCTAAAAAAGGATTTTGTCATTCCGAATTTATTTCGGAATCCAATAAATTATTCGATTACAAGAAGAAACTGAAACAAGTTCAGTTTGACAAGAATAGAACTTTTAGGACATCCCCATTACTGTTTTTTATACCTCAATTTTCACCACATAGCCTTCGGAACTTCGAATATTAAAAACAGTTCCGCCTTCAAAAAGCAAATATTGTCCTTTGATTCCAATTAGTTTTCCTTGAAAATTAGGTGTTTTATCCAAACTTAAACTAGTCACTTTGCTAGGATATTCCAAAACAGGATAATGCATCTCATACAAATCAATTTTCTGATTGTAAAAATACTCCTGAACTTCGGTGGGAATTAAATGTTCTACTTTCAATCGTTCTGCAACTAAGTCAATGGTCTCAAAAGTATTCGTCAACATTTTTCGCCAATTGGTTTTATCAGCATAATGATTTTTCAAAGCCACCTCAGTAATTCCTGCCAAATACCGATTCGGTACCTCAACAATAGCAATCGCCTGGCTCGCTCCTTGATCAATCCAACGCGTAGGCATTTGAGTTTTTCGAGTAACTCCCACTTTTACTTCGCTTGATAAAGCCAAATAGACAATATGCGGTTGCAATTGCACTTTTTCTTCATAAACCAAATCGCGATCTGCAATTCCGAGATGAGCCGTACTCAATTCGGGTTTCATAATCCAATCTCCCACAGCCGGACTAGAATAAAAACAATCATAACAAAATCCTTGTCGGAATATTTTTTTCTTCTTCCCACAATTCAAACATTGAAACCCTACAAAATTGATTTCCATTGGTTTACCCAATAGTTGGTTTACATTCAAAAAGCTGTCTTCAAAAACAAGATAATACTGGATTGGCGCTCCAAATTCAGTTTGCATTTTGGTTAATACCCCTTCGTAAGTCATAGCATTTATGATTGTTGATTAACGATTGATGATTTCAAATTTGAGGTGTGATTTCTTTGTTTTTTATTGCTTTACCTCTAAATCAAGCTCCAATATTTATAAGAATAGATTTTTATACAAAAAAACACTATTTTTGATACAGCCGCAAAGTTAGTATTTGTCATTCTAAAATCAGCATTCTAAAATCATAAATTGCTATGCCCATACCCATCATTAATTCCATTGCTTCTTGGGTTTTAAAGCAACGGATTCATCAAATCGAATTGTTCTTAAAGTACCCCAATGAGGTACAAGAAGAGCTATTGATGAATTTGATTCGGAGAGCAGAGAATACGGTAATTGGAGCTCAATACGATTTTAGTTCGATAACCTCTTACACTACCTTTTCAGAGCGAGTTCCAGTTTCCAGTTACGAAGATTTACAACCCCTAATTGAACGTACGCGCCAAGGCGAACAAAACGTTTTTTGGGATGCCCCAATTAAATGGTTTGCCAAATCAAGTGGTACTACCAATGCCAAAAGTAAATTTATCCCCGTAAGTAATGATGCCTTAGAAGACTGTCATTACAAAGGAAGTAAGGACTTGTTGTGTTTGTATTTGAACAACAACGAAGCATCGGAAATGTTTTTGGGGAAAAGCCTTCGCTTGGGTGGAAGCTCTCAAATCTACGAAGACAAGGATACTTTTTTTGGCGATTTATCGGCTATATTAATTGAAAATATGCCTATTTGGGCTGAATTTAGCAGCACGCCCAGTAATAAAATTTCGTTAATGAGCGAATGGGAAACCAAGCTAACTGCCATTATCAACGAAACCAAAAACGAGAACGTAACCAGTTTTGCAGGAGTTCCTTCTTGGCTTTTGGTCTTGATGAATCGGTTATTAGAGGAAACGGGCAAAGGGAATTTATTAGAACTATGGCCTAATTTAGAAGTCTATTTTCACGGTGGAGTTAGTTTTGAACCGTATCGCGAACAGTATAAAAAACTACTTCCAAAATCCGATTTTAAATACTACGAAATATACAATGCCTCTGAGGGTTTCTTTGCCATTCAGGATTTGAATGATTCTAGCGATTTATTACTAATGTTAGACTACGGGATTTTTTATGAGTTCATTCCGATGGATACTTTTGGCACACCCAATCAAAAAGTAATTCGCTTGGCAGAGGTGGAATTGTTTAAAAATTATGCCGTTGTGATTACTACTAATTCAGGATTGTGGCGTTATTTAATAGGCGATACCGTTCGTTTTACTTCCCTAAATCCCTATAGAATTCGTGTTTCGGGCAGAACCAAACATCACATTAACGTTTTTGGCGAAGAACTCATGGTAGAAAATACCGATCAGGCAATAGCCAAAGCCTGTCAACTCACCCAAACGGAAGTAGTAGATTATACCGTCGCTCCTATTTTTATGGATGGCAAAGAAAAAGGTGCTCACGAATGGATGATTGAGTTCAAACAAAATCCAACCGATATCGCTCAATTTCAAAAAATATTAGACGATACCTTACAAAGCCTCAACTCTGATTATGAAGCCAAACGGTACAATAACATGACACTAAATCCTTTGGTTATTAATATAGCGCGCCCACATCTTTTTTATGATTGGCTCAAAGAACGAAATAAATTAGGCGGCCAACACAAAATCCCTCGATTATCGAATCAAAGAGAGTATTTGGAACAGTTGAAGCAGTTATAGTAATTAGTTAAAAAAAAGCCCAACATTGAGTTGGGCTTTTATAATTATAATCAATCGAATTGCTATTCTTCCATCATATCAATATGGCGGTCGTGGTAGCCTAACAGGTACAAAACTCCGTCCAATCCCAAGCTAGAAATCGAAGTCGCTGCATTTTCTTTTACCGTAGGTTTGGCATGGAACGCAATTCCTAAACCTGCTAAATTCAGCATTGGCAAATCATTGGCACCATCCCCCACTGCAATGGTTTGGTTAATATGGATTCCTTCTTTATCCGCAATAGCTTGAAGGTATTCGGCTTTCTTTTGTCCATCGACAATTTCGCCCAAGTATTTACCTGTTAATTTTCCGTCTTTGATTTCCAATTGGTTGGCATGAACATAATCAATTCCCAACTCTTTTTGTAAATACTCCCCAAAATAAGTAAACCCCCCAGATAAAATAGCCGTTTTGTAACCGTAGTATTTCAAAGCTCTCATCAAACGGTGCGCTCCTTTGGTTATGGGTAAATTAACCGCTACGTTATGCAATACTTCTTCGCTTAAGCCTTCTAACAAAGCCATGCGTTTTTTGAAGCTTTCTTTAAAATCAATCTCGCCATTCATCGCTGATTCGGTAATCGCGCGTACTTGCTCTCCTACTCCAGCTAAATCAGCCAATTCGTCAATTACCTCGGTTTGAATCAAGGTAGAATCCATATCAAAACACACCAAGCGGCGGTTTCTGCGGTACATATTGTCTTCTTGGAACGAAATATCGACATCCAAGGTTCTAGAAATTTCCATGAAACTGGCCGTCATGGAGGCTTTATCTTCAATAATTCCGGTCACCGCTAATTGCACACAAGAACGTGGATACTCTTCTTTCTCCACTACCGAAGTTCTACCCGTTAAACGAATAATCGAATCAATGTTCAAATGTTGGTCTGACATGATTTTGGTTACCGCAGCGAGTTGAACAGCCGTTAGCTCTTCGCCTAAAATATTGATGATATAGCGTTGTTTGCTTTGTGCTTTTACCCAATTTTCATAATCGGAAATAGAAATCGGAATAAACTTCACTTTAATTCCTAACTCATACCCTTTAAATAATAAATCTTTCAAAACTGGTCCTGAGGAAGACCCCGCTTTGACTTGAAATAAAATTCCTAACGAAAGCGTATCGTGAATATCGGCTTGACCAATATCCAAAATAACGGCATCATAGGTTGCCAATATAGAAGTCAAACCCGCTGTTACACCTGGTTTATCTTGACCAGAAACTTTCAACAAAATAATCTCTTTATCTTCTATTGCCATTTTTAATGCTATTGATTAGGACGACAAAAATCGGCAATCTATCGCTGATAAAAAAGAATAATGTTTGATTTTTCAGTGTTTGTAACAAAAAATATTTCGTCCCTACGGGACTTTTTATAATCGAATACAGTTTTCATTACCTATCTGTTGTCCCTACGGGACATTGTATTGAAACTAAATTGAAATGAAACTTTTTTTAGAATATTGCTATTACCAAAAAAATCCCGTTAGGGATTCTATTTGGGTAATAAATATAGTGTCCCTACTCCAAATGTCCCGTAGGGACAACATTAAAAAAGTAGTAATTCATAAAGCAATAGCCACAAAAAAACCTGTCTATTGTATTAGACAGGTTTTTATTATTTCTGAGAAAACTATTTAAGAAGCTATTTCCAATCGCTTCAATAAATTTTTATTCAAGGTTTCTTTAGCATATTCTAAATCAATCGCTAATTTTTTATCTTCAGAACTTGGTAGTTCATACATCGCATCGGTTAAAATAGCCTCGCATAACGAGCGCAATCCACGAGCGCCTAATTTGTATTCTAAAGCCTTTTCAACGATAAAATCTAAAGCATCATCCGTAATCGTGAATTCCACCTCATCCATCAAAAATAATTTCGCATATTGCTTAATCAAGGCATTCTTTGGCTGGGTTAAAATTGCGCGCAAAGTAGCCTTGTCCAAAGGATCCATGTGCGTTAAAACGGGCAAACGACCAATAATCTCCGGAATCAAACCAAAATCCTTAATGTCTTTAGGAATAATGTATTGTAGCAAATTGTCTTTGTCAATATTGTCCACATTTTTCGAAGTACTATACCCCACTGCTTGACGATTCAAACGTTTCGAAATGATACGTTCTACTCCATCAAAAGCACCTCCTGCAATAAACAAAATGTTTTGGGTATTCACCTCCACAAATTTTTGATCGGGATGTTTACGACCTCCTTTGGGTGGTACATTCACCACCGTTCCTTCTAACAGTTTCAACAAGGCTTGTTGCACTCCTTCTCCTGAAACATCACGAGTTATCGATGGATTATCACTTTTGCGAGCAATTTTATCAATCTCGTCAATGAATACAATCCCTCTTTCAGCTTTAGCTACATCATAATCAGCTGCTTGAAGCAAACGCGTCAAGATACTTTCAACATCTTCTCCTACATAACCGGCTTCGGTAAGTACTGTAGCATCTACAATAGCCAAAGGAACATCCAACATTTTAGCGATAGTTTTAGCTACCAATGTTTTACCTGTTCCCGTTTGACCTACCATGATAATGTTACTTTTCTCAATCTCTACCTCATCGTCTAATTGCTGTTGCATCAAACGTTTGTAATGATTGTACACTGCCACCGACATTACTTTTTTGGTTTGGTCTTGACCAATAACATATTGATCTAAAAAAGCTCTGATTTCTTTTGGCTTTTTAAGAATTAAATCTCCAACCAATTTTGAGCTTCCTCCCGATTTTAATTCTTCTAAAACAATTCCGTGTGCTTGTTCAATACACTTATCGCAAATATGTGCATCAATACCCGCAATCAATAAATTGGTTTCAGGCTTTTTTCTACCACAGAAAGAACATTCTAATACTTGTTTTGCCATCTATTTTAAGTTGCAAAGTAACAAAGTAACAAAGTTGCAAAGTCCTATACTATGGAACTTTGCAACTTCATACTTTGAAACATTTTTTATTCTCTTACTAAAACTTCATCAATCATTCCGTATGCTTTTGCCTCTGCAGCAATCATCCAATAATCGCGTTCGCTATCGGCGTGTACTTTTTCAAAAGTTTGTCCAGAATGGTGTGAAATAATTTTATACAATTCGTCTTTCAATTTCAACATTTCACGCAAGTTGATTTCCATATCCGTAGCTACTCCTTGAGCGCCTCCTGAAGGTTGGTGAATCATTACTCTTGAGTGTGGCAATGCCGAACGTTTTCCAGCAGCACCTGCACATAACAATACCGCTCCCATAGAAGCAGCCATTCCTGTACAAATCGTAGCTACATCCGGTTTGATGTATTGCATTGTATCATAAATTCCTAATCCAGCATACACACTTCCTCCTGGAGAATTCAAATAAATCTGAATATCTTTAGAAGCATCAGCACTTTCTAAGAATAACAATTGAGCTTGCACAATGTTAGCAATTTGGTCATCGATTCCTGTTCCTAAAAAGATAATTCTATCCATCATCAATCTTGAAAATACATCCAATTGAGAAATATTCAATTGACGTTCTTCAATGATATAAGGAGTCATATTTTTTGGAGTCATTGCCCCTACGATTTTATCGTAATACATGGCGTTTACCCCTTGGTGCTTTGTAGCAAATTTTCTAAATTCTTTACCGTAGTTCATTTTTCTTAGTTTAAAAAGTTTAAAAGTTTAAAAGTTTAAAGTGCTCAACAAGAACCTTAGCTTAAAACAAAATAAAGAGCGCCAAAAGAAATTCTTTTGACGCTCAAATATACTCAATTTTTTAGAATTTATTCTCCGTATGAAGCAGCAATAAATTCTTCGTAAGTAACTTCTTTTGTAGTTGGGTTTGCTTTTTCTTTGAATACATCCAATAATTTAGCAGCAACCACTTGGTCAGACAAACGTTTTACCTCGTCTTGATTCGATAAAACTCTAGCCACAATTCCTTGAACTTCTTCGTCAGTAGGATTGGTTTGTCCAAATTGTGCCATTTGTTGTCTGATAGCATTTGAAGTGAATGATTTCAAATCTTCGAAAGTAATTTGGATATTACTTTGAGCCAAAGCTCTACCTTCGATTAATTGGAAACGCAATCCTTTTTCAGAACGAGCGTATTCTACTTCAGCTTCTTCAGCAGATAATTTTTTCTCACCAACAGTTTGCAACCATTTTTTCAAGAATTCAGCTGGCAAATCAAACTTAGTGTTCTCAATTAAAAACTCGGTTACATCACCTAATAATTTTTGGTCTGCTTGTTGCGCAAATTGGCTTTCAGCATCTTCTTTGATTTTTGCTTTCAATTCGTCTAGAGTAGCCACGCTTCCTTCTCCAAATAATTTATCAAACAATTCTTGGTTCAATTCAGCCAATTCAGTTGAGTTGATCGACTCAATTGTAAAGTCAACATCTACTGCCAAAGAATGTACATCATCGTGTCCTACTTTAAGGTAGTCCATTAATTGGTGATCGTCTTCAAATAAACCTTTAGTATTTACAGTTACTACATCACCTACTTGTTTTCCGATGAATTTTTTAGCTGTTTTTTTATCTTTAAAAACATCTAAAGACAATACCGTTTTATTATTGATTCCTTTTTCTTCATTTGAAAAAGTTCCTGTTACATCACAACCTTCAGCTACTACTTCTTGAGGAATAGCTTTACCAAATTGTTTTTGGATACGCGCTACTTGACCGTCAATTAATTTGTCGTCAGCTTTAACTACATATTTAATGATGTTATTTTTAGCTTCTAAGTCCAATTCGAAATTAGGTACCAAACCAATTTCGTATTCGAATACTAATTCTTCAGCATCCCAATCCAGATCCTCATTCTCTTTAGCTAATGGAGTTCCCAAAAGGTTCAATCGTTCTGATTGAATGAAACGCTCTAGAGCCAAATCAACTACTTTTTTAACCTCTTCTTTCTTAATCCCTTTTCCGTATTGTTTTTCAACAAGATCTTTAGGTACTTGTCCTTTTCTAAATCCTTTTACGGTAGCCAAAGGCATTTTTTCATTGATTCTTTTTGCTACTTGTCCTTTGTAATCCATATGAACCACAGTCATGACAATCGTTTCATTTACAGCATCTATAGCTACTCTTTTGATATCCATCTTGTTCTTTAATTTACATAATAAAATTGGGTTGCAAAATTATAAAAATTTTACAACCCAAACAAGTTTTAATGCAATCAATACATCGGCCTAATAATGCCAATACAACGACTTATTTTTTTGAACCTCCAGTAATCTTATACATAATAGATTGAGAGAGGGACAAGATGATGCTAAATAACGTTGCCGTCCAGAACGAATCCACATGAAATCCTCCAACTATCTTAGTACATAGCAAGATCAATATTCCATTGATTACAATTAAAAATAGACCCAAAGTAAAAATGGTAAATGGCAGTGTAAAAAACACCAAAACAGGTTTAATAAAAGCGTTTAATAATCCTAATACAATCGCAACCGTTATTGCAGTTACCACGCCGTCTACTCGCACTCCTTTCATAAAATAAGACAAAACCATAACTAAAAGGGCAGTGACCAATATTCTAATAAATAACTTCATAATTCATTTAATTTAAATAAGACAAACTCAATTGATAAAATAAGGCGGGGTTTTCGGCATGAAGCCAATGTCCCGCATTTGGAATAGTTTCGATACTAGCGTTTGGAAATTGTTCCTTAATTGCCACTATATCTTCATCCAAAATATAATTCGAATTGCCTCCACGAATAAAAAGTGTTGGTTTTTCAAAACGCAACTCTGCTGGCAGCGGCACTCCAATTTCAGTGATTTTTTTATTAAAAACCGCCAAATTAAATCGGAACGCCAATTGACCTGGCTCTTGCCAATATAAATTTTTCAATAAAAATTGTCGCGTTCCAAAATCAGGAATATAATTTGAAAGTGTCGCTTCAACTTCATTACGACTTGGTTTTTGAGAAAAATCAACGGCATTCAATCCTGCTAAAATATCTTGGTGATGTGGCGCATAATATTTAGGCCCAATATCAGCCACAATTAATTTTTCGACCAAATTAGGATAACGTGCCGCTAAAAGCATCGCCGTTTTTCCACCCATAGAATGACCAATCATATTAATTTTTTCCAAATGATGTTCCTCACAATACTGCACAATATCTTGCACCATCAGTTCATAACTAAATTCTTCCGACTGAAAGCTTCTTCCATGATTGCGTAAATCCAAAATATGGACTTCAAAACCTTCGGAAGCAAATTGTACCCCTAATGTTTTCCAATTATCAGACATTCCTAAGAATCCGTGAAGAATCAAAAGAGGTTTACCTGAACCTTCTATTTTTGAATATAACATTTTTGATGTTTTTAAAAATTATTGCACAAAGAATTCTAAAAATTTAAACTTTGAGTTTCTCTGTGAAATCTTAGCGCATCTTTGTGGTTCGAATCTATGACACGAAGATTATTTCAGTTTGTTCAAATACATATTAACGACATTGTCCAAACCTAGATACAAAGCTTCGGAAATTAGCGCGTGACCGATGGAAACCTCTAATAAACCTGGAATATTTTGTTTGAAAAATTGAATATTATCCAAACTCAAATCGTGACCTGCATTGATTCCTAACCCCAATTCATTAGCCAAAACTGCCGAAGCCACATACGGCTCAATTCCTTTTTCATTTCCTAAATCGTATTGGTATGCAAAGGCTTCTGTATACAACTCAATTCGGTCGGCACCTGTTTTTTTTGCTCCTTCAATCATTTCTAGAACGGGATCCACAAAAATAGAAGTTCGAATACCATTGCGTTGAAATTCTTGAATAATCTCAGTCAAATACGCTTGATTTTTTACCGTATCCCATCCTGCTGAAGAGGTTATTGCACCAATAGCATCGGGAACTAAAGTTACTTGGTCTGGTTTGCATTCTAAAACCAAATCAATAAAATTATGTTGCGGATTTCCTTCTATATTGTACTCGGTATACACAATCGATTTCAAATCACGCGCATCTTGATAGCGAATATGACGCTCATCTGGACGTGGATGAATAGTGATGCCTTGTGCACCAAATTTTTGAATATCAGTAGCGACTTTCAGCAAATCAGGCACATTTCCGCCACGAGCATTTCGTAAAGTAGCTATTTTGTTGATATTTACACTTAACTTTGTCATACAACTAGGATTGGTTTTAAAAAACTATTTTGCGGATACAAAAATACAAAGTAAAAGGTAGGAGTTTCTGTCTTTTTTTGATTATTTTGCATACTTATTGAGGATTGATTTTTATGACAGCAATTACAGACTACATCAATAACGACTTTAGAGCCATTGACAGCCAAGAAACTGTTCTTGCTGCACAAGACTTTTTTATGGATGCACCTTTTTCTCATTTTCCAGTTTTGGAAGAGGGAATTTACATTGGAAGTATTGTAGCTGATGATTTAGAAACTTTTGATACCGACAAAAAAGTAGGCGATTACAAATACACTTTGGAACCCTTTTTTGTGAGACCCAATATGATTTGGTTAGATGTTTTGGAAGTTTTTGGTAAAAATCATACCGACATTGTTCCTGTTTTGGATGAAAATAATCATTATGTGGGCTACTATGAGTTAGTTGACATTATGCGATTTTTTCACGAAACGCCTTTCATTAAAGAAGCTGGAGGCATCATCATTGTAAAAAAAGCCTTGATTGACTACTCTATGAGTCAAATTACTCAGATTGTAGAAAGTAATAATGGAAAATTATTAGGACTTTTTGTTTCTGATTCAGATACCGAAACCATCGAAATTACCATCAAAGTGACACTAGGCGTTATGAATGACATTATTCAAACCTTCAGACGCTATAATTATGAAATTATATCAGAACATAACGAAGACAATTACATCAATAATCTAAAAGAACGTTCTGATTATTTGGACAAATACCTAAACATTTAACTTCGCGTTACACCAATAGCAAATGAAAATAGCCATCTACGGACAATATTACCTCAATAGTACAGAACCAATTATTAAAGACATTTTTGTTTTTTTTAAAAAGAACAATGTTGAGCTAATTATCGAATCGGCATTTCTTGAAATGTTGTACGAAAAAGACATTATCCACGAAACCTACCAAACCTTCTCATCTCATACCGAATTAGACACTAGTTTTGATCTATTAATCAGTATTGGTGGAGACGGAACCATTTTGAGAGCCGCTACTTTGGTGCGTAATTCTGAAGTTCCTATTTTAGGCATCAATGCAGGTCGATTAGGCTTCTTGGCTACGGTTCAAAAGGAAAATATTGATTCGTTCTTACAATTTGTAATCGATAAAAAATACAGCATTTCTAAACGAACATTACTTGGCTTAGATTGTTCACCTGAAAATGAAGCTATTAAAGAAATTAACTTTGCTATGAATGAGATCACCGTAAGTAGAAAAGACACTACCTCGATGATTACCATAGAAACGTATTTGAACGATGAGTTTCTCAATTCGTATTGGGCAGACGGCTTAATTATCTCCACTCCAACGGGATCTACAGGATACTCTATGAGTTGCGGAGGTCCTATTTTAACTCCAGAGGTAAAAAGCCTAGTAATCACTCCTATTGCACCTCATAATTTAAATGCCAGACCGCTTGTTATTCCAGACGACACTGAGATCAAACTTCGTGTAACAGGTCGAGAAGATCAATATTTAGTTTCGCTTGACTCCCGGGTAACTACTGTGAAGAACGAATCGGTTTTAATTATCAAAAAAAATCCTTTCGAAATTAATATGATCGAAATCCCAGAAGAAACCTTCTTAAAAACCTTGCGCAACAAATTACTTTGGGGTGAGGATAAAAGAAATTAAATGCGCTGCATACGATTCTAATGTTTTTTATCGTTTAGATTGTTCTTTTCTGAATTAGAAATCAACTTATTGATTATCAAAATTAGAGAGAAAACACATTTACAATAACTAGCATTGATTCGGATTCATAATTCTTATATTTGCGCACATTTTATTATTTAGATGAATAAAGTCATTCTTGTATTAATTAGTCTCTTTTGCTTTACAACCACCCAAGCTCAAATTAACGAGTTAGGTGTTTTTGTTGGCGGAAGTAACTTTATTGGAGATGTTGGTTCGACAACGTACATTAACCCCAATAGTTCTGCGTTTGGTTTGCTTTATAAATGGAACAAAACACCACGTCACTCTTGGCGATTTTCGTACATACAATCCAAGTTAGAATCTAAGGATGTTAACTCAGATGAGATAAGAAGAACAACTAGAGGGCTTTCCTTTCAAAACACTATAAAAGAACTTTCAGGAGGTATTGAATTTAATTTTTTTGATTTTAACATCTACAATCCTTTGGAAAGAAAAATCACTCCCTATGTCTTTACAGGGCTAAGTCTAAGCTTTTATGATAGTTTATTTTACAAATACGGACAGGCAGAATTTGACTCAAAACAAAAAACTCTTGCATTACCGATAATTTTAGGTGTAAAATCCAATTTAACTTCTAATTTTGTGCTTGGTTTGGAAATAGGAGCTAGACACACATTTGCAGATGACATTGACGGAAGTTCTCCCAGAAATGAAAATTGGCAACCAATTCAGTTTGGCAATCAAAATAATAACGATTGGTACGTGTTTTCAGGCATAACCTTAACCTATACCTTTGGTAATAAACCTTGCTTTTGCGCAGAATAAAATGGATTTAATTAATAGTATCGACAAAAATAAACTCCCTAAACACCTCGCCATTATTATGGACGGGAATGGCCGTTGGGCTAAACAACGAGGGCTTTTACGCGCGTTGGGACATGAAAGTGGGACTAAATCTGTAAAAAAAATCATTGAAGCTTGTGCTAAATTAGGAATAGAAAACTTGACTTTATATGCCTTTTCTACTGAAAATTGGAACCGACCAAAATTAGAAGTCGAAGCTTTAATGAGAGTTTTAGTGAATTCACTAAAAAAAGAATTACCTACATTAGACCGCAACAATATAAAGATGAATGCGATTGGTAATTTAGACAAATTACCAGCAACAGCACAAAAAGAACTTCAAGAAGTAATCAACAAAACAAAAGACAATACTCACTTAACCTTAACACTTGCTTTAAGCTATGGTTCTAGGGAAGAAATTGTAAGTGCAGTCAAAAAAATTAGTGATAAAGTTAAAAATAATATAATTTCAATCGACAGTATTGACGATTCCATTATAAATGAGCATCTTTACACGCAAAATTTACCAGAGGTAGATTTATTAATACGAACTAGTGGAGAACATAGAATAAGTAATTTTTTGCTATGGCAAATAGCCTACGCAGAGTTATATTTTACAGATATCTTGTGGCCTGACTTTAAAGAAAAAGATTTATATGAGGCTATCCTTAGTTATCAAAAAAGAGAACGTAGATTTGGAAAAACAAGCGAACAAATTAAATAATTTTTTAGTGTTACAAAAAAGCATCAAAATAGCCCTTTGCCTACTTATTTTTGGAAGTGTATTCCAAGCAAAAGCACAAGATAGAGTACCTTTTGACCAAGGAAAAAAATACATTTTAGCCGACGTAAACGTGGTGGGTAAAATAACTTTTAACACTCAAACTGTAGTTGCTTTTACAGGACTAGAAAAAGGAAAAGAAATCAGTATTCCCGGAGAAGAAATCAGTAGTGCAATTAAGAAATTAGGGAAATTAGGATTGTTTAACGAAATTTCTTTTTACGTCAATAAAATACAAAATGACAGTATTTATCTTGATTTAAACTTGGAAGAATTGCCTAAACTAAACAAAATACGTTTTGTAGGAATTAAAAAAAATAAAACAGAAGGTTTAATAAAAGACAATGGACTAACTGAAAACAAAGTTGTAAACGAAAACTTAATTACAACCACTAAAAATTACATTGAAAATAAATACAAAAAAGACGGATTTTACAACACCAAAGTAAATATCAATACAGTTAGTGATACTACTACAATCAATCAGGTAAATATGCTCGTAAGCATTGATAAAGGTACCAAAGTTAAAATTGACGAAATCGATTTTATTGGAAACACTAAGATGTCTGACAAATCATTACGAAAAGCAATGAAAGACACCAAACAAAGAAAAATTACACGTCTTTTCAAAGCTTCTAAATTCATCAAAGATAAATACAAATCTGACTTAGAAAAAGTAATTGATGCCTACAAAGAAAAAGGATTTAGAGATGCCCGAATTGTTTCTGATACCGTTTCTTATAGCAAAGAAAAAAACACCTTAGCTGTCAAAGTTAAAGTTGAAGAAGGTAATAAATATTATTTTGGAAATATCAAATTCTTAGGAAATACGGTGTATTCTGACCAAGGTTTAAGTAGAATCTTAGGATTAAAAAAAGGAGATGTCTACAATGGGGTTCTATTGGAAAAAAGAATTGCCGATAAATCAAAACCAGACGGAGAAGACATTACTAATCTATACCAAAACAACGGATACTTATTTTCAAACATTAATGCAGTTGAAGTAAAAACAGCAAATGACACTATCGATTTTGAAGTTCGTGTTACCGAAGGACCAATTGCTTATTTCAATAAAATAACAGTTGTTGGGAATGACAAAACAAATGACCAAGTTATATATCGTGAATTACGCACAAAACCAGGAGAAAAATACAGCAAAGAAGAATTAGTTAGAACTATTCGTGAAATTGGACAACTTGGATTTTTTGACCCAGAGACGATTGATCCAAAATTCAAAAATGTAGATTCAGGCGCAGGAACAGTAGATATCGAATACCATTTAGCTGAAAAAGGAGCCAGTCAAATTGAACTTCAAGGAGGTTATGGAGGCGGAGGATTCATTGGTACTTTAGGACTTTCATTCAACAACTTCTCTGCAAGGAATATATTTAAAAAAGATTCATACAAACCGCTTCCTATGGGAGATGGCCAAAAAGTATCTTTGAGATTACAAGCTAGTACTTACTTCAAAACATATAGTGCTTCATTTTCAGAGCCATGGTTTGGCGGTAAAAAACCGGTACAATTCAGCACTTCCTTATCGTATAGTCAACAATACTTGAACAACTACATCACATACAAAGTAGATAAAACTAAGAGTTTTAGTATTTTAACATTATCTGTGGGTATTGCCAAGCGATTAACTGTGCCAGATGATTTCTTTGTTCTATCTCAATCATTAAGTTACCAACATTACGACTTAAACAATTACAATACCGGATTATTTACTTTTGGTAATGGTACTTCAAGAAACCTAGCTTACACTATCGGAATAACACGAAGTAACAAAGGGGTGAACCCAATTTTTCCAACTTACGGATCTGAATTTAGTATTTCGGCAAAATTAACACCTCCATATTCTTTGTTTAGCAAAACCAATTATGAAACTTTAGGGGATCAAGAAGCCTATAAATACAAATATACAGGCACGACCTATACAGGTAGTAATGGAATACAAGTTAACGAAGGTGATTTACTAGAAGCCGTTCCAACTTCATCTAACCCATATCCAAATAGCGTAGCCAACTATCAAGATGCAGCGGCAGACCCTTCTAAAGTAGACCAGAAAAAATTCAATTGGTTAGAATATTACAAAATAAAATTCAAAGCAGATTGGTATACCAAAATATATGGTAAATTAGTTTTACGTAGTTTATCTGAATTTGGATTTATGGGAGCTTATAACCAAAACCGCGGTGCGATTCCTTTCGAAAGATTCTACTTAGGCGGCGATGGAATGGCGATGTATGCAATGGACGGTAGAGAAACTATCCAATTAAGAGGATATCCTAATAATTCGTTAACACCTATCAATAGTGCTGGAGAACAATTAGGAGCTACTATCTATAATAAATTTTCGTTAGAAATGCGTTATCCTATCACCCTTAAAGCTTCAGCCTCTATTTATGCTTTAGCCTTCTTGGAAGCAGGTTCTTCGTTTGATAAATTCAAGAATTATAATCCATTTGCTTTAAACCGTTCAGCAGGAGTTGGGCTACGAGTTTTCATGCCTGCATTTGGATTACTAGGTATCGATTTTGCTAAAGGATTTGACGCTTTACCAGGACAAACAACACCAAATGGTTGGGAAACCCATTTTATCATTGGACAACAGTTCTAAAAATTTGTTTCATTTTCCAAAACAACAAAAGTTATGAGAAAACAATTTTTATTTCTACTTTTAACCCTTATTGGAATAAGTACAGTTCAAGGGCAAACAAAAAGCACCAAAATTGGGTATATCGATATGGAATACATTTTACAAAATGTATCCAATTATACTGAGGCTCAAAATCAATTAGAGCAAAAAGCTCAAAAATGGAAACAAGAAATTGAAACAAAGAAAAATGAAATACAAAAACTTGTTGAAGCATTAAAAATCGAAAAACCACTTTTAACAAAAGAACTAATTGAAGAACGAGAAACTGAAATTAAATTCTTGGAAAAAGAAGTTTTAGAGTACCAACAAAAAAGATTTGGCGCCAATGGGGATTTAATGCAACAAAAATTAGTTTTAGCAAAACCCGTTCAAGATCAAGTTTTCACAACAGTACAAGATATCGCCGAAGCAAAACAATATGATTTCATATTTGACAAGTCATCTGATTTAACAATGCTTTTTGCAGCGAAACGATTTGATATCAGCGATCAAGTATTACGCGTATTGAATAGAACCGAAAAAAGAGAACAGCTTTCTAAAAAACAACAAAAGGAGCTAGAAGAAAAAGAGAAAAAAGAAGATGCACTTGATGAAAATCCGGGTTTAAAGGACAGACAAAAAGCATTGGACGAGAAAAAAGAAGCTCGTGAAAAAATAATAGCAGAACGAAAACTGCAACAAGAAACAAAGAAAAAAGAATTTGAAGAACGAAGAAAAAAATTAGCGGAAGAAAAAGAAGCTAAAAAAAATAATGCTCCTAATTCTACTACTGCTGAAGCAAAAGCGGATGTAGCTAAAATTGCTCAAGAGAAATCAGAAGCGGCAGAATTAGCACGAAAAAAACAAGCCGAGGAAAAAGTAAAAATCCTTGAAGAACGTAAAAAAGTTATTGAAGAAAATAAAAAGGCTTTAGAAGAGAAAAGAAAAAAAGCAATCGAAGAAAGGGAAGCTAAAAAAAATGGCACGATTTCTGAAAAAGTTACAACAAATAATAAAGTAGTTGATTCTACAAAAATTAAAATTGAAGCAGCTAAGCAAAAACAAGCATTAGAAAAACAAAAAGCGTTAGACGATCGTAAAAAAATTATTGAAGCCAATAAAAAAGCATTAGAAGAAAAACGAAACAAAATTATAGAAGAAAGAGCAGCTGCAAAAAAAGCAGCTGAAGAAAAATTAAAAGCAAATACAAACAAAAATTAATTATTAAATACCTTAAAACAATGAAACAAATCAAGACTTTATTAATCGCTGCAATACTAATCTTAGGAGCAAGTCAAACTATTTCAGCACAAGCAAAAACAGCTCACGTAGATGTAAATGATATTATGGCCAAAATGCCTGCTATGTTGGATGCTCAAAAACAATTAGAAAAATTGAGCGCAACCTACGATGCTGAATACAAAAAAATGGTTGAAGAATACCAAGGAAAGTTAAAAAAATACGAGGCAGAAGCAGCTACTGTAACTGAAGCTATAAACGGTGAGCGTTCTAAAGAAGTGCAAGACATGCAAAAAAGAATTGTAGATTATAGAGATAACGCTCAAAAAGAATTACAACAAAAAGAATCAGATATCGTAAAACCATTAATGGAAAAAGTAAGAGCTTCTATCCAAAAAGTTGGAAAAGCAAAAGGTTTCCAATACGTATTAGACGGTTCTTCTCTTTTATTAGCTGATGGTCCAAATTTGACTGCTGATGTAAAAAAAGATTTAGGTTTCTAAAATAACCCAAATAAAAACACAAAAACTGCTCACCTAAATTTTAGGAACGAGCAGTTTTTTTTTGATCCAATATAAATGTAGGAAATTTAAATTGTAGCTCGTAACTTTGTTTTTATGGAGAACAACCAACCTATCGGAATTTTTGACTCTGGCATTGGAGGCACCTCAATTTGGCAAGAAATACACCAATTACTTCCCAACGAGAAAACCATCTACCTTGCCGACAGTAAAAATGCCCCTTACGGACAAAAATCAAAACAAGAAATTATAGCGTTGAGTATGAAAAACACCGATTTTCTACTCAAAATGAAATGCAAATTAATCGTTGTTGCTTGCAACACGGCTACTACAAATGCTATCCAAGAATTAAGAGCCAAATATAATGTACCTTTCATTGGAATTGAACCCGCCATAAAACCAGCGGCAACTAATTCGAAAACACAAACCATTGGAATCTTAGCTACCAAAGGAACACTTAACAGTGAATTATTCCACAAAGCAACCGAAATGTATCAAGATACTACAATCGTTGAACAGGTAGGACACGGTTTGGTTCAACTTATTGAAGGAGGTCAAATCAATTCGTCAGAAATGGACAAATTACTTCAGTCCTATTTACAACCAATGATTGAAGCCAATATTGACTATTTAGTATTAGGATGTAGTCACTATCCGTATTTGATTCCTCAAATAAAGAAAATACTACCTGAACACATTCGAATAATAGATTCGGGACAAGCAGTTGCAAGACAAACGCAAAAAGTACTACAAGAAAAAGTAGGTATTTCTAATTTAAAAACACCTGAACCTGTTTTCTATTCCAATACAGACACTAAGGTATTATATGAAATCTTAGAAAGAAAATATAGAGTGGAACAAATCGACTTTTAAAAAAATCTATTCTTCTTTAAACCAATTCGAATACATCACATAGTTGTTCGAGATACGTTCAATTTCTCCAGCAAAATCAGATTGATTAATTTCTTTCACTTTTTTAGCAGGGACTCCTGCCCAAATCGTTCCTGACTCCACCACAGTATTTTGAGTAATAACAGAGCCTGCAGCAACTATCGAATTACTTTCTATCACACAATTATCCATTACAATAGCTCCCATACCAATTAAGACGTTATCTTTAATGGTACAACCATGCACAATGGCATTATGGCCAATAGATACATTATTTCCAATAAAAGTAGGATGCTTTTGATAGGTACAATGAATAACTGCACCATCTTGAATATTCACTTTATTTCCTATAGCAATAGAATTCACATCACCACGAATAACCGCATTAAACCACACGCTACAGGAATGTCCAAAAGTTACCTCGCCAACAATAGTTGCATTTTCAGCAACATAACAATCTTCTGGAATTACGGGAGACTTCCCATTAACTGATTTAACTAACATGAAATAACATAAAATTAATTAATAGCAGGACAATGACAATCATAATGTTCTCTTTTACAAAACAAATCCATTCCCAAAGTTATCTGATGATATCCTCCTGTATCAAATAATACAGGTCCTGAGACTTTTGAATACGTATATGCAATCATGAATTTTTTATAATTAAACCCAAAGAAAGGAGTAATATATTGTAATTTCTGACTGGCAACTCCAGTTGTTGTCAAATATTGGGCTCCTTCAAAACTTCTTCTATAAGATAAACCTCCCCAAATAGTACCAATGGGTATTTCTTTATGTACTTTAATATTAAAATCAACTAATTTTTCTTTTGTCCTATCAATTAATTGGAATAACATAGAAGGTTCCCATAGAAAAGTTTCTTTACTTCCAAAAACATATCCTGCACTCAATAAGTATTTTCTTAAATTATTACTTTCAAAATCACTATACAAAGCTCTTCGAGTTTCAATAGCACCTTGAACCGTAGCATGTGCATAAAAATTCAAAAAATTATAAGACATCCCAAAATCAACATTAGAGTAAGAACTCTTTTGAACTTGCCCAAAAACAATCGGGTCATAATCTGTAAAAGTAGTCTCATCCAATTGACTTTGAATAAACCCCACACTCATACCAAAAGACAGCTGATTTAAATCAATTTCATCTCTAGAAAACATAATGTGATGAGCATAAGTCAATTTTACTCCTTTTTGAGAATGATAGCCATTTTTATCATTAAAAATAATTATTCCCGCTCCCGATTTTTCTCCAACTCGACTATTAAAACTTATCGTTTGTAACTCTGGCGCATCTTCTTGACCCAACCATTGTTTACGCCCAGTTAGACGTATCTTATCACAATTGGCAGCACCTGCCATTGAAGGATGTAAAAGATAATAATTATCTGTAAGATAGTCTGAATATACAGGAATTCCTTCTTGAGCATTTGAAGAAAATTGAATTAAGAAAACAAGAAATAAAAATTTTAATTTTGTATACACCTTTTGCGGTATTTAATTTCTTAAACTAACGTTAATACTATGATAGTATTGTATTTAATTATCAAATATAACGATTCAAAGAAAATAACTTTAGTAAATTTGCAAAAAAATAAAACTCATGACAAAAGTTACCATAAAAGAAACCCAAAATCCAACTATATTAAAATTTGAATTTCCTGATTTTATCACTCAAAATGAAAATTTCGAATTCAAAAACATTGATGAGGCGGGAGCTTCTCCTTTAGCACAACAACTTTTTTACTTGCCTTTCGTAAAAACAGTATATATCTCCGGTAATTTTATTGCGGTTGAACGTTTTAGCATTGTGGAATGGGATGATGTAAAAGAAGCGGTTGCAGAACAAATTGAGAAATTTGTTAATAATGGAGGAATTATCATCAAACAGGACGAAAACAAAGCAAAAAAACAACCCATCACCGTTTACGGCGAAACCACTCCAAACCCATCTGCTTTAAAATTTGTAGTTAGTCGAATGCTAACTAAAACGGCTGTCGAATTTAAAAATATTGATCAAACAGCTTCGTCTCCTTTGGCAAAAGAATTATTCAAATTCCCTTATGTAAAGGAAATTTTTATTGACGAAAATTACATTTCAGTTACTAAATATGACATTAATAATTGGGATGAAATTACATTGGAATTAAGAAGTTATATCAAACAGTTTATTGAAAACGGAGGAACAGTTTTAGAAGAAAATTTCGTTCAAGAAACACTTGTTGAGGAAACTAAAAAAACCGAAGACTTTGACAATCTAGACGTTACTTCACAAAAAATCATCAATATTTTAGAAGAATACGTAAAACCAGCCGTAGCTGCCGATGGTGGCA
Organism: Flavobacterium sp.; assembly: GCF_024642105.1. Taxonomy (GTDB): domain Bacteria; phylum Bacteroidota; class Bacteroidia; order Flavobacteriales; family Flavobacteriaceae; genus Flavobacterium. The sequence continues at coordinate 174,176 of NZ_JAHEBT010000052.1, forward strand.
ATATTGCTTTTGAATCGTATAACGAAGAAGATAAAGTAGTGAAAGTCATTTTGCAAGGTGCGTGCAGCGGATGTCCTTCTTCGACATTTACTTTAAAAAGCGGAATCGAAAGTTTACTTAAAACGATGCTCAATGACGATACAATTATAGTTGAAGCGGCAAACGCTTAACCATACAATACCAAAGCGTTTCAATACTGAAACGCTTTTTTTAGCAACAGAAAAATGAACGAACTTCACTTAGAAACCAGTCCCTATTTATTACAACACGCCAATAATCCAGTCTTTTGGAAAGCTTGGAACAGCACTTCTTTGGCTGAAGCCAAAAAAAAGAACCAACTTATCATTATCAGTATTGGTTACTCGGCTTGTCATTGGTGTCATGTAATGGAACACGAAAGTTTCGAAAATGAAGCTGTTGCGGCTGTAATGAACGCTCATTTCGTCAATATCAAAGTAGACCGAGAAGAACGTCCCGACGTAGATGCTGTTTATATGAAAGCAGTGCAAATTATGACAGGTCATGGTGGTTGGCCTTTAAATATTGTCGCGTTACCTGATGGTCGACCAGTTTGGGGAGGCACTTATTTTAGAAAGGACGAATGGACTGATACTTTGGAACAGTTGCAAAAAATGTATCGGTTGGCACCTGAAAAAATGGTAGACTATGCCAAAAAATTGCATCAAGGAATTGAAGCTATTTCCATAATCCAAAACGATGGCAGTGAAAATTCCAATCAAAAATTGCTTTTAGAAAATTTAGTTGCCAAATGGAAAAAGAGCTTTGATTGGGAATTTGGCGGTATGGCAAGAGCACCTAAATTCATGATGCCCAACAATTACCAATTTTTACTTCGGTATGCCCATCAAAATCAAGATGCAGAGTTGTTAGAATTTGTGAATCTCACTTTAACAAAAATGGGATATGGCGGAATTTTTGACACTGTTGATGGCGGATTTTCTCGCTACTCAGTTGATTTAAAATGGCATGTTCCGCATTTTGAAAAAATGTTGTACGACAATGGGCAACTGATTTCATTGTACAGCGACACATACAAGTTGACACAAAACCCACTGTATAAAGAAATCATTGAGAAATCATTAGATTTTATAAAAAAAGAATGGAAAACCGCTGAAGGGGGATTCTTTTCAGCATTGGATGCTGATAGTTTGAATGACAAAAATCATTTAGAAGAAGGTGCTTTTTATGCTTGGAAAATCCCTCAATTAAAGACAATTCTAAAAGACGATTTTGACTTATTCCGTCAAGTGTTCAATATTAATTCTTTTGGCTTTTGGGAAGAGGAAAATTATGTTTTAATTCAGAACCAAAGTCTTGAAGCTATTGCCAAACTCAATCAACTTACTACAGCTGAATTAAAAAACAAAAAGAAAATCTGGGAGCGACTACTTTATACCGAAAGAGAAAAACGACCTAAACCACGATTAGATGACAAATGCCTAACATCTTGGAACGCCATTATGTTAAAAGGGTATATTGATGCTTACAAAGCTTTAGGCAACCCAGAATATCTTGATATAGCCTTAGAAAATGCCACCTTTATAATCAAAAAGCTTTGGTCAAACGAAGGAAATTTATTTCATAATTTTAAAAATGGCAAAAGTACCATCAATGGCTATTTAGAAGATTATTGCTTTGTGATTGCGGCTTTTATTTCTTTATACGAAGTCACTTTTGAAGAAAAATGGCTCCACGATGCCAAGCAACTAACGGATTATGCCTTAGAACATTTTTACGATGAGCAACAAGCATTCTTTAGATTCACTTCGGATAAAGACGAAGCGCTAATCAGCGTGCATTTTGAAACGGAAGACAATGTAATTCCAGCTTCCAATTCAGTGATGGCAAAAAATTTATACCAACTCAGCATCTATTTTGACAACTCGTATTACGAAAAAGTAGCCAAACAAATGCTCACTATTCTTTTACCCAATATCGATTATCCTTCGGCATATTCCAATTGGTTGGATTTGGCCTTGACCATGTCTGAACAAAATAAAGAGTTGGCTATTTGTGGGCCAAATGCAAAAGAAACAAACAAAATTAGTATGGGTTTGTATTTTCCTAATGTGATTATTGCCGGAACTGAAAAACCATCCCATTTGCCTTTTCTAAAAGATCGTTTTGTTGAAGATAAAACCCTCTTTTATGTTTGTCAAAATAAAACCTGTCAATTGCCTACAGAAGATTTTCAAGAAGCCGTTACCCAACTTTTTTTGAAGTAGTAATCATAAAATCCTTTAAGTAATAGGGCTCGAAATAAGCTACATCTTCAAATTCACTATTTTGGAATTTAGAAAAACTCAAAGCGCTCATCTCTTTTGCCGAAGGGTATTTTACCTCTTCCAAGAAAACAAAATTAGATTTTACTAGAACCGATTGACATTTATCGGCACAATCACCAACGAAATAAACCGTTTCAGCAATAGTTTCAAATGAATTTTCAGTAATAACTTCTGCTTGAATTTCGCGTTGTTTTTCAAATTTGGCATTAAAAATTGCGCTGTATACTTCCATTCTTCGTGCGTCGAGCATCGGAATAATCAATCCTTCAGAAATAGTTGCTTGAGAGGCTAACACCTGCAAAGTATCTACCGCAATCAAAGGAATATTCAGTGCAAAGCACAAGCCTTTGGCCGCTGAAACTCCTATCCGCAATCCAGTATAAGAACCCGGACCTTGACTAACCGCAATGGCTTTTAGATCTTGAAAAGTAATTCCAGCTTCTTGTATTATTTCTTCAATAAAAACATGCAAACGCTCGGCATGGGAATAGCCTTCTTCTGCAATTTCTTTGCAAATAATGGTTTGACCCTCTTTTGCTAGAGCTACAGAACAATTTTTAGTAGCCGTTTCAATATTTAAAATATAATTCAATGCTATTTTTATTTCTTATCCTTTTTGATTTTTACTTTATCTCCAGAATTTAATTCTTTGGATACTGTTGTATAAGGCCCTGTAATTACTACATCTCCTTTTTTAAGTCCTGTTAAAACTTCAATATTGGTATCATCCTGAATTCCAGTTTTGATTACTCTAATTTTAGCTTTATCCCCTACTTTTACAAAAACGCATTCGAATTTTTTATCACTTTTAGGAGTAGCTTTTTCTTCTTCCGGATCTTCCACTTTAATTTCTTTTACTGCCGATGTATCTGATTTTACTACAACCGAACTAATTGGCACTGCCAAAACATTCTTTTTAGTTTTAGTAATAATATCAACAGTAGCTGTCATTCCTGGTCTAAATGGAGAATAAGTAACTGGTTTCCCTTCTAATAAATCTTGGTATGATTCTTTTAAAATGCGCACTTTCACTTTAAAATTAGTCACTTGATCAGCTGTTAAAGCTGAACTTGCTGAATTAGCAATACTCGTAACCACTCCTCTGAATTCTTTTTTCAAATAGGCATCTACTTCCACTTTAGCTTCATCGCCTACCTTTATTTTAACAATATCATTTTCATTCACATCCACTTCCACTTCCATATTGTTCAAATTGGCGACTCTTAAAATTTCAGTTCCTGCCATTTGTTGGGTTCCCAAAACACGTTCTCCTAATTCCACGTTTAGTACTGAAACCGTTCCATCCGCTGGAGCATAAATAATCGTTCTTCCTAAGTTGTCTTTTGCCTCATTTACTGTAGCTGAAGCACTCCTAACATTGTAGTATGCTGATTCTTTGGTTGATTTAGCTACTTCAAAAGATGCAATCGATTTATCCCAATCTGCTTTAGAAATGATGCCTTTTTGAAACAAGACTTTATTTCTTTCATAACTTGCTTTAGCTTCATTAAAACTTGCATCAGCCTGCTGCAAACCAGATTTAGTTCCTGATAAATTAGCTTGTGCTCTATTCAAACCAGAGGTATATAAATCAGGATTAATTTTTACTAATAAATCTCCTTTTTTAACAACTTGGCCTTCTTTAATTGGCAATTCAATTATTTCACCAGAAACCATTGATGCTATTTTAACTTCAATTTCAGGTTGAATTTTTCCAGTTGCAGAAACGGTTTCAATAATAGTTGTTGCATTAACATCAACCATTTCAATTTCTTTTCCTTCGTCTTTGTTTCCAATGACTCCCGTTTTTGACAAAACGATTAACAAAGTAATTAAAGCTACTGCTGCACCTATTAAGATGTATATGGTCTTTTTTGACATAATAAATTAGTTTTTAATGATTGGAATTCCGAAATAGAATTCAAGAATTTTAATTTTAAATATATAATCGTATTTGGTTCTAAGTACTTCAGATTGAGCATTAACAAATAAGGTTTGAGCTTGATTGAAATCGAAAGAATTCATCAAACCAACAGCAAATTTTTCTTTAGCATAATTGTATGCTTCTTGTCTTGACTCTAAAGCCGCAATTGCTGAAACATTAGCATTTAAAGCCCCTTTGGCATCGGTAAATGCTGCGTAAATAGTACGCTGTAAATCTAAATTTTGTTGTTCTAAAGCAATTTTTGACTTCTCTAAATTAACTTTGGAACGCTCCACATTATTTTTAGCTGAAAATCCATTAAAAACAGGAATTGATAACTGAGCTCCAAAGGATTGCCCTTTATTATCACTGAATTGGGTCCAAAAAGGATTAGCTGGTTTCGTCACAATTGTTCCACCAGATACAATCGCAACATCAGCATAGGAAATTCTTGTATTAAACCCATAAAATCCTTGTATAGTAGGCTGAAAAGCTCCTTTAGCAATTACTAGATTTTTTTGAGCGATTTCTAAATTAGTTTGGGCAATTTTAAGAGCTGTTCTAGTTTCTTTTGCTTTGTCTAATATTGCAGATGGTGTTTGAGATAAAATAGTGACACCCTCATTCATAGAAGTTGCATCGACTACATCAAAACCTTCAAAATCTTTTAATTGAAGTAATTGAGCCAAACTCAATTTAGAAATTAACAACGTGTTTTCTGCAGCAACTACATTCTGACGGTTTAAAGCTAAATTAGCTTTAATGTCTAACACATCACCTCTTGGGATTGATCCAACATTTACTAATTCTGTAGCGCGATTTAATTGTTTCTCATTGATAGACAATTGTTCTTGTTGCACCTTTAAATTTTCTTTATTAAAAAGCACTTGTAAAAAAGCATTAGCCACATTCAATGCGATGTCTTCTTGTATTTTTAGCAATTGATACTTAGAAGCAATTAACGCTAAATTAGCTTTTCGCAAATTGTTTTGGTTTTGCAACCCCTTATAAATATCAATTCCCACATTAGCTCCGGCTGAAGTAAATTGAGTAGTTTGATTTCGTAAAAGACCCGTTGTAATATCCTGATTTAAACCGATATTCCACGAATGATTAGTAGTTGCATTAATAGAAGGAAGGAAATTACCCAAAGCACCTCTTTTATCAATTGCAGCCGTTTGAGTATCTAACTCAGATTGTTTGATTGAAATGTTATTTTCCAAAGCGTATTTTACGCACTCTTCTAAGGTCCATTTTTTGGATTGTGCCTGAGTTGACAATCCAAAAAATAGGATTACAATCAAACTGAAACAACTATTTTTTCTCATATACTTTGAATGAATGTTCTGTAAAGATACTACACAAATTTAAGTTTTCTATTTAAGAATTAGAGCCGAAGCTGTAATTATTTTAGAAACTAAAAACAATTAGACATCCGAACTTCGCATTTGTTACAATTACACCTAAAAATATAATTCTTTTAGTAATTTTGCTAGACAAATTCAAATCCAATGCAACGTATCCGCATTTTTGTTCTTTCATTCAGTTTTCTTCTTTTAGCAGCGAACTGTTCCGCACCATCAAAAATAAACACCTTCAAGCCTGAGCCTGACGATGCTGTTCCGTTGGTTTATGAAAACAGTCCTTCTTTCATCAATTTACCCATCACTATACAGTTAAAAGACATTGAAAATAAAACCAATAATCTTCTAAATGGGTTAATCTACGAAGACAATACTATTGAAGATGATGATATCGAAATAAAGATTTGGAAACTTGCACCAATAACGATGGAAAACAGTTCCAAAGATGCTGATGAAAAAATTAAAACCATACTCCCGTTAAAAGCCAATGTAAAATACCGTATAGGAACAAAAAAACTGGGAGTTGAGTTATACACTATTAAAGAGTTCAATCTCAATGGCGTGATTACATTAGTAAGCGAAGTGAATTTAGTAAATTGGAAATTGGACACCAAAACCAAATTAGAATCGTTAGATTGGAATGAAAGCCCAACTATGGTACTTTTTGGAAAAAATGTTCCTATCACTTTTTTGATTAATTCTAGCACAACCCTTTTCAAATCGAAAATAGAACATAAAATAGACGAATCAATAGCCAAATCAATGGACTTTAAACCCAATGTAGTAAATGCTTTGGAAAAAATAAGCACTCCCTTCCAAATGAGTGAACAATATGAAAGTTGGCTTCGACTTACCCCTATAGAAATTTATAGCACCAATGCTAAATTAAAAGGTCAGACTATTCAATTGGATATGGGGATTAAATGCGCTATGGAAACGCTGATTGGTAAGAAACCTGAAACAAAATTCAATGCAAATACTATTGTTTTAAAATCTGCTACCAAAATTCCAAATCAAATTACAGCCAATATCACAGCTGTTTCTAATTATGATGATGCTTCAAAAATTATAACCAAGAATTTTGCAGGCCAAGAATTTGGTTCTGGCAAAAAGAAAATTAAAGTGCAAAACGCAAGCATTTGGCATAAAAACAACAAAATGGTGATTGCTTTAGATGTTCTTGGAAGTATCAATGGAACAATTTACCTGACCGGCTTACCCCAATACAATGAAACTACTAAGGAAATATATTTTAACCAAATGGATTATGCTTTGGATACTAAAAACAAATTAGTTCAAACCGCCAACTGGCTAGCACAAGGCTATATTTTAAATAAAATTCAGGCCAATTGTCACTATTCTATTCAAACTAATTTAGAGGAAGGTAAAAAAAGTATGATGACCTATTTAAAAAATTACTCGCCTATGCCAGGCGTTTTTGTCAATGGTAAAATTGAAGACATACAATTCAAGAAAATACAATTGACTAATCAAGCTATTATTGCTTTTTTAACCATAAACGGTGTAGTGAATATTACAGTCGATGGATTAAAATAAATTATTTCTTCTTCATTCTGTAAATCGCATATCCAATTCCTCCCACCAATAAGTACGGAATAACCATTAAATACACAATTCCATCGTTTACAGCTTCGGCTTTAGTTTTATTTCCTTCGCTAGTTAGAGCGGCTCTACACATCGCGCATTGCGCATTTGCGGTTAAAGATAAAGCCGAAAAAAGCATAGAAATGAGAAGAACATTGACAATACTTCTCTTTCTAATCTTTAATGATATTGTTTTATTGAACATAGTAAGGAGCAATCATTATGTACACAATAACACCCGTTATAGCAACATATAACCAAATAGGAAAAGTGATTTTAGCTATTTTCTTATGTTGATCAAATTTGGCAGCTAAAGCACGTACATAGGTAATTAATACTAAAGGTATTACTGCAATTGACAAAAGAATATGCGATATCAACAAAACGAAATAAACCAATCTTATAAATCCTTCTCCTCCAAACTTAGTCGAATCAGATGTCATGTGATATGCCACATACATTACTAAAAAAGCTAACGATAGAGCTATCGCCACAGTCATTAAACGTTGATGTAACTCTTTATTTCCTTTTTTAATCGCTAATACAGCACTAACTAAGACTACAGCTGTAATTCCGTTAATTGTTGCGTAAATTGGGGGTAAAAAAGATAACGGCTCCACATCAAAACCAAAGTCTTTCAATTTAACACGGAACAAAACCGCCACTACTACAGGTATCAATACAGATACGAATACGATGAGTTTATTATACTTTTGATCTACTGTTGAATTATCTTTCATTTTTATTCTTTTAATAATAGTTTAATATCTTCTTGAATGTCTTTTACTCCTTCAGGATCTAAGCCATCATAATATAAAATAGGATTCCCAAATTTATCTTTTCTACAACGAATAGTTCCGTTTTTATCAATCAAAGCAAAAAGTCCAGAGTGTTCAAATCCACCGCTCACTTTACTATTCTCACCAGCATACAAATTAAATCCTTTATTGGCTAAATCTAATATATAGGTTTTATCTCCAGTAAGAAAATGCCAATTCGACGAAGTTGCACCTAACAACTTAGCATGTTCTTTCAATACTTGAGGCGAATCATGTTCTGGATCAATACTAATCGAAGCGATCCCAAAGTTTGGATTACCAAAAAATTGTTTTTCAATAACCAACATACTTTGATTCATCTTTGGACAGATTGTCGGACAACTTGTAAAAAAGAACTCAATTAAAAACACTTTTCCTTGATAGGTAGCATTGGAAACCTTTTGATTATCTTGATTTGTTAATTGAAATTTAGGTGCCGGTCCAATTGTAACTAAACTTTCTTCTTGCGAAGATCCAGCTGCCACTTTATCCAAACGATCACCTTTTACTACATTCCCATTTTGAATTCGATCAATAATTTTAGGAATTACCAAAATTCCAAAAACCAAAATGATAAATGATATTCCTATATAGGATTTATTTTTCATTACTTTCGTTTTTAAATTTTTCTGGAAGCATTATGATTTTTCTTAAGTGCCGCTCGATATTCATACAAAATCACTTTAAAATCATCTAACATTTCATTACTTAATTCTGAAGGATGAAAAGTGTCATACCCTTCTTTGTATTCTTTATTTTCTTTTCTTCCTCTAAGATTTCGCTCTTTATCCAGAATATAAATCATAGACGTACCCGAATTAGCATCTAATTTTCCAACTAAATGCAATTGTTTATGATACTTAGAAATTTCCATAGGAGATGCAAAAACAAATTGCCATTGAGACATTTCTGTAAATGTCCCTAATGCCTTAAGAATTTTTTCTGCATCGTTTTCAGTCCCAAAAGGACATAGGTAAACAAACTGCAAATCTTTAAATCCGTGATAACGTTGATACACTTTCTGATTCAAGTTAAAAAGATTACCTCTATTTTTCAACAATTCAGCTCCTCCAAAACCTAACACCGTCACTTTACCATTCAAACTCACTTGATTTCCACTTAGAGATTTCCAATTGCCAAAGTCAGCAGTTTTAGATGTTATAACCGGCAACTTAGTATAACTATTTACACCTGATGCAAAAAACAAATAGGCCACAATAGGCAAAACAAAAAGAGTAAAAAGAACAATATTTTTTTTCATCGGTAGATAGACTCTATTTATAAAGTACAAAAATAAAAAAAGGCACGCAATGCGTACCTCTTTTTTGAATTAATATCGTGTTAAAAATTCCATTTAATCGTAGAATCTTTAAAAACCCCATAAATATAATCCCCTTCGGTCAAAAGAATAAAAAGAATATATAATACTAAAAATACCACTGGATAAACCACTGCATTTCTCAATGAACTTTTCTCTCCTTCTATGTGCATAAAAGCCCATACAATATAATATGCTTTAAAAATTGTCAATGCATAAAATATCCAGTTCAATAAATTTAATCCTAAAACATTAGTCATATGAAGAGATTCTGGCTTTATAATACCTAAAATAACCTCTATAATTGTAACTGCAGATAAAATTCCGAAAACTTTCCAGATTCTACTAGTATTTGATACGTGTTCGTGTGACATGATAATTACTTTTTTTGAAAATTAAACAAGATAGAATACTGTAAATACAAATACCCAAACTAAATCTACAAAGTGCCAGTATAACCCCACTTTCTCAACCATTTCATAGCTTTTTCTTTTGTCATACGTTCCTAAAAGAACATTGAAAAAGATAATGATATTAATGATAACTCCAGAAAAAACGTGGAAACCGTGGAATCCTGTAATGAAGAAAAAGAAATCAGCAAATAATTTATTCCCGTATTCATTTCTAATTAAATTAGCTCCTTCAACAACAACTGCAGCATCTTTCAATCTAGCCACAGATTCTTCTCTTGATAAAACTGTTTTTTTCTTTTCTTTAGTGATTGTTTCTGTTCTGATTAACAAATCAGGATGTGCTTCAAAACCTGCTTGAACTTCAGCAACAGAATAAGTAGGTAAAGTAGCCTCTTCCATGAACCATCTTCCTTTACTTCTTGTCAATTGCTCTCTTTCTTCAGGTAAAGTTGTAGCAAAATCAGCCAAAGCTACTCTATGCCCTTCTTTGTCTACAAATTGAAGTAAACTACCTCCTTTTGTTTCGATAGCACCATATTCTCCTTTAATGAAGTTTTTCCATTCCCAAGCTTGAGAACCAACGAAAATTAAACCTCCAATAATAGTAAGAAACATATAAATGGTTACTTTCTTTTTGTTTAATTGATGACCTGCATCAACAGCTAAAACCATTGTTACAGATGAGAAAATCAAAATAAATGTCATCAATGCCACATAATACATTGGAGCAGATACTCCATGCATAAATGGAAAGTGGGTAAACACTTCATCAGCCAAAGGCCAAGTTTCAATAAATTTAAATCTAGAAAAACCGTAAGCCGCTAAAAATCCAGAGAATGTCAAGGCATCTGATACGATAAAAAACCACATCATTAATTTACCATAACTTGCTCCCATTGGCTCATTTCCGCCTCCCCAAGTTTTTTCTTCACTATTTGCAGTAGTAACTGTCGCTCCCATAAAAAGTTATTCGTTAAAAAGTTCCCAAATTTACGTTTTTTTCTTATTTAAAGAAAAATAAAAATAAAAATAAATAAACCCATAGAATATCGAGAAAGTGCCAATACATCGCACCTAGTTCAATTCCAAGAGTTTGTGTTGAATTGTATTTTTGTTTAAAATGATTATAAATTATGATTAAAAGTGAAATTATCCCTCCAGCTAGATGCAATAAGTGCATCAAAGTAACTATATAAAGGAAAGTAGTAGTAATTGAACTCGCTTGTCCAGTAAAATAATACCCCTCTGAAACTATTTGACCAAAACCTATAAACTGCAAAATAACAAACAGAATTCCTAATGCTAATGTAGTCAAAAGAAATGCTGTAGTCTTAGAACGATCATCTCTTTGTATTGCTTTTTTAGCCAAATGAAATGTTACACTACATCCTATAATTGCAACTGTACTGATGTAAAAAGCAGATGGCAATTGAAAATCTTTCAACCAATCAGCTCTCGATTTACTTACAACAAAAGCACTTGTAAGACCCGCAAACATCATGGTCATGCTTACCATTGCAAACAACAAAATCAACTTAGCTGATCTTGACTTTTTGGCTTTTTCTTCGTCTTGTATTATTGTCCTATCCATAACTATCTTAAAAATTTGTCAAATATATAAACTAATTGTAACAAAGTAATATACGAAACACTTACTAACATTAACGTTCTCGCCGCTTTAGCAGTTCGTAGTTGATACAATCGCACAGCATAAAACAACATCCAAACGCCAAGCAAAAACACAAGAACCGCAGCAATTGGTGTACTATATAATTGCCCTGTATATCCCAAAACGGGTAAAAGTGATGCAATTATCAACCAAATCGTATACAAAATAATCTGTAATGCCGTTCCTTTATCTTTTTTCCCTGTTGGCAACATAAAAAACCCTGCCTTTTCATAATCTTCGTATAAAAACCACCCAATTGCCCAAAAATGAGGAAATTGCCAAAAAAACTGAATTAAAAATAAGTTTCCTGCTTCAATTCCAAAATTACCCGTTGCCGCCACCCATCCTAACATAAACGGAATGGCTCCCGGAAAAGCTCCGACAAATACAGACAAAGAGGTAACTGTTTTTAAGGGTGTATAAACACTTGTGTATAAAAAAATAGAAATCGCCCCAAACATAGCTGTTTTAGGATTGATTGTATACAACAAAAAGATCCCGATTATCGTCAACAAACTAGCAATTGCCAAAGCAACATTAGGCTGCATTCTACCTGCAGGAATTGGTCGGTTTTTAGTTCTGTCCATCAAGGCATCTAAATCTTTTTCAATCACTTGATTAAAAGCATTAGAAGCGCCCACCATACAATATCCTCCAATTGTCAATTTTAATAATACAATCCAATTGAAAGTCGCAAAATCTGCTTCGCCAAGTACAAAACCTGCTATAGAAGAAAAAACCACACTAATGGCCAAACCAGCCTTAGTGATTGCTTTAAAATCGACATAAATGGATTTAAGAGAAATTGTACTCAATGTATTTGGTATAAAACTGGCGCGAAGATACAAATAAGATTACAGAATGTGGAACCTGAATTTTAGATTTTTTGACAAATAAAAAATAGAAAAATTAATTTTCTCCTTTATCAAAAGTAAGAAACAAATACAGGCTTAAAAGCAGAATTATAATTTCGAAAACTAATAAAGAAGTCACAATTCCGACAGCATCAGCTAAAAATCCTAATATTACAGCAGGAATCCCAAAACCAACATAACCAAAAAACATGTAACCCGAAACAGCGCGCGCTTTTTGGCTACCACCTAAATCAGCAATTATAGCTAATCCTCCTTGGTAACTAAACCCGTAAGCTGCTGAACCAATAAAAGCTGTACCTAATAAGACTATTGGTAAAATCCCTAAATAGGATCCCAAAATCACTAAACCAAAACCAAAAGGAATAAGGGCAAATCCTATTTTAAGACTTGTCTTAGGCTGGAATCTTTTTCGAATAAACGGCTGCATAAAACCACCTGTCCAATTAATTAGAACCAAACAAAATCCAGCATAAGCTGTCAAATGGAATATAGCCAATTGAGTAGGAATAATTGCAATAACTACTCCTGTGGTTGCCCAACAAATCGCGATGGACAAATTAACTGGAAATGACCCTTTAGGAAAATAAGGCAATCGAACCAAATTACCTCCTATTGGCGGTAACTTAGGAAGAGAAAAAGCCAATACAACTCCTGTAATTGTAATTACAATAGCAACAAAATAAGTGATAGGTAAATACGTAAAATGGATTAACAAAGCGATACTTGTCATAAAAGCTCCTCCACTAAAACCAATTGCTGTTGCCATTGAAGTAGCATTAGCCGCACGGACAGAGGCATTCACATCTTTAGAAACGATTTCTGAAATATAAGCTGTTCCTGTTCCCATGCTTAATGCCAAAGCTACTCCTTGAAAGAATCGAGCAAAAATCAAAGCATAAACCGTTGGAAATACCGTTATCGTAAGATTCGAAGCTAAGGCCAAAAACAAGCTAAAAAGCAAAACTGGTTTCCTTCCTATTCGATCCGAAATACCTCCTAAAAAAACATAACAAGGCAACATCCCTAAAATATAAGTCGCCAATACCAATGCTGTCTGACCATTATTGAATCCCGCCACCTCAGCATACGGTCTAAAAAGCGGCATCGATATGTTAACCGCCAAAGTAATCAAGAAGAGCGCAAACGATATGATGGAGGTAGGTTGTAATCTCATAATTTTCAATGTATAAAAAATCCCACCGAAGTGGGATTTGTATTTTTATTCTTTAATGGATTTTTTTCTTATTCTTTTAGCAAAAAGCACCAAGACAAATGCTAAGATTGCACCCGTAAGATTAGCCAAAACATCAAAAAAATCTCCACTTCTAGTTGTGGTCAATTTATTTTGCAAAACTTCAATTCCTATTCCAAATAGTAAAGAAAAGCAAAAAGCAACTACAAGAAGCTTCAATTGATTCTTTTTTTTAACTTGTTTTTTGAAAAACAAAAACCAAAGTATCGTAAAAACAAAATGAAAAAAAGCGTGAACTAATTTATCTAAATTTGGAATGTTAACTGTTGGAATATCATTAGAAGGAGTCAAACAAAAAAAGCCTACCACTCCTGTCCAACATAATGCAATCCAAAAAAACAAATTTTTAAGCACCAATCAATTCTTTGTATGATTCACTTGAAAGTAACGAATCCAATTCTGCTAAATCAGAGATTTTTACTTTAATCATCCAACCAGCTCCATAAGGATCAGAGTTAACACTTTCTGGGGTGCTTTCTAATTCTTCATTAAATTCAATAATTTCTCCAGATAAAGGCAAAAACAAATCAGAAACTGTCTTAACTGCTTCTACTGTTCCAAAAACCTCATCTTTTGCTAAAGTCTGATCTAAAGTTTCTACCTCAACATAAACGATGTCTCCCAATTCTTTTTGAGCGAAATCAGTAATTCCAACCGTAGCAACATCTCCGTCAATGCTTACCCATTCGTGATCTTTTGTGTACTTTAAATTTGCAGGTATATTCATAATATATATAATAAATTAATTATTCTATTTCAGAGGGCAAAGGTACTATCTTCATTCGAAATTTAAATTATAATTAAAAATTAATTTCCAAAATTATATCGAATTGTAAATCCAGATCGAATATTAGTCAACGGAAAAGTCGTTGAAACAACAGCTTTAGAAAAAGAATGGTCATAATAGAAAATAGCCGTTAAGTTTTTACTCAACGAATAATCTGCAGTCACTTTTAATGACCAAATATTTTGTCCTGCTGCCAATTGATTTTTATTATAATCCAAATACCTTACAATAGTTTGATTGTCTCTTAACGATAAATCAGCTTTCAAATTAACATCACTTTTTATAATTCCTGTAGGATTATCTGCTAATCGCGAAGAGAATATCACATCCTTAAATCGATACCCTAAACCAATAACATATTCTATTCCTTTCACTTCTGTCAATAAATTATTATCAAAGCTCATCGATAATGCTCTATCTTTTTTGATCTCTGTCAATACTTTTAACGAATTTTTCAATTCAAAATCCATTCGCACTAACGGACTGAATTGCTCCACTAAATTTACATTAGACATAATGGTCGAATTCAATAAATTCCCATTTTTATCGACTCCGTTTGGGTTTTTATCATATTCGAAATTAGATCGAAAGGCATTTATAGTATAAGAAGCTCTATAATTATGTTGAAGCGAAACGCGTTTGAAGTTTTTCTTAAAAAATTCATATCGCATAAATCCGTTGTATCGTAACGACCAATTAGGTAAGGGCAAACTTTTAAAAATTCCCAAAGAAGCATCATTTACATTTGACCCCGAGTAAGCTGCCAGAAAAGCAGGTAATAAAACGGCTTGATTATTTTTGCCAAAACCTAAGGGAAAGCCTTCTGAATCAATATTAGAGGGATTTGTTATGTCAATTCCACGTTGAAGCGCTAGTCGATTGGCTACAACTAGTCGGTTCTCTCTAAAATCATCAAAAGCTGCTGAAGAATTAGCATCACTAGTTGAAAAAGCTGTCTTAACTAAAACTGTTGAGATAGAAAATATACCCGAACTATACGGCGATCTTGCATTATAAATTCCATTAGCTACATCGTATTGTTCTGAAAAATTTTCAGAATACGATCGGTCTAACGTTAAATCAATTTTTAAATCTGGAAGCAAATCCACATTAGCTGATGCTTTGAAAATTTTATTTTGTACCTGAGTAAAGTTCTGATTAAAATCAGGATAATTAGTTAACCATCCTTGTTTTGCTGCTTCGTATCTCACATCATCTTGACTTCCAAAAATGAATCCCAGTGTAGGTTTAGAAGTCCCTAAAAAACCTATCCCCGGAGTATAGCCTGGAAGTACTGTCCCACTATTATAGGTGTAATTCATTTGAACATTTTTCAGACTCGTCAGAACACCAATGAAACCGTCTACCAATGGATTTGATTGTTTTTGTTGCTCGTTAGTTTTAGCGATTTTTTCTCCTGGTTTGGGTGGTGTCGTAATTCTCGGTCTCGAATTTATTGCCGCATTAGACTTGGTCAACCCTAAATATTTATATAAAGTTTCCATATTAAAAGTGGCATTCAGATTGTTAGAATTAGCATTCTGAATAGTATTCCCTAAATTATAAGACGCACCTTCTATTTCAATTCTTGATAACGCCTCTGATGCGCGTTGCCAACTATAATCTGCGGTATAGGAATAAGTAGCCTTTATAAAGCTGAATAGAGGTATCTTATTTATTGGAAGTTCATAGTTTAGTACAACTTGTTGTTGATGTTGATTCGGAGTCCCAATATTCCAATAATCATCCCAAACTGTCCAACCTTCTTTTGAAGTATTGTCTGAATTCAAATAACTCTTTACAATATTTCCAGAAGATGCCGCATAATTTAACTTTAACGACTTCGATAAATTATAATTAAAACCGTACTGATAATTGAACGCATAATTCCTTCTATAGAGCGCATCTAAACCTATCCCTTCAACACCATCTACTTGCCTAAATTGTTGACGGTTGTATTGTCTAACTATATCAGTATTAAAGGAAACATTGGCAGGTAAAAAATTAAAATTAAAATCCTGAAGTAATTTCCAATAATTACTTTTCTTCATGAAATTGGCTTTTTTGAAAGGCTCAATTGGTTTTGAATTGAAAGTGTAAGCAAAATCTACTGAAGAACTTACTTGTTGATCCGAGTAATCCTCAATTTCAAAATCATGGCGTTGTACTTCGTTAATTGACTGAGAAAAAGTAAAATTTTCTACATCATAAATATGTCCTTTTTTTTCTGGATTCTTTTCTTTACGAACCCCTATAAAATTGACACTAGTTCGTTTGGTGTAATCAATAGCACGATTGCGAATATTAGCTTTTCGGGCAGCATCAGTTGTGTTATCCAATAGTTGATTCAATCTAATATCTTGATTAAACGGATCGTACTCTGGAGTGATTATTTCTTCTCCTACGCCATAATTGAAAGGCAAGTTAACCCCCCATTTTTTGGGAAACAATTTTCCTAAATTTAAGTTAGTTACAATGTTATATTGCTGAATATCTTCTCTACTTCTTTCGTTTGGACCCTGCTCTAAAGTTCCAAAACCAATAGTGCTTTTCTTTCCAGAAGCTGACACCGTTGCAAAGTCGGCCATATTAGAATCAACATTCAATATCGCTGCCATACCTCCTTTATTATCCATATCGGCTAGTCGAAGTTCGTTGAACCAGACTTCACCTTTAATTCGTCTCGACGTTTCATTGCTTCTTACCCCTGCCATCAATGTTCGAACTAAACCAAAATTTGGATTCCCTTTAATTCCCAATCGAAGTTTGTTGGGTTTGTTGGTTAATTTCGGATCTAATTCATCTTCATTTTGATAGTAAATTCCATCCTGCGGCAGCGTTGTAGGATCGATACTCATCGATTGAATTTTTAATTTGGTCAACAGTTCCAAAGCCAGATCTATTTGATTTTCTTCTGGCCAAACTACTTCTGGGCTTAACGGAGAACAATCAGAGTTAGCCGATGATGATGGCAAAGTTACTTTTAATGGAATCTCGATTTGATAAAAATTTTGCGTAAAATCATTTCCAAAACGAATAAATCCAATCATCTGATTGTCTCTGATAGCAATTTCATTGGGCAACGATTCTGCATGTAAAAACATTTTCAGTTTGTTAAACTGACGCATATCTACGCTTACATTTTTGAATACAGCCCTTGCATCGCCTGTTTCTAAACCATCGCCAGCAACTCGTAATGAAAGTGATTGCTCATCCTGATTAATAACGGTATTGTTATTATACAATTGTTCTCTAACTACTCCTGGAGGTGTAACGTAATTAATTGGACAGCGTTCATTATTTTGTTGAACATTGACTGCTAAAACATCTAAATCCGTTCTATCATCATCCACATTGGTATCTCTAACATCTAATGTATTTGTATATCTTCTCCATTCGCCACGAACCAAATCTAAAGCTCCAAAACGGAGTACTACAGGATTATTAAATCCTGTCATAAATAGCCTCATAAAACGAATCGAACGAAAATCAGAAATACTTCCAATAGTATTTTGAGGTTGAGAAACTGGTATCTTAAATTGAATCCAACGTGCTTCAGTTGAAGAACCATTAGGCAATTCTACCTGTGTATTCCTAATGTCCGTAACATAATTTTGCCCTACATTCATGTTAGGCATCATATCAATACTATATTCATAATACGCATTGATGGTATTCATAGTATTATCTCTGTTGATATCTTCAACATCTGGAAATGTAGTCGAACCTCTGTTAGGTGTATCAATTGAAACGGCTGAATTTCCATCAGTTCCATTATAATTCTTATACCTATTAAGAACATCTCCAGTGGCATTTAAATAAAAAGTATAATCATCTGCTGCTGGATCTGTTTCAGTAGTGAAATTAGAATAGGTCGAAGCCTCGTCATCATTTTTTAATCCATCTAATCCAATATCCTGATTAGTTCTATTATCAGCATTAGTATCAAATGTATAAATTAATGATTGGGATGCAGGTACATTTCCCCATATCGGTCTTGGATTAGCCAAAATTTGATTCGGCCCTAGTCCATTTTCATATTGCTTCCTTCCATCTTTCAAGACATCTTCTGAAATTTCGCCTAAGTTGAAATACACTTTCCCTATGTTTGAAGGGGATGAAGCTCCCTGACCCACATAAGGGTCTAAAACCCAGAACTGAATATATTCTACGTTTCCTTGTTCAAAATTAGTTGCATTGATAGCGCGCATAATTCCTCCAAAATTATCCCTTGGATTTAACGAAGTTGAAGGATTATTATTATAAGGACCTCGCTCTGAAGGGTAATAACTTAAATCTAATGTATTTACAACCTGAGATTGTCCCTGAGCAATATCAGTTAATGGGTAAAGCTCTTTACTAAATATTCTTCTAGTAGAATTTAAAGATACATCTTCGGTTGAAACTCCCGATGGTCTTTGAGTGTAAAAAACGGGGTCAATAGAATACCAAGCTAGTTTAGCTCTTTTAAATCCGTAAGTCAAATTATTAGTACTTTCATTAAAATTGTATCGACTTTCAGTATCATTAACTGGTGTAGAAGCTAAGCTCCATGCATAGGGAGAACGCATATCAATTGTCGATTGCGACCCTTCAAAATCATCAACATAAATAGTTGACTCTCCTTGAAACTGATCTGCTTTTGGAGTATCTGGTTTCAAAAATGCGATTTCTCCTTTTACTGAAATATTTGAAGGAACATCGGTATCTATATTCGGCAATTTATTAGCCAATCGTGTTAAAAAAGGAACTTCAGAAGAAAAAGCGGTATTGAACCCAAAAATAGTATTATTCACTGACTCTTGACCAAAACTTGATTTTTGCGTAAATGGCTTTTCAGTCATTTTTAAAAATGTAGCACCAACCAGAAACTTATCAGAAATTTTGTGTTCTACATTCACTCCCATAAAACGTCTAGTCTGTTGACCAAAAATGGAATTATTTTCTAACGAAACTTCAATTGGAGTATTAGAGGCTTGTAAAGACGGGTCTAAAATTTGTACTCGCCCTAATTGATAATTCACACTATAATCAATCCCTTCTACTAAAACTCTTCCCGCGGCAGATACTCTCACAGAACCTTGAGGAACATTAAACGCACCTATGGGTATTCCGTCACCCGTAGAAGATTTGTACTTTCCTCTCAGTAGGAATTTGTTTTTCTCACTCTCTTGCAATGCTCCAGATTGTGTATTTCGATACATATTCCTGAAAACATATTTTTTTTGATTCGGGTTATAGGTATCGACATCACTGTACTTTTCTCCCGAGCCTATATTGGATAATTTCGAAAAAAGTAATTCTCCAAAAGGTTCTTTTACCGTAAAAATAATTCGACCGTTTTGAGCATCAATTGTCAACCCAGGCATAAAATCAAAAAAACCATCTCCTCCTACTTGCGGATCATTATTATAATTCAATTTATCCAAATTGAAAACCTTTAACAAAGGAGTTTCTGCCACTTTGTTTTCTGGGATTGGATTCACAGGAAAGGGAGTTCCTAATACTGGGGTAATGTAATTTAAAGGAGAAGGATCGGTATACAGAATATTAAATCTAAAATCCTCTTTCTTTAATTGATAACCTCCCGGTATTTGATAAATATTTTTCATCATCAAATTCCAAACAGGATTTTTAACATTCGTCAAATTACTTTTAAGCATCTTTAGAATTAAGCTCTGAGTAATTACCGCCTGAGTAGAAGGCGTATTTCCTGTTACCACTGTAGCATCTACTCCATCATTACCAAACTCACCAACCTGATATACTTTATCTCCGATAGTATATTGATACGCTACCGCCAATACCTCATCGTTAGCTAATTTTTGTTGTAATGAAATGTATCCTAATTGTGGATGAAAAGTATATTCGTTTGGATTCAACTTTCTGGCATTCTCCAATTTAGAATAGTCTTGTCCTTCACTCACTGAGGTATTAAATCCAGAACTAGCAGAAACCATTTCACGGATATTACTATTCAATAATCCTGTACCTAATTTTATTTGATCTGGATCATAATCATTATTGGTATTATCTGAAGGAGAATCAGCCGGTTGATTAAAAATTCCTGTGGCAGGATTCAAAACAACAACCTCACTGTCCGGCAATCCTGTCAATTGACTCTCTCCCAAATCCTGAATTGCAATAATATTTCTAATATTATTATTAGTAGTTGTGATTCTATTTTGTCTATTGGTTACCCAAATTTCCAATCTAGTAATTTGAACTCTACTGTCTATGAATGGATAATTTTTAAGGGCTGCATCATACCTACTTCTAAAATATTGGGATAAGAAAAAGTGTCTGTCACTATCATAATCCAAAGCAAAAATATCAAAATTCTGAACCGTTCCTCCACCTTCAGCAACGACGCTTTTTGTCTTAGACTTTTGCTCAGAAAATACTCCTGTAACGGTTGTCTTTCCGAATTGTAATTTTGTTTTTACTCCAAACAAACTCTGTGCACCACGAATTAAGGTGCTGTTTAATGGCATACTTACGTTACCTACCTCAATATTTTGTATGATAGCATCATCACTAGCGCTATAAGTAGGGTCGTAAGCAATCTTAATTAAATTTTGAAAAGAAAATGTAGACTGTGTATCATAATTAGCATTAACATTCAGGCGTTTTCCAACCTTACCTGTCAATCCTAAACTTATTCTTTGATTAAAATCAAAAGTTGTAGTAGAACGATTTCTTAGCGAAAAAGAAGGGTTGTCTTGTTTAGTATACCGCATCCCTAAATCCATCTCAACAGAACCCGTAGGTTTTACATCGATGGCATTTCCACCAAATATAGTTTCAAACAAACCCGATTTAACGTAATATTTAGGTAACAAATCCTTTTTTGCTGCGTCAGCACCTTGCTTTTTCCCGTCTACAGCATCTAATTTCTTTCTGAAATAATTACGCATTGATTCTTTCAAAACCAAATTCTCGTATTCTTTCGGAGTCAAAATTATAGGGTAATCTATGGTAAACCCATCTACCGTATTGGTGTAAACATACCTATCAGTAAGAGGATCGTACGTATATCCTGAAAGAATACTTTTAGGATTTTTAACAGCTATTTTACCTACCGAAAAACCTTTAGGAATAGTGTCCTGAGCAGCAGGTACAACTTGAGCTTGAACTACATAAGTAGAAAATAAAATTAGCAATAGCTGACAAATTTTATTCATAAATTTTACTGTTTCTTTATGCAATTACAAACTCTTTAATGCCTTTTTAATAATCGATTCTACAGAAGCATCCGGTTCTTCTTTGATGATTTTTTCAATCACTTTCTCCGAAGTTTTACGAACAAAACCTAATACCTCCAAAGCAGATAACGCTTCATCTCGGTTTGTATTGTTCTGCACCATAGAAACTTCATCTAAATCATACAATTTAAGCACTTTGTCTTGTAAATCTAAAATCACTCTTTGAGCTGTTTTAAGTCCGATTCCTTTGATGGATTGAACAGTGCCTACATCTCCTGAAGCTATTGCTTGAATTATTTGTTTGGGTTCTAATGAAGATAGCATCGTTCTAGCTATACTGGCTCCAATTCCAGAAACAGACAAAAGCATTTTGAAAATCTCTCTTTCTGATTTTTCGACAAATCCAAATAAAGTGTGTGCATCTTCTTTTACTTGAAGATACGTAAATAATTTAATTTGGTCTGAATTGGGGAGTAAAGAATAAGTATGTAACGAAATATTAATTTGGTACCCAACACCACCGCAATCAATTACGACTTCGGTGGGTGTTTTCTCAACTAATTTTCCTTGAATATGTGCTATCATAATTATGTGGGGGATAAATTACTTATCGTATTTTAATTATTTTTCTCTTTTTCTTGAGCATCTATTACTGCAATAGCAGCCATGTTAACCATTTCTTCGACACTAGCTCCTAATTGAAAGATGTGAACTGGCTTGCCCATTCCCAACATAATTGGTCCAATTGACTCTACATTATTCAACTCTTTCAATAATTTATAGGTGATATTCGCTGACTCCAAATTAGGGAAAATTAAGGTATTTACCTTTTTACCTGCCAATTTAGAAAATGGGAATTTTTTCTCCAACATCTCTTGATTTAAGGCAAAATCAGCTTGAATTTCTCCATCTACTATCAAATCAGGATGATTTTTATGCAAATACGCCACTGCTTCTCTCACTTTAGCTGCACCTTCATTGGTTGACGAACCAAAATTAGAGAACGACACCATGGCAATTACAGGTTCTATCCCAAACATTCTCGCCGTATTAGCAGTCATAATAGCAATTTTAGCTAAGTCATCTGCAGACGGATTAATATTAATCGCGGTATCCGACAAGAACATTGGCCCACGAGCCGTCATCATCATATTAGTAGTAGCCACAATAGAAACTCCTGGTGCTTTATCAATTAACTGTAACATTGGTTTTACTACCGAAGGATAACTTCTTGAATGACCCGAAACTAAGGCATCAGCCTCTCCTTCATTGACCATCATAGCAGCAAAATAGTTTCTTTCTCGCATTAATTTTTGAGCGTCTAACAACGAAATCCCTCTTCTTTGTCTTGTTTTCCAATACGAATTAGCAAATCGATTTCGTCTATCTTCTTCTTCCGCAATTTTTGTATCTATAATTGCAACATCGGCAACAAAACCTATTTCTTCTTTTAGTTCTTGAATCACTTCTTTGTCTCCTAACAAAATAGGAAAACCAATCCCTTCTTCATATACAATTTGAGCAGCTTTTAGTACATCTAAATGATCGGCTTCAGCGAAAACAATACGTTTCGGATCTCTTTTGGCTCTATTGGTAATCAAACGAACCATTTTATTATCATTCCCTAAACGTTCTAAAAGCGATTCTTCATATTCATTCCAATCAGTAATTGGATTTAATGCTACTCCTGAATCCATAGCAGCTTTCGCCACAGCAGGAGCCACTACCGTAATTAATCTTGGATCAAACGGAGAAGGAATAATGTATTCTCTACCAAAAGTCAATTTGGTCACTCCGTAAGCAATGTTCACTTGTTCGGGCACATTTTCTTTTGCCAATGCGGCCAAAGCTCTTACCGCAGCCATTTTCATTGCCTCGTTAATTTTGGTAGCACGAACATCTAATGCGCCTCTAAAAATATAAGGAAAACCAAGCACATTATTCACCTGATTAGGAAAATCAGATCTTCCCGTAGCCATGATTACATCTTTTCGGGTAGCAACCGCTAAATTATAATCGATTTCTGGAGTTGGATTTGCCATAGCAAAAACAATAGGATTGTTTGCCATTGTCAATAACATCTCAGGAGACATAATATCTCCTGACGATAATCCTAAGAAAATATCAGCACCAACTAAGGCTTCTGCCAAAGTCATTTGTGCCGAATCTTTAGCATATTTTTGTTGCAAAGGCGATAGCGATGGATTGTCTTTAGTTAACAACCCTTTGCTATTGAACATCAATATATTTTCTAATTTAACTCCTAATAAAATATATAAATCAGCACAAGCTAAAGCCGCAGAACCTGCTCCTGAAACTACCATTTTCATGTCTTCTGCTTTTTTTCCTGCCAATTCTAAAGCATTCAAAAGTGCTGCCGAAGAAATAATAGCGGTTCCGTGTTGGTCATCGTGCATTACCGGAATATTCAATTCGTCAACCAAACGACGCTCAATCTCAAACGATTCAGGTGCTTTGATATCTTCTAAATTGATTCCTCCAAAAGTGGGCGCAATATTTTTAACCGTTTGAATGAATTCTTCCACATTTTTGGTATCCACCTCAATGTCAAATACATCAATTCCTGCGAAAATTTTAAACAACAAACCTTTTCCTTCCATTACTGGTTTAGAAGCTTCTGGACCAATATCTCCCAATCCCAAAACAGCAGTACCGTTTGAGATTACAGCTACTAAATTCCCTTTTGTCGTATATTTATAAACGTCGTTAACGTCTTTTGCAATTTCGAGACAAGGTTCAGCTACCCCCGGAGAATAAGCTAGAGACAAATCTCTTTGCGTCGCATATTTTTTTGTTGGGAGTACTTGTATTTTACCTGGCTGGGGTTTTGAATGATATAATAAAGCCTCACTTTTTTTATTATTTTTATCCATTTTTTGTTATATTTTTTCTGATTGACAAAGATAGAACTCTTGAATTAAAAAGGAGTATTTAAGTCGAATCTTTTGTAGGAAAGAGTTCGATTTTCAAGTAGTAGTCAAAAAAAACAGCTACAATTTACTGTAGCTGCTCTTTAATTTTATTATAACTATTTATTGTGTAATATAAGAATTCAAATGATTGATTGTGTCTTTCTGAATTTCAATAATGGCTTTTACCACGTCACTAATGGATATGATTCCAATTACTATATTATTTTCTAATACAGGTAGATGTCTCACACGTTTTTTACTCATTACTTCCATACAATAATCTAAATTATCTGAGAGTTTAACCGTTTGTACATCGACTTCCATGATTTCGTGAACTAGAGCTTTCTTAGAAGACTTTGCTTTCAATACAATTTTTCGAGCATAATCCCTTTCCGAAAGAATTCCTTTCAATACATTTTGTTCAATAACGAGTATTGCCCCTATATTTTTTTCACTCATTAGCGTCAACGCCTCGTATACTGTATTAGAAGGAAGTACCGAAAACACTTCCTTTCCTTTCGTGCTTAAAATTTGATCTACAGTCATAGTAAAAAGATTTAGTGAACTATAAAGTTAAAAAAATAATGGTTCAAAAAACAAAAAAAAATGACTTCGGAAAATATTTTATTTAATCTCCGCTCCTAAATATTCCTGAATATTAATTCCCTCAGGCAATCTACCTACGTTTTGCAATTTTAAAACGGCTAATTTTTGAGCAATAGTAATCGTTTCTTCAAAATCTTTCCCTAACAAACGAGCATATAAAAATCCGGTCCAAAAGGCATCTCCTGCCCCTGTTGTGTCTTTGATATCATCTATTCGAGTGGCTTGTTGATGAAACATTCCGTATTCTTTATCAGATAAAACAACCCCGTCTTTCCCTTTGGTCAAACAAATAGTAGACGCTCCTAATTCATGAAAATAGTCAAAAATATAATCTTCTGTTTTAGAGGCTGCAAAAAGTCGGTAACAATCGTCTTCACTCAATTTTACCAACGGATTAGTTGACAAATAGTCTCTCAACACTTGTTTAGCTTCTTCTCTATCTGGCCAAATGCGTTCTGAAAAATTGATATCAATACTCGTTTGTAGTCCTAAAGCTCTTGCTTTTTTAGCACTTTCTACAATAGTAGTTCGGGCTGGATTTTTACTTAATGCAAAACAAGTTGTGTGAAAAATTTTAGCACTTTCTAGTAATTCATCTGGAATTTGAGAAGGTAAAATTTGGTAATCGGCTTCTCTATACGGAATAAAATCAGGTGTCCCAGTTGACTTGGAAACAAAAATTACCGAAGTAGGCTCTGTTTCTGATTTTCTGACCTGAGAGGTAATTACATGATTGTCTTTTAACTTTCTCACAATATATTCGCCCAACCCATCTTCGCCACAAGTCGCCACTATAACCGATTTTAATCCCAAACGAGTGGCATTTACAGCAACGTTAGTTGGCGAACCTCCCAGAAAACGGTGGTAATCTTTGGTTCTATTAATTGAGGTATTTACTTCATGGCCTATAAAATCTATAAGCACTTCTCCTGCACATATAAGGTCAACTGTTTTTTCCAATTTAGACTAATAATTTAAAATTTGTGTTGGTATTCTAGTTATTTTATTGAGTTACTTTCCTTGTTTTAATCAATAGTGTACAAAAAGTTCCTATTAACAATAGTACACCTGCAAAAGTAATCGCCAAACGAGGATCATTATTCAAAAAGTTTTTCAAGATATATCCAAACGTAAGATTTTGAATAATCATTGGAATCACAATCATCATATTGATAATTCCCATGTAAACCCCATAACGTTCTTTCGGAATATCGGCCACTACCATTAAATACGGAATACCCATCATACTTGCCCAACCAATTCCAAAACCAGTAATGGCAACAAATAATAGGTATTTATTGGCAATATGTGGAAAGGCTAGAAAGCCTAAAGCCGCTAATAACAAACAAAATGCGTGTACATTTTTGGGACTGTATTTTTTGGCAAAACCAACTAAGGCAAAAGCTATTAAAAAAGTAACTATATTATACCAGCCATTGACTAAACCTGTCCAACCCACTGCCGTTTCATAAGCTGCCGGATTACTATCTGGCGTGGCATTCCAAACTGACAAGGCAATACTTTTAGACGAATTTTGCCAATAGCAAAACAAGGCATACCACTGAAATAAATAGACTAGTGCTAATTGCCACATCACTTTAGGCATTTCGCCAATAGCGCCAAAAATTTCAACTATAGGTTCTATAATTCCTCCTTTTTTAGCTTTCATAGCCCTTAGTTCCTCATCTGTTGGGGGAATTTCAGGTGTAGTTTTCATACTCCACCAAATAGTCCCTATTGAACAAACCGATCCTAAAAAGAAAGAAGCATAAATCCAAGTAGGTAAAGAACCTGTTTTCCCAATAAAAATTAATGGAAATATAAATAATGATAAATTAGCCAATGTTTGTCCAAAGCCCGTAAAGAAACTCTGCATTTGAAATCCAATTGGTTGTTGGTCGGCATCTAATTTATCAGCAACGAAAGCTCTGTAAGGCTCCATAGCAGTATTATTACCTGCATCTAAAATCCAAAGTAAACCAGCTGCCATCCATAACGAACTACTGAATGGAAACAGTAACAAGGCTATACTGCATAACAAGGCGCCTACAAAGAAATACGGCTTACGTCTTCCCCAACGAGGATGCCAAGTGTTATCACTCATGGCTCCAATAAGTGGTTGTATCAATAGACCTGTAACAGGACCCGCTAAATTTAATAATGGAATTTGATCTGGACTAGCGTGTAAAAAATCATAAATGGGATTTACAGCACTTTGCTGCAAACCGAAACTGTATTGGATACCAAAAAATCCAACATTCATGTTCCAGATTTGCCAAAAATTTAATTTTAATTTCGCACTCATTCGGTTTAGTTATTTGGTTAGCTCATAAAAGTAATCTGAAAATACCAATCTAAAACCTTATTCAACCAAAAAACGTTTTCGTATTAGACGAAAACGTTTTCGAGTTGTATAATTTATCCAAGAAAAAAATGCTTATTTTGAAGCGAAAGGGATAATAATTTTTGTTTCCCACTCTAACTCATTCCCACCATTGAAAGGATTGGCTAAGAAATGTTCCAATACTTTGTTCTGCACTTTTAAACCATTTCTCTTGGCATAATCAAACAATGCAAACCACGCCCTGTCTGAAGTTCTGTAATTTCCAAAATAAGTTGCCTGAATTCCTTTCATTGCAGGAATTGTTTTGAATTTTACTTTATCATCAGGAACATACTTTGTGTTTTTTGCTATAGGAAAACAATAATTAAAACTAACAATCTCTTTATCTTGATCCCAATCTGTGATTTCTAAATAAGGACGAAATCCAATAATTTTTATCTTATTTCTATCTAAATACCCTACAATATCTGGATCATTCCCTATCATTGTTTGTGCCTTTTCTTGCAAAACACTTTTTAAACTGATATAAGCTACAAATAATTCTTTTGACTCACCCTCACCATCTACTCTAACTTTAAAAGCCTTCAAATGGTCTTCTAAACCTGCTTTAAAATCTTTAATTTTATTAACTTGTTCTACTTTAAAAGGAGTAGAAATAAAAGGAACTGTCAATTTATTGTACCAACTATGATTCAAATCTTTAATATCAACTACTAATCGTGTTGTAGAGTCATTAATAGATTTCATAGTCCAAGAATACTCCATTTGATTATTCCCTTTTTTAAACTCTTGCTTGATAAAATCGAAATTCTTTTTTTCAAGAGTAGTATAAGTGTCATTATTCTTTTTGGACTGTGCTACTGACCATTCTTGTATTCCTTGAAAAACAGTTCCAGTAGCTGCTTTAGCTTCAAAAGTAATAGTATAATCGGATTGTTTAATTAAAAAATACCAGCCTAAGAAAACAATTGAAATTGCAATAATTGACCATTTAATTTTTGTATTCATTGTATAAATGAGATTTATTTAGATTTAAAAAAGTTGATTTTAGAATTGATATAATTTCCAAGATTAGTTCCTTGAACTACTCCATTTTCAATAGCAGCTCTATAATGAATTCCGCCATATAGCCTGCTCAAAGAGGCTTCTGAAGCAGCTTGTTTGAATGATTTAAAATTTCTTTTTGGCAAACCAAAAGGAATTTCAGAATCATCCGTATAACTAAAATTATCTCCAAAAATAGAGGTTAAAATTATCGATGAACAAGAAGACACAACCGAGTGCCCACTTGTATATTCTGGAAATGGAGGCGTTTGTAATTGTGGCTTCCAGTTCTCATCAATATATAAATTAATATAGGTTTCTGGACGAATCACATTCGTTCTGTATTTTTCATGCCAACAACTAATAAAACTTTCAAATATCCCAATTGAAGTTTTGGTATTGACAAAAACAGCTGTTTCAAAATCAGATTTTGTTTTCTTCAAAGCAATTTTAGCAATATTAATCCAATGTGCGTCTGGTGTGTTTTTCTTTTTGGCAAACATCATGTGACCTTGAGTTACTGTCGCATACGGATTACAATCCCAAAAAGTGGCTATTGCTGATTTCTCCGGAATTACATTTGTCTTGGCGTTTTCAATTGCCAATAATTTTTTAGACATTTCATTACCCACATCATAGGTCTCTTTAGCTTCTTTATAGAATAAAGAATTTTTGTCAGTCGAAAAAGGATGGGGTGCTTTTGGTTTAAATTGCGCTGCCGAATCCATTACTAGAGTTCTTATTTCCCCCCAATGTGGCTCTACTCCATCCATGTAAGCTGGAGGGGTAGGTTGCCATCTTCCTGCTTGATCCGTGTGAACTGAATATTTAGGAAAGGTTCGGGTTTGTTTGTAATTGTCTTTTCCCATCCACGCCTTAATTCTATCTACTACTTTTAGCGCATAGTCTTTTGATACTTCAAATTCTTTTTGGTTTTCGGAACCCCATTTTTCATACAAACTATCCCTGTATTTTTCCAATGCTTGTTCTGAAAAAATAAGCTGTTTACTTATTTCCATATGAGCAATCAAAGCCGCTAATTTTTGGTTGACTCCACTTTTAGGATCTATAACGGGAATAGAATCTAAACCATGTAATTGACCTTGCAAACTTTGATATTTAGCATTATTCTGCGCTATAATTTCATAGGCCGCAATATTGGGATACACATAGACTCTTGCTGCAACTGGAGGAGAAAAAATATCATGAACCATAATACCCGTTACCGTATCTACTGCCGCACAATAATCATCGGTAGTTACCACAATAGGTTGGTCTTTTTTACACGAAGTAAAAAGGACTATCATTAACCCTAAAAGATAAATTTTAGTTTTCATTTTAATTATTTGATTGTTTAATTTTTATTCATTGGAAGTTCATATACTTCCGCTTTTTTATTATTTATAGTTACCAAAAGGTATTTTTTACCATTTAATGGAATAATATCCAAATGCCTCACTGCTTTTTGAGTCAAGTCAATTCCAATTTGGTTTCCTAAAAAAATCGTTTTATGATCTTTGATTAAGGCTCCCGAAAAGCCATCAAAACGGCTATGATATGGAGTTACACCGAAATAATTACCCGCTACAAAAACGTCTTCTTTTCTGTCCCCATCAAAATCAGCTTTTACAAAACTTGTGATTGGGGCTACTTGCATTTTATTAGAAAACGGAACAAAAGTAAATTTCCCTTTATCATTTCTCAAATAACCGGATTTTAGATTATATACTTCATACAATGCTGCTTTTTCTAACATTGCTACATCAAAAATTTCATCAACTGTTTTGCCTGCAAAAGATTTATAAGTATTAAACTTTTTCTTCAGCATACCGCTGAATTCTTCTACTAATTCATCTAATCCCATGGTGGTATAATACTTCCCATTTTTTTCGATAGTAACAATCGTCTCAAAAGTACCATTAGCATCAAAATCATCATAGTACATCTTCATAGGAAACTCTTGTGAAGATTTGAATTTTGAATTCATTCCCCAATTCCCCACTAAATAATCTTGATCACCATCCTGGTCAATATCAAAAGAAGTAATGGACTGCCACAAACCATTTTGATTACCTGGCAACACAGTTTCGGTAACTTCTTTAAAATTGCCTTTTGTATTGGCGAAAAATTTTGGTTTCATCCATTCTCCAACCACAATTACATCTTGACTACCGTCTTTATTAAAATCGGTTACCAATGCATCGGTTACCATTCCAATTGCAGCAAAAGTTCTAGATTGTACAATACTAAAAACTCCTTTGTTATTGTTTAACAAATAACAGTCCGGCATTTTTCCAAAACTATTGTATTTTGAATTGTTCCCAATAAATAAATCCAAATCACCATCTTTATCGTAATCAATCGTTTTAATAACTGATGCATTCATTGCTTTTGTATCCGGAAAAGCGGATTTAGTTAACGTATTTCCTAAATACAATCTATGAACTAAATCAGCCGCAAATTGACCACTTCCAGAAGCAACAACTAAATCATTTTGGTGGTCTCCATTGAAATCACCAATTACTGCTGAAGCATCTTCATAAATCGAATCGGCAACAATCGAACTGAATGCTTTCTTTGAAAATCCATTCCCATTTTGAAGATAAATAGCAGCTTGCTTACCTTGAGCTCCACCGAAGAAAATATCGCTTTTACCATCATTATTCAAGTCTCCAACTACAGTTGCTGGTCCTCTATCGGAACGTTGATACGGAATTAATTTTTGAGCTGTAAAATCAACAAAATCATTTTCTTGATGAATAAAGTCAATCCCTAAATTAGTTACTGATTTCTTAAAAATTGGTAGAACCCTAGCATGTAATTGAGCATAATTAAATACTTTACGTAACTTATTTGGCTGAACCGTCAGTGTTTGATTTGTTTTTACATTTTTCAGCGTTTGAACAGTCTTATCTGGCCAAATGATTTGAACGGAATCTACTTGACTAATTTTACCATAACCAAAGTGAATTATTGGTTCTGAACTCGATTGAAAACCGCGAGTCGTTTGAATGTCTTTGAATTGCTTTTGGCCTTTAGTATATGAAATTACCTTAGCCCCAATGCCAAAAGTATTTTTACCTCCAAAACGCAATTTCAATTTCAAATAATTGGCTTTTTCATTTGTCTTATTGATGTAAATAGAAGCAAGATTATTTAAATTATTAGTCACCACATCTAAATCGCCATCATTATCCAAATCAGCATAAGCCCCACCATTAGAAATAATAGAATCATTTTCTATCCAATCAGTTGATCTGTTTTTAAATTGTAAATCTTTACCACCTTGAAACACATAATTCGAAACATTCCCTTTTGGCATCTTTTTCAGCGCCTGTTTATCTAATAATTTGGTTGTATTCAACTTTGTTTTTATACTTTCATTTGAAAAATATTTTATGTAATCCAAATCGTTTGGTCGTTTCGGAATTCCATTACAAACAAAAATATCTTGTTCTCCATCTTGATCATAATCCGCAAATAATGTGCTCCAACTCCAATCTGTTGCCGCCACACCACTCAACAAAGCCGTTTCAGTAAAGTGTTTTCCACCCTGATTGATTTGCAACATATTTCTAGTGTACTGATAATGGTATCCTAATTTTTCCGTGCGGTATTTCAACATTTGCGGGTTATCATCCCCTGCCGAGGATTTTAAAGCGGTCTCATTTTCAGGAAGCATATCTAATGTCATCAGGTCCGGATAGCCATCGTGATTGATATCAGCAGCATCTACCCCCATTGAGAATCGGCTAGTATGACCAAAATAATTCTTCATACTCTCTGTAAAAGTTCCGTCACCGTTATTCAAATAATAATAATCATCTTCATGAAAATCATTACACACATAGATATCTGGATTTCCATCTAAATTAAAGTCAGAAACGGCAATTCCTAAACCATAGCCATTCGCACCACCAAATATTCCCGCTTTTTCACTAACATCAACAAAATGACCGTTATCATTTTGGAATAATTTATCTCCACTTTCGTAACTTCTTTTGTTTCTAATGTCTGCTTTTCCATACGAAGACTCCGAGTGAATCGCATGATTTAATAAATACATATCCAAATCACCATCATTATCATAATCCAAGAATGCGGCAGAAGTAGTATAATTATCAATATCTAAACCATATTCGGCAGCGCTTTCAGTAAACGTATTGTCTTTATTATTGATATACAATTCATTATGCCCTTCAAAACCGTTAATACCCACCACTGCGCAAACATAAATATCTAAATAACCATCTCCATTAACATCTGCCATAATGGAACCCGTTTGCCAATCACTTTCACCCTCAACACCCGCTTTTACTGAAACATCCTCAAATTTATTTCCTCCCTTATTGAGATATAGTTTATTTTTTCCTTGGTTAGATGTAAAATAGATATCGACTAAACCATCGTTATTAATATCTCCTAGAGCGACCCCTCCTCCATTATAATAATAGAGATAATCTAAAATGGAGATGTTTTTTGATTCGTCTAATTGATTCGTGAATTTAACATTACTGGCATCTGGCGATAATTTTTCAAATAATTGATTTTCATTCTTTGAACAACCGATGAGTAGCAATGATGCTAAGCCTATTTTAATAAAATTATTCATTGCTTGTAAATAGTTTTGGAGTAGTATTATTTAGTACCGTAATAACGGTAGTTGTATTATTTTTATTCTTTATCGTTCTCATCTTTTGAATTTCACCTGTAACAAAGAAACCTGAATTATTATAAGGCAACCAAGAATAATTTCCTTTTTTATCACCCAGTAAAACACTTCCATGATTAGCATCTAAACGCCCAAATTGTGGTTTGAATTCGTATTGATTCCCTCCAAGAATAATATCCAAGATACCATCTTTATTTACGTCCATAACACAACTTGTATTTACAGATGAGAATTGTACTTGAGCAGGCACTTTTTTCATTTCAAACTGGCCATTTCCTTTATTAATAGCCACAACACTTTCTTGAAAAACAGCAGTTTTTTGCAATGAATTAGTAATCACTTCAGAAGAAAATATTTCCTGAATTGATTTTTTCGCATAATCACCATAACTCAAATTTTTCTTCTTAATAGACGGAATCTGTTTTGCTAGTTCTTGTTTTAAATTAATTGGCTTATCCTTTCCGTCAATGAAACGAGTAGTAATTTGCTCAATGGTTCCATTACTATCAAAATCATTAGTAAACAATTTCATAGGGTTTTTAACCGATGCTTTATAAGGAGTATTAGTCCCTTTATTGCCTAAAATAAAGTCTTTTTTACCGTCATTATTCAAATCCACACATTGTACTGAATTCCAAAAACCAGTATAATCCGTCAAATTAGATTTGAATACCGCTAAACGTCTTCCTGTATTTTTAAAAATTTGCGGCGCCATCCAATCGCCTACAATGATTAAATCTTTCTTACCATCATTATCAACATCTTCCCAAACAGCATCGGTAATCATTCCAGTTGCATTGAGTTTAAATGCTTTTTTATCAATAACATTTTTAAAATTTCCTTTTCCGTCATTTTCTAACAACACGTGTTTTGGATCAATCCCATAGACTCCTGGAACACTTCGACTACCGACAAAGACATCTACATCTCCGTCATTATCAAAATCATACGGCGCAATTACCGAAACACTTGTGCTTGCGGAAGGAATAATTGCTGATGATTTTGCAAATGCACCCTTACCGTTATTCAAATACAAACGGTTTTGATAATTCGCTGGACTTATTCTTTCATTTCCCCCAGAACCCACTAATAAATCCAAATCACCATCGCCATCAGCATCAAAAAAACTAGCGGCTGTGTCTTCAAAATTAGCATCTCCTTCTAAGGCTTTTTGAGTAGTAACACCAAAGTTATTATTCCCTTTATTGACATAAATTTTACCTGATTGTCCTTTGGCTCCACCAATAAATACATCTTCATTTCCATCTCCATTAATATCTCCAACTGCTAATGAAGGACCTTCTTGTGATAGCATTTTAGAAATTAATCCCTCGTAATCAAAATCAATAAAATCATTTTCTTTATGAGCAGCAAAATTCGATTTCACTTCTCTCAGCCAACTCTTCGATGGATTAGATTTTACAACATATTCTGCTTTAGCATCCACAATAGATAAATTAATAGTGGAATTTAAAGCTACTTTTTTAATCGTTTGTGATTTGCCATTCGGCCAAATGACTTGTAAAGAATCAATTTTTTTATTGCCCAATCCAAAAGTCATCACATAATCTATAGAAGACTGAAATCCTCTTGACGGAATTAATTCTTGACGAATAATTGCTGAACCTGAATACAATTCCACCACGCTACCCACGGCAAATTTATTTTGAGCAGCTCCTTTCAATTTTACTTTAAGAAAATGATTGGCTTTATTTTTCTCTGAATTATTTCTATAAACAAACGATTCCATATTCACATTATTGACTACTAAATCTAAGTCGCCATCATTATCCAAATCCCCATAAGCAGCACCATTGGAAAAACTTGGAGTATCTAACCCCCAATTGGTAACATTATTAGTAAAGGTAAGATTACGATTATTTTTAAAAGCATAATTAGGAATAGGCGTACTTGGCATTTTGGCAATAATAGTTTCTATATCATCTTTTTTACCCGTAACCACCATTTTTTGCATCAAATCATTAGCAAAAAAATCCATAAAATCTTGATTGGTCAAATCGTGATAAATCCCATTACATACGTAAATATCTTTATATCCATCATTATCCATATCAAAAATAAGCGCACCCCAGCTCCAGTCCGTTTTGGATACTCCAGCAAAATTGGCAATTTCTGTAAAATGATTTCCATCATTGATATGCAACGCGTTAGACATGTATTGATTAAAAAAATCCATACTCAATTTACGTGTCAACAAATCATAATTATCAAAACTTGTAGTAGTCTTCAAACGTTCATCGCCTTCAGGCAACATATCTGTAGTGAAGATGTCTGGTTTACCATCGTTATTGATATCGGCTAAATCAGCTCCCATAGACGCTTGACTAAGGTGGGTTGCCCAAGTTTGAATTTGCTCTGAAAAAGTTCCGTTTTTATTGTTAATATACAAATAATCTCTTTCATAAAAATCATTCGATATATAAATATCCGGGTATAAATCTCCATTGACATCTCCTACCGTAACACCTAAACCAAAACCAATTAAACTGCCATAAATTCCTGAAGCCTCACTTACATCAACAAATTTACCATTATCATTACGCATCAATTTATCTCCTCCGCCTTTTAAAATGTCTGCTACATCCCAATCTTTATCGCGTAATTCTCTTTTGTTTGAATAATTTAAACTACTTACTGGAATAAAACTATTATTCAAAATATAGCAATCTAAATCACCGTCTTTATCATAATCAAAAAAGGCTGCATGAGTGGTGATTCCTGTATCTGCTAAATTATACTCCGCTGCTTTTTCAGTAAAAGTGTTGTTTTTATTGTTAATGTACAATTGACTTTTACGAATTGCATCGATATTACTTCCTGCATCCAAAACGTAAATATCTAAATAGCCATCATCATTGATATCCACCATCACCACACCTGTAGACCAGGCCTTTTTACCTTCAATTCCAGACTTGGACGAAATATCTTCAAATTTAAAATTCCCTTTATTCAAGTACAACTTATTAGTTCCTTGATTGGACGTAAAAAAAACATCGGCTAAACCATCATTATTAATATCGCCAATAGCTACCCCGCCACCATTATAAAAATTACGGTATTTGAAGATGTTCATATTCTCTCCATTTTTGACTTCGTTTTTAAAATCAATTCCAGTTTCAGAGGAATCCAATTGAGTAAAGAGAGTATCGGAATTATTTTTAGAACAACTTATAAAAAACGTACAAAAGATAAAAAAAATAGCGCGTTGCAACATAGTAATAGGAGTTAATTTTTCAGTCTATATATAGGGAGCAATTTATGTATTATTCGGTACATAAAAAAATTAAAAACACCTTAAAATAGTGATATACATCAAATAAATAAACAAAAAAAAGAGCCTAAATAGGCTCTTAAAAAACAAGGAGAGCAATTTGCTCTCCTTGAAATAAGTATCAAAATACGGAATATTAGTATCCAGGATTTTGTTTAATATTTGGATTCAACAACGCTGTAGTTGGAATTGGCAACAATACTCTATACGCATCTGTATTAGTCATCGTAGCCCTAGCAGTTGTATATTTACCAAAACGAATCATATCGTTTCTTCTCCATCCTTCTTCCCATAACTCTGTAGCTCTAGCAGTATATATTCCTGTTAAAGTTGACAAATCCATCGGGGTAGTTATTCCAGGACGTGCAGTAAATAAAGCTTTAATAGAAGCCGGAGTTGTAGTACTAACACCTCCTCTAGCAATAGCTTCTGCTTTCATCAACAACGCGTCTGCATAACGGAACAATACGTAATCATTTTCTGGTTTATCCATATTAGAAACGTCTGGTATGTATTTCTGAGGACGAATACCCCATCTTTCTAACCACTCTGCAGCTAATATTTTACCGTCTGCTGGCAGACCAGCAGGATCACTTTGAAAATTCAAAGGACGAGAGTCATTTTGAGCTCTAGTTTTCAAAGCAACAGCTCCTCCTTTTTCATATTGTTGACCAATACGCATTCCAAGCGGACTACCGAAATTAGCAATTATAGAAGCATCATTGTTTTTAATACGTCTATCGGCAGGATCAAATTGATTATAATATTCTTGCAGTACAGAAAAACCATTCCATCCAGAAGGAGTTTGATTGTAATGAGCACTCATATACCATCTTGATCTAATTCCATTTATCCCTAAACCTGCAACTCCAT
The DNA here is from genome assembly GCF_024642105.1 of Flavobacterium sp. Lineage (GTDB taxonomy): Bacteria > Bacteroidota > Bacteroidia > Flavobacteriales > Flavobacteriaceae > Flavobacterium. The sequence continues at coordinate 211,476 of NZ_JAHEBT010000052.1, forward strand.
CTACACCAAGCACATTTCTAACTGATAATATTACTTCAGGACTAGTATTGTTTGAAGGCTTGAAGTTGTCCCAATAATCAGGAGCCAATGAAGTTGATGAAGAAATAGCATCAACATACTGAATCACTTTATTCATATTGGCAACATTATTTGCATTAAATCCAGTATGTGATGGAGCATCGAATACTGCTTTGTTCAAATAAATTTTAGCCAATAAGAAATTAGCTGCATCTTTACTAGCAATAGATGGATCTGAAGTGTTTTTAGCCGGTAAATTAGGTAACGCTTCTTCTAACAAAGCAATGATTTTGGCAGTAGCTGTTGGAGAATCCCACACTTTAGGGAAATCATCATTAGAACTACCTGCCTCTCTGTAAGGCACTTGACCAAACATATCAATTGCATTATAATAGTAATACGCTTTCAAAAATTGAGCTTGTGCTTTATTTGAAGGAGAAATTCCTTTAATAGCCAAAGCCAAATCACAGTTATAAACACTTGACAACATATGCTTCCAAGCAGTATTAACTTCTCTACTATCTGCTTTCCATGTGTGAAAGTGATCTTCTAACCATGCTCCTCCATCTCCCCAGTCTCCTGCACGTGTTGGCACTATTGCAAAATCTGTAGTTACTTCTTGTATAGCAAAAAGACCATCTTGAGTCTCAAAATTATGCAATCCAGCATAAGCAGATACTAATACTGCATCTGCATCAGCAGCTGAAAGTTCTGTAGCATCTGTAATTTGCTCATCTAAATTGGTACAGCTTACACCTAACACTAATGCTCCAGCAAAAAGCCCGTACTTTATAAAATTAATTTTTTTCATTTTTATTCTAATTAAAATGTTACGTTAAGTCCTACCGAAAAAGATCTCGCTTTTGGATATGATAAATAATCAATACCTGCTGAAGGAATACCATTTAAAGATTTATTTGTATCAACCTCTGGATCAAAACCAGAATATTTAGTGATTACAAATAAGTTAGATCCATTTACATAAAAACGAGCTGTTTTCATTTTCAATCTTTCTAAAATTGACCCTTTGATTGTGTAACCTAAAGTTAATTGACCTAGTCTAAGGAAATCTCCTTTTTCAAGATATTTAGTAGAAGGAGTATTTGCATCAGTATTCGATTGAGCAGAATAAGCTACTTCAGGCGTAACATTTTTACCACCTAATTGATTTTGGTAGAATAACGCTACGTTAGTATTGTTAAACAAATAATTTCCAAAATTACCGTACATTGAAGTAGAGAAATCAAAATCTTTGTAAGCTACGCTTGTAGAGAAACCAACTGTCATTTTTGGCAAAGGTTGTTTATCTAACATTGAAGTAGCACCACCATTGGCATATAACGATTTACCATTGGCATCATAACCTGTAAATTCAGGTAAATAATAAGTATACAAAGGATATCCATCTTGAATTCTTTGAACATAAGCATCAGTTAAACCTTGACCATCAATACGTCCTACATTATAAATGTTAGAAGCTCCTAAGTTTTCTACTGTATTAGACAAGAAAGCTACGTTTCCAGAAACATCCCATGATAAGTCTTGAGTATCTATAACTTTATAATTTAAAGCAACCTCAACTCCTTTATTAATTAAATTTGCTGGTAAATTAACATACTTGATACCTTGTGGAGAAGGTTGACCTGATGTAGACGGAATTCCCACAATTAAATCAGTCGTGTTTTTATTAAAATAATCCACAGATCCTGATAATTTATTTTTTAACAATGTAAAATCAGCACCTACACCATAAGAAGTAGTCGTTTCCCAAGTCAATTGAGAGTTGGCATTATTTACAATAGTAAATTTATCTGGTCCATTGTATTCAATAATACTAACTGAAGAATTTCTTGGAAACTCAGTATTACCAGTTTTACCAATATTAGTTCTTAATTTCAAATCGTTAACCAATCCGTCTTTACCTTCAACTAATTTGTAAGCCAAACCTAAAGATGGGAAATTTCCATATTTTTTTCCCTCAGCTGCTTTAGATGAACCATCACGACGTACAGTAAGATCTAAATTCAATTTATTGTAAAAAGACATAGAAGCTCTTGCAAAAACCGATTGCATTTCAGAAAGCCCTTTGTATGAATTTGTTCTAGTTTCTGTAGGAATTCCTCCTTCCATATTTTCTAACAAATTAGTTTGAGTAGGAGCAAATCCTTTTGCAGATACAAAAGTTCCATTTGAAGCATAATTATAATAAGAATATCCAAGAATCGCATTCAAATTAATGTTTTTAGTAAGATCTTTAGTGTAAGTTAAATTATGTTCAATCGTCTTATTAACTCTTTGATCTTCAGCTACAACTGCCTGCCCTCTATATTCTACTAAATTTGAAGGATTTACTGCTCTAGCAAAATCTTGAATATTTAAACTAGGTGAAGCTTGTTGTTTTACTACTGAATTTGAAGTTTCAAAACCTACAACCATTGTATATTTCAAATTATTGGTTAATTTCACATTTGTAGTTAAACTTCCTAAAAATTTAGACAAATCTCCTTTGTTCGAATAATCATTCAATAAATGAACAGGATTTATATAATCCCCACTTACACGAACATAAGAACCATCAACATTTTGTACATTTCTTGTAGGATTCCAGTACAAAGCCGAACTTAAAACATCCCCAATATATCCTGTATTATTAGTTGTCAAAGCTCTTTGATCTTTAACATTAGAATACGAAATACGAGTTTCTAATTTAACTCTACTATCTAAAAATTCATTAGAATTAAACAATGTAGCAGTGTACTTATCCAAACCTGTATTTCTTATAATACCATCTGTATTAGCCATACCTAAAGAGATTCTCGTATTCGATTTATCTGTTCCACTTGAATATGACAAATCATGATTTAAAGTACTTCCTGTTTGTAATACTTGTTTTTTCCAATCATAAGAACCACCAAAATTTTTGTCAGCTGGAGTAAGTTTGATAAATTCATCTGTTGACAATACATCAAATTTAGATGCAAAAGAAGAGGTCGTATAAGATGAAGAATAAGTTAATTCTGGCTCTTTTGATTTACCTTTTTTAGTTGTAATAATGATTACACCATTGGCTCCACGAGCACCATAAATAGCTGTAGAAGAAGCATCTTTCAAAATAGACATACTTTCGATATCATTTTGATTAATGAAACTTAACGGATCTTTAGCAGATGAATTACCATTACCTAAACTCGCACCACCAGAAGTTACATCACCACCTGCCAACGGCACACCGTCGACTACAATAAGCGGACCATTCCCAGAACGCAAAGTTCCATTACCACGAATTCTGATAGAATTTGAAGCACCTGGCTCTCCATTTGAAGAGGTAACTTGAACACCAGCAACCTTACCTTGTAAAAGAGAAGCTGGATTCACCGCAGCAACGTTATCAAATTTCTTAGACGAAATTTGATCAACCGCACCTGTTGCATCTTTTTTCTTCACAGAACCGTAACCGATAACGACTACTTCTTTTAATTCTGCTGAATCTTCTTTTAAAGTAACATTTACATTACTTCTTCCTGCTACATTTACTTCTTGTGTTTTAAGACCAATGTAACTAAAAACTAAAACTGCGTTTGAGCCAACATTTTTGATAGTAAATTTACCATCGAAATCTGTTTGTGCTCCTTTTGTCGTTCCTTTAACTAATACAGAAGCCCCTGGAAGAGGTCCGCTAGCATCGGATACGGTACCTGACACATCTTGCGAATATGTCAAACTTGTACATAGCATGGTTAAGAAAACCATCAAGCCTTTAAGTAGACTATTTTTCATACGTAATAAATAAGTTGGTTAATAAATGGTTTGTTTTAAATATTGATTCAAACATACTATTAATTTTATGAAAATATTAAGAAAAAGTAAACTATATCGTTTTCGGTACATCGAAAACGTTTTCGATTTAAAAATTGATACTGTAAAAAAATAAGTGAAAAAATAATTTATATGTAAAAAAAATACGGTAAAAAAACACATATTCTATATTTTAATCTACTACATTGAAAAAACGATGAATTATCCCTAAGATAAGACCTCAATATCAAATTATATTGCGAATTATTTAAAATTTGATCCAAAAACAAAAGCTTCCAGTCTATAAAAGAACGGAAGCTTTTGTTACTAAAAAATGAAGATTTACTATTTTAGCTCGGTAACCTCTAGAACAACACTTGTTCTTTTTAAATTCACATCGGGATTATATCCTGCCTTCATTAAAAAGTCCCCGGAATAAACTACCGATTTCAACGTAGATTCTATCTCAGGATATAAATTGATTTCTTTTACCACATATTTTTTATTCGAGTCCAAACCATTAAACACTACTGGTCTTTTGGTTGCCGTAAGATTAAATCTGTTATTGACTAAATAATTAAAAACCACCGCTCTGGTTTTATCTTTATTTACATACATCAAAGATGCGATATCATTTTCGTACGGATTTACTAAGCGATATTGATCTCCATGCCAAACTATATCCTTAAACGAATGATAATTTGAAATCGCTTGTTTACAAAACTGTCTGTCCTTTTCGCTCAAATGATTGGTAACAATATCAAACCCTAATTTCCCCATACTAGCAACATCAACTCTGAACTTCAAAGGCTGTTTCCCCCAATCAGTCACGTGATTATCTGTAGTGATAGAAGGAAAGAAATACGAATAATTCCATTGCATAAAAATTCGTTCTAAAGGTTCTGTATCATCACTCGGCCAAAACTCAGTGAAATATTTCAAAAATTCATATTCCCCTCTACCACCTCCGCCAGAACACAACATCATAGGCACTTTTGGGTATTTAGCACGAATACGCTCTAACACTTTATACAGTCCTTTAATATAATCGACATACAAATTAGATTGTGGCAATCCTTTTTTATTCAAATAAGCTGAATAAGCATTATAAATAACCGCATTACAATCCCATTTGATAAAAGCCAATTCTGGATTTTTCACAAATAGATTATCTACGATTCCAAAAACAAAATCCTGTACTTCTGGATTGGATAAATCCAACACCAATTGGTTTCTGTAATAAATTTCAGGACGCTCCGGTTGACGAATTACCCAATCTTGATGTTTTTCGTACAATTCACTTCTAGGGTTTACCATTTCTGGCTCAATCCAGATTCCGAATTTCACTCCTTCTTTTTTAGCTTCTTTTACTAAATAGCCTAACCCATGAGGCAATTTCTTTTTGTTTTCTTGCCAATCTCCTAAACCAGCATCATCATTATTACGAGGATATTTATTTCCAAACCAACCATCATCTAGAAGAAATAAATCTACACCAATATCTTTAGCTCCTTTAAACAAGCCTGAGATTTTATTCTCATCAAAATCAAAATAAGTAGCTTCCCAATTATTTAATAAAGTCAATCGCTCTCCTTCTCCATCTAGAACTCTATATTTTCTTGCCCAATTCTGTAAATTTCTACTTGCCTCTCCCGTTCCATTAGTAGATAAAGTATAAATTAATGAAGGAGTCTTGAACGTTTCGTTTGGCACCAAAGCATATTCTGATGCATACGGATTTATTCCAGTAATCAAACGAAGATTTTTATGCGAATCTATTTCAAAATCCAATTTAAAATTACCACTCCAAGCCAATTGACCTAACAATACCGTCCCTTGATTCTCTGAAGCAGGTTTTCCAAAAGAAACTATAAAATTTGGGGTCTGTAACAGCATTGCTCTAGTTCCTAATTTAGAATCAATTGTTCTAATGCCTTGTTCTAATTTCGTTTCAATAGGCTGCATTTCTTTTAAATACTCTCCTTGAAAACTGGTTAAATAGAAATCTTTGTTTGAAAAGTACAAATTGGCAGAAGCAAACTTTTGCAACAAGACTGCTTTTTTCTCTTTGTGTCTAATTTCTGTCCATTGTTCAATCAGATTTTCTTTTGACCAAACTTTATAACACAAAGTCACCTCAAAAGGATAAACAGGATCTTTCAAAACAATACTTGTAAGAGAAGTATTGGCATCAATTTGTTCTTTTTTGTGACTGCTGTATTTCAACTCTAACGAAGGATTCCCATCCGCATGTTTGACCTGAATAGCGGGTTCTGATAAATTCCAAGTTCCTGCCGGAGTGTAAGCCGAATTATAAATTCCTGAATTATTTTCATCATAATTCGTAGTAGCCCCAACCGCTTCTAATTCGCTTTGATTTTGTATTGGTTTACCAAAGTATATTGTTCTTAATCGATTCAAATGATCCGTCTGCAACAAAATCATGTGATTTTCAGAAGCAATGGGAATAGTCACTTTTTGAGCACTCAACTGTATCGAGGTAATTAATAGGCTTACAATAAAAAATACTTTTTTATTATAAAGATTTAGAAGATTTAGATTCATATTTTTATTTAAATTGGTTTGACAATAGACATTTACAACTTTCAAACATAATACATAAAATTGTAATACTATTTACAAAGACATTTAAAACTACTAAATACAACATCGACAACGATTTCGGAAAAATTCTATATCATTATCAATATTCCAAAGCTGACTATTCATAAAAGAATACTATTTTTAACAGCCAAAAAAACCAGATGAAATACCTATGGACTCAAATAATAGCCGTTAGCTTGTTCATAAGCACTCTATTCACATTAAATTGCGTAGCGCAAGAAAAGAATAGCGTTTTGATTTCGTCTAAAGAAACTATCACTGTTGACTCTACTCAATATTATAAAGAACCTTTTAGACCACAATTTCATTTTTCGCCTGAAAAAAAATGGATGAACGACCCTAACGGGATGTTGTACTACAAAGGAACCTACCATTTATTTTACCAATACTATCCTGCAGACATTGTTTGGGGACCCATGCATTGGGGACACTCAATAAGCGCTGATTTAATTCATTGGCAACACAAAAAAATCGCCTTATTTCCAGATCAATTAGGCTACATATTTTCAGGTAGTGCTGTAATGGATGTGAACAACACTTCTGGACTTGGCACCAAAGAAAACCCTCCAATGATTGCTGTTTTCACTTACCACAATATGGAGTTTGAAAAGGCAGGTAAAATTAACACGCAAACCCAAGGTTTGGCTTACAGTTTAGACGAAGGGGAAACTTGGAAAAAATACGAGGCCAACCCAATTATCAATAATACAACTTTACGTGATTTTAGAGACCCTAAAGTATTTTGGAACGAAGATGCCAAAACTTGGAACTTAGTTTTAGTTGCGGGAGATCGTGCTCAATTCTATACTTCCAACAACTTACTCCATTGGAAACTAGAAAGTGAATTTGGACAAAAGAATGGCGCACACGGAGGCGTTTGGGAATGCCCTGATATATTTAAACTGAAAGTAAACGGAACTCAAGAAGAAAAATGGGTGCTTTTAGTAAGTATCAATCCAGGAGCGCCCAATGGTGGTTCGGCGACACAATATTTTATTGGCGATTTTGATGGAAAAACGTTTACAACTGCGCAAAAAGAAACCAAATGGGTGGATTACGGCACCGATAATTACGCAGGCGTCACTTACAACGATACACCCAAGGGTGAACGTGTATTTTTAGGCTGGATGAGTAACTGGAATTATGCTCGAAATACGCCAACAACCAATTGGAGAAGCGCAATGACCTTAGCTAGAACGCTTTCTCTTTCAACAATCAACGGAGATTATGTACTACAAAGCAAACCTGTTGAACAGTTCAAAAAGCAATTAACTACAGAATTCTCAAAAGAAGAAATCAATATTAAAAAAGGAAGCGGAAAAACTTTTGCTTACCCTAAATTGAATCAATCTCAAATTCAATTCAATGCCAAAAACAAAAATCTAAAATTGATTTTTTCAAATGAGGTTAAGGATACCCTTATCTTAAACTATGATGCCAAAAAACAAACTTTTGTAATTGACAGACGCCATTCGGGTAAAGTGAATTTCGAGAAAAGTTTTGGAGAAAAAATACACACTAGACCTACTCCAAATTTAATTTCGAAAACTATTGATTTTCAAATTATCTTGGATTGGTCTTCGATTGAGATTTTCTTAAACGAAGGAGTTTATACTTTTACTGATCAAATTTTTCCAAACCAACCTTACACTAAATTAACCATTGAGTCTACTGAAAATCAAGAAATTAAAAATATCGTTTTCCAATCTGTAAAAGGAATTTGGTAAAATAGTATCTTTCCAACTCAAAATTAACTAAACCACAAAAACTAAAAAAAATGAATAACAAAAAAATTCTCTACTGGTCCATTGTAGTAGCCTTGGCAGGATTCTTATTCGGTTTCGACACCGTTGTAATTTCAGGTGCTGACAAACAATTGCAACAATTATGGGGTTCTTCCGATTTATACCACGGTTTAGTGGTGATGTCATCCGCTTTATGGGGAACCGTAATTGGGGCGATATTTGGTTCTTATCCAACTAATATTTTAGGGAGAAAAAAGACGTTAATTATCATCGGACTTTTATTTTTCATTTCTGCATTAGGAACCGCTTTTGCCACGGATTCCATCATTTTCTCAATTTTTAGATTCCTTGGCGGAATTGGAATAGGTGCCTCAACCATTGCAGCACCAACCTATGTATCTGAAATTGCACCGGCCAAAGACCGTGGAAAATTAGTGGCTTTGTACCAATTCAATATCGTTTTTGGAATTCTTATTGCCTTCACTTCTAATTTTTACTTACAAGATATTGGCGAAAATTCTTGGCGTTGGATGCTTGGAATTCAGGCTTTTCCAGCTTTTATTTACACCTTATTGGTTTTTGGTATTCCAGAAAGTCCGCGTTGGATTTTTGAATACAAAAAAGATAGAGCACAAGCTATTTCAATTTTAAAACAAATCAACACTGACGCGCAAGTAGAAGAAGAAATTGCCGCTATTGAAAACGAGACCGCTCACGAAGGTAAAAATGAATCCATTTTTATGAAAAAATACAGGAAGCCTTTATTATTGGCATTTTTCATTGCCTTTTTCAATCAGCTATCTGGAATTAATGCGTTTTTATATTATGCACCGCGTATTTTTGAATTGGCCGGATTAGAAAAATCGGCTTCTTTCTTAAGCAGTATCGGGATTGGAGTAATCAATTTATTGTTTACTATGATTGGTATTTCATTAATCGATAAATACGGCCGAAAAACCTTGATGTATTTGGGTTCTGTTGGCTATATTATTTCGTTAGGATTAGTAACGACTGCCTTTTTTTACGAATGGAAAGGCATGGCAGTGCCGCTATTTTTCTTCTTATTCATCGCCTCTCACGCCATTGGTCAAGGAGCGGTAATCTGGGTATTTATTTCAGAATTATTCCCTAATAAATTAAGAGCTGCAGGAACTTCTTTTGGGACTTCTGTTCACTGGGTTTTAGCTGCTTTAATCCCATCGTTTATTCCGTTTTTATTCAAAGAAATTGGCACTACAACTGTATTTGCTATTTTCTGCATTATGATGGTGTTCCAATTGCTTTGGGTTTTCTTCAAAATGCCTGAAACTAAAGGAAGAACGTTAGAAGAATTATCTGAAAGTTTATCTAAAAATTAATAACTATGGCTACAAAAATAGTTTGTTTTGGAGAAGTCTTATTTGACGTTTTTCCAACACATAGAAAAATTGGAGGAGCGCCTTTGAATGTTGCACTTAGAATGGCTTCATTGGGAATCGAGACTCAAATCATTAGTCGTATTGGGCAGGATGAAATCGGGAAAGAATTACTCGATTTTGTTAGCCAAAATGGCGTAAGTACAAACTCTATCCAAGTTGACAACACTTTTGCAACAGGGGAAGTATTGGTAAAATTAGACGCAAAAGGTTCGGCTTCTTACACCATCAATTATCCTGTAGCTTGGGATAAAATTGAAGCTACTCCTGAAGCTCAAAATGTAGTAGCTAATGCAGATGCTCTCGTTTTTGGAAGTTTAGTTTGTAGAGACAATACCTCTTACCAAAGCTTGATAAGCCTACTAAATTCAGCTAAATATAAAATTTTTGATGTGAATTTAAGAGCGCCTTTTTACACCAAAGAATTGCTTTCAGACTTAATGAACAAAGCTGATTTTATTAAATTTAATGATGACGAATTATATGAAATTAGCGAGTATTTAGGCTCTCCTTTTCATTCTTTGGAACAAAACATTCAGTTTATTGCTGAAAAAACTAACACTAAACATATTTGTGTAACCAAAGGCAGTCACGGAGCCGTTTTGTTATACAACAACCAATTATTTTACAATAGTGGGTATAAAATAACAGTAGCCGATACAGTAGGTGCTGGTGATTCATTTTTAGCTGGTTTATTAACCAAATTATTGACAGGAATAGTGCCTCAAAAAGCGATTGATTTTGCTTGTGCTTTAGGAGCATTAGTCGCTCAAAATGAAGGTGCTAATCCAAAAATTTCACCGGAAGCTATTGCTGAATTTATGCAAATTTAGACCATGGATTTAAAAATAAACCACATACAACACATTGGAATTCCAGTTTCCAACATTCAGAAATCAATTGCTTTTTATGAGCAATTCGGTTTTAAAAATGTCATGCCATCTACCTTTGAAATTGAAGGAGAAAAAGGCGGAATTGTGGCCATGATGGAGCGAGGTGCTATGGTAATAGAATTATATCAAATGCCTGCCTCTCACCTATCCGAAATTGCCAATAGGAAAGACGGACATATTGATCATGTTGCCTTTGATGTGGATGATATTAATTTAACATACAAAACCCTAAAAGAAAACAATTTTACAATTCTCGAAAACGAACCCGTTTTTCTTAATTTTTGGAACAAAGGCTGTAAATATTTCAATATTTTAGGTCCTGACGGAGAACGTTTGGAGTTCAACGAAATAATTAAATAACTTTATATCTACAATTAAATTTTAACCGAATGAAAAAGAATCAAATGCTGTTGATTGCCTTACTCTTCTCTTCTTTGATGAGTATTATGGCGCAAGAAAACAAAACAACAATCGTTAAAACTGGTGATGCAAAATGGTGGAAAGAAGCCGTGATTTACCAAATTTACCCTCGAAGTTTTAAAGACAGCGATGGAGATGGAATTGGCGATATTAAAGGGATTATTTCTAAATTAGACTACTTGAAAAGTTTAGGAATTGATGCTGTTTGGCTAAGCCCAATTTACGATTCTCCAAACGATGATAACGGTTACGACATTAGCAACTACAGAGAAATCTTAAAAGATTTTGGAACGATGGCAGATTTTGATCTTTTGTTAAAAGAAATGCACAAAAGAAACATTAAATTAATTATGGATATGGTAGTAAACCATAGTAGTGATGAACACGAATGGTTCAAACAATCTAAAAGTTCTAGAGACAATAAATACCGTGATTATTACTATTGGTGGCCAGCCGAAAAAGGAATTCCTCCTTACAGATGGAGCTTTTTTGATGTAAATAGCAATGCTTGGAAATATGATGCGACAACTAATGCGTATTATTTACATTATTTCTCTCAAAAACAACCCGACTTAAACTGGAACAATCCTACACTTCGTAAAGAAATTTACGACATTATGGCTTTTTGGCTGAACAAAGGAATTGATGGGTTTAGAATGGATGCTTTCCAATTCATTTCAAAAGATGACAGTTTCCCTGAATTACCAAAAGAAATTGTAAATAACACGCTGGAGATTATTAAATTCTATGGTAATGGTCCGAAATTACACGAACATATTCAAGAAATGAATCGTGAAGTATTAAGTAAATATCCAGATGCTATGACGGTTTCAGAAGGTGCGGGAGATTCTCCAGAAGCAGCTATGAAATTTGTTGATCCGGCTCGAAAAGAACTGAATCTAGCGTATCATTTTGAAAGTGTAGATATTGGAAACCATGTTCGTGAATTTGGATTGGTAAAATACAAAAACATTTTCTCTAAATATGACGAAGTTTTTAAAGACAAAGGATGGTTATCTATTTTTGTAGCCAATCATGACCAACCTAGAATGGTAAGTAAATTTGGAAATGACTCCCCTCAGTTCAGAGCTGTTTCTTCTAAAATGCTTTCTACTTTTGTAATGACTATGAGAGGAACTCCTTACAACTTCAACGGAGATGAAATTGGGATGGTTAATATTCGCTTTGACAATATTGAGGACTACAATGATGTAGATACCCGAAATAAATACGTACAACTCAAAAATGCAGGTGGGGACTTAAAGGCATTTTTGGAAAACAAAAAACAAACGTCTAGAGAAAATGGAAGAACTCCTTTTCAATGGAATGCTAGTGCTAATGGAGGATTTACAACAGGTAAACCTTGGCTTAAGGTAAATCCAAACTTTACAACAATCAATGCCGAGTCACAAGAAAAAGATCCAAACTCGGTATTAAATTATTACAGAAAATTAGTAAAAGTTCGTAAAGCAAGCCCTGTACTACAATACGGAAAATATACTCTTTTGGATAAAGAAAATCCAAATGTATTTTCTTACACTAGAGAGCTTGACGGGAAAAAAATATTGGTTTTATTGAACTTTACAGAAAAGGAAGCTGCTTATAATTTAGGTTTTTCAACGGACAAATCTAAAATCATCCTAAGCAATTACACCAAATCAAAATCAATGAAAATCAATACACTACGTCCATACGAAGCAATAATTTTAGAATTAAAATAAATACTTATACATTTTAAAAGCGGTTTAAAAATATATTTTTAAACCGCTTTTTTATTTGCAAAAACTAGGTATCCCAACTAATGTTTGAAATATAACGTTCCATTTATAATTTGTAAATATTCATTTAAATGAAGAATTATTTCATAAAAATGAATACCTTGTGGATGGATTTACAACCAATCAAATTGGTATAAAATTTCATACTAAATGAGCTGGAACAATTATTCCATATCATTACTAAACTAAATGTTTCCAAAAATCACGGTCATGAAAGACATTACTCTTAAAGAAATTGCGACTACGCTAGGAATCTCCATTACAACAGTTTCTAAAGCACTAAAAAACTATCCAGATGTTAGTGAGAAAACGAAAAATGCAGTTAAAGAGTTGGCACAAAACTTAAACTACACTCCTAACAGTTTTGCCGTAAATTTAAGAACGAAAGAGTCTAAAACCATTGGTTTAATAATCCCTGAAGTATCGCATCATTTTTTCTCTAATATTATTAAAGCTATTATTGATGAGGCTGAAAAAAATGGATATTTAGTAATCATCTTACAGTCTAACGAAACATTAGAATTAGAAAAAAAACAAGTAGAATTACTCATTAACAAAAGAGTAGACGGGATTCTGATGTCACTTTCTAATGAATCGAATAACGATTCTCATATCCAAGAGATAATTAAGAGAAACATTCCTTTAGTAATGTTTGACAAGATTGCCAAATTAGCGAAATGTTCCAAGGTAATTATTGACGACCAAAAAGCAGGATTTGAAGCCACACAACACTTAATTGATAATGGTTGCAAAAAAATAGCTCATATTCGAGGGCCTCTCAACCCGCAAAATTCTATTGACCGCTATCTAGGCTATAAAAAAGCTTTAGAAAAAAATAATATTCCATTTGACTCAAAATTAGTATATGCTTGTGAAAAAGTATCTTTCGAAGAAGGAAAAGAGTTCGCCGAACAACTATTTGAAGAGCATCCAGATGTAGACGGAATATTTGCGATAACTGACTTGGTTGCAGTAGGCGTATTAGCTTATTGTAACGAACACAAAATTAACGTACCCAAAGACGTTAAAATAATTGGTTTTAGTAATTGGTTTATGTCTCAAGTAATTACTCCAAAATTAAGTACTATAGAGCAACCAAGTCATGAAATGGGAGTTACTGCTTTCGATTTATTGTTAGAAGAAATGACAGCCAGAAAAGAAGAAGTTGAATTTAGTCCGAAAACTATTGAATTAGATACTGAAATTATTGAACGAGAATCTAGTTCAAAATAGAGATTTATTATTTTAAAAAATTTAAATTTCGCTTTAAGCCTTCAAATTTAGTGCGTTTAAGAGGAGAATTTTTAAATACCTTTTGAAACGTTTCAGAGGTAATTTCTTCCCAGTCTTTTTTAGAAAACGAAAGTAATTCAGGATTGGTATCAAACAAAGGCTCATTGTGAGGTTTAGAAAATCGATTCCAAGGGCAGACATCTTGGCATACATCACATCCAAAAGCCCAATCGTCCAATTTTCCCTTCATATCATATGGAAGATTATCCTTTAATTCGATTGTATAATATGAAATACATTTACTGCCATCTACTTGATAAGGCGCAATAATAGCTTGCGTTGGACAAGCATCTAAACAAGCGGTACAAGTACCACAGTGGTCAGTAGTTGGAGTATCATATTCTAAATCTAAATCAATGATTAACTCGGCTATAAAATAAAAAGAACCTACTTTTTGTGTAATGAGATTACTATTTTTCCCTATCCAACCCAAACCACTTTTAGCTGCCCAAGCTTTATCCAACACAGGTGCTGAATCTACAAAAGCGCGACCTGAAACCTCCCCTATTTGTTCTTGGATAGAAAACAAAAGTGCTTTCAGCTTTTCTTTGATTACATAATGATAATCTTGTCCATAAGCATATTTGGAAATTTTATAGGAATCGGCTCTTTGAAATTCTGATGGATAATAATTCAGGAGTAATGAAACGACACTTTTGGCACCATCAACTAGTAAAGTAGGATCCAAACGCTTGTCAAAATGATTTTCCATGTAGGTCATTTGACCATGGCTATTGTTTTTAAGCCATTTTTCGAGCCGTGGAGCTTCTGTTTCTAAAAAACCAGCCCTAGATATACCACAAGACAAAAAACCAAGGCGTTGCGCCTCAGATTTGATGAATTGCGAATATTTTGATTTATTGTTAATAGAAATAGAATTAAAACCGGTTTAACTAGCCCTGATAGAAGCGACATCTTTTAAGGCTTCTAGCCTTTGAAAGGCTAGAAGCCTTAGGGAAAAGATACAGCGGATAGCAGGATGAGCTCCCAAAATTAAAACAACCCGCCTTGAATATTGGTTTTCAATTTACCTAAATGTTTATAGGCTTTGTCTGTCACTTCACGTCCACGAGGGGTACGCATAATAAATCCTTCTTGAATTAGAAACGGCTCATAGACTTCTTCGATGGTTTCGCTGCTTTCTGAAACAGCTGTAGCCAAGGTAGTTAAACCTACAGGACCTCCTTTAAATTTGTCAATAATGGTATTTAAAATTTTATTATCCATTTCATCCAAACCGTGCGCATCCACATTAAGCGCTTTTAAGGCATATCTTGCAATTTCTATATCAATCGTACCATTACCCTTAATTTGTGCAAAATCACGCACTCTACGCAGCAATGCGTTAGCTATACGAGGTGTTCCTCTACTTCGCCCTGCAATTTCAATTGCTGCTTCAAGATCAATAGGCATTTTTAAAATACTTGCACTACGTTCAATGATAGTTGTTAATAGTTCAGTGGTATAATATTGTAAACGTGAGGAGATTCCAAAACGTGCGCGCATAGGAGCAGTCAATAAACCTGAACGAGTAGTAGCACCAATAAGCGTAAAAGGATTTAAATTGATTTGAACGGTTCTTGCATTAGGACCAGATTCAATCATAATATCAATCTTGAAATCTTCCATAGCCGAATACAAATATTCCTCTACTATAGGGCTTAAACGATGGATTTCATCGATAAACAAGACATCTCGTTCTTCAAGATTGGTTAACAAGCCCGCTAAATCCCCTGGCTTATCCAAAACCGGACCAGAGGTGATTTTAATTCCAACTTGCAATTCATTAGCCAGAATATTAGCTAAAGTAGTTTTACCTAATCCTGGAGGACCGTGAAATAATGTATGATCTAAAGCCTCGTTACGCTGATTAGCTGCCTCTACAAATACCTTAAGATTTTCAAGGATTTGATCTTGACCTGCAAAATCATCAAAAGAGAGTGGTCTTAATCTTTTTTCAAGATCAAGTTCATCCGGGTTATATCCTTTTGTAGTTGGGTCTAAATTTTCGTTCATGAAACAAATATAGAGAAAGATTTTGGAGGAATTAAATAGAAAATTCAGATGTGAATGAAATCAAATAAAAAAGCCTCTATTTTCATAGAGGCTCTGTATATTAATGGTGTAAAACTTCTTCACCTGGTTTCATTGGCACGTTTTGAGGAACGTAATCTTCATCATGTGCAGGATTACTATAATCGTAAGGCCATCTATGTACTTCAGGAATTTCTCCTGGCCAGTTACCGTGCATATGTTCCACTGGTGCAGTCCATTCTAAAGTGTTAGATTTCCAAGGATTTTGCTCTGCTTTTTTACCATAGAAGATACTTACAAAGAAATTATATAAGAATACTAATTGGAAAGCCCCACCGATTAAAGCAAATGTTGTAATTAATACGTTCACATTTTGTAAATCATCAAACAATGGAAAGTTAGTGTTTGTATAATAACGTCTTGGCAAACCAGCTAATCCAATAAAGTGCATTGGGAAAAATACTCCATAAGCACAAACAGCCGTTACCCAAAAGTGAATATATCCTAAATTTTTGTTCAACATTCTTCCAAACATTCTTGGGAACCAATGATACACACCTGCAAACATCCCGTAAAGAGCAGAAATACCCATTACTAAGTGGAAGTGAGCTACAACGAAATAAGTATCATGCACATTAATATCCAAAGTACTATCTCCAAGAATAATTCCTGTTAATCCACCTGTAATAAAAGTTGATACCAATCCGATAGAAAACAACATAGCTGGATTGAATTGTAAGTTTCCTTTCCACAAAGTTGTGATATAATTAAACGCTTTTACAGCTGATGGAATTGCAATAAGCAAAGTTGTAAAAGTAAATACAGAACCTAAAAACGGATTCATTCCTGATACAAACATGTGGTGACCCCAAACGATTGTAGATAAAAAAGCAATCGCTAAAATCGACATAATCATCGCTCTATAACCAAAAATTGGTTTACGAGAGTTTGTTGCAATAATTTCTGATGTAATACCTAAAGCTGGTAATAATACAATATAAACCTCAGGGTGACCTAAGAACCAGAACAAGTGCTCAAACAATACAGGTGAACCACCTTGATAATGTAAAACCTCTCCTGCAATATAAATATCTGATAAGAAAAATGAAGTTCCGAAACTTCTATCGAAAATTAATAACAAAGCAGCAGACAACAATACTGGGAAAGAAACAATACCAATAACAGCAGTGATAAAGAATGCCCAAATAGTAAGTGGCAATCTAGTCATTGTCATTCCTTTTGTTCTCAAATTGATTACTGTTACAACATAATTCAAAGATCCCATCAAAGAAGACGCAATGAATATAGCCATGGAAACTAGCCATAATGTCATACCAGCTCCAGAACCAGGAATAGCTTGTGGCAATGCACTCAATGGCGGATAAATTGTCCATCCAGATGAAGCTGGACCAGCCTCAACAAATAATGAACAAACCATGATCACACTTGATAAAAAGAATAACCAATACGAAATCATATTCATGAATCCTGAAGCCATATCTCTTGCCCCAATTTGAAGCGGAATCAATAAGTTACTAAAAGTACCACTTAAACCAGCAGTCAATACAAAGAAAACCATAATGGTTCCATGTATTGTAACCAAGGCTAAATAAATATCATTAGCCATTACTCCTTCTGGTGCAAATTTATCACCTAATAAAATATTGAAGATTTTAAAAGATTCTTCAGGCCAAGCCAATTGCATTCTAAAAAGCAACGACATTGCTACACCAATAATTCCCATAACGATACCTGTAATAAGGTATTGTTTTGCAATCATTTTATGATCAATACTAAATATATACTTAGTAATGAAAGTTTCTTTATGATGATGATCGTGTTCGTGACCGTGTCCTTCTGCTGACATATTTGTATACTTTAAATATTCTTAAATTTATTATTTCATCGCTACTTTAGCAACCGCTGTATCACTTGTAACCGAAGTTGAATCAGTACCTGTGGCATCAGCAGGAGCAGGCTCATTAGCCGCTTTAACTTCTTTAACTAAAGCCACTTGTTCAGACAACCATTTTTTATACTCTTCTGGTGTATCCACAACGATTTTCATTTGCATATTGTAGTGAGATGCACCACAAATTTTATTACAAAGCAACAAGTAATCAAAAGTATAAGGATCAAGTGCTGTTTTACCTTCAGCGACTAACTTAAGGCTTTGTTTTGCTCTTAACTCATTAATCCTAGCTACTTTTTCTACCATATAAGGCAATTCTCTATACTCTGCAGAGGTATAAATAGGAGTAAAAGCAAATTCAGTAACCATCCCTGGAACACAATTCATCTGTGCTCTAAAATGAGGCATATAAGCTGAGTGCAACACATCTTGGGAACGAATCTTGAAATGTATTTTTTTACCTTTTGGTATGTGCAATTCAGAAACTACAATATCATCTTGTGCATTTGGATCAGCTAGATCAACTCCCAAAGTATTAACTCCCTCTATTAATCTTACATTTGCTTTACCCAATACATTATCAGCACCAGCATAACGAGCAGACCACTTAAATTGTTGAGCATATAATTCAATTACAACCACGTCTTCATCTTCGTCAACAAACATAATGTTATTCCAAGCATAAAGACCGTATAAAATTAAACCTGCTAATACAACCGCTGGAATAACACTCCAAATTGCCTCTAACTTATTATTATCAGCAAAAAACAAGGCTTTTTGATCTTTCTTACCTCTATATTTAAAAGCAAAAAAGTGCAATAAAACTTGAGTGATGGCTTGGACAGTAAAAATTAAAACCCAGGTAATATTCATCAAATTATCGACATCAGCACCGTGTTCAGAAGCTGGGGTATGCAAAGGAAGATCTCCCCATTTTAATAACCCATATATCGTAAAAATATAAATGAATGCTAAAAAGCCAAACATTAAATATCCTTGAATATTATTATCATTATCAGTAGCAACTTGAGAATCATTTGAATTTGAAACTCCTACTTGCGTAAGGTCGAATATTTTAGTCAATTGCCAAAGTGCAACAGCTAATAGAACTAAAACTATAATTACCAACAAACTTGTCATCTGTTTTTTCTTTAAATATTAATAATGAAAATGTTTACTCTCCTCAATGAATGGATTTCTTTTTGCCAGTAATGGAGCTTTTGTTAATGCTGTGAATACAACATAAATAAATAATCCAAGGAAGAAAAGAATTGAAGCAATTTCTGAAACCCCAATAAACCATTGATCGCCAACCGTTCCTGGCATAATCATATTAAAGAAATCAATATAATGACCTAACAAAATTACGATTCCAGCCATAACTAATACCCAAGTAATTCTCTTAAAGTCAGTATTAATCAAAATTAAAAGAGGGAAAAGGAAATTCATAGCTACAGCACCAAAGAATGGAAGATTATACAACTGAATTCTTGTTACAAAATAAGTAATCTCTTCAGGGATATCAGCATACCAAATCAACATGAATTGAGAAAACCATAAATAAGTCCAAAATACACTAATACCGAACATAAATTTAGCCAAATCATGAATATGACTTGTATTAACGTGTTCTAAATATCCTTTTGATTTCAAGTACAACGTTACCATAGCAATCATTGTAATTCCACTTACAAAGAAACTTGCAAATACATACCATCCAAATAATGTACTGAACCAATGAGGATCAATTGACATAATCCAGTCCCAAGACATAATTGACTCAGAAACAATGAAGAAAACTAAAAATCCAGCCGATATTTTAAAATTCTTTTTGTAGTTTAAATTATCATTAGCCTCATCTTGAGCTAAACAATTTTTTCTTGAATAATAACGGTATAAATTCCACCCTAACAAGAATACAGCTGCTCTAACAATCCAAAATGGAAAGTTCAAATAACCGGCTTTACCTGCAATGATTTCATCATAATTAATGCTCTTAGGATCTGTAACACCTTCTCCTAACCAAACAAATAAATGATTAAAATGTAATCCAGATAATAGCAAGAATATAAAAAATAACACCGAACCAACAGGCAAATAAGATGTAATTCCTTGCATAACTCTAAACAATACAGGTGACCAACCAGCTTGTGCCACTTGTTGAATAGCATAAAAAGCTAAAGTTCCCATAGCAATCAACAAAAAGAAAATACAAGCAACATACAAAGCAGCCCAAGGCTTATTTTGTAATTGATGTAAAACATGTGTTAAATGCGCTTCGTGTTCAGCATGTGCATTATCCTCATGTGCTTCAGTTGCATCATGAGTTTTGCTTTCACTATTCGTTGCTACAACTTCATGAGATTTTTCAACTTCATGTTTAGCAACACCATGCTCACCATGGCTTTCAGAAGCTAAAAGCGCTTCAACTTCTTTAATATCTTTTGGAGCAGTATAAAAACCATATCCAATCCCTAGTAGACCAACAGCCATTAAGACTAAAGAAAAGGTTTTTAATTTACTTGAAAATGTGTACATATCTATTACGATCAGTTTGTTCAACAATTATAATTCACTTTTAAGTTTAAGAACATAGTTAGCAACTAACCAACGTTCTTTGGCATCCAATTGATTGGCATGAGAACCCATTGAATTAAGACCATACGTTATTACGTGAAAAATACTCCCTTCAGTAATAGGTCTGTCTGCATAACTAGGAACACCAAGAAATTTTTCTCTCTCTACTAATTTTCCTTTACCATTTCCAGCAGCACCATGGCAACTAATACAATAAATTTCATATAATTCTTGACCTTTAGTCAAATCTTTTTGAATAGAATCTAATGGAGATTTAAGGTTAGCCTTAGCCAATTCATAACCTGCAGTAGAATTTTCATATACGTAAGGCTCAAATCCTCTATTAATTGTACCAACTACAGGAAGTTGACCTTCTTTTCCGTCTTTAAATGCAGCCGATTCAGAATAGGTTTCATAACCTGCAGATTCGTACATGTTTGGAAAATATTGGTAATTTGGTGCAGATTTATCATGACAAGACGACACCAATGCAGTCATACCAAATAAAAACGCTATTTTAAATATATTTTTCATAACTATGATTAATGCTTTTCTATTACTTTAACTTCAATAGCTCCAGTGTTCTCGAAAAACGAAACTAATTCAGCTTCATTATCATTTACAGCAACTTCCATCAAAAAGTGATCATCAGTTGTTCTAACATCAGGATTTTCAGCTTCTTTAAATGGCCACAATTTACTTCTCATATAAAAAGTAATCACCATTAAGTGAGCTGCAAAAAATACCGTTTCTTCAAACATAATTGGAACGAAAGCTGGCATATTTTCGATATAACTGAAACTCGGTTTACCACCAATATCTTGAGGCCAATCTTGAATCATAATATAATTCATCATCCAAGTTCCAAAAGAAATACCACACAACCCATATAAAAAAGCACAAATGGCTAAACGTGTTGGGGCAAGTCCCATAGCTTTGTCCAAACCGTGAACAGGAAATGGACTAAAAACTTCTTCGATATGATGATGAGCAGCACGTGTTTTCTTAACGGCATCCATCAATATATCATCGTCATTATAAATGGCGTATATTACTTTATTACTCATGGTGTGAATCTTTATTTGCTCTTTCTCTAATATAATTATCTCCAGTTGCTTTTAGGATTGTTTTAACCTCTGCTTGAGCAATTACTGGGAATGTTCTAGCATATAATAAAAACAATACAAAGAAGAAACCAATTGTTCCAATGAATATACCAATATCAACAAATGTTGGTGAGAACATTGTCCATGAAGATGGTAAATAATCTCTGTGTAATGAAGTTACAATGATTACGAAACGTTCGAACCACATTCCAATATTTACAACAATAGAGATTATAAAAGAGAACATAATACTTGTTCTTAATTTTTTGAACCACATAAATTGAGGTGAAAACACATTACATGTCATCATCGACCAATAAGCCCACCAATAAGGTCCTGTTGCTCTATTTAAGAAAGCATATTGTTCGTATTCTACACCTGAATACCAAGCAACAAATAACTCAGTAATATAAGCTACACCAACAATAGAACCTGTAATCATGATTACAATATTCATCAATTCAATATGTTGAATAGTAATATAAGCTTCTAAATTAGATACTTTTCTCATAATGATAAGCAAAGTATTTACCATTGCAAATCCAGAGAATACCGCTCCAGCAACGAAGTAAGGTGGGAAAATAGTAGTATGCCATCCTGGAATTACTGAAGTAGCAAAGTCCATCGATACGATAGTGTGTACCGAAAGTACTAATGGAGTTGCTAAACCTGCAAGAACTAAAGATACTTCTTCAAAACGTTGCCAGTCTTTTGCTCTACCACTCCATCCAAAACTCAAGATAGAATAAATTCTTTTGTGAAAAGGTGTAATCGCTCTATCTCTTAACATAGCAAAGTCAGGCAATAATCCAGTCCACCAGAAAACTAATGAAACCGAAAGATAAGTTGAAATTGCAAATACGTCCCATAACAATGGTGAGTTAAAGTTTACCCATAATGAACCAAACTGATTCGGAATAGGCAATACCCAGTAAGCCAACCAAGGACGTCCCATGTGAATAATTGGGAATAAACCAGCCTGAATTACAGAGAAAATAGTCATAGCTTCTGCAGAACGGTTAATAGCCATTCTCCAACGTTGACGGAAAAGTAATAATACAGCAGAAATCAACGTTCCTGCGTGACCGATACCTACCCACCAAACGAAGTTAGTGATATCCCAAGCCCAACCCACGGTTTTATTTAATCCCCATGTTCCGATTCCTGTAGATACAGTATAGATAATACAGCCTAATCCCCAAAGGAAAGCTGTTAATGCGATTGAAAACACAATCCACCAATGTTTGTTAGCTTTACCTTCAACAGGAGCTGCAACATCTACTGTTACATCGTGATAAGACTTATCACCTATAACTAAAGGTTTTCTAATGCTTGATTCGTAGTGAGACGACATAATCCTTTATCTTGTTTCTTAATTAATATTTTATACTAGGTATTTCTAACTTTAACGTGATAAATCACATTTGGCTTAGTTCCTACATGCTCTAATAAATGATACATTCTATCATCAGCAGCCAACTTAGCTACTTTTGCATCTGCATCATTAACATCTCCAAATACCATTGCTCCGGTAGAACATGCATTTGAACAAGCCGTTTGGAATTCACCATCTTTAATCGCTCTTCCTTCTCTCTTCGCTTTAAGAATTGTTGCTTGTGTCATTTGTAGACACATAGAACATTTTTCCATAACTCCACGAGAACGAACATTCACATCTGGATTCAATACCATACGACCTAAATCATCATTCATATGATAATCAAACTCGCTATTTTGACTGTATAAGAACCAGTTGAAACGACGAACTTTATACGGACAGTTGTTAGCACAGTAACGAGTACCAACACATCTGTTGTAAGCCATATTGTTTTGACCTTGACGTCCGTGAGAAGTTGCTGCAACAGGGCAAACAGTTTCACAAGGTGCATGGTTACAATGTTGACACATAACTGGTTGGAAAGCCACTTGAGGATTATCCCCAGCTTTTTCCATTTCGTTAAATGTTGACAATGAACTTGACAAACCTGCAATATTTTCTTTTCTTTCGTTATCTCCTTCAAAAGTACTTTCAGAAGAATAATATCTATCGATACGCAACCAGTGCATATCACGACTTCTTCTAACTTCTGATTTACCAACTACAGGAACATTGTTCTCTGCGTGACAAGCGATAACACAAGCACCACAACCAGTACAAGCATTTAAATCGATAGAAAGATTAAAGTGATGTCCTATTGAACGATCAAATGAATCCCATAAATCAACTTTAGTTGACTCTACTTCTTTGTGATCCAAAGATACCATAGGAACTTCATTCCATTCTTTAGCATCTTTAGTATTAAAAATTTCTAAAGTAGTTTCTTTAATAATATCACCTCTACCCATCAAAGTTTTTTGACCTTGAACACAAGCAAACTCGTGTTCTCCATCAACTTTAACCAATGATACCGATTGTACATTATTAAACCCTTTATATAAAGCGTAAGCATTTATACCTACTACCATTTCTTCTTTTAGAGCAGCTTTACGACCATATCCTAAAGCTAAACCTACAGTTCCAACCGCTTGACCAGGCTGAACAATTACAGGTACATTGTCTAATTTAACACCCTCTGTAGTTGTAATAGTAGCATAACTACCATTTAATCCTCCATTAGCAACAATTTCATTAGTTAATCCTAATTTTTTAGCATCAGCATTAGAAACCGTTACATAATTATCCCAAGATACTCTTGTGATTGGATCAGGGAATTCTTGTAACCAAGGATTGTTAGCTTGTTGACCATCACCTAAACCAGTTTTAGTATATAAAACTAATTCAAATGCTTCTGAAGCTTTTGATTTTGACAAAGCAGTTGCTGCAGCAGCATAATCAGCTGAACCAGCAGATGCTGTTGGAACAACACCAACATATACACCATCATGTAATACTTTATTCCAAGTAGATCCTGCAATTATTGAAGCTGCAGTTCCTTTAATGTAATCATAAAAAGTACCTGCATTACCGTTCAACGACAATAAAACGTCTTGAAATTGTTTGGTATTAAATAATGGACGAATTGTTGGCTGAGTAAGGCTATAAGTCCCTTTTGTCAAACTTAAATCGTTCCAAGATTCCAAATAATGAGGAACCGGGGCAGCTATTGTAGCAACTGAAGCTGTCTCATCTTCTTTCAAAGAGAAAGCAACTGAAGTAGTAACCTTTTTAAGTCCTTCTACAAAAGAAGCACTGTCTGCCAATGTATAAACAGGATTAACACCACTCATAATCAATGTATGAACGCTACCTGCTTTCATTTCATTAATCAATTGAGCTACTTTCTCGTTAGATCCTTTTCTTATTTGTCTTGTTCCAGAAGTAGTAAAAGCTTCACTAGCCAATTTTTGATTGATAGCCAAAACTAATAACTGAGCATTTTTATCTTGAATTCCAGATACCAACACTCCTTTTGAACCTGCAGCCTTTAATTGTTGCGCTGCTTTTGTAACTTCTGATTTAAATTGATCATCTAAACTTACTGCAACTGAAGAACCAGTTACAACATTATACATATGAACTAATGCTTGTTTTTGATTCGCAGTTGACATAGGCAAACGCTTATCAGCAGCAGCACCAGACAAAGTCATATTCGCTTCCAATTGGAAATGACGTGACATTTTTCCGTTTTTAGGAATTCTACCTTGAGCATAACCCGCATCATATCCTCCACCTTGCCAATCTCCTAGGAAATCAGCTCCAACAGAAACGATTAAAGACGCTTTAGAAAAATCATAATCTACTAACGCTCTTTCTCCGTATACCGTTTCAAAAGCATCTAATGCTTCAGAAGATGAAACCGCATCATAAACTACATGTTTTGCATTTGGATTTTTAGCAACAAACTCAGCAATCAACTTTTCAGTTGATGGACTCGCCAAAGTATTTGTCAACAAAACGACCTGACCTCCTTTTGCTTTAGCTTCCACAATGCTTGATGCAATTTTAGAATTCACATCAGTCCAACTTGCATTAGAACCGGCAATTTTAGGCTCTTTCAAGCGCATACTGTCATATAAAGACAAGATTGACGCATGAACTCTTGCATTAGCAGAAAATTTTGCTCCAGCAATAGCATTATTATCAATTTTTATAGGACGACCTTCGCGTGTTTTAACTAATAAATTAGCAAAATCAAAACCGTCAAAAACAGAAGTTGCATAATAATCCGCTACACCAGGAATAATTTGTTCTGGTTGCAACACATAAGGTATTGATTTATGAACAGGACCTTCGCAAGCAGCAAGAGTAGCTGCTGCAGTACTAAATCCAACGTACTTTAAAAAATCACGACGTGTTGTAGAAGAAGATGACAAGGCATCATTATTTCCTAAAAATTCATCTGTAGGAATCTCTTCAACGAATTCGTTATTTTTAAGCGCCTCAACAATAGAACTATTTCCGTCTAGTTCCTCAACACTTTTCCAGTATTTTTTGTTTGATGACATATATAAATATTAAAAACTTAATAATTTGATTAATAGTGACATTTACCACATTCTAAACCTCCCATTTGAGCAGCAGTCAATTTGTCTACGCCATACTTTTTAGAAAGTTGTTCGTGGATTTTAGTGTAATATTCATTACCCTCCATTTTAACATCAGTTTTTCTGTGGCAATCAATACACCATCCCATTGTTAAAGGAGCAAATTGTTTTTGAATTTCATATTCTTGAACTGGTCCGTGACAAGTTTGACATTCAATTCCGGCAACAGTTACGTGTTGTGAATGATTGAAATATACAAAGTCAGGTAAATTATGAATACGAACCCATTTAACAGGTTGTGTTTTTCCAGTATACGATTGCGTTGTTTTATCCCAACCCACTGCAGTATATAACTTTTGGATTTGCTCATCATAAAATACCTTGCTATATTCTGGAGTAGCAGTAGTTTCTGCAACTTCAGAAATATTTTTATGACAATTCATACACACATTCAAAGAAGGAATACCGGCATTTTTACTAACTCTAGCAGCAGAATGACAATATTTACAATTAATCTCATTATCACCAGCATGGATTTTATGAGAATAATGAATTGGCTGAATTGGAGAATATTCTTGATCAACACCTACTTGCATCAAGAAACCATAAACCAAATAAGCACCAGATAACAATAAGAATATTGCCGTAACCAATATTAAAAATTGATTTTTAACAAATGCTTTCCAAATAGAAATTCTTGGTTCTTTTGGAGCAACTTCAATATTATTCGCTTTAGCTACTTTTCTTAACACATTGTTCACCAAAAACAACATTACCACAAGCATAGCCATCACCAAAGCAAGAGCTCCTAATATAATATTATTTGACAAACCACTTTCTGACGAAGCTGCAGCATCAGTTCCCGGAACAGCAGCACCAGCAACAACCGGAGCTTCTTCTTTAGGAGTTGAAGTATACGCTATAATATTATCAATATCTCCTTCTGACAACTGAGGAAAAGCAGTCATTACCGCTTTATTATTTTCTTCAAAAACTTTCACAGCAGCAGCATCTCCAGATTTAATCAAATCAGAGCTATTATGCACCCATTTGTAAATCCATGACATCTCATATTTACCAGCCACACCTCTAAGAGCAGGACCTGTAGATTTAGCATCTAATTTATGACATGCAGCGCAATTTGCATTGAATAGTTCTTTTCCTTTTGCAGGATCTCCACCAGTTGCAGCTGCAGGAGCCACCGTAGCATCAGCAGCTGCAGGAGCAGCATCTTGAGCAAATGAAGTTACAGAGAAAATTAGCATTAAAGCTAAGCAGAAATATAATTTCCTTAAGATCGAATTATGGTTACCCACCTTTTTCATATAGTATAATGATTATCTACTAAAATTGGTACGGTTTTTTCTACTAATGTTTTTAGAAAAAACGTATACATTCTTTTTAAACTTGCACAAAAATACGACTTAAGAACTATTCTCAAAACCTTAAAATAGTCTTAAATTCAATTTATATTAATTCTAAATAATATTTAGAGTTAACATTACTTTATTAAATATTACTTTTACATAAAAATCACCACATTATGAGAATTTTAACAATTTCAAAATGGCTTTTACCCATAATTATATTTGCAGTACTAAGCAACTCCTTAAAAGCCCAAAACACAAAAAGCACTTCAAATAACGAATCAAAATTCGAAAAATTATTAAACGAAAAACGAAAAGTACATGCTTCTATAGCTTTGAACGAGAGGTATAAAATTCAGATTTTTAGTGGCGAAAGTGAAAAAGCAAAAAAAACAGTACTCCAATTCAAACAAGAGTTTAAAGATATTGACGCTACCATTATCTTCAATACACCAAACTATAAAGTGTGGGTAGGCAACTTCAAAACAAGAATGGAAGCGGAAAGAAATTATGTGGAAATCAAAAAAAAATACAAAAATACACTCCTAATAAAGCCTAGCAAATAACATAAAAATAAGCACAAAAAAATCCCGATAAATCGGGATTTTTTTGTGCTATAAATTAAATATTACTTCAATTTCTTTTTGATTGCAACTTCATGGTATGCTTCAATAACATCTCTTTCTTCGATATCATTATAACCTTTAATTTGAATACCACAATCATATCCTTTAGTCACTTCTTTCACATCGTCTTTGAAACGTTTCAGCGCTACTAATTCACCATCAAATACCACAACACCTTCTCTAACTACACGAACCTTAGCATTTCTAGTAATTTTACCATCCATCACCATACATCCAGCAATAGATCCTACTTTAGAAATTTTAAATATCTCTCTAATTTCAGCAGTACCAAGTACTTCTTCTTTCATTTCTGGTGCTAACATTCCTTCCATTGCATCTTTCAAGTCATCGATAGCAGCATAGATAATAGAATAATAACGGATGTCTATCTCTTCTTTATCAGCTAATTGTCTTGCATTTCCAGCAGGACGAACATTAAATCCGATGATAATCGCATCCGAAGCAGATGCTAACATTACGTCAGTTTCTGTAATAGCACCCACTCCTTTGTGGATGATATTAATTTGAACTTCTTCAGTAGATAATTTAGAGAACGAATCAGACAACGCTTCAACAGAACCATCAACGTCTCCTTTAAGAATTACGTTTAATTCTTTAAATTGACCTAGGGCAATTCTTCGTCCAATTTCATCTAATGTAATATGACGTTGTGTTCTTACTGACTGCTCACGCATCAATTGAGAACGTTTTGAAGCAATTTGTTTTGCTTCTTTTTCGTCTTCAAAAATATTGAATTTATCTCCAGCAGTAGCTGCCCCATCCAAACCTAAAACAGATACTGGAGTAGAAGGACCTGCTTCTTTAACCACATGGCCTCTTTCGTCATGCATGGCTTTAATTTTACCATGATGTTTCCCAGCCAACATATAATCCCCGATTCTTAAAGTTCCATGTTGTACTAATAAAGTAGAAACATACCCTTTACCTTTATCTAAGAAAGCCTCAACAACAGTTCCCTGTGCAGGTTTATCTGGATTTGATTTTAAATCTAAAATTTCAGCTTCAAGCAATACTTTTTCAAGCAATTCCTTAACACCTAACCCAGTTTTAGCCGAAATATCATGCGATTGAATTTTACCTCCCCAATCTTCAACTAGCAAATTCATACCCGCTAATCTTTCTTTAATCTTATCTGGATTAGCATTTGGCTTATCTACCTTATTAATTGCAAAAATAATTGGAACACCTGCCGCTTGAGCGTGACTAATTGCCTCTTTCGTTTGTGGCATGATGTCATCATCCGCAGCAATTACAATAATTGCAATATCAGTAACTTGAGCTCCACGAGCACGCATTGCCGTAAAGGCCTCGTGACCTGGAGTATCTAAAAATGCTATTTTTTGCCCGTTATCCAAGGTAACCCCATAAGCACCAATGTGCTGTGTGATTCCTCCTGACTCTCCTGCAATTACATTTTCTTTACGAATGTAATCCAATAAAGAGGTTTTACCGTGATCGACATGCCCCATAACAGTTACGATAGGCGCCCTGAACACTAAATCTTCTTCTTTATCTTCAACAACTTGAATTGCTTCTTCGATATCTACGGTAATGAATTCCACTTCGTAACCAAATTCATCCGCAACAATAGTTAACGTTTCAGCATCCAAACGCTGATTCATGGTTACCATAATTCCAAGTGACATACATGTACCAATTACTTTAGTAATAGGCACATCCATCATGATTGCAATTTCACCTACAGTAACAAATTCAGTAACTTTAATAGTTTTACTTCCTTCGTCCAAAGCTCTTTGCTCTTCGTCAGATTTTTGACGGTGCGTATCTCTTTTATCTCTTCTGTATTTCGCTGCTTTAGATTTACCTCCTTTGCCTTGAAGTTTTTCTAAAGTTTCACGGATTTGATTTTTAACCTCTTCTTCTGTTGGCTCTACTTTTGCAACAATAGCAGGTCTATTTCCTTTTACAAAACCTGGTTTAGCACCTCTATTAGCATTGAAACCACCTCCAGCATTTGGAGTAATTTTATTCGGATTTGGAGCTCCTGGCTCACCTGGTGTTGATGGCTTAGCTACAATTCTTTTTCTTTTATTCTTCCCTGCATTAGCTCCAGCACCTGGCGCACCTGGTTTGTTTGGAGTAATTTTAGGATCTTCTTTTTTCTTTTTTGGTTTATTGAATTGAGATAAATCAATAGTTTGACCTGTCAAAGTAGCACCTGATAATTTCTGGTACTGAGTAGTAATTGTTTCGTCTACAGGAGCATCATCAGTATTAACCTCTGCTTTCACTTCAGCAGGAACTACTTTTTTCTCTTCTTTTGGTGCAACTTCTGCAACTGGTTTTACTTCTTTTTTGTCTGAAATTGGTTTTTCCGAAACAACATCTTGAGATACGTCTTGAGCTTTAACTTCTACAGGAGTTGACGGAACGTTAGCAGGTTTTTTAGGATTGAGTTCAATTTTACCAACCTGGACAGGACCAGTTACAACAGCTTTTGCTTTAATAACTTCTTGACGCTCCTCTTCTTGTTTGCGTTTTTCTTCAATCTCTTGCTCACGTTGAATACGTAATGCTTCTTTTTCTTTTCTTTTCTCTTCTCCTACTTCTTTAGAAGCCTCTTTATTCCCCTTATCGCCCGCAAATTGACTTTGTAGGATACCAAACTCTCGTTCAGAAATTTTAGCATTTGGATTTGCATCAATGGCAATTCCCTTATCTTTTAGATAATCTACTGCTCTTTCTAACGAAATGTTTAATTCCCTTAAAACCTTGTTTATTCTTATTACTCTCTCTTCAGACATAAAACCTTTTTATTATTATCTTTTTGTTGTGTTTCTCGACCCAGACCTTTTAAATATTTAAGGACAATGAAGTTAAGACATTTTTTTAAGAATTGGATTAATTATCAAATTCTTCTTTTAATATTTTGATTACATCTAGAATTGTTTCCTCTTCTAAATCTGTTCTTCTTACTAAATCTTCTACATCTTGCTTCAAAATACTTCTTGCAGTATCCAATCCTATTTTAGCAAATTCGTCTATAATCCATTCTTCAATTTCGTCAGAGAATTCAGTTAATTCAATATCATCTTCTTCTCCACCAGCCACATCTCCTTCACGAATTACATCTAACTCATATCCTGTTAACAGACCTGCCAATTTAATGTTGTGTCCACCTCTACCGATTGCTTTAGAAACTTCTTCTAATTTCAAGAACACTTCTGCTCTCTTAGTTTCTTCATTAATTTTAATAGAAGACACTTTAGCCGGACTCAAAGCACGAGTAATGTATAGTTGAATGTTACTTGTATAATTAATAACATCAATATTTTCATTTCCTAATTCACGAACAATACCGTGAATACGTGACCCTTTCATTCCCACACAAGCTCCTACAGGATCAATTCTATCATCATAAGAATCTACCGCTACTTTTGCTTTTTCACCTGGGATTCTTACTACATTTTTAACCATAATTAAACCGTCAAAAACTTCAGGAATTTCTTGTTCAAATAATTTTTCCAAGAACTTATCAGAAGTTCTAGACATAACGATTTGAGGTTTGTTTCCTTTTAATTCAACGCTTTCAATGATCCCACGCACATTGTCTCCTTTACGGAAAAAGTCAGAAGGGATTTGTTTTTCTTTTGGTAAAACAATTTCATTTCCTTCATCGTCAACCAAAATAACAACTCTTGGTCTTACGTGATGCACTTCGGCAGTATATATTTCACCGATAATATCTTTAAATTGTTTGTACAAATTAGTATTATCGTGTTCATGGATTTTAGAAATCAAGTTTTGACGTAAAGCCAAAATAGCTCTTCTTCCTAAATCAATTAACTTTACTTCTTCAGAAACCTCTTCACCGATTTCGAAATCAGCTTCAATTTTTCTAGCTTCTGTTAATGTTATTTCTTCATTTTCGAAATCCAAATCTTCATCAGCAACGATAACTCTTCGTCTCCAAATTTCCATATCTCCTTTATCAGGATTGATAATGATATCAAAATTATCATCTGAACCGTATTTTTTCTTTAATGCATTTCTAAATACATCTTCCAAAATTGCCATAAGCGTTACACGATCAATAAGTTTATCATCTTTAAACTCTGAAAATGAATCGATTAATGCTAAATTTTCCATGCGAATTCTTTAATTAAAATGTTACTGTAACAATTGCTTCTTTAATATCTGTATAAGGAAGTTCTACCGTTTTTTGAACTGTTTCTTTTCCTTTTCCTACTTTCTTTGGTTCTCTTGCTTGCCAAGACAAAATTACAAATTCATCATTAGCTTCCACTAATTCTGCTTCAATATTTTCTGTCGATGTCTTCACTATCAAGGTTCTACCTACATTTTTTTTATATTGTCTTACCATTTTTAATGGTGACCCAACCCCAACAGAGGCTACTTCTAGAGAATAGTCTTGTTCTTCTCTATCTAAATTACCTTCAATTGCTCGACTTACATCGATACAATCTTGCAATGCCACTCCATTGTCACCATCTAAATTAACAATAACTTTAAAAGCATCGGTAATCGTTAAGTCAATTAAAAAAAGACTTGGTTTATCTGCAAGGCATTCCTCTACTAGTGTATTTACTTTTTCTTTGAACGTCATAGTTGTATAAAAAGAGGGGACGATTAGTCCCCTCATTATCTAGATTTTAATAAATAACGATGCAAATATAGTGTTTTTTTTAATATTTAAAATAATCGAATACTTTAAAATTATAACTGCCACATAAAATTCAAAAGCAACATCGGACTATAACTAAAAAAAGTTCTACGAAATACATCGTAAAACTTTTTTAAAAAAATTTTAATTTAAATTGATTAGAATTGCTCCTGAACCAAATTAATAATAGCATTTGCGTCTAACTCTCCCGATTGCCTCCAGATCATTTGACCTTCTTTATAAATCATCAGAGTAGGAAGCCCTTTAATTCTTAGCGCTTCGGCTAGCTCTTGATTTTTATCGACATCAATCTTTATCACTTTAGCTTTATCACCAAGTGCTGCAGCTACATCTCTTATTACAGGATGCATGGATACAGAAGACTCATTCCAATCTGTGTAAAAATCAATTAACACAGGGATTTGTGCGTTTATAAGTTCTCCAAATTTTGACATAAAACCAAAAATTTAATTTTTATAATCTGCTTAAAAAGAGATAAATATTTTACAAATGTAGCATTTTTAACTAATTACACTACATTATTCCCTTTTTTTAGCTCTATCACCGTAATTTCAGGCATGATTCCAACCCTTCCTGAGTAGGCATGAAAACCAAATCCTCGATTTACATACACATGCCTACCTTTGTTTTCATACAAACCTGCCCATTGTTTATACACATATTGTGCCAAACTCCATTTGAAGTAACCAGGAATTTCAATTCCAAACTGCATTCCGTGTGTATGACCCGATAAAGTTAAATGAAAATTTTTCTTGTGATGTTGCACTATATAGTCCCAATGACTTGGATCGTGGCTCATTAAAATTTTAAAATCTTTTTTAGTTAATCCTTCAGAAGCCTTGTCTATATCTCCTAATTTTTTAAAATTATGACCCCAATTTTCAACACCAACTAGAGCTATTTTTTGACCGCCTTTTTCGATAAAAGTATGTTCATTTAAAAGCAATTTGAAATCAATTTGTCCGTATAAATCTTTTATAGCTTGAAAATTAGCTTCTTTTTCTTTTTCAGAAGGCCAAGTCACATATTCTCCGTAATCATGATTTCCAAGAACTGAATACTTACCATATTTATGTTCTTTAATCTTGTTAAAAGTCCCAATCCACGGAATCATTTCTTTGGCATGCGTATTTACAATATCTCCTGTAAACAAAATCATATCTGAATCTTGTTGATTTACCAAATCTATAGCATAATTAATTTTTTCAGGATTATCAAAACTACCACTATGCACATCTGAAATTTGAGTGATTTTAAAACCATCAAATTCTTCTGGTAAGTCTGGAAAATAAATACGTTGCTTAATTACTTTAAAATTGTACTTCCCTTCAAAAATACCATACATTAAGGATAAAAAAGGAATAGACGCTAATCCTAAACCCATCTGACTTACAAATTTTCTGCGTGAAGCAAAGAAAGGCTGATCTTTCTTTTTCTTTGCCAAATAATTTACAGATCCTTTTCCTACCCTAAAAAAATCTTCGGTTAACATCACTAGTGCCAAAACCGCTTTAGGCAAATACACCATTAGCGCAAATCCTAATACCAACATTGTTTTTCTAGTTTGACCAATTGAACGATCAAATTGAGAAATAGAATAAATAAAATAAACGGCTAACAGAAGTGAAACTGCTTGGTACAACACCAACATCTTTTTTCGTTGTAAAAGTGTTCGAAGAGCTTGAAAGGAAAACCACTCTATAGTTCCAAAAATCAGAAAAAAAGTTAATAAAACAGTAATCATTTATAGGACAATAAATTATTATAGGAGCAAAATAACAACTTAATTATACAAAACAGGTTTTAATTAATTAAAATTTAACTCTAAAAGAAAACTTTCATTCGGTTTCCTTATTTTTACAGATTCAAATTTTAGAACAAAATACTAATGTCTACTAAAAAACGACTTTTCCTTCTTGACGCCTATGCCTTAATTTTTAGAGGGTATTATGCTTTTATAAAAAACCCACGCATCAACTCTAAAGGGCTTGACACCTCTGCTATTATGGGATTTATGAATTCTTTGATGGATGTCATTAAAAGAGAAAAACCAGATCATCTAGCTGTTGCCTTTGACAATGGAGGAAGCGATTTGCGAAATGATATTTTTCCAGAATACAAAGCCCATCGTGATGCCACTCCCGAGGCTATAAAAATTGCTGTTCCTTATATCCAAGAATTGCTTCGCGCCATGCACATTCCTATTATTGAAGTAAAAGGATACGAAGCAGATGACTTAATTGGAACAATTGCTAAACAAGCCGAAAAACAGAATTACCAAGTTTTTATGGTAACACCAGACAAGGATTTTGCTCAATTGGTTTCAGAAAATATCTTCATGTACAAACCTGCCCGAATGGGAAATGGAATCGAAATTTGGGGTATTCCAGAAGTGTTAGCAAAATTTGAAGTAGAAAGACCGGAACAAGTAATTGATTTTCTTGGAATGATGGGAGATGCAGCGGATAATATTCCTGGACTCCCTGGAGTAGGCGAAGTAACTGCTAAAAAACTATTAAAAGAATTTGGCTCTATGGAGAACCTTTTAGCAAATACAGACAAGCTGAAAGGAAAAATGAAGGATAATATTGAAGCTAATAAAGAAAAAGGACTTTTGTCAAAAACATTAGCTACTATTTTACTAGACTGTCCCGTTCAATTTGACGAAACCGATTACGAGTTATCTACTCCCGATGTAGACAAAACAGATGCTTTATTCAACGAATTGGAATTT
Source organism: Flavobacterium sp. (assembly GCF_024642105.1). GTDB lineage: Bacteria > Bacteroidota > Bacteroidia > Flavobacteriales > Flavobacteriaceae > Flavobacterium. Next base: position 246,986 of record NZ_JAHEBT010000052.1, read on the forward strand.
CGTAGAATGGCAGAACAATTTGATGCCATTTTCAGAAAAGGGGAAACAGCACCCGTAATAGACGAAGCCAAATTATATAAAAAACCACAACCGAAGACTGAAGAACAATTTGATCTTTTTGGAAGTGCTATTGATGAAGGTTCCGAAGAAACACGTCATCAATATTACAATTCGTTAGAAAACACAGAGCATTCGTACCAAATTATTCAAGGTGATTTAGGAATCAAATTATTATTGCAGAACCTACAAAACCAAACTTCGGTTTGTTTTGATACCGAAACGACAGGATTAGATGCCTTACACGCCGAATTGGTCGGGATTTCATTTTCGTATGAAAAAGGAAAAGGATTTTACGTTCCGTTTCCTGAAAACCAAACAGAAGCCCAAACTTTAATTGAAAAATTAATTCCTTTTTTCGAGAATGAAAACATTGAAAAAATAGGTCAGAATTTAAAATATGATTTAAAAGTATTGTCGAATTATGGCATTACTGTAAAAGGTAAATTATTCGACACCATGATTGCGCATTATCTAATCAACCCAGATATGCGTCACAATATGGATATTTTATCTGAAACGTATTTGAAATATGCACCTCAATCTATTGAAGCATTAATTGGCAAAAAAGGAAAAAATCAAAAATCGATGCGTGACGTTCCTTTAGAGGAAATAAAAGAATATGCAGTAGAAGATGCTGATGTAACCTTACAGCTTTCTGAAATTTTCAATACTGAACTAGACAAAACACACACTAAAAAACTATTTGAAGAAATCGAAATTCCTTTAGTTACTGTTTTAGCAAGCATGGAAAAAGAAGGAATCAATCTGGACGTTCCATTCTTAAAATCGCTATCGAAAGAATTAGGTGACGATATTTCTCAATTGGAAAGTCGCATTTACGAAATTGCAGGAGAGAAATTCAATTTGGCTTCCCCGAAACAATTGGGAGATATTTTGTTTGACAAACTAAAAATTGGTGGCGCCAAACAAAAGAAAACTAAAACCGGTCAATATGCTACTGGTGAAGAAATTCTAAGTTATTTAGCCAAAGATAACGAAATTGTGAGTGCTATTTTAGATTGGCGTTCGCTTATCAAATTACAAAACACCTATGTAGAAGCTTTGCCTTTGCAAGTAGACGCAAAAACGCATCGTGTTCATACCGATTATATGCAAACTGTAGCCGCTACAGGACGTTTAAGTTCTAACAATCCTAATTTGCAGAACATCCCGATTCGAACAGAACGTGGAAGACAAATCAGAAAAGCATTTATTGCTCGAGACGAAAACTATACGTTACTCTCTGCCGATTATTCTCAAATTGAACTGCGCATTATTGCTGCTTTAAGTGGTGAAGAAAATATGATTAAGGCTTTCCAGCAAGGAGAAGACATTCACAAAAGTACTGCCGCCAAAGTATTCAATGTCCCTTTAGAAGAAGTAACCAAAGAACAACGTAGTCATGCTAAAACGGTCAACTTCGGAATTATATACGGTGTTTCTGCTTTTGGATTAAGTAATCAAACATCTTTATCACGTGCCGAAAGTGCCGCGCTAATTGAAGCCTATTACAACACTTATCCAAAACTAAAATCATACATTCAAGAGCAAATTGAAAATGCACGAGAGAAAGGTTTTGTACAAACCATTTTAGATCGTCGTCGTTATTTAAAAGACATCAACTCGGCCAATGCAGTGGTGCGTGGTGCGGCAGAACGAAATGCTGTCAACGCTCCTATTCAAGGAAGTGCCGCCGATATTATCAAAATTGCTATGATCAATATTCATAAAAGACTGATTGCTGAAAATTGGAAGTCAAAAATGTTGCTGCAAGTTCATGACGAATTGGTATTTGATGTTCACAATAGCGAGTTAGAAAAAATTCAATCGATGATCAAACATGAAATGGAACAAGCAGTTTCATTAAGCGTTCCTTTAGAAGTGGAAATCGGAATAGGAAAAGATTGGCTAGAAGCCCATTAAAACCATAAAAAAAATCCATTCATTAGAATTGATTTTTTGTTTTTATACTCTTGCAGTAGTTTCACGTTCTTTCAAAACGGTTTTAATCACTTTAGTTTCATAAGGTGGTTCTTCTTCTGAATCGTCTTCCAAACGCTTAATCAATAATTTAGCCGCCTCTTCTCCTATCTCAATTCCGTGCTGACTTACCGTAGTTAAACTTGGTGACAATCTTCTTGAAGCTAAAATACCATCGGCAAAGCCAATAATACAGAGTTCTTCTGGAATTTTATATCCTTTTTTCAATCCCATTCGTAAAGCTGCAACCGAATCATTTTCTTCTAACGCGAAGATGCCATCAATTTTATTATTGGTAAAAACAGATTCCATTTTTTCTTTCAAATCTTCTTCTGAGTCGGTTCTAATAATCAAATTATTGTTTACAGGAATATTATTTTTTTCTAAAGCTTTCAAATACCCATCAAATCTCAGTTTTCCAACACTCAAATTATCAACTGATGAGAGTAGCGCTATATTTTTACACCCTAAATCAATTAAACGTTGCGTAGAATCTAAAGCCGAATCGAAATCATCAACAACCACTTTATCACAATCAATACCTTCGGCGATTCTATCAAACATCACAATAGGGGTCCCATCATTGATAATTTCCTTAAAGTGATCATAATTATTTTGTTTTTGGGCTTCTTCAGAAACTGACAAAATAAATCCGTCAATCGTACCATTACTTAACATCTCTAATGTATGCGCCTCTTTTTCCAAAGACTCATTGGAGATACACATAATAACGTTGTATCCTTTTTCATCAGCCACTTTTTCAATTCCACTAAAAACTTTTGCAAAAAACGAATTCAAAATGTTCGGAATAATAACGCCTATTGTTTTGGTCTTTCTATTCTTAAGATTCAAGCCTATAATATTAGGCTTGTAATTTTTAAGTTTAGCATATTCCTTTATCTTGGTTTTAGTTTGCTCGCTAATTTCAGGACTATCGTTAAGTGCTTTTGAAACTGTAGATACAGACACATTAAGTTCTTTGGCGATTTGTTTTAGTGTTGCTTTAGCTTTCATATATGGAATTTAAAACGCTAAAATAAGAAAAAAATTGGTTGAATAACGCGATTAGGCTAATGACTGGACGATTACGATTCAAAAAAACATTGAAAAATCAAGATTTTTTCAAAAAATAGATCCGATTTTAACAAAAAAGAAGCTCGAAAAATACAAAAACACAAAGCAGCCTAAAAACAAATCCTTTAGCTACTGATAATCAGAACTAAATAATATTTTAGGACAATTTGTATTTCAGAAAAATAATTGTACTTTTGCATCCCCTTTATTGGGGATGGAATGTTTAATTAAAAATAAAAATTGTGAACACATTAAGCTACAAGACAATTTCAGCTAACAAAGCCACTGTATCAAAAGAGTGGATTGTTGTTGATGCTGATGGTCATAACTTAGGTCGTCTTGCTTCAAAAGTCGCTATGATTTTGAGAGGTAAATACAAGCCAAGTTATACACCGCACGTGGACTGTGGAGATAACGTAATCGTTATTAACGCAGAGAAAATCAACCTTACAGGTAACAAATTGGATGAAAAAACATACATCCGTCACACTGGTTACCCTGGAGGACAAAGAAGTTTGACTGCAAAAGTATTGCAATCAAAAAACCCAGCTTTATTAGTAGAAAAAGCTGTAAAAGGAATGTTGCCTAAAAACAAATTAGGAGCTGAACTTTTTAGAAATTTAAATGTTGTTGTAGGATCTGAGCACAAACAAGGCGCTCAAAAACCTAAAACTGTTAACCTAAACGATCTTAAGTAATGGGAGTTATTCACAAAATCGGTAGAAGAAAAACCGCTGTTGCACGTGTTTATGTTTCGGAAGGAACAGGAGTAATCACTGTAAACAAAAAAGAATTCGCAACTTACTTTCCAACTGCTACTTTACAGTACAAAGTGTTACAACCAATGTCTATGACAGAGAACGCTAACAATTTTGACGTAAAAGTAAATGTTTACGGAGGTGGTTCAACTGGTCAAGCAGAAGCTGTAAGAATGGCATTAGCACGTGTAATGTGTGAAGTAAATGCTGAAAACAGAGCAATCTTGAAACCAGAAGGTTTATTAACTAGAGACCCTAGAATGGTTGAACGTAAGAAATTCGGTCAGAAGAAAGCTCGTAAGAGATTCCAATTCTCTAAACGTTAATATTACCTGTCTTGTTCAAATGGGACAAGACATCGTTCATTTATTATTGAATTTAAAAACACAGTTATTGTTGCTCCTACCGAGGTAGGGAATAGTTTAGCATCTAAATGTATATAGCCGAGCAATCGCCATCTATACATTGCTAATCAACAGAACGTAAACTAGTACAAAAAATGGCAAACAAAGTTGAAGTAAAAGAATTACTAGAAGCAGGTGTTCACTTCGGACACATGACTAGAAAATGGGATCCAAACATGGCTCCTTACATTTATATGGAACGTAATGGAATCCACATTATCAATCTATATAAAACTGCAGCAAAAATCGAAGAAGCTAATGAAGCTTTGAAAAAAATCGCTGCATCAGGTAGAAAAATTTTATTCGTTGCTACCAAAAAACAAGCAAAAGATATCGTAGCTGAGAAAGCTAAAGCTGCAAACATGCCTTACATCACTGAAAGATGGCCAGGTGGAATGTTGACTAACTTCGTAACTATCCGTAAAGCTGTTAAAAAAATGGCTACTATTGATAAAATGAAGAAAGACGGAACATTCATGACTCTTTCTAAAAAAGAGCGTTTGCAAGTAGATCGTCTTCGTGCTAAATTAGAGAAAAACTTAGGTTCTATCGCTGACATGTCTAGACTACCTGCAGCCTTGTTCGTAGTAGATATCAAAGCAGAACACATCGCTATAAAAGAAGCTCAAAAATTAAACATTCCAGTTTTCGCAATGGTGGATACGAATTCAGACCCAAGAGAGGTTGATTACGTAATCCCTGCAAATGATGATGCTTCTAAATCAATCGATAAAATTTTAACTTTAGTTACTGCAGCTGTTGTTGAAGGTCTTTCTGATAGAGGATCTGAAAAAGAAGTTGAAGAAGTTGCCGCTCCTGCTGTTGAAGCAGAAGTAGAAGCTGCTCCTGCTGCTGAAGCTCCAGCAACTGAAGAATAAATCAAACCATTTTAAGATTGAAAGATTTGAAGATTTCAAATTATTGATTGATACAATTAATAGTTAAGTCCTTAAATTTTTCAATCTTTTACTCTTTAAATTAAAAAAATTATGGCAACAATTACTGCTGCAGACGTAAATAAATTAAGAACAATCACAGGTGCAGGTATGATGGACTGTAAAAAAGCCTTGGTTGAAGCTGACGGAGATTTTGATTTAGCAATCGAAAACTTACGTAAAAAAGGACAAAAAGTAGCGGCTAACCGTTCTGATAGAGAATCTACAGAAGGTGCTGTTATCGCTGTTGTAAACGACGCTAAAACATCTGGTGTTGTTATCTCATTAAACTGTGAAACTGACTTCGTTGGTAAAAACGAATCTTTCGTGAAATTAGCACAAGAATTAGCTGCTTTAGCTTTGAACTTTGATTCTAAAGAGGCTTTCTTAGCAACTGATTTCCACGGAATCACTGTAGCTGAAAAATTAATCGAGCAAACAGGAGTAATTGGAGAAAAAATCGAAATCGGTTCTTTCGAAAGATTAGAAGGCCCATTCGTTGGTTCTTACATCCACGCTGGAAACAAAATCGCTACTTTAGTTTCATTATCTGCTAATGTTGCTGGAGCTGAAGAAGCTTCTAGAAACGTAGCGATGCAAGCTGCTGCTATGAACCCAATTGCTTTGAACGAAGCTGGTGTTGATGCTGCTGTTATCGAAAAAGAAATCGAAATTGCAAAAGAGCAATTAAGAGCTGAAGGTAAACCAGAAGCGATGTTGGAAAACATCTCTAAAGGAAAAATCCAACGTTTTTACAAAGACAATACCTTAATAAACCAAGATTATATCAAAGACGGTTCTATGAATGTAGCTGCTTATGTAAAATCAGTTGACGCTAACTTAACTGTTACAGGATTCAAAAGAGCTGCTTTAGGATAATCTAAGGAGATTTTAATCTATCCCTATAAATCCCATTCCTAACCGAATGGGATTTTTTTTGTGTTTATACGAGTGAAAGTAACCTAAATTAAGTGCTGAAAAAGAGAATTGTGGGTCAAGAAAAAAAATAGGATTAGCACAGAACAATTTTAAAAAGAATTACTATTTTTATCTCACCTAAATTTATTTCCTAAATCTTAATCTGCCCCAATTATGAAATCCATAAAGCACATAGATAGAATTAATAAAATACACTCCCTTATTAATTCTCAAAAAACAGGAACTCCAGAAACATTTGCCAAACAATTGGATTTAAGTCGTAGACAAATGTATAATGAGTTAGAATTCTTCAAAACCTTAAACGCTAAAATTAAGTATTGTAAAAAGAAAGAGACTTTTTACTATACTTCCGAATTTGAATTCTCATTTAGTTATGCATTGGTTGCAATTTCAGACGCGGAGTCTATAAAAATTTCAGGAGGGCTTTGTCTTAATACTATAAAGTTTAATGTATTTTATGAAAGATAATTTATCAAAGAAAGATTTAAGTATTTTAAAAAAGTCTTTAAGAAATATATTAATTGTTATCATTTACTATTTCATAATTCTCAATCGCCTACTTTTAAAAAATATTCACCAGATGTAATAGATTTTCTCTTAAACACCTTACCCAATTTTTCAGCTGGTATAGTTGGTACAATTGCATTTTATGAATATATACAACACTATAGAAACAGGTTGTTGTTTTCAATAATGATTTCGGGGATTTGGCTTACAGCAGAAGAGTATTATCCTGTTTTTTCTCATAATTTATATTTTGACTATTGGGATATTTTTATGAGCTGGTTTGGATGTGGTTTATCAGCATCATTTATACTTTTTAGAAGATTTAAAAAAATATTTTAATTTATTTCATAGTGCTTAGAACTTGCACGGAAGTAAGATAAATTTGAATTATTAAAAAAGTTCTCGAGAAACTAATTTTGTGTTTAACCAAATTATTAACGTTTTAAAAAATTTAATTATGAACTTAGAAAATTTAAATTTAGTAGAGCTTAATGCTCAAGAATCAAGAAAAATAGAAGGGGGATGGTCTTTTTTTAGATTCGTCTTAACTGGTGTTTTAGATGGAATTCCAAACAACACAGAGTCTCACTTCGAGCTTTTTGGCATAAGTCTATGGTAGTGTAAATAAATCAAATGCTCTATAAATTATTAAAGTATAGAGCATTTTTTACTCCCTTCCTAATGTGAAATTATTATACACTACAGAGAATGAAAAATAGACTCTTCATTATAGTTTTATTATCTTTTTCTTTTTCGTATTCTCAAAAATTAATTTGTGAACTTGGAAAAGATGTTACTGTTCCTTTTGTAGAAATATATTCTGACAATGGAGATTTAATAGACATAACAAATAAGAATGGTGTAATAAGCGAAAAATTAGAAGGAAAAATAGACTCCTCTAATACACAGTTTATAACTTTTAATCATCCTTTTTTTGAAAGCAAAGAGGTTTCTATTAGAGATTATTTCAAATCAAAAGTTTTTTTTTTAAAACGAACTGCAATTGAATTAGACGAAGTTCTAATAACTAAGAAGAAAAATATAAAATATTTAAAGTTAAAAGGTTATTTTAGAAGTGTGCAGATGAACGAAAATAAACCGCATTATTTCAATGATGGAATTGTAAGTTACTATGTATCACTAAAAACAGGAAAAATAAAATCAAAAGTATTGTACAATAGATCTTTTGAAGATAAAAATTTAAAACAATTAAGTGGATTATACCACTTTTCTGTCGTTGGAGTTCCCTTATTTAATGATTTGCTGATACAAAAAAACATTTTAAATAAATATACTTTAAATAAAGAATCTGATAAATTTAAGAGCATCATATTTGATAATAAAACAAAAGGATATTTAAACACAAATAATGACAATATTGAACTTCAACTTTCAATTAATTCAAAAGAAGATTCAAAAAAAATGAAATTATTAGGGATGGAATCGGAGTTAGATTTATATAATATTTCGGCCATTTATGATTCAAGTGACAAAATTGATTTCGACTTAAACAATCTTATATTTTTTAAAGAAATCCGAGGATATAATTTAAGAAAAAATAAACAACAAAATTTTTCAAGAATAGACGCAACACATGAGTTTTTTTTACTTGAAAAAGAATACCTTGAGAATATTGACGATAATAATTTTGATAATAACTATTCATTTATATATCCCAGTAGGTATGATTATTCATTTTGGTTAAAAATAGATAACAAACTATTTCAACCTTATCCAACCTCATTGTCCAAAGCCATTCAGCAAATGACAGAAATAAAATAATATGAAATTTGTTTTTTTATTTTTCATTGCCTCAAAATTATTTTCTCAAAATTCAACATCAATTGACAATTTGAGAGATACTGTCTCTAAAAAAATTATACTTAAAGATGTTATTGTAAGGAACAATTCAAAAATTAATGCTTTAGAATTAGGTATTTTATCGCGCGCGCCGAAAAAATATACTTTACAAGAAAGGAGGTATTATTCATCAACATCAGGGCCAATTTTCTTACTAATAAATAGTTTGAATGGAAATGTAAAGACCCTCAAAAAAAATATTGAAGTCGAAAAAAAAATAAAATTATTAGCAGATTTATCAAATCTTATAGACAACTCATTCTATATTGATGTTTTAAAAATATCAGAAAAAGACATCATGAGTTTTAAGTATTTCATTATTGAGAACTCTATTTTTAGACAAGAATTTAATTTAAATAAATTAAATATTATGAAATTTAAAATGATTGAATTGTCAATTAAATTTAAACAACTCGATTAATAAACTTCTTTATGTTACATTAACCATATAAATTTTATTAATATTTCATTTAGTGCTTAGAACTTGCACGGAAGTAAGATAAATTTGAATTATTAAAATGAAGTTCTCGAGAAACTAATTTTGTATTTAACCAAATTATTAACGTTTTAAAAAATTTAATTATGAACTTAGAAAATTTAAATTTAGTAGAGCTTAATGCTCAGGAAATGAAAGATATTGAAGGTGGCTTCTTGTTGGAGTTACTATGTCTTGTCGTTGGAATTATTGTAGGAGTAAATTTGTATAACGCAACTCATTAAAACTTAAAATTATGAAATTAGAAACATTAAATCTAGTAGAACTAAATGAATCTGAAAAAATAGATACTTCAGGAGGTTTTTTTGGTTGGTTTATGCTTGGTCTTTTTATAGGCTGGATTTTATCTGGAGGTGAGGTAACAACAACACAATAGTTATGAGCATTAATAATGTTGTGAAACATTAAATCAATCAGCAAACAATTCTCTGGTAAAACAGAGAATTGTTTATTAAAAACAACAAACTATATGAAAAAAACATTGCTAATTTTCTTAACTTTTCTAAATATCGGTTTTTCTCAAACAAAATACTATTGTTTAGATATAACTGACGGTTCGAATAGTTTATTTACAATAAATCAATTCAATAATTTGGTATTAAACGGTTATAGAATAGGATTTGGACAAATTAACTATGAAAAATTAACAAAAAAAGAAAAATTAATCATAAATTCTTCCCAGCTATTGATTTCAGGACTTTTAGCATTGCCTCTAACTCATGAAGAAGGCCATCGATCAGTTCTTACTAATTTAGATATAGGGTCAATTAGTGCACCTATCATAGATTCAAAAGGAGTAGCTAAAGTTGTAGGTGTAACTGACGTAGTGTTAAAGGATTTGCGAGACACCAATTTTCCAAATTATATAAGACTGCATAATGCAGGATTAGAATCGGATTTTGATTATCTCAAAAAGTCAGACGCTTTGTTTAATTTTAAGGAAGAAGAATACAATGTTTTATCTAATGATTATTTTATAAGGAAATTATCGGTTTCAATGTATTATCTATCAACATTAATTCATAATAAAACGGGGATCAAAGAATCGGATACTCCTGAATTAAAAAAAGATATTGTAGGCCACGATATTTTTGGAATGATACGGCATTTACATAGACCAGATATGGAATTCAAGCGTTACACAGAATGGGATGATTTAACAACCCAAGAAAAAAATTATGGCAAAAGAATTGGTTTGATGTCTTTATTCAATTATGCAAATCCAAATTTATGGAGAAAAAGTAGTTATAAATTATCAGAAAACATTGATTTCAATTTTTCACTCAATTATTGCTTAGCTCCTTTTGGAGATTTTATAGAACAAAATGCTTACTTAAATATCAATAAAAAATGGAAAATAAATCCTTTTATAAGGCAATATTTCAACAAAAATAATACTTTTTGGGCTTCAGGAATTAATCTGCATAATTTTGTGATAAATGAAAATTTCTTACTTAATAGTTCCATAGAGGCTTGGCAACAACCAAAAAACCAAAGTTTTACTACATCTGATTCGGATTTTGGCATAGGGATAAAAACAGAAATAGCATATAATATATTAGAAGTTAAGAAAAGTAATATTTTCTTTAATCTAGGATTAAATTATAAAACTAAAGGGTTCATTCCTGCTTCTCCCTCTTTAGGCAAAGATTTCAGAGTCAATTTTGGTTTGATAATAGCAACGTCTAAATAGTTTACCCAAAAAAATAGTAATAAATGACCTTCAGTCAAGATCCCATCCATAACCTCGAAAATTTTACCCATAAAAACAAAACTAAGAGTATCTCCATTTACTTGGTTGTAGTGTTGTCACTATTAGTTTTCATAAGTTCATTGCCCCTTGTCAAGATTGACATTAGTAGTCAAAGTCGTGGTATCATTCGTAGTACTACGGATAACGTACCTTTAACCAGTTTGGTTAATGGAAAAGTAGTTTATGTTCATCTAAAAAACAACCGCTTGGTGCAAAAAGGAGACACCTTAGTCCAACTCACCCAAGAAAGTCTCAACACAGAGAAATATACCACTGAATCACTATCAAGTGATTTACAGAACAGAATTAGTGATTTGTCTCGTATTGTAACGAGTTCAAACGCTGTACTAACCACCCCTGAACTGCAACAAGAATGGAACTCGTACAACAGTAAAAAAAATGAATTAGAAAGTAAAATCGCACAGGCTAAAATTGTGTATGACCGTAACAAACAACTCTTTGACAAAGGAATCATCGCAAGAGCCGAGTTTGAAAAATATAGTTTTGATTATACCTACTCTGAGCAATCGTTGTCAAGTTTAATCAAAAGTCAAAAAAGTGTGTGGCAAAACCAAAAAAGAGATTTGGAAAATCAATTGAAGAATCTCAAAGGAACACTCAATAAAATCAATGTAGAATCTAAAAACTATGTGATTACTGCTCCCATTTCAGGAACCATCGAGAACTTCTCAGGAATACAAGTAGGTTCTTTTTTGAATGCTTCACAACCCATTGCCACTATTTCAGCCACCGATAAGTTAATTGTGGAAAGTAGTGTCTCTCCGAGTGACATAGGACTCATTCATAAAAACCAAAAAGTAAAGTTTCAAATCGATGCTTTCAATTACAACCAATGGGGACTATTGGAAGGTAAAGTCATCGACATTGACCATAACATTACCATTCAAGGAGAACAAGCCTTTTTTAAAGTACGTTCGGTTTTAAACACTACGCAATTACAACTCAAATCAGGTTACAAAACCAAAGTCTCCAAAGGAATGACCCTAACCACCCGATATATCTTAACAAGACGAAGTCTCTTTGACTTACTCTTTGATAAAATGGACGATTGGTTGAATCCCAAAATCAAATAATACAATACATGGCATCAATAAAAATAAAACAACATGATATTAAAGATTGTGGTGCGGCTTGTTTGGTATCTATTGGCAATCATTACAAGGTTAATCTCCCGATAGCCCGTGTACGTCAATTAGCCAATACTGATAAACGAGGTACAAACGTCTTAGGAGTTATAGAAGGAGCTGAAAAAATGGGTTTCACTGCCAAAGGGGTTAAAGGTGGTTTAGACGCTATTGATAAAATCCCACTTCCTGCCATAGCCCACGTAGTAGTAAAACAACAATTACACCATTACGTGGTTATCTATTCTGTAACAAAAGACAAGATAGAAGTAATGAATCCTGCCTTTGGTAAAATGGAGACCTACACCTTTGAAGAATTTCAAAAAATTTGGTCAGGAGTGTTAATACTTTTTGCTCCCAATGATGACCTAACACCTCATAACGATAAGGTATCTCCAAGTCGTCGTTTTTGGAATTTAGTACAACCACATAAATCCATTTTAATTCAGTCCTTAGTAGGAGCAATTGTGTTTACCGTTTTGGGACTCGCTATGTCCATTTACATTCAAAAGATAACCGATTATGTCTTGGTCGAAGGAAATAAGAAATTATTGAACTTACTAAGTATTTCAATGATTGGTATCATTCTACTGCAAGCCTATATCGGTTCAAAGAAAAGTATCTTCGTGATGAAGACGGGACAATTGATTGATGCGAAATTGATTTTAGGTTACTACAAACATTTACTTCATCTTCCCCAACGTTTTTTTGATACGATGCAAATTGGAGAGATAACTTCAAGGATTAATGATGCGGTCAAAATACGTTCTTTTATCAATGAAGTAGCCATTGATATGATAGTGAATGTTTTTATTGTTATCTTCTCCTTTACGTTGATGTTTACCTACTATTGGAAACTAGCCTTAGTCATTCTATTAGTGATTCCATTTTACGGATTAATCTATTTCTTGCTCAACAAATTCAACAAGAAAGTAGAACGCAAGATTATGGAGAATTCAGCTGAATTAGAAACGCAGTTGGTAGAGAGTGTAACACACATTAGAACGGTAAAGGAATTTGGAATAGAAGAATTTTCTAATCTTAAAACGGAGAATCGATTTGTAAAACTATTATTTACCACCTACAAATCAGGTATGAATTCGGTCTTTGCTGGTACTTCTACACAGTTCTTGGCGTCCATTTTTACGGTGGTTTTAATGTGGATAGGTCGGGATATGTAATTGACCGAGATATAACCCCTGGCGAATTGTTTTCTTTCTATGCTCTAATCGGTTATTTTACTTCTCCTGTGGCTTCACTTATAGGAATGAATAAAACAGCTCAGAACGCTCTTATTGCAGTCGACAGACTCTTTGAAATAATGGATTTGGAACAAGAAGAAACAGAAAACAAAATTGAACTACAAAAAGAGAATCTAGGAGACATTGTTTTTGAAAATGTAAGTTTTAGATATGGCTCACGAACAGAGGTTTTCAAAGATTTTAATGCCGTTTTTAAAAAGAATGAAACTACCGCCATCGTAGGTGAAAGCGGAAGTGGAAAAACAACTCTAATTTCACTCTTACAAAACCTATATCCTATCAAAAAAGGTAAGATTTACATTGGAGATTATGATTTGCAATTTATCCATTACCAAAGTCTTAGAAATTGTGTTGGGGTTATCCCTCAACAACTCAATCTGTTCACAGGGAATATTATAGAAAATATTGCCCTTGGAGATTCATTCCCTAACATTCAATTGGTATTAGATTTATCCAAACAATTAGGAATTACTGAGTTTGTGGAGAAATTACCCAATGGATTTGAAACCCAAATAGGAGAAAATGGAGCGATGTTATCAGGAGGGCAAAAACAACGAATTTCCATTGCAAGAGCCTTATACAAAAATCCTGAAATCTTATTAATGGATGAGGCGACATCGTCTTTAGATACTCACTCCGAAACCATCGTGAAGAATGTAATTGATGATTTTAAAGCCAAAGGAAAAACGGTAATCATAATTGCTCATAGATTGAGTACAATTGCCAACGCTGACCAAATTTTGGTTATGGAAAATGGAATAATTGTAGAATCAGGAAATCATCAAGAACTATTGAACCAAAAAGAAAAATACTTTGAGTTATGGAACAAACAGAGTTTGGGGTGAATTCCTATTCAATCCCATTCCTAACCGAATGGGATTTTTTTGTATCGAAAATTCCAAAATAAAATGCTAAATTTGAGAAACTAATCCCATCGCTTATGTTCAAATCTAAGAAAGATACCGTATTTGTAATCCTAGCAGGGATTTTCATTACCAATGCCGTGGTTGCCGAATTAATTGGCGGAAAGCTGATTCAAATTGGTCCTTTTATGATGAGTATTGGTATTTTACCTTGGCCAGTGGTATTTTTAACCACTGATTTAATCAATGAATATTTTGGCGAAAAAGGAGTGAGAAGACTCTCTATTCTTACCGCTTGTTTAATTGCTTATGCTTTTATCATTTTACTTTTAGGAATTGTTATTCCGGCCGCCAAAGGAATAAGCCCCGTAAATGACGAACAATTTCAAGCTGTTTTTGGACAAAGTATGTGGATTATCGTCGGGAGTATTATTGCGTTCTTAGTTTCACAATTAATTGATGTGACTGTATTTTGGTATTTTAGAAACAAAACAGGCGACAAGAAAATTTGGCTTAGAACTACTGGTTCTACCGTAATATCACAATTATTTGATTCTTTCATTGTATTGGGAATTGCGTTTTGGCTACCTGGAAAAATTAACTTTGAAACTTTTATTGGTTCTGCCTTAACAGGCTATACGTTTAAATTAGGCATAGCAATACTTTTAACGCCATTAATTTATTGGGGTCACCGAATTATAAAAAACTATTTAGATAGCGATATACCTGCTTAAAATGAATAAAAACAGATGCAAATGGTGCGTAGGCATTCCAATTTACGAAGCCTATCACGATCACGAATGGGGAGTTCCTATGTATGATGACCAAAAATTATTTGAATTCCTAATCTTAGAAACGTTTCAAGCAGGGCTAAGTTGGATAACCATTCTAAAAAAGAGAGAAAACTTCCGCGCCGCATTTGACCAATTTGATTACCAAAAAATAGCGTTATATAACGAACCGAAAATTCAAGAATTATTACAAGATTCTGGTATTATTCGCAATCAATTAAAAGTGCGCTCTGCTGTGTCAAATGCAATTGCTTTCATAGAAGTACAACAAGAATTTGGCAGTTTCAGTAAGTACATTTGGCAATTCACTGATGGAAAACCTATTATCAATCAACCGCAAACACTAAAAGATATTGCTGCTACTACTCCACTTTCAGATGCGATTAGTAAAGACTTGAAAAAACGCGGGTTTAAATTTGTAGGTTCGACAGTAGTATATGCCCACATGCAAGCCACAGGAATGGTAGACGATCACGTTGCGGATTGTTGGAAAAGAACTAGCTAAGTACGAGGTACGATTTAAAAGTTGATTTTTGATATTGATTTTTGATATTGAAATTGTGTCTAGCTTTTCAGAATTTCAATAAAATGGTCTCTTGCTATTTCGCGACAACCTAAACTTTCTAGATGTGGATTATAAATTTGGCAATCCAACAATTTATAATTATTTGCTTCTAGATGTCGTGACCAATGAATAAAAGCCACTTTAGAAGCATTCGTTACTTTTGAAAACATACTTTCTCCGCAAAAAATAGTTCCTAAGTCAACTCCGTATAGACCGCCTACTAATTCTCCCTCTTGCCATACCTCAACGGATTTGGCTATGCCTAATTCATTCAACTTGCAATAGGCTTCAATCATCTCATTGGTTATCCAAGTTCCGTGTTGTCCTTCTCGTTTTATTTTTTGACAATTGGAAATTACCCCTCTAAAATCTTGATTGAAGGTTACCTTGAATGTATCTCGATTCAGAATGTTTCTCATACTTTTTGAAACTACTAAATCCTCAAAAAACAATACCATTCTGGGATTAGGCGACCACCACAAAATAGGATCTCCTTCTTCAAACCAAGGAAAAATGCCGCTTTTGTATGCCAATATTAATCGCTCAGGAGATAAGTCCCCACCAATAGCCAAAAAGCCGTCTTCGCTAGCTTTAGAAACGGGTGGAAATACTAAGTCTTTAGTGAGATAATGCATTTAATAATCAAATTGTTCTAAGACAAATATACTATTAAAAAAAACAGCCGTCAATAATGACGGCTGCTCTAATATGTATTTGTAGGATTTTATGAACCACACATTTCGCATTCCTCAGGGCCTGCGTTACGCGCTTGCTCAATCATTGCTCTGTACTCTTCGGCAGTCATTTCAACGGCTTCGTTAACCACAGCAACAGGTTGCTCCTTCACTTCTACTTCAACTACCTCAACTGGCTCTACTTTTTTATCATTGTTTACCGTAAACTTAATCGCATCTACTGCTGATTTTGTTCTTAAGTAATACATTCCTGTTTTCAAACCTGATTGCCAAGCATAGAAATGCATTGAGGTTAATTTAGAATAGTTAGCATCTTGCATGAACAAGTTCAACGATTGTGATTGGTCAATAAAATACCCTCTGTGACGTGACATATCGATAATGTCTTTCATTGACATTTCCCAAACGGTTTTGTATAGCTCCTTCAAATCTTGCGGAATAACATCAATGTTTTGAACTGAACCATTGTGACGCATGATTTCTTGTTTCAATGATTCGTTCCACAAACCACGCTCTACTAAATCGTGCAATAAATGTTTGTTTACCACAATAAATTCTCCTGACAATACACGACGTGTGTACAAGTTAGAAGTATACGGTTCAAAAGCTTCGTTGTTTCCTAAAATTTGAGAAGTCGAAGCAGTTGGCATTGGCGCTACCAATAATGAGTTTCTAACACCATTTGCTACCACTTCTTTTCGCAACGATGCCCAGTCCCAACGACCTGATAATTCCTCGTCTTTCATTCCCCAAAGGTTATGTTGGAATTCTCCTTGAGAAATTGGAGATCCTTTGAAAGTAGAATAAGGCCCTTCTTCTTTAGCCATTTCCATTGAAGCTGTTACCGCTGCAAAGTATAATGTTTCAAAGATTTCTTGGTTCAATTTTTTAGCTTCGTCACTTGTAAAAGGCAAACGCAACATAATAAAAGCATCGGCCAATCCTTGTACACCAAGACCTACTGGACGGTGGCGTAAATTAGAGTTTTCTGCCTCTTTTACAGGATAGTAATTTCTATCAATTACTTTATTCAAGTTGCGAGTAACACGTTTAGTAACATCAAACAACAATTGGTGGTTGAAACTTCCGTTTTCCACAAACATTGGTAATGAAATAGAAGCTAAGTTACACACCGCGATTTCGTCTTTAGAGGTGTACTCCATAATCTCGGTACACAAGTTTGACGAACGGATTGTTCCTAAATTCTTTTGGTTTGATTTACGGTTTGCCGCATCTTTATACAACATGTATGGAGTTCCAGTCTCAATCTGAGATTCTAGAATTTTTTCCCATAATTCACGTGCTTTAATTGTTTTTCTACCTTTTCCTTGCGCTTCATACGAAGTATATAACGCTTCGAATTCTTCGCCATATACATCATACAATCCTGGACATTCGTTTGGACACATCAACGTCCAAGTAGTATCTTCTTGTACACGTTTCATGAACAAATCAGAAGTCCACATGGCAAAGAATAAATCTCTAGCACGCATTTCTTCTTTTCCTGTATTCTTTTTCAAATCCAAGAAATCAAAAATATCAGCATGCCAAGTTTCGATATAAATCGCAAAACTACCTTTACGTTTTCCTCCTCCTTGATCTACATAACGAGCCGTATCATTAAACACTCTCAACATAGGAACAATTCCGTTTGAAGTTCCGTTAGTTCCACGAATGTAAGAACCTGTTGCACGAACATTGTGAATTGACAATCCAATTCCTCCAGCTGATTGCGAGATTTTAGCCGTTTGTTTTAAGGTATCATAAATTCCATCAATACTATCGTCTTGCATAGCCAAAAGGAAACAAGAAGACATTTGTGGTTTTGGCGTACCCGCGTTGAACAAGGTTGGCGTAGCGTGCGTAAAGAATTTTTTCGACATTAAGTCGTACGTTTCTATTACTGAATCCAAATCGTTCAAGTGAATTCCAACCGAAACACGCATTAACATGTGTTGTGGACGTTCTACAATTTTTCCGTTAATACGCAACAAATACGAGCGCTCTAAAGTTTTAAATCCGAAATAATCGTAGTTAAAATCTCTATTATAAATGATGTGTGAATTTAAAAATTCAGCATTCTCTTGAATTACTTTATGTACTTCCTCTGATAACAAAGGAGATTCTTGATTCGTTCTTGGATTTACATAATGGTACATTTCATTCATCGTTTCAGAGAATGATTTGTTAGTGTTTTTATGCAAGTTAGAAATCGCAATACGGGCAGCTAACTGTGCATAATCTGGATGCGCAATAGTCATTGCTGCTGCGGTTTCGGCCGCAAGATTATCTAATTCTGATGTAGTAACTCCGTCATACAATCCTTCAATCACACGCATTGCTACTTTTACAGCATCAACTAAATCATTTAAACCATAACATAGTTTTTTAATTCTATCTGTGATTTTGTCAAACATTACCGGTTCTTTATGACCGTCTCTTTTTACTACATACATAATCTTGTGGGTTTTTAAGAAACCAAGGAATCCCTTCCTTGTTTTCGGGTATTTGTTACTAATTGTTTGCGCCTATGCGCGGTAATCTATTTAGAATCTAAAACAAGTTCAGATTAAAAATCGGCATCGAATGTTATTTTTTGAGCATCAGAATCGGTATTCATCACTCCTGCTTTTTGGTATTCACCAACACGTTTTTCAAAGAAATTGGTTTTTCCTTGTAACGAAATCATATCCATAAAATCAAATGGATTAGAAGAGTTGTACACTCTATCACAACCCAACTCAACTAAAAGTCTGTCAGTAACAAACTCTAAATATTGTGTCATCAAATTGGCGTTCATTCCAATCAAACTAGCAGGAAGTGATTCTGTGATAAACTTTCTCTCGATATCCAATGCATTGGTCAAAATCTCTGTAATTCTAGCTTTAGGCACTTTGTTTACCAAGTGATTGTTATGCAAGTGAACGGCAAAATCACAGTGCATTCCTTCGTCTCTTGAAATCAACTCATTAGAGAAGGTTAAACCTGGCATCAAACCACGTTTTTTCAACCAATAAATAGAACAAAACGAACCCGAGAAGAAAATTCCTTCTACCGCTGCAAAGGCAATCAATCGCTCTGCAAAAGAATCAGAACTAATCCATTTCAAAGCCCATTCTGCTTTTTCTTTAATTGCAGGAAAGGTTTCTATAGCGTGAAACAATTCGTGTTTTTCAGCCTCATCTTTCACGTAAGTATCAATCAACAACGAATAAGTTTCACTATGAATGTTCTCCATCATAATTTGGAAACCATAGAAAAACTTCGCTTCTGGATACTGCACTTCTGCAACAAAATTTTCAGCTAAGTTTTCATTAACAATTCCGTCAGAAGCTGCAAAAAATGCCAAAATATGCTTTATGAAATAACGCTCATCGTCATTCAACTTGTTGTTCCAATCGTTCAAATCAGTATGCAAGTCAATTTCTTCAGCGGTCCAAATACACGCTTCTTGTTTTTTGTACCACTCCCAAATATCTTGGTGTTTTATTGGAAAAATAACAAAACGATCTTTGTTTTCTTGTAAAATTGGCTCAATTGCAGACATAATTCTTTGTTAGTTTTTTGATTGAAAAAATAAAAATTTTTGGGACATCTTGGGGATTACAAAGATTATGAAATATTGCGGTTATTAAAAGTCAAACTTATTCACAATCGGCTCTAGTTTTTAACAAAACTAAAAACAACAAACATTTTTATCCAAAACATAATTGATTAAAAATCAGTATTTTGAAAACCAAAAAATCGATGTAGCCCCGTAAAATATAGGGATTTAGAAATACAGAAAAAGAAAATTCCTGTACTGAAGTAAAATTATTTTTTTAGATCCAAAGCTACTTTTTCAAGCTCCAAATACCAATCTTCTCCAAACCTTCTAATCAATGCTTCTTTGACGAATTTATAGACCGGAACTTGCAATTCTTTACCTAAAGTACAGGCATCGTCACAGATGTGCCATTTGTCGTAATTTACAGCCGTAAATTCGGTAAAATCCTTCACTCTGATAGGGTATAAATGACAAGAAACGGGTTTTTTCCAGCTTACAATTCCTTCATTATAGGCTTGTTCAATACCACACAAAGCTGTTTCACCATCAAAAATAACATACGCACAATCTTTTCCTTCAATTAGCGTGGTTTCAAAATCACCATCTTCTCCTTTTACCCAAGTTCCTTGCGCTTCAATTGCAGCAATTCCTTCAGGACGCAAATAGGGTTTTACTTTAGGATAAATTTCTTCAAGGATTTTAGTTTCCTCTTCATTTAATGGCGCTCCAGCATCTCCATCGATACAACAGGTTCCTTTGCACGCAGACAAATTACAAACAAACTCTCTCTCGAGTATTTCTTCTGAAACGATGGTTTTTCCTAATTGAAACATTGGATACATATATTGAATAATGAAGTGCAAATGTAATCAAAGCACTTGAAGAAATTAACTCCTATCGTATCATAAATTTAAAGACTTCAAAATCAAGGCGAAAAAATATAACATTATCAATTAATTTCCTTAAAAGTGTAACTTTGCAACAAAAAAGAATATGTTTGAAATTGACTTCAGAGAAATATTAACAGTTGGAATGGTATTGTTTGCCGTGATTGATATTGTAGGTAGCATTCCAATCATTGTAGATTTAAGAACCAAACACGGTCATATTGAATCAGAAAAAGCATCCATAGTTGCCGGAATCATTATGATTGTCTTTTTATTTATTGGTGAAGAATTTTTAAAAATAATTGGTATCGATGTCCATTCTTTTGCCGTAGCAGGATCCTTTGTCTTGTTTTTCATTGCCTTAGAAATGATTTTAGGAATTCGCATCTATCGCGACGAAGAATCCAGTTCAGCCTCTATCGTGCCTATTGCTTTTCCCTTAATTGCAGGAGCAGGAACCATGACTACATTACTTTCTCTACGTTCTGAATTTCATACTATCAATATTTTGATTGCTATTTTATTGAATTTGATTTTAGTTTACATTGTTTTGAAACTATCTTCTAAACTAGAAAAGTTGTTAGGAAAAAATGGGTTAGGAGTTATTCGCAAAGCTTTTGGAGTAGTACTTTTGGCTATAGCTGTTAAATTATTCGCTGCTAATGTTAAAGGTTTGTTCGTCTAAAAGAAATTTTTATAAATTTACACCGATGTTCTTTATAGAATACAATTGATTTTTTGGAAATTCACAGCAAGCCCCAGTTTCCTCAACCTTTATTGTACTAATAACAAAAAATCATCTTATGAAAATTTTTACAGCTGTTTTGATTTTTTTGGCTTCTGCTTTAATTATCTTTAATGTCACCCGTCTTGATTTTAGCAACCTATTACAAGGAGAAAGTATGTATGCCTTAATTGGAATTGCAGCCTCTTTTTGTGCGGTTTTAATTCTTTTGATTTTTAGAATGTCAAAAGAAATTGAAAAAAGAATGAATGACTAATACTTTTGACGTACTTATTGTAGGCGGTGGAGTTTCAGGAATGTCCTGCGCACTTGTTTTAGGTTCAGCCAAAAATAAACCCTTTGCCTCCAAAAAGAAAATCGGAATTTTTACGCATCAAAAATCATCTGCATTACAAGAAGCAGTTTTCAATAATGCTTACGGCATTTCTCCTGGAAAATTAGGCTCGGAATTATTAGTCGAAAGTAAAACACACCTCTCAGAAACCTACCCACATATTATCCAAATTCCCGAAGAAAAAGTACTAAAAATTCATGGGGAATATCCTAATTTTACTGTAACATCTAATAAAAACACCTACAAAACCCAATATATCATTGTTGGAATTGGTTCAGCCAATACATTTGACATTGAAGGACTGAACCAATTTGTAGTCCCTCACCAAAAAGCATTAGCCGAAAAGCAACGTATTCAGCTACGCAATATAGACCACAAAGTGATTGAAGGCATTTATGTGATTGGAACTTTAGCTGGATGTAGAAGTCAGCTCACGATTGCCGCTGGAAGTGGAGCAGCCGTTGCAACAGATCTACTTACTATTTGGAACGAAGGAATTCCTGTTCAAGTTCATGACAGTAACAAAAAATAGCTAACCTATTCTTCTTCTAAAACAGCTATGTGTTGCACATCAATTCCTGCTTTAATCAAAAATTGAAGACCGGAATCGTCACGGTATCCATTGTGATACACTACCCTTTTTATACCCGATTGATGAATTAATTTACTACACTCTTTGCATGGTGAAAGTGTAATATATAAAGTAGCACCTTCACAAGATTGTGTAGAACGAGCTACCTTCAGGATCGCATTGGCCTCGGCATGCAAAACATCCCAACGTGTTAATCCTTCTTCGTCTTCGCAGCAATTTTCAAAACCAGAAGGCGTTCCATTATACCCATCTGAAATAATCATTCGGTCTTTAACAATAATAGCACCAACTTGTTTGCGCTTACAATACGATAAAAGACTCCACTCTTTTGCAATTCGCAAATACGCCTTATCGTATTTATTTAATTTTTTTTCTTCCATTTTTAGTACTGATTCCAAATTTCATTTTCTAATATCATTGGCACAACTACTCCTATTATAAAAGCTGAACTTACCAAAATCCAATCTCTCTTAGAAAATTTAAAGAGACTTTGTGTGACATAAGCCACTATTAAGACCGCAAAAACAACAGCAATTTGCGCGCCTTCAATTCCTAAAGCAAACTCCAACAAAGGTACTAATTTGGAATTTGAACTCCCTCCCAATATCGTTTTAAAATAATTAGAAAATCCTAAACCGTGAATCACTCCAAAGAAAAGAGTAATCAAGAAAATTAAATTCAAGCTTTCTTTTCTATTGGTTTTGCCAATAGTAAACAAGTTAAAAAACGCCGTAATTAAAATAGTTATTGGTATCAACAACTCAACAACATTGACTTTAACAACCAAAATTTCGTATACTGAAAGTAATAAAGCAGTGGTATGCCCCAAAGTAAAAAGAGTTACCGAAAGTAATATTCTTTTCCAATCTTTAAATGTGAATGGAATAACCAAAGCCATTAAAAACAACACATGATCATACGCATGAATATCCAAAACATGTTGTAGTCCTATCTGAAAGTAAATCAAAAATTCTGACATTAGTCCGGTATTGAATTGATTAAGGGATGTAAACTTACGATTAATTTTGAAAAGACAAATTGAGTGCCTGCCAAATCCATTTTAGAAATAAAATTTGTCACTGAAAATTTCAATTGAAAATCGTCTTTTTTTCAAAAAAAACGTACCTTTATCGTAATTAAAAACTTATATTATTATGTCATTTTCAGATTTATTTGATAGCGAATTTAAAACCAGAAATAAAGGTCATTTCTCAGCCATTGTTCGCGTGGCACTTGCCGATGGAAAATCTTCACCTGAAGAAAAAGCGTTTTTAGACAAATTAGCTACTAATCTTGAGATTTCAGCTTCGGAATATGAAGAAATTTTAGCTAATCCATTGAAATATCCAATCAATCCACCTTACTTATATAACGATAGATTGGAACGTTTATTTGACTTAGGTAGAATGGTACACATTGACCATCAATTAGGTGACAGTCAAGAAAAATTATTAGAAAAATTAGGAATCGCTTTAGGATTTACTCCTGAAAACATCTGCTACATCGTAAACAAAGCATTATCACTAATCGACAAAAAAGTAGATTTAGATACCTTCATTTATGAAATGAAGAATATGAATAAATAAACAAAAGTCCCTACATTATTCAACATTAAAAGCTCCTTAAAAAGGGGCTTTTTTAATTTAGTAGTAATCAGAAAAATATTGGAAGTCACAAATAGGGTATTTTTTGTGAAAATGACACAAATTTTATGTTGTAGCTGGCTATCCTTGTATATTTGCTAACCAAATTGACAAATTCAGGTAAAAAAATTATTATTTTTAGCAATTCAATCACTAATATTAAGAATTTATGACTATTCGAAAAGGAAATCCCGAAGACATGAAAGGAGTATTAGCTCTAATTCAAGAATTGGCCGATTTCGAAAAAGAGCCTGATGCCGTTGTTATAACTGAAGAGGATTTAATTAGAGATGGTTTTGGGACCAATCCGTTATTTCATGTTTTTGTTGCTGAAGTTGAATCTACCATTGTTGGTATCGCTTTATATTATTACCGATATTCTACTTGGAAAGGAAAAACTATACACCTTGAAGATTTAGTCGTTAAACAAAGTATGCGAGGAACTGGCTTAGGATATGCCTTGTATTCAGAAGTAATCAAACAGGGAAAAAAAGACAATGTAAGACGAATTGAATGGGCTGTTCTAGATTGGAACACACCCGCAATTGAATTCTATAGAAATTCAGGAGCCAAAGTTTTTGATGATTGGAGAGTGGCACAAATGGACGAAGAAGGAATTAACTATTTTCTTGAAAATAAATTAAAGTAAAATTATAGCAGTACTATTATATGAAAATATTCAAATTTGGAGGCGCCTCTGTAAAAGACGCCGATGGAATCAAAAACGTGTACGACGTTTTACAAAAAGCAGGTTACGAAGATGTACTATTAGTGGTTTCAGCTATGGGCAAAACGACTAACGCATTAGAAGTAGTAATCAAAAATTATTTTGACAAATCGCCTGAGTTAAGCTCATCGGTTCAAGAAATTAAAAAATACCACAATCAAATATTATTGGATTTGTTTGAGGATGATAATCACCCCGTATTTGCATCTGTAAACGAACAATTTTCAGATTTAGAATACTTCTTAGCACACAATAAATCGCCAAATTACAACTTTGTTTACGATCAAATTGTAAGTTATGGCGAGTTAATTTCGACCAATATTTTGAGTCACTTTATGAATTTTATGAACATCAAAACACAATGGTTGGATGTTCGTAACTTCATCAAAACCAATGCTAATTACAGAGACGCAGAGGTAGATTGGGATTTAACCCAAAAGAATATTGCTAAAAATATAGCGCCAAAAATCTTGAACATTACACAAGGATTCTTGGGTTCTGACGAGAATAATTTCACTACCACTTTAGGACGTGAAGGTTCTGATTATACTGCTGCTATTTTTGCTTACTGCTTGAATGCGGAAAGCGTAACTATCTGGAAAGATGTTCCTGGCGTAATGAATGCTGACCCTCGTTACTTTGAAAACGCGAGTTTGTTAAATCAAATTTCGTACCGTGAAGCCATCGAATTGGCTTTTTATGGCGCATCGGTAATTCACCCAAAAACATTACAGCCATTACAAAAGAAAGAAATTCCTTTGTATGTAAAATCGTTTATCAATCCATTATTAAAAGGGACTAGCGTTTCAAAAGGTGTTGATTTAGAACCTCTTTTACCCTGTTTTATCGTAAAAAGAAACCAATTATTAATTTCGCTTTCTTCAATAGATTTCTCTTTTATTATGGAAGAAAATATTAGTGAAATTTTTGGTTTATTCCACGAATACAAAATCAAAGTGAACTTGATCCAAAATTCAGCGATTAGTTTCTCTGTTTGTGTTGAAGACAAGTTTGACAACTTTAAAGAATTAAACGCTATTTTATCTAAAAAATTCAAGGTAGATTTTGAAGAAAATGTTACATTATATACCATTCGCCATTTCAATGACGATGCGGCACAAACTGTTGAAAAGGACAAAACTGTTTTATTAAAACAAGTGAGTCGTGAGACAATGCAAATTGTAACCAAAGAATAGATCAAATTTATTTACAACAAAAAAAGCACCATTACTGGTGCTTTTTTTGTTGTTGAAGGGTTTAATAGTAATATAAAACAGCCTTAGTTTCATCATAGGATTCCGAAGTAATAACAAGAAAGGGGCTTCCTTTTTGAGCGGCTTTCTCTTGCAACCTTCTCTTTTTCATCGTAACTAAATCATAATCTGAGAATCCTTTGGTTCTGCCAAAGAAAACACTAATAGCTTCTCCTTTTTTTAGACCCGCAGTTTCAGATTCTTTTAAGAATACTATATCTCGAAACCCATTTTTATCCTTTACATCAATTTTAGAAGAAATAATTTGAGTGCTTCCTGTAACCTTATTGGTTATTGAATGCACGGCATATTTACTAATTTTATTTTCTTCAGAAGAATTAGGAGTGGAAAAACAAACTAGATTATACTCTGTCTTATTATAATTAATCCCTGTTTTTTCTCCATTATGTTTCACTAATTCATGAGTTTGAGCTGACATTGAAGCTGCAAACAAAACAGCCAAAACAATACCTACTTTTTTCATTTTTTAGAATTTTAATTGATACACTTTATCTAAATCTCTTTCCGAACTAATATTAACATCCAAATCCGTTACAAAACCAGAATTTAATCCATATACCCAACCGTGCAACGTTAATTCCTGACCATTTCTCCATGCTGCCTGAACTATCGAAGTTTTAGCTAAATCAAACACTTGTTCTTTTACATTCAATTCAACAAACTTGTTAAAACGTTCATTTTCATCAATAATAGAGTCTAAATATTTATTGTGTAAGCGATATACATCTTTTATATGACGAATCCAGTTGTCAATAATTCCAATAGAATCATTTCCTAAAGCAGCTTTAACTCCTCCACAGCCATAATGACCACAAACAAGGACATGCTTTACTTTTAATACATTCACAGCGTAATCTAAGACACTCAACATATTCATATCTGAATGAATTACCATATTGGCAATATTTCTATGTACAAAAACTTCACCTGGTTTTGCCCCAATAATTTCGTTGGCAGGAACTCTACTATCTGAACACCCAATCCATAATAAAGGGGGTGTTTGTCCTTTAGCTAAATCTTGAAAATAATTAGGGTCACTTTCTAACGAAGTCTCTACCCATCTCTTATTATTGTCTAATATTTTTTTATAAAAATCTACCATTTTTTATGATTTAAATTGTCACTTAATTAGTTAAAATTGCACTAACACCGAAATTAATTAATCGCATCAAAACGTTTCACTTCTTTTTTTACCATTTCTCTTTTTAATGCATCATAATGATGTTCTATCGTAACATGATTGTCTTCATTATTCTCTAACTGATACTCCTTTTTAAACCCTTTCAATTTGACTTTAATATGCTCTTCTTTAGCTCTAATCGTTTTAAACTCGTGGATTAAATCTAAAATATCATGCGCAATATAAATCGTGTCTTTGGCATCAATGATTACCTTAGAATTTCCAGGAATTGAATTTAATGTTTGTTTGATAGCCGCTTTATTCAAAAACGAAACTTCTTGTGCCAAATCAATATGAATTACATCTCCATCAGCATACTCTTCTTTTCTAAAAATGTAAGCTCTTTTCAAATTCCCTTTCAGTATGAAAATCACACTAATAATCATTCCTAAAGCAACCCCTTTCAGCAAATCTGTAAAGACTACTGCAATTAAAGTGGCAATAAAAGGAACAAATTGGTACTTTCCTTTATGCCAAAAATGAACAAAAGTAGCGGGCTTTGCTAATTTATACCCCACTAAAAGTAATACTGAAGCCAAAGTGGCCAATGGGATTTTATTTAACAACAAAGGAATTGTCAAAACACTGATTAATAATAAAACTCCATGAATTATAGCCGACATTTTGGACTTTGCACCTGCTGCATTATTAGCAGACGAACGTACCACTACAGAAGTCATTGGAAGTCCTCCTAAAAGAGAACTTACAATATTTCCAATGCCCTGGGCTTTCAATTCTACATTAGTGTTTGTGTATCTTTTTTGAACATCCATTCTATCTGCTGCTTCAATACATAACAAAGTCTCAATCGATGCCACAATAGCAATGGTTAATCCTACAACCCAAACATCTGGATTGAGGAAACCAGCAAAGTTTGGCAACACAATAATCTGTTTGAACTCATCTATGGAAGTAGGAACGGGTAACGAAACTAAATGTTCCTTTGCAATAGCTAGAGAGCTTCCTGAATTAATAAAAATTTCATTTAAAATGATACCCGTAATCACGGCTACCAAAGCCCCTGGAATTAGTTTTATTTTTTTTAGAAAGGAAACTTTATCCCATGCAATCAAGATACTCAATGAAATGATTGACACTATAATTGATCCCAATTGAACATAATTCAATACATTAAATAAAGATGAAAATGTGTTACTACCATCCGATTGAATGAAAGATTGATCTCCTTCAAAATCGCTATCAAATCCAATAGCATGCGGTAATTGTTTCATGATTATGATGATTCCAATACCTGCTAA
Source organism: Flavobacterium sp. (assembly GCF_024642105.1). Classification (GTDB taxonomy): domain Bacteria; phylum Bacteroidota; class Bacteroidia; order Flavobacteriales; family Flavobacteriaceae; genus Flavobacterium. Next base: position 275,261 of record NZ_JAHEBT010000052.1, read on the forward strand.
CATCCCTTCAATAACATTGGTAGGAAAATAATTGGATATAGTTCCTGCTTTTATAAATCCAAGAACTAATTGGATTAAACCTGCAATAAAGACCGCAGTTAGAAATACGTCAAAGGCTCCTAAATCAGTAATTGCTGTTAACACAATTGCTGTTAATCCTGCAGCAGGGCCTGAGACACTGATATGAGATTGGCTTAAATAACCTACTACAATTCCGCCTATTACTCCTGAAATAATTCCCGAGAATAATGGGGCTCCCGAGGCCATTGCAATTCCTAAACACAAAGGTAGCGCCACCAAAAAAACCACTAAGCCAGAAGCGAAATCTGATTTAAGGTTGGCAAAAAGATTGATTTTTTTTGTCATTATATTGAACTAAAATTACACATAAAAATAACTCACATTGAAGAAAAATGTGAGGAAATACATTTTAAAATGACTCCATTTTAAAATAGATTATGTACTAAATTAATTCGGGTGGTGGAATAAAAATTCCTAAAGAAACATCATCGTGTTTCAAGGAATTTTCAGTCAATATAGTTTTTGATACTACATTAGAAAGATAAATTCTGCTAAACACTTGATCGTAATAAAAAACAAGCTTTATATCTTTATGGATTTGTTCTTCTTCTGAAAAACTGTAGACAACGGAAACATCTGCATCATTCTCAATAGCACTTACAACCGCAGGTGTTATTAAAAATGCAACAAATAGAAAAAGTAATATTCCAGCTATTTTTTTCATTGCAACAAAAATAGAGTTTATATTGAGTTTTTGGAATTAATTAAAAAAAAATTAACACATTAAAAACCCTTTCCAATCTCTATTCTTCAAATTTCTCGTGCTTGATGATTTTAGCATTAATCATAAAGAACACATTCTCCGCTATATTCGTACAATGCTCAGAAATACGTTCTAAATGCTTTAAAACAATTACCAAATTAGTTCCAGAAACGACTGCTTTAGAATTCACTTTCATTTCACCAACAATATTATGAATTGCATCATCGGTTTTATTTTTGATACTTTTATTCAAAATAAAAATTTCACCGATCGTAGTCTCATCACGAGTTAAAAAACATTCATTCGTTTTGATCGTGATTTTTTCTACTTCTTTTGCTAACTCCGCTACTTGAAATCTAGAAATCAAATCGTGTTTGTCTTTTGTATTTTTTGCTTTTTTGATAATGCTTATTGCCAAATCTCCTATTCGCTCAATTTCATTACTGATTTGCATTGCCGACATAATGAAACGTAAATCAGACGCAACAGGTTGTTGCAAAGCGAAGATACTCTGACAAATTTCGTCAATTTTTACATCTAATTTATCAATTTTGTGTTCGGTCTTTTTCACCTCTTTTCCTTCAACAGCAGTTTCAGAAAGCAATGCTTTAACTGACTCTCCTACTTGATTTTGGGCAAGAATACCTATTTTTTCGATTACGGTTTTTAACTTTTCTAATTCTATTTCAAAGTGTGTCATCTTATTATTTTTTAAAAGATAAAAATTACAAATCCTGTTTCCTACTTACCTTATTTCTTGAATTATCCAAATCTTCCAGTAATGTAATCCTCCGTTTGTTTTTTCTCTGGTTTGGTAAAAATAGTATTTGTTTTCCCCATTTCAATCAATTCGCCCATATAAAAGAAAGCAGTATAGTCACTTGTTCTTGCGGCTTGTTGCATATTATGAGTCACGATAATGATTGTATATTGTTCTTTCAATTCGTGAACCAATTCTTCGATTTTTGAAGTAGAAATAGGATCCAATGCACTTGCAGGTTCGTCCATAAGTATAATATCTGGACTTACTGCCAAAGTTCTAGCGATACATAGTCGTTGTTGCTGACCACCAGAAAGTCCTAAAGCCGAATCTCCTAAACGATCTTTTATTTCATCCCAAATAGCTGCTTTACGCAAAGAAGTTTCAACGATTTCGTCTAACTCTGTTTTATCTTTTACACCGTTAATTCTTGGTCCATAAGCGATATTCTCATAGATAGATTTTGGAAACGGATTTGATTTTTGAAAAACCATTCCTATTTTCTTTCTAATATTCACAACATCAACATCATCATCATAAATATCAATTCCTTCAACTAATAGATTCCCCGTTATCTTAACATCTGGAATCAAATCATTCATTCTATTGATACATCTCAAAAAAGTAGATTTTCCACAACCTGAAGGTCCTATTAAAGCTGTTACTTTATTCTTTGGAATCTCCAAAGAAATCTCTTTTAATGCTTTTTTCTCTCCGTAGTATAACGATAAATCTTCAACTGTAATTTTAATATCTTTCATTTTCTTTTTATTATTACCCAAATAAGTATCCTAATTACTTTGCTTTTCTTCTAATTCTAGATCGTATTACAACTGCTACAAGATTTAATGATAATGTTAACAACAATAAAACTAAAGTAGTAGCAAATTGAATCGGCATTGTTTTCTCTACATCAGATGATTGTGTAGACATAATATAAATATGATATCCCAAATTCATGAATTGATCACTCAATGAACCCGGTAACGTCGCCAAATAATACGCAGCTCCTGTAAATAGAATAGGTGCTACCTCTCCAGCTCCACGACTTACAGCCAGAATAGTTCCTGTCATAATTCCTGAAATTGAACCTGGAAAAACCACTTTTTTTATAGTTTGCCATTTCGTTGCACCTAAAGCCAAACTAGCCTCTCGCAATTCTCGAGGAATCGTTTTTAAAGCTTCTTCTACCGAAACAATAATCACTGGCAATGTCAATAATGACATAGTAAGGCTCGCCCAAAGAAGATTGGGCTGACCCCAACGCAATTGACCTCCATTAAAAACGGTATCAGCTCCTGAACCTACAAATTGAATAAAGAACCCCAATCCAAATAATCCAAAAATAATGGATGGTACTACCGCTAAAGTTCGAATGGAGAAGCGAACAGCTGTAGCTATTTTAGAATTTTCTTTGGCATACTCCGTCAAATAAATTGCCGTAATAGTCCCAAAAGGCACTGCTGCAATTGACATTACAATTACCAATATAAAAGTTCCTATCAAAGCTGGAAAAATTCCACCTTTGGTCATTCCGTCAGTTGGAAATGAACTAATAAACTCCCAAGAAAATTTATCTCTCCCTTGATAAACAATGATCCCAAGTATAATAAAAAGGATGGCGATAATTAACGCAACTGCTAATTGAGTAGTCCCAACAATCAATTTCCCTTTAATATCAATTCCTTTTCCTCCCTTAGAAAGAAAATGGTTTTCTGTTGTATTTGTATTCATAACTATTTTCCTTGGAATTTCTTAATTAATTTTCCTTTCACATAGAACTCTGCCAACGCATTCAATGCAAATGAGAAAATAAAAAGTAACGAGCCGATGAAGAATAACACACTGTAATGCGTTTCGCCAAAAACAGTCTCAGCCATTTCAGCACCAATGGTTGCTGCAAATGTGCGCACACTCTCAAATGGATTCGCCGAAACTAAAGCTGCATTACCTGTAGCCATCAAAGCAATCATGGTTTCGCCAAAAACACGTCCAACGCCTAATAACAAAGCTGCAAAAATTCCGGGAGTAGCCGCTGGCAGAACAACAAAAAAAGCAGTTTGCCATTTGCTCGCGCCTAAAGCAAGACTAGCTTCTGTATAGGTTTTTGGTATTGAAGATAAAGCATCTTCTGAAATAGTGTAAATGATAGGTATAGCAGCTAATGCCATAGCTATACCTCCAATAAAAGCATTCAGTCTTGAATCATAGCCCAATACATTTTGAAAAAAAGAAGCCAACACCATCAAAGCAAAAAATCCAATCACCACCGATGGGAAAGCTGCCAGCATTTCAATAACAGGCTTTATGATTTCTTTGGTTCTTTTAGAAGCAAAACAAGAAGTGAACAATGCTGCCAACACAGCCAATGGACCCGCAATTAACATCGCAATCAAAGTTACTTTCAAAGTCCCTATCAACAATCCTATTAAACCAAATCTTGGATTATCTGATACTGGAACCCATTCTGAAGTTGCAAATGTGTTCCAAGTCTTATCCCTGCCTTCTTTGTTTTCAGTTTTTATATCATTTTCTAGTTCTGGACTAGATTCGGTTAATGACTCTACCTCAACACCACCATACGATTCAGGAGCGGCGTCAGCCTCAGATACTGTTTCTGAACTGTCTGATTCAGACATTAAATCCTCCGTTGGCACACTACCATACGATTCTGGTTGTAATTCTTCAGAAGAAGTTGAATCGTAGTTTTCTGCAGTAGCCGTAGACACCTCAGTGGTAATTGCTTTTTTCTCTTCTGCTCCAAAATTAAAAATGGGCAAGGATTCCTTAAAAACAAAAACGAAGATCAATAAAATGATGGCAATCGATAAAAATGCTACTGACGAGATAATTTTCTCTGCAAGAAATTCTGAAAGTCTAAATTGTTTTTTTAGACTCTCTTTTGAGAAATTAGTTGTTGACATTTGAGAATTCATCTGAGTGGATTAAAGAAAAATAAAATTGGACTTAAAAAATTATCCCTCCCTAAGTAGGAAGGGATAATTACTTGTTTTTATTTTACTGGAAAGTATCCTACTCCTGCAATTATTTTTTGTCCTTCTGAACTCAAAATCCAGTCAATGAATTTTTTAGTTTCACCTGTTGGCTTTGAAGTTAAATACATGTATAAATATCTTGCAATTGGATATTTTTTGTTTTTAATATTTACTTCTGTTGGCAAATATCCTTTACTATTAGCATCTTTTTTTACTTTACAGTCTTTAACACCTTCTGCATAAGCCGCTCCACCATATCCAATACTGTATTTGTCTTTTTTTACCGCATTGATGATAGCAGCAGTTCCTGGCAAGGTTTGACAAGTGGCTGCAAAATCAGTTTGAACTACGTGCTCTTTAAAGAACTCAAATGTACCTGAGCTACTTTCTCTACCATACAATTGGATTTTAGCATCATCTCCTCCTACTTGTTTCCAGTTGGTAATTTTTCCAGAGAAAATACCTCCAATTTGAGCAATTGTTAATTCCGAAACTTTATTCCCTTTATTTAAAAAGACAGACAAACCATCTTTAGCACAAGGAATTTGAATAGCATTTTTTCCAAATTTTGCTTTAATTTTCTCTAACTCTGCAGGTTTAATTGGACGGCTTGAGTTAGCAATATCTGTTGAACCATTAATCAAAGCAGCTAATCCTACTCCTGAACCACCCCCAGTTACTTGAATAACCGTTCCAGGATTTTTCTTCATATAGATCTCAGCCCATTGTTGTGATAAAATCACCATAGTATCCGATCCTTTAATTGTAATTTTACCTAAGGAAGTAAAAGAATACCCAATAGCCATTATTACTAAAACAGCTATAATTTTTAATTTTGTTGTTTTCATTTTGATAAGTTTACTAGTTATATATTTTAGAAATTAAATTGAGCTTGTAAACGCAATAAATTACCTTGCTGTCTGTTATTTCTTAAAGCACTATCTTCAAAAGTTCTATCAGCAATAACCCACTCAGCTGTTAATTCAAAAGCTTTGAAAGGTTGCCATTCGATTCCTAATTCGTAGTCTCTAACCACATAACTTCTTGCATCTTTTTCAAATTTCTTACCACCATTATAGTATTGAAACTTTGCAAAAGGATATAAATATTGTTGTTTTGGCAAATCCAATTTATAGTTCAAAGTTAGGTATCCTCCTTCTAGGTGGGACACTGCAACTGAATTAGTAACCTTTTCATAACGTGGCCCTTTTCCAATATTATATTCGGCTTGAATTCCAAATGGTTTTGGATATAAAATGAAGGATGCCGCTATTCTTTCATCATCTACATACGTCTTTTCGTTTATCGAAACCCCTGAAGAAATCTCACTTCCAAAAGCCCATTTTCCTTTATAAGCCTGAAGTCCTGGCTCAATAATTTGCCCTCCTATTTCAAAAGGATAACTAATTCTAGTAACTACGTGTAAGTTTCTATTTCCTTCTGATTTATTCGCTGTTTGCCCATTGTATGCTCCAAAAGCAAACACACCATAATCTCCTGAACCTTTGTAACCATCTTTAACCAACATCGCAAAACGATCTCTAATTTTGCTTGGTGCCCAATAGAAAAAAGCTCCTAGGTCACGCTCATTGGCAACCGCACTATTCAAAGCATCATTACGATCTAATGTTAAACGATTCTGACTTGATTGTAGATTTTCAAATCCGAAAGGCACTTTACTTTGTCCAACTCGTACTCTAAATTCTTTCTTTGTATCAAAAGACAAATCAAAATAAGCATCTCTTAATTGTACAAAATGATTTACTCCAGAAGCTGGTGAACTTGCAACATCTGGCTGAATATAGAAGTAAACATTAGGATGTACCTGACCAGAGAAAACCAAACGTGCGCGTCTAATAAAAAATCCGTTATTTGACTTAGCATCTACTGCTGTTGATGTAGTTCCCCAAGATTTATCACACTGATCACATGATACTTTGTCATTAGTCGACAACAAACCATTGTATCGTATTTGAGCATATCCTCTCAAGGAAATTTTATCGTACCAGAGGTCTTTTTTTGCTTTAGCTTTTTCTTCAGCTAATTTTACTTTATTTATAGAATCTAGAACACGAACTACTTCTTTAGTAATTATTTCTTTATTAGTTTCTTGAGCACTAACTATACAAGAAAATAAAGCTAAACCTATACCTAAAAATTTTTTCATCGTTGTTTGTTTTAATTTTGATGCAAAGATGAAACCGCTTTGTTAAGTTAATGTTAACTCAATATTATATTGATAATAAATTAACACTGGCAAAACAATTTATAAACAGTACACAAGAGGGTTTTTAAACTATTTGTGTGATTTTTCAGATAGCAACCATCCAAAAATAAAAAAAAGGGAAATTTCCCTTTTAAAATATATTAGCTTTAAATAAAAACTATCCAATAAAACCGGACTATCTTGACTTTACTTTTTCAATTGTAAATGAAAACTCCGAGCCAACACCAAACTCACTCTCCACATATATCTTTTGCTTGTGAGCTTCTACGATATGTTTCACAATAGCCAATCCTAAGCCTGAGCCCCCTTCTGAACGAGAACCGCTCTTATTCACTCTGAAAAAACGCTCAAAAAGCCTTGGGATATTTTGCTGTTCGATACCCTCTCCATTATCCGTAACTCGAACTACTATTTTTTTATTTGTAAAATTCATTACCGATACCTCGGTCTCGCCTCCTTCTTTACCATACTTAATAGAATTCACTAATAGATTCTGGATTACTTGTTGCAACTTGCCTTTATCTCCTCGAACATAAACAGATGCATCATTATTTTCAAGATGAAATTTTATTTTCTTTTTTTCAGCCTTCATTTCTAATAAGTCAAATACACTCTGTATTAACTCAATAATATCAAATTCTGAGATTTCTAAATGCAGCTCTCCCGATTCTAATTTGGTTATCATATCCAAATCTTCTACAATATAGATAAGACGTTCCACTCCTTTTTCGGCTCTTTTCAAATATTTCTTACGGATAGTTTCATCCTCCATTGCCCCATCAAGCAAAGTATCAATATATCCTTGAACCGTAAATAGAGGCGTTTTTAATTCGTGGGAAACATTTCCTAAAAATTCTCTCCTATATTCTTCTCGAACTTGGAGCATCTCAATTTCTAATTTCTTATCGGCAGCAAATTTCTTTACTTTTCTAGATAAGGTTTCCATATCAGTAGTAATAGGTTGATTGGCAAATGGAGAGGATTCCAATAATGCCACATCATCATAGATTTTTTTTATGCGATTGTAAATAAATCGTTCTGCTCGATATTGCAATATAATAAATGAAAAAACTACGGTAAGTAGAAATAATAAAAATCCAAAAGGCAATACAATTTCTTGTTCTAGTTTGAATAAATACTTCAATAATAGCATCCCAATTAAAGAAGCAAAGAGTCCTGTAAAGAAAGCTGACTTGGAAGCGAATCGGTAATTTTTTTTAAAACTAATTTTCATTTGATAGGTATCGTTCTACTATTCCAAGAATTGGATTAATATTATACTTCCAGTTTATAACCTACTCCCTTTATGGTTTTGAAGTAATCATCTCCAATTTTTTCACGAAGTTTTCGAATGTGTACATCTATAGTTCTCCCTCCAACAATTACATCATTCCCCCAGATAGTGTCTAAAATTTCCTCACGTTTAAAAACTTTCCCAGGCTTAGAAGCTAACAAATATAGCAATTCAAATTCTTTTCTTGGCAAGACAATTTCAATATTATCTTTAATAATTTTATACTCTTCTCTATTTATCAGAATACCCCCAACATTTAATGTTTTATCATTTTCTTCTTGCTCTTTAGAACGACGTAATAAAGCTTTTACTTTACTCACTAACAACTTAGGTTTGATTGGCTTTGTAATATAATCATCTGCTCCTGCGTCAAAACCTGCTACTTGCGAATAGTCTTCGCTCCTTGCCGTCAAAAAAGTAACAATAACATGATTCAATTCTGGAATTTTTCTAATATTCTCACAAGCCTCCATTCCGTCCATTACCGGCATCATCACATCCATAATGATCAAGTCAGGGATTTCCAATTTTGCCTTTGTAATCGCTTCTTTACCGTTTGATGCTGTGATAATTTGATATCCTTCTTGAGACAAATTATAACCTACAATTTCTAAAATATCTGGTTCATCATCTACCAATAATATTTTAGTGTTTCTCTTTTTCATAATGTGAAAATTATATTTAATACAAGAAATTACAACCTATATCTTGAGTATAATTTGTATTTCTGATTGTAAATATAGTAATAAATGAACCTTTTATAAAAGGCTATTAACCGTAATTTAATATGTTAACGATTTAATAATAATACCGAAACCCAATGGTAATAATCAGCTAACTCTAGGTTCAAATAGTCACCATTCCTTTGCGTAAATTAAAAATGAAATTAAAATGAGAATTCGAGTATTATTTATCGTTCTATTAATTACGACACTTGGCTTTGCCAAAAATTTAGGAACAATTACAGGTGTCCTAACAGACAAAAATGCAACCAACAAAGCGCTTTCAAACGCAACTGTAGTAATAAAAGGAACAAATATCTACACTAATACTGATGGCGAAGGAAAGTATTCACTTTCTGTATCTGCTGGTGATTATATAGTAGAATTTAGTTTGCCTGGTTATGAAACTACTGAAGCAATCGTAACTGTAAAAGAAGGCGAAACTACTATTATTAACGAAATGTTAGTAGCTGCAAGTTACAACTTAAAGGAAGTTGTAGTGAAATCAACCCGTAATAGGGAGAAAGAAACCGCACTATTATTAGAACAAAAAAATGCAGTTTCTATAAAACAAAGTATTGGCGCACAAGAAATGGCTCGAAAAGGAGTAAGTGACGTTGAAGAAGGTTTGACTAAAGTTACTGGAATTACTAAAGTAGATGGCAGGGGACTTTTTGTAAGAGGACTAGAAGATCGGTATAATAATTTATTAATTAACGATTTAGCAGTTCCTTCAAACAATCCATTTAAGAAAATTATTCCATTAGATATTTTTCCAACAGACATTGTAAGTGTTATCGACACGTATAAAACATTTAACACTAACTTATTCGGGGATTTTGCTGGGGGAACTTTCAATATTGCTACTTCTAAAGGTTCTAAAAGTCAAACCAAAATTAATTTTGGAGCTGGTTTTACTTCTAACAATAATTTAAGAAAATTTCTAACTTCTAAAGATGCAACTTCCGTTGGAGATTATTTTGGATTTTCAGGTACTGAAAGAAATTTTCCTGCTGTTTTAGGCAAAGTTCCTAGCAACCACGTTTTCACCACAAACGAGGCATTAAATCAATTTGGTTCAGGATATGATGTCGAAGAAGCTAATTCTCCACTTAATACAAGTTTCGGAATTTTAAATTCAGAAAAATTCACAATTGGAAAGAACAGTAATTCACTTCAATATCTTTTATCCTTCAATTTTGACAACAAGTACCAATACCGAGAAGGTGCTGATCGTTTTTTCAATGCAGCACAAGGAAACTATGACAATGATTTGTTCAACAAGCAATACAAGTACATTACCAATTCATCTGCGTTAGCTTCTTTAAACTTTAAATCAGAACGATTGAATTTAACTTCAAATACTTTCTATTTAAAATCAACAGATAATATGATACAAGATCAATTGGGTTATACAAATTCTGCCACTGTCAATAGTAATGGATTTATCAGAATGAATCAATTGACTCAATCTGACTTCTTAAACACACAATTGTTTGGAAATTACAAACTATCAAAGGACGATAAACAAAACATTAAAGCGGGTGTTTCTTTCACAAAAACTGGATTCCAATTACCAGATAGAAAATCATTCAAAGGTGTATTGCTTGACGAAAACACAACTGCCATCAGTTATACGGGCAATAGTTTGTACAGACAAACTTTCGATGTTGACGGTAAATTCAACGTTTCAGGAATGTTGGAATATACTTGGAATTTTGGCAAAGCCGAATTAAACAATTCTCATAAATTAACAGTGGGTTATAATTCTTATGTTAACAATATGGAATCAAGTTTTAGATTTCTAGTTTCTGAAAGATTAAACTCAAATGCAATAACTTTTACTACTAACACTCCCGATGCTACTTTAGCCTCAGAGATTACTAATACTAATTTCACGTATAGAGAAGGAACGAATTCAACATACAAAGCTAAATTATTAGAATATGTTAATGCAGGTTATACTGATGTAGCTTTGAAAATTAGTGATGTTTACGAAATGAATTTTGGAGTACGAGTGGAGCAAAGTTTTAGAGAAACTAAATACAGAACTCCGGGCTCTTTTGATGATCCCTATCAAAAAAAGACAGTGACTGGAGTTGACATCTTACCGTCATTAAATATGAAATACAAATTTAATGATGCTTCAAATTTAAGATTTGCTGCTTCAAAAACTATTACACGACCTGTTATCATGGAATCTTATCCTCTTGAATTTGTGAATTTAGATGGCACAATCGAGAACGGTAATCCAAATGTAATAAATAGTAACAACTATAATTTTGATTTGAAATATGAAATTTTCCCAACCACAAAAGAATTACTTGCTGTAACTACTTTTTCAAAATTAATCCAAAATCCTATCGAAAGATTGTTTACTCAATCAGCTGGAAGTGGTGGCCAAATCATTACTTATGATAACTCAGACAAAGCCTTACTTCTTGGAGCTGAATTGGAATTATTAGTACAATTAGAAAGGATATCTAATAGTTTCAAAAATTTATCTTTAGGATTCAACACTTCATTGATGTATTCAAAAGTAACGATAAGTAAAAACAATACAACTGAAACAAATCCAAACAGAAAACTTCAAGGTGCCTCTCCGTGGTTAATTAATGCCGATTTGAAATATGATTTTGATTTTTCTAATAATTGGAACAATACAGTATCATTAGTGTACAATGTTTATGGTAAAAGAATTTATGCGGTAGGAACTAATGGACTTGATCATTACTACGAACAACCTTTCAATAAATTAGATTTAGTTTGGAACAATAAAATAGGAAAAAAATGGGAAGCAAAATTTTCAATAGATAATATTTTGAATCCTAAATACAGCATTAAGCTGGGTGAAGAAAGCAAACTCCCTATCACAGAAAAAGATTTAACAGTTAAAGATTTCACTAAAGGAATTGGGTTCTCAATGAATATTTCTTATTCATTTTAACATAACCTACTTAACGTTAAAAAAACATTTATATCGCTTTTTAATCATGTTTTAATAACAATAAGAAAAGGTCAAAAAAAATAAGACAAAGTACTTTTGAAAAACAAAAAATCAATTAAAATTATTATGAAAAAAATTATTATGAAAAAAATCGCATTTAGTTTAGCTATCATTATTACTAGTAGCTTAGCTAGTTGTTCAAGTAACGAAACCGAAACTACTAAAGTTCCAGTAACTGGCGAAATAGCAGGTGATTTAACCGTTTCTAAAACGTATGCTTATGGAAACTATACGCTAAAAGGTTTTGCTAAGGTAGCAAGTGGAGTAACGATAACTTTTGAAGCTGGTTCTACGATAACAGCAGACAAAGCAGATGGTGATGATGCGTTTGTAATTTTAAATGGAGGTAAATTAGTTGCTGTTGGTACAGCTGCTGAACCAATTGTATTTACCGAAAAATCGAAAGTATCTGGATCTTGGGGGGGTATCATTATGTATGGTGATGCACCTATTGTAAACTCTGCAACAGCTGTAGCGCCACAAACCGCTACTTCTGAAGACGGTTTAGCATTATCATATGGTGGAGCCAATGCTACTCATAATGGAGGTACTCTAAAATATGTAAGAGTAGAATATGCTGGGCAAGTTATTACTCAAAACAATAAGGAACAAAACGGATTCTCTTTTTATTCTGTTGGATCAGGAACAATTTTAGAGAATTTAGTTTCTTACAAAGGTAATGATGATGGATTCGAATTTTATGGAGGAACTGTAAGTGCTAAAAACTTAATTTCTTACGGAAATGCAGATGACGCTTTTGACTGGCAAGACGGTTGGAGAGGTCAAGAAAACACCAACTGGTATGCTTACCAAGAAGTTGTAGGTAATTACGGAATGGAAATTGAAGCAAAAAGTGTTAACAATGCATTCTGGCCAAAAGTTACAAACATTACTCTTAAAAGAGCTACTGGAACTGCAACTGAAGCACAATCAGAAATTCAATTGGATGCTATCCAATTCAAAAAAGAAGGTAATGGGGAGTACAGTAACATTATCATTGATGGTTATAAAAACCAAACTACTCCTACTACTAAGAATGGTGGTGCAATTCAAATCTTAGATTTAGCAACTTACAACAATCAAGTTGCAGCTGGAAAAATTAAACTAACAAACGTTACAATCACTAACACTGATAACACGTTTATTTCTGGCGCTACAACATTTACAGTTGCAGCATCAAGTTTCTTACCAACAACAAATTGGGCAACATCAACTACTGCAACTGGGGCAAGCTTAACCACTGGTGCTTGGGCTACTGTGAACGGGGCAAGTTTGATTAAATAACATCAAAACACCTAATAATTTAAACCACTGCAGATTACGCAGTGGTTTTTTTTATATTCTGTAAAATAAATTCGTTATATTTGCGTTAGTGAATCTTTTTTGAATGACAAAAATCTACTTTTATACTACTATTTTAACGTTGTTCTTTTGTTCTTTGAGTGTTTCTGCTCAGGAAACAAGACTACAATCTAGACTACAAGAATCAACTTCAATAGAAGGCTTGAACCTGTATCCTAATCCTGTGAGTAATGGTAAAGTATATATTACAACTAAAAATGATTTAGATAAAGAGATACAAATTTTTGATGTTTTAGGCAAAAAAGTACTCCAAACTATGTTGAGTTCAAGAGAACTCAATGTATCTACATTAACTCCTGGTGTATACATCATCAAAATCAAAGAAGAAGAAGCTTCTACCACTCGAAAATTAATCGTACGATAATTTTTCACTCATCATTCTACAACCTTTTTAAAAATATTTTTTTAGAATAACTCCTATTTTAAATAAATTATATTTTAATAATCTTAAGCAAACATCCCCATAACACTTCCTTTCTACTTTCGTAAAAATTATTTATGAAATCGCCGTTATCAAAAAGTTTGCGCAAGCAAACACCAATAAACAAAAAGCGATAACATATATGACTGTTGGTAAATAACTTTTACATATATGAAAAAGAAAAGAAAAATACCCTTAGTTGTACTAAGCGACGTACACTTAGGAACTTATGGCTGCCATGCGAATGAATTACTCTCTTACTTAAAATCTATTCAACCTGAAATGCTCGTTTTAAATGGAGATATTTTTGACATTTGGAACTTTAGTAAAAGTTATTTTCCAGCTGCTCATATGAATGTGTTGCGGCAGATTTTAAAAATGTCAAACCAAGGAACTAAAGTAATTTATATCACTGGAAATCACGATGAGGCACTTCGAAAATACTCTGATTTTGTTTTAGGAAATTTTGAATTAGCTGACAAATTAATTTTAGAATTAGACGGAAAGAAAACATGGATTTTTCACGGAGATGTATTTGACTCTTCTACGAAAGGATATGCAAAGATCTTAGCTAAACTCGGAGGAAAAGGATATGATTTATTGATTCTAATCAACAGCTTAATCAATTGGTTTTTAGTTCTGATGGGCAAAGAAAAGAGAAGCTATTCTAAAATGATCAAAGATAGTGTTAAAAAGGCCGTTGCTTTTGTCTCTAATTTTGAAACTACTGCCGCCGAAATTGCCATCGAAAAAAAAATCGATTATGTGATTTGTGGACACATTCACAAACCGCAAATGAAAGAAGTTGCTAATGAACACGGAAAAGTAATGTATTTAAATAGTGGTGATTGGGTAGAAAATCTTACTGCATTAGAATACAACAAAAAGAAATGGCGCCTATTTCATTATAAAAAAATTGATTTTAAAAATCAAGATATAGCTGTTGATGATGATACAATAAACGACATTGTCAACAAAATTCTTTCTCAATAACACCAAATCAATTGCATTTAAAAGCACAAATAACATTGGATGAAAATATTTTATGCTATTCAAGCAACAGGTAATGGTCATATAAGTAGAGCAATGCAACTATACCCCTACTTACTTAAATTTGGAGAAGTAGATTTTTTTATGAGTGGTAGTAATGCCAGTTTAGCTATTGATTTACCAGTAAAATTCAAAAGTTCTGGTTGTAGTTTATTCTACAGTAAATGTGGCGGTTTAGATTATTGGAATATTACCAAGAAAATTAAACCTATCCAAATGTATAAAGAGGCTAAATCCTTGCCTCTTAAAAATTATGATGTAGTGATTAATGATTTTGATTCTATTACTTCATTAGCTTGTAAACTGCAAAAAGTACATTCTGTTCAATTGGGGCATCAAGCAAGTTTTGTTTCAAAACAAACACCAAGACCAGATAAGAAAAGCGTAATGGGAGAAATGATTTTAAAACATTATGCTTCAGCACCAAAAAACATTGGATTACATTTTGAAAAATACGATTCGTTCATTGTTCCTCCTATCATTAAAAATGAAATTCAACAAGCAGAACCTACCAATTTGGGTCACATCACGGTTTATCTTCCGTCATTTGATCAAACTTGTCTAGAAAAAGCTTTTAGCAACCTTCCTGACCAAGAATTTCATTGGTTTTTGAGTGAGGTAAAATTCAAACACACAATAGGTAACATTACTTATTATCCTGTTAACCAAATCAATTTCAACGAAAGTTTAATTAGTTGTCATGGCATCATTACTGGGGGCGGATTTGAAACTCCAGCCGAAGCGTTGTATCTGAAAAAGAAAATACTAAGTATCCCGATTCTAAACCACTACGAACAAGAATGTAATGCAGCGGCATTGAAAAAAATGGGCGTACCTGTGGTTTACGAAGTCGGTGATAACTTTGAATTAATTATAGAGAATTGGCTTAACAATAACAATTCAATGCCTTTGATTCAAGCCAACAATATTAATGAAACGTTACAATATCTATTTGAAACCTATCATCAAACCACCTAAATAAATTCTATTTAAAGCTCCATTTTTAGGAGCTTTTTTTATACCCGTTTCTTTTCCCATTTATTTCGATTACTTTTGTAAAAAAATAATTCTTGATTTCAACCCACGATATATTTACCATTAGTAATCAAAAACAATTTGACAAAATTGCTTTGAAAGTATTCCGTTTTCAATACGAGAATAATTTGGTGTATCGTGAATTTTGCGATTTTTTAAAAACAGATGTACAAAAAGTAAAATCAATACAACAGATTCCTTTTTTACCCATTCAGTTTTTCAAAAGCCACTCCGTAGTTTCCAATACTAATCCTATCCAAGCTACTTTTACCAGTAGTGGTACAACCGGAATGAGTACTAGTAAACATTTAGTTACAGATGTAAGTATTTATGAAGAAAGCTATCGCAAAGGATTTTCTCAGTTTTATGGCAACATTGAAGACTATGTAGTTTTAGCATTGCTTCCTTCGTATTTAGAAAGAGAAGGCTCATCATTAATTCATATGGTAGATGATTTAATTCAACTATCAAATCAGCCCGAAAGTGGATTTTACTTGCATAACTACGACGAACTAATTGAAAAATTAATTCAACTAGATCAAGCAGGACAAAATGCAGTTCTAATTGGAGTCACCTATGCTTTACTCGATTTAGTCGAAAAACATTCATTTCAGTTAGAGAACACTATTATTATGGAAACCGGAGGGATGAAAGGCAAACGAAAAGAAATGATTCGCGAAGAATTACACCAACAACTTTGCGAAGGATTTGGCGTCAATGCCATCCATTCAGAATATGGAATGACCGAATTATTGTCACAAGCCTATTCTTTAGGTGAAGGAATTTTTGAATGTCCTTCTTGGATGCAAATCCTCGTTCGCGATACCGAAGATGCTTTGTCATATGTGAGAGAAGGCAAAACAGGCGGCATCAACGTCATTGATTTAGCCAATATCAATTCCTGTTCGTTTATTGCTACACAAGACCTAGGTAAAAAATATTCCAATGGGAGTTTTGAAGTTTTAGGTCGATTTGACCATTCTGATATTAGAGGTTGTAATTTGATGGTGATTTAAAAAGTGTAAACAAGGCCAACGCCTAACATTTGTTTCAATTGTACCTTAGGTCCTACCGTAACCTGTTTGCCGTCGATCTCCTTCTTGGCTTTAATATCATCATCATAAATAATTCGTGCACCAATACTTGCACGAACATATTGATTCACTACTAAGTCTAATAGAAAGTCATAATCAATATCAATATTGCCAAAATTATTAATATAATCAGAGTACAGCACTACTTTATTAACCAAATTAATATTTTTTACTATTTCTTTTTTATAGTAACTCGTAAATAAAAACCCTAATTCTGTCTTTGATTTTTTTCCATCAACAATACTATTGCCATTCGAATCGTACTGTGCTTTAGTAACACCAAATGCGCCCTGATTCGCCAGACGCTGGTCTAAAACTAAAGTAGTCTTAAAGGTAAACGGCGAAATATAAAAAATTCGATGCTTCTTTTTACTCGCATTTTCTGCTCCAACTCCTAAAAAAATATAAGCCGGGGCAAACAATCGAGAGATCGCTTTTTGTGTATTGGGATACGAATATCCATTGGTGAATTGAGTATTGAAATTAAATTTGGCAGAATGATACCAATTGGTAATCGTATCTTTTCGGTACCCAAAAGTAGAGTTAATCTGAATAGCATCGTCTGTTTTTCTCATCTCATGTCCATCCTGTTTATTTAACCCATAACGAATAGATAAATCATTTACCCACTTTTGATTGTCTTTGGCATAAACTCTAGAAAAATCTCCTTTGAGTAACCCTGAAACAGCACTATTACCTCCTGCACTCCAGTTGACAAAAGTAATTTCTGAAATATCAAATCCCAGTTTATTTTTTTTTGTCCAATGTGAAATTGAATCGGGCGATTTTGTACTTACCAATTCTTGAGCAAAAATCGTAATTGAAAAAAGGAATAAAAAAAGAAAAAAACGGAATCTCATTATATTTTTAGTATTAAAATTTTGATTTATTTATAGTACCTCTCGGAAAAGAGCTTCCAAACTTGTAACGTCAATTTTACAATATTGTTGCAATTCCAAAACAGTACCTTGCTCAATAAATTCATCTGGAATCCCTAATAACCGAACACTGGAATGGTACTTATTGGCAGCCGAAAATTCTAAAATGGAACTACCAAAACCCCCTGTAATTACGCCATCTTCAACAGTAATTATTGTATCAAATTTTGAAAAAATAGTATGTAAAAGTGTTTCGTCCAAAGGTTTTACAAAAGGAAAATCAAAATGAGCAATCTCTTCTGGATAATTTAAATTTTCTAAAGCTTGCGTCACATTATTCCCAATCGTTCCGTTAGACAAAACGGCTATTTCAGTTCCTTCTTTTATACAATATGCTTTACCAATGGGTATGGTTTGATAGGGTGTTTGCCAATGGGTGTTTTGTCCACGTCCACGTGGGTAACGAATAGCAATAGGATGTTCCAATCCTAATTGAGCGGTGTACAAAATGTTCTGTAAAGCCATTTCATTTCGTGGTGAATACACAATTAAATTTGGAATACAACGCAGATAGGCCAAATCAAAAACACCATGATGAGTAGCGCCATCCTCTCCCACTAAACCAGCCCGATCCAAACAGAAAATAACCGGTAAATTTTGCAAAGCCACATCATGAATCACTTGATCATACGCTCTTTGTAAGAACGTCGAATAAATATTGCAAAAAACAACCATCCCTTGTGTTGCCATTCCGGCTGCCAAAGTAACCGCATGTTGTTCCGCTATCCCTACGTCAAAAGCACGTTTAGGAAAGGCATCCATCATTAATTTTAGCGAACTTCCAGTAGGCATTGCCGGAGTAATACCTATAATTTTTTCATTCTTTTGTGCCAAATCCAAAATCGTTTCACCAAAAACATCTTGGTATTTTGGCGGTAAATTTGCTTCCGATTTAGGAATAATTTCTCCCGTATTAGCATCAAATTTTCCTGGGGCATGGTATTGCACTTGATTCTCTTCCGCTTGTTGCAGTCCTTTTCCTTTGGTCGTAATAACGTGCAAAAATTTTGGCCCTTTTACTTTTTTTAGTCGCTCTAATTCTTGGATTACTGCCTGAATATCATGTCCATCAATAGGTCCTGAATAGTCAAAATTCAAGGACTTAATCATGTTGTTTTGTCTCGGATTTTTTCCTTCTTTGACGGCCGTCAAATAGTTTTTCAACGCACCCACGCTTGGATCAATCCCAATGGCGTTATCATTTAAAATGACTAATAAATTAGCATCGGTAACTCCAGCGTGATTCAGTCCTTCAAAAGCCATTCCCGAAGCTATCGAGGCATCGCCAATAACCGCAATATGTTGTTGTTCCAAATCGCCTTTCAAATTAGCAGCAATTGCCATACCTAAAGCAGCAGAAATAGAAGTAGATGAATGGCCTACGCCAAAAGCATCGTACTCACTTTCGCTTCGTTTTGGAAAACCTGAAATGCCGTGAAGTTGTCTGTTGGTATGGAAATTATCTCTTCTTGCCGTAAGTATTTTATGTCCGTAGGCTTGATGCCCTACGTCCCAAATTAAACAATCGTTGGGCGTATCAAAAACATAATGCAAAGCAATAGTCAACTCTACCACTCCCAAACTAGCACCCAAATGGCCTTCTTTTACCGAAACCACATCAATAATGAAGTCGCGCAACTCTTGAGCCAGTTGCGGCAATTGATTGACATCAAGTTGACGTAAATCATTGGGACTGTTAATACTTGAAAGTAAATTGTTTGACATGATGCAAATGTACAAATTGAATTCTTATTTTTGCCAAATGGAAAACCCTTTCAACGACACCTATTTTATGAAGAAAGCCTTGCAAGAGGCTGAGATGGCTTTTGACAAGGGCGAAATTCCCGTAGGCGCACTAATTGTAATCAATAACACCATCATTGCTCGTAGTCATAATCTAACGGAATTACTGCATGACGTAACGGCTCATGCCGAAATGCAAGCCATTACAGCAGCCGCTAATTTCTTGGGTGGAAAATACCTAAAAGACTGTACTTTGTATGTCACTTTAGAGCCTTGTCAAATGTGCGCTGGTGCTTTGTATTGGAGTCAAATTTCCAAAATAGTGTATGGTGCAAGCGATGAGCAACGTGGGTTTACAGCAATGGGAACGCAATTGCACCCTAAAACTGAAGTGGTTTCTGGAATATTAGCAGAAGAAGCTTCGGAACTAATGAAACGCTTTTTTGCGGAGCGCAGGAAGTAATCTTTACTAATTAACCTTAGCCCAGATAGAAGCGGCATCCTTTTTTGGTGACTGAGGAACTCGAAGGCACCAAAAAGATAGAGCGAATAGCTGGAAATAGCTCCTAAAATAAGATTGCTTCGTTCCTCGCAATAGGACATAAAAAAACCGCCAATCTTTCGAAAGGCGGTTTCTT
Organism: Flavobacterium sp.; assembly: GCF_024642105.1. Taxonomy (GTDB): domain Bacteria; phylum Bacteroidota; class Bacteroidia; order Flavobacteriales; family Flavobacteriaceae; genus Flavobacterium. The sequence continues at coordinate 295,332 of NZ_JAHEBT010000052.1, forward strand.
TTTTATTCTGAAATAACATTCCCTTTTTTGTCAAAGAAATGGTATTCTAAATACGTGTAAGCGTCACGTGGTATAATTTTCACCCATTTTTTATGTTCAAAGAACCACTTTGAACGTATTGATGGAAAACCTTTGGTAAGGTAGGCAGCCACAAATGGATGTACATTAAGTACTACATTTGAATGACTGTTTAGAACTCTTTCTAGGTCTAAAGTAATCTTGTCAATGATAAGAATTGGCGCTTCAATTTCGCCGCTTTCATTATTCGGATCTTCTTCTCTAGTTTTGATATTCATTTCTGGTCTTACGCGTTGACGTGTTATTTGGACTAATCCAAATTTACTCGGCGGTAAGATTTTGTGTTTGGCTTTATCATCGCTCATCTCTTCTCGTAAGAAGTCGAATAATACTTTACGATTTTCAGGATTCGCCATATCGATAAAATCAACTACGATTATTCCGCCCATATCGCGAAGACGCAATTGTCTTGCTATTTCGGCGGCTGCAATCATATTCACTTCCATGGCGGTATCTTCTTGATTAGAAGCTTTATTAGAACGGTTTCCACTATTCACGTCAATAACGTGTAATGCTTCGGTATGTTCAATAATAAGGTAAGCCCCTTTACTCATAGAAACCGTTTTTCCAAAGGAAGTCTTGATTTGTCTCTCTATATTGTATTTCTCAAAAATGGGAGTATCATTGGATTGATAAAACTTCACAATTGATTCTTTGGACGGTGCAATTTCTTGTACATAATCCTTGGTTTGTTGGTACAACTCTTCATCATCAATTTGAATACCACTAAAGGTATCGTTAAATACGTCTCGTAAGATGGAAGAAGCTCTGTTGAGCTCTCCTAATACTTTTGACGGATGATGAGCAGTTGGTAATTTCTTACACATTGCAGTCCATCTGCTAAGCAGGTTCTGCAAATCTTTTTCTAATTCGGCTGTATTTTTGCCTTCGGCTACTGTACGAACAATAACACCAAATCCTTTTGGTTTAACAGATTGTACAAGTTTTTTCAAACGATCTTTTTCTTTTTTGTCTTCTATTTTTTGAGAAATAGAAACACGGTCAGAAAAAGGAACTAACACAATAAAACGTCCGGCAAGAGAAAGCTCAGCGCTAATTCTTGGTCCTTTGGTTGATATTGGTTCTTTTACGACTTGTACTAAAATTGATTGATTGGCACTCAAAACATCTGTAATGGTACCATCTTTATCAATTTCATTGTCAAACTGAAAGGTTTTTAGGGAGAAATCTTTTAATTTACCTGCGCTTACAAGTTTTATGAATTTCAGTTGGGAAGCTAAATTAGGACCTAAGTCGTGATAGTGTAAAAAGGCATCTTTTTCGAAGCCAACATTCACAAAAGCAGCATTCAGTCCAGCAACTGGTTTTCTTATTTTGGCAATAAAAATATCACCAACTTGAAAGTTGCTTTTTTCTTCTTCTTTGTGTAATTCAATTAGTTTTCCATCTTTTAATAAGGCAAAATCTACGGCTTCTGAACTGGATCGAATGATTAATTCTTTATTCACGCTGTACATTTTTATCCGAACATTGGGTTGTCGGTCATTGGTTGTGCATTGGTGGAAAAAACCATCAACTATCAACCATCAACTACCAACTTATAGTAAGGATGGATTAAACAATATTTTTAACAGGTATTGAACCCGGGGAAAACTAGCTAGCAGCGGACAGTTCTATGCAGTCAGTATACTGAATACTAAAAACTGGAGACTGATTACTAATTTTCAATTTCAATGAACGTTTAAAAAGAAAAAAGTAGTTTAAAACTACTTTTTCTTCTTGTGACGGTTAGCTCTCGCTCTTTTTTTACGTTTGTGCGTCGCTACCTTATGTCTCTTTCTTTTTTTACCACTTGGCATATCTTGTAGATTTTATGATTAATTACTCTTTTATTTTGCTTCGTTATTGATTTTTACGCCTTCTACAAAAACTTTTGCCGGTTTAAAAGCAGGAATATTGTGAGCAGGAATTTTTATTGTTGTGTTTTTTGAAATGTTTCTACCTGTTTTTTCAGCTCTTGTTTTTACGATAAAACTTCCAAAACCTCTTAAATATACGTTATCTCCAGTCTCTAATGAAGTTTTAACTTCATTCATAAAGGTTTCTACAGTTGCCTGAACATCTCCTTTTTCAAGACCTAATTTCTCTGAAATTTTCGCTACGATATCTGCTTTCGTCATTTTCTTTCCTTATTTATAAATGTTGTACTATTTTTTTGAGTTTGCAAATATATGAATTAAAAAAACAATTATTCAAGCTAATTCATTAAATTTTAATCACATAAACTTTTACTTTTGCAAACAAATATTTAACAATGGATTTTTCTAAGTTATTGATAGGTTGGTATTTACAAAACAAGCGCGATTTACCTTGGCGAAATACCACCAATCCATACCCGATTTGGCTTTCAGAAATCATGCTCCAACAAACGCGAGTGGCGCAAGGAATGCCTTATTTTTTTTCATTTACAAATGCCTTTCCAACTGTTTTTGATTTGGCCAATGCTCACGAAGAACAAGTTTTAAAATTATGGCAAGGATTAGGCTATTATTCACGTGCCAGAAATTTACACCAAACCGCACAATATATTGCTAATGAACTTGGAGGTATTTTTCCAAACAACTATAAAGATTTACTTCAATTAAAAGGAATTGGCGAGTACACCGCTGCAGCCATCGCTTCATTTGCTTATAACGAAGTCGTTCCTGTAGTTGACGGAAACGTATTTCGGGTGCTATCACGTTATTTTGATATTGAGACCGATATTGCTTCGGCTTCCGCCAAAAAGGAGTTCAGCGCAATAGCTTTGGAATCAATTCCAAAAGATAACCCTGCCTTATTCAATCAAGCTATAATGGAATTTGGCGCTTTGCAATGTGTTCCAAAAAACCCCAATTGTTCGGATTGTATTTTCAACCAAAGTTGCGCTGCTTTGCAAAAGAAAAAAGTAGACCAACTTCCTGTAAAATTAAAAAAACTAAAAGTCAGAAACCGATACTTTAATTACCTCATCTTTTCAGACGACGTTGAAAATACCATTATTCAAAAACGTACAGATAAAGGAATTTGGCACAATTTATATGAGTTCCCCTTGATTGAATCTGAAAAGGAAGAAGATTTCAAGACTATGTCAAAGCAAATTCAAAACAATTTTCAGCATTGGAATATCCTAACTATTGGAGAAGAAAACTCGAAAAGCATTATTCATAAATTATCGCACCAACATTTGCATATTAAATTTTGGAATGTAAAAGTAGGCGGAACTATTCCAAACGGTATTAACTCAACTGATTTGAAAACCTATCCGTTCCCTATAGTGCTTCATAATTTTATCGAGGCAAAATAAAAAATCCTATCTTTGATTCAAATACCACGACATTATGAATGGAACAGTAAATAAAGTAATTCTTATCGGCTATCTTGGAGACGAAGTCAAGTTGCATTATTTTGAAGGAGGGAATTGTATTGGCCGATTTCAATTGGCAACACACGAAGTCTACATCAATAAAACAACGAACGAGAAAATCACTTCTACAGAATGGCATAATTTAGTGGTGCGAAATAAAGCAGCTGAATTGTGCGAAAAATACCTTTCTAAAGGAGATAAAATTTATGTAGAAGGCCGTATCAAATCCCGTCAATGGCAAGCCGAAGACGGAACAACCAAACATACGTCTGAAATTCAAGTGGTTGAATTTACTTTTTTGAACACTAAAAAAGATTCCGAAAACAACAAAACAACTCCTTCAGAACCTCAGAATACTACTTTACCTATTAACGATTTGCCTTTTTAATCGCTATACATTTACAAATTTTTTATGCCAAAAAAAACAATCCTTTTTATAACGCTCATTCTTGTAGCCTTGACTGTGTTGAGCTGTAAAAAAGAAGTGTTGCCAAAACCTTCAAGTCATTTACGCCTTGACTATCCTGAAGCCAATTATGCGCAATTTGAAAGTCAATGCCCTTTTACTTTTGAGATGAATGCCGATGCCGTTATCAAAGGTGAAAAAGAGTGTAGCTTCACCATCAGCTACCCAAAAATGAAAGCAACTATTTATTTGACCTACAAACCCGTCAATGGAAATATCAATAAATTATTGCGCGATGCTCAAAAATTAACCTATGAACACGTAATTAAAGCCGATGATATTTTAGAGCAGCCCTTTCTAAATCCACAACAAAAAGTATTTGGAATGTTTTACCAAGTAGATGGAAACGCTGCAACTAATTCACAGTTTTATGCTACTGACAGTACCAAGCATTTTGTAACAGGTTCGGTTTATTTTTATGCCAAACCTAATTTTGATTCCATTATGCCTGCCGCTAGTTATGTCAAAAATGACATGCAACGATTACTAGAGACTTTGAAATGGAAATAACAAAAAAAGCATCCCAAAAGGATGCTTTTAATTTTATACAGTAAATTAGTTTATGATTTCGGTAAAACTACTTTATAGGTTTTTCCGTCAGCAGTAGCTTCAACTACTTTAGTCAAACTTTCTTGATTTTGAATTGTTTTATCAAATACCACAGTGGCTTTTTTAGAATCAAAATCTACCGTTGCTTTTTGAACACCGTCTAAAGCACCTAATTCTTCTTCAATGGTTTTGGCACAACCCATTGCGCAAGTCATTCCTTCAATTTCAAAACTCGCAGTTTGTACATTTTCAGCAGCTATTACTACTTCTTTTTTAGGTGCTGCAGTTTCTTTTTCAGCCGCAACCTCCTTTGTTTCAGCTTCTTTTTTGCAGGATACCGTTAAAAGACTAATGAACGCCAGTACCAATATTGTTTTTGTAATTTTCATATTTGTGATATTTATTTCTTTGATAATGACAAAATTAATTAAAAAAAGACGGACAATTTCACAAAATTAGTAGAATTTTGAGCCAAATTATTTTCTATGGAATCCAAACAGCTCAAATGGGTCTATCTCACTATTCTTTCTTTAATTTGGGGAAGTTCTTTTATTTTAATTAAAAAAGGCTTAGTCGGATTAACCGCCCTACAATTAGGCTCTTTACGTCTGATTTTTTCAGCGCTTTTTTTACTGTTAATTGGATATAAAAGTTTGTTTACACTAACTAAATCACAATGGAAATATATTGCCTTAACAGCAGTTTTTGGCACGTTCCTACCTGCCTATCTTTTTGCCTTAGCCGAAACTGAAATTGATAGTTCTACAACTGCCATTTTAAATTCATTAACTCCATTAAATACTTTAGTATTGGGAATGCTCGCTTTTGGAGTACCTTTTAAAAGAAATCAATTTTTCGGAATTTGCATTGGTCTATTAGGGAGCATTTTGCTGGTCTTTAATGGAGCTTCAAATCATCCTGAACAAAATTATTACTATGCGCTTTTGGTAGTAGTGGCATCCATTTGTTATGCAACTAATGTGAATTTGATTAAAAAATATTTACCTAACGTAGCTCCTCTAAGCATAACCACAGGAAACTTTTTGGTTTTATTAACTCCCGCTATTTTGTTATTGTACTTTTCAGGATTTTTCGAAATAGCAACAATTCCAGAAGTTCAAACATCAATGGCATACATTGCGATACTCGGAATAGTGGGTACTGGAATTGCCAATATTCTTTTTTTTAAATTGATCCAATTATCATCACCAGTTTTTGCAACTTCAGTAACGTATTTAATTCCGATTGTCGCTTTCTTTTGGGGATTATTGGATCACGAAATACTGACACCTATTCAATTCATCGGAGCATTTGTGATATTAATTGGCGTATATCTTTCGTCTAAGAAATAAAAAAAAGCGGTCTTTTCAGACCGCCTTTTAATTATACAAACTAAACGCTATTTATTGAAAATCAGCATCTGTTACTCCTTCGTTAATTTTCACATCAGACATTTTCACATTCAATTCAAAACCTACATTTTGAACCAAGTTAAATGGGACTTTCACTCCTTTTACCTCACGGTAGTCTAAATAAGAATTGGTTTTATTCATCGTTTTTCCACCTTGCTCAATTGTAATAACATCCGCAATTTTCAAACCTGATTTAATATCATAGTACAAGGTTGTTTTTCCGTTTTTCAAAGCATAGGCTTCCGTTCCGTTGATAGTTTCTATTCCTGTTAAACTCACTTCCGGTTTTTTCAATAGATTCAACTCTTCAAATGGCGTCGCAGCTGCTTTCAAATCTTCCAAATCTTTGCCTTTAATTTCTACTTTCTGACCTTGTTGAATGACAAAACCACCTTTTTCATTTACTAATTGCTTCATCAAACTCATTCCGCCCATTGCTAGCTCTACCACTAATTTACCTTTTGCGTCAATTTTGGAATTGAAACTTAAAGGAGCTGGAGCTTGCGGAATAGTAGTTGACCCAACCATTGCAATTGTTTTCACCGCAAGAGCGGCTTTTTCGCCACCAATAGCCTTAATATAATTATCCAAAACCGTTTTGGCAGTCATTCCTTTAGGAACTTCTTTTTTGAAAACTGGTTTTTCTACAGCATTCCCGTATTTGTCAAAAAACAAAATCGGAATTTTCAATTTTTCTAATGCTGGAGCTACATCAGCACCTTTACCTACAATTAAGATTCGGCTATTATCTGCTAAAAAATATTTATTGGCTACACGTAATACATCGTCAGCAGTTACCGCATTGATGTTTTTGATGTAGTTTTCATAAAAATCAACGGGTAAATTTTGCGTTTGAATTCGCAAAGCATAACCCGCAACTGTTTGTGGTTTTTCAATTTGCATTACAAAACGCCCGATATAACCCGCTTTTACACTAGCAAGCATATCATCAGACACTTTTTCCGTTCTGATTTTTTTATATTCTTTGAAAATTTCAACTACTGTACTATCTGTTACTGCATTTCGAACTTGAGTGGATGCTTCAAACTTCGTAATGCGTTTATCTCCACGAATGCTTGATCTTGCTCCATACGTCCATCCGTGAGCTTCTCTCAAATTCATATTCAGGTAACTATTAAAGTCCCCTCCTAAAATTTGATTGGCAACCAAAGCTGGGAAATAATCTGGATCGGTCATTTTTAGATTAACCAAATTCACCACAGCCACTTCTGACTGTACCGCATTGGGCATATCTACAAAATTGATTTGCGAAAAAGCAACATCTTTTGGCTCTGCATAAGCTTGAACTGGAGCTACTGCTTTTTTCCAAGAACCAAATAATTTTTCAACTGCTTTTTTAGTTTCGGCAAACTTAACGTCACCTACAATAATTAAATAGGCATTTGCAGGAACAAAATACGTATTGTAATTTGCTTGAACATCAGCCAAAGTAACATTTTTCAAAGTAGCCTCACTCACATATTCACCATTAGGATGATTTTTTCCAAAAGTCAAGAAATCATTAACTCGAGAGGCAATTTCAGGAACACTTTTTTCACTTGCTTTTAAGCCTTCAATCATTTTGGCTTTTTCTTTGTCAAATTCAGCTTGAGTGAAGTTAGGATTTAAAGCGCCATCAGCTAATAATTCTAAAACACGACCCGCGTATTTAGACAATGTATTTCCAGAAGCACCATTGGAACTAAAACTAATATTGGCTCCCATGAAATCAATCTCTTCATTGAAAGCCGTTTTAGAGATTTTTTTGGTTCCGTTACCAATAAGACTACTAGTCAAATCAGAGACTCCTTTTTTAGCTCCTTCGGCATAAGGGGCATTATCTAAAGTTAGCGTAAACGAAACCCTAGGTAATTTATGATTTTCAACCACCATTACTTTCAACCCATTCTTTAATTGGAATGACTCTGGTTTCCCTATTTTAATTGTTGGGGCTACTCCTGATTTGGGTTGAGGGATGATTTGTCCTTGCATTATCGCTGATATAAATAAGCTTGATAAAATTATAATTGATTTTTTCATGATGTATCTTAGTTTTGGGATTTATCTTTCACTGGCACATAGTCCAATACCATTCTTTGGTTTGGATTCAAATACTTCTTAGCAATATCCCTAATTTCCTCACGAGTGATGGAATGATACATTTCGATCTCGGTGTTGATTAAATTTACATCACCGTACAACAAATGATACGTAGCTAAATTATTAGCAATACCTTCAATGGTTGAATTACTATTTACATATTGATTATCAAATTGGTTTTGTAATTTTTGTAAATCTTTCTCAGAAATTAACTCAGTCTGTAATTTGACAATTTCTTCGTCTATTTCAGCAAGCAAATTAGCCGCTGTGAATGGAGATTGAGGTAGACCATACAAGATGTACGTCCCATAATCTTCTTGACTGTAATTGAACGCTCCTATCTGAAGTGCCATTTTCTTATCGTCAACAATCTTTTTGTACATTCTTGAACTTTTCCCATCACTCAAGATAGACGAAATCATATCTAATACACGGGCATCACGAGTTTTCATTGATGGTGTTCTGTATGCAGTAACCATCATTGGCAATTGAATATTTGGATCTTCAAATTTGGCTTTGATAGTTTCTGTAATTGGAGCTTCCTCATAAATTTCACGCTTGATTGGTGTCCCTTTTGAAATCACTCCAAAATACTTCTGAATCCATTCTTTAGCTTGTTCTGGTTTGAAATCTCCAGCAACAACTAAAACGGCATTATTTGGAATGTAGAATTTTTTATTAAACGCTTGAAATTCCTCTAGCTTAGCTGCATCCAAATGTTCCATTGAACCAATAGTTGTCCAACGGTACGGATGATTTTTAAACATGTTTTTCTTCACTTGCGGTAATAATTGACCATAAGGACTGTTGTCATAACGCAATCTTTTCTCTTCTTTTACTACCTCATTTTGAGTATCTACTCCTATTTGATTGATTACAGGATGCAATAAACGTTCTGCTTCCATCCACAAACCTAACTCTAAATTGTTAGAAGGAAAAACTTCGTAATAATAGGTTCTGTCTTCCGTAGTATTGGCGTTATTTACACCGCCATTTCCTGTGACAATTTTAAACCATTCGCCTCGTTTAATATTTTGTGTTCCTTCAAACAACAAATGTTCAAAAAAGTGAGCAAAACCAGTTCGATCTGGTTGTTCATCTTTGGCACCGACATGGTACATTACCGAGGTCACCACCGTTGGGGCTGACGGATCGTTGTGCAAAATTACATGCAATCCATTGTCTAAGTCATACTCTTCAAAGGCGACTTTCTGAGCAGAAGCGACTCCTCCCAGCATCAATGCAGCACTTAACATCATGATAGATTTTTTCATAAAGATTAATAATTTAAATTAGATTTAGGGTTTAATACTCCCAAGGAATTTATTAGATATCCCAAAAGGAATATTGTTACATCAAAAATAGTTTTTTTTAATTGGAATTGGGTTACAAATTCAACTTTGATAAAAAATTAACACTTCTTTTCTTTAAAGAAAATAGCGCTAAAAACTTTTTCACCAGAGAGATTGCACAGTAAAATATTAGTTGTATATTTGCAACCTTAAAATTAATAAAAACAATTTCGTATGTATGCAATCGTAGAGATAGCAGGGCAACAATTCAAAGTAAGCAAAGACTTAAAGGTTTATGTTCACCGTTTGGCTAACGAAGAAGGTTCAAAAGTTTCTTTTGACAAAGTTCTTTTATTAGACGATAAAGGTAATGTAACTTTAGGCGCCCCAGCTATAGAAGGTGCTTCTGTAGAAGCTAAAGTGTTACAACACTTAAAAGGAGACAAAGTTATCATTTTCAAAAAGAAAAGAAGAAAAGGATACAAAAAGAGAAACGGTCACAGACAATATCTTACTCAAATTGTAATTGAAGGTATTACAGTAGGTGGAGCTAAAAAAGCTGCAGCACCTAAAAAAGAAAAAGTAGTAGCTGAAGCGCCTGCAACTGAAGAAGCTAAACCAGCTCCTAAAGCTAAAAAAGCAGCACCAAAAGCTAAAAAAGAAGATACTAAAGAATAATTAACAATATTAAAACCAATACGTCATGGCTCACAAGAAAGGTGTCGGTAGTTCGAAGAATGGTAGAGAATCAGAATCAAAACGTTTAGGCGTTAAGATTTTTGGTGGTCAAGCTGCTATTGCTGGAAACATCATCGTAAGACAAAGAGGTTCTAAACACAATCCAGGTGAAAACGTTTACATCAGTAAAGATCACACTTTACATGCAAAAGTTGATGGAGTTGTTAAGTTCCAAAAGAAAAGAGATAAGAAATCATACGTTTCTATCCTTCCATTCGAAGCATAATCAGTAAGATTTTATATATCATTAAAAAACCTGTTTCTCACGAAACAGGTTTTTTGTTTTATACTATTATGCTGATTTTAAACCCAAGCACAAACAATTGCTCCAATAATCATCAATGAAACGGTCCAAAATCCAGCATGGATGAAGATGTATTTCCAAGATTTTCTTTCAAACAAACCATTAATAGCAATCATTGGGAAAGCAAAAAACAAGCCCGTCATAAAACCATGCAAAGCACCGTGTTTTGCCGTTCTAAAAGCCATTCCATAATCAGCCATAAAAGCCGCAAAAGAAGGTTTTATACTTGTAATTGTTGGTCCGCCAACCATCCCCAAAGCACCCATCTGATGAATGGTTAATGACTGCATTATCATTCCAATAAAAATAGAAAAGATAAATGTTAGCCCAAAGATTTTAAGCATATTGCCTTTTTGCAATTCTTCTTGTGTCAAACCTGTTTCTTTCATCCAAACTGCTCCAAAAACCTTTGGATGGTACCATACAAAACCCACTAATAAAGTAGTAAAAGCCGCCACTACAGGCGAAATAAAATTCATTTCCATAGCATTATTTTTAGTTGTTAATACAAACAAATATAACGATAATAAGCAATAAAAAACCCTCACATTGCTGTAAGGGTTTTTAGTTTAAAAGATTACCATTGCTTCGTTACCTCGCAATGACTTAGTATCTGTAGTATTCTGGTTTGAATGGCCCTTGAACCTCAACTCCAATATAAGCTGCTTGCTCTGGACGTAATGTCTCTAATTCCACACCTAATTTCGCCAAGTGTAAAGCCGCTACTTTTTCATCTAAATGTTTTGGTAACATATACACCTCATTGTTATAAGCCGCACTGTTTTTCCACAATTCGATTTGTGCCAAAGTCTGGTTGGTAAATGAGTTACTCATTACAAAACTTGGGTGACCTGTAGCACAACCCAAGTTTACCAAACGACCTTCAGCCAAGATGATAATATCTTTTCCGTTTACGTTGTAGATATCTACTTGAGGTTTTACTTCGTTTTTAGTATGACCAAAGTTTTTGTTCAACCAAGCCATATCAATTTCGTTATCAAAGTGTCCGATGTTACATACAATCGTTTTGTCTCTCATCTGTTCGAAGTGAGATCCTAACACAATATCTTTATTTCCTGTTGTAGTAATAATGATGTCAGCTGTACCAATAACTGTATTCAATTTCTTTACTTCAAAACCATCCATTGCTGCTTGTAAAGCACAAATTGGATCGATTTCAGTTACCGTTACAATAGAACCTGCACCTCTAAAAGAAGCGGCTGTTCCTTTTCCAACATCTCCGTAACCACAAACAATAACTCTTTTTCCAGCCAACATAATATCGGTAGCTCTTCTTACCGCATCTACAGCCGATTCTTTACATCCGTATTTGTTGTCAAATTTCGATTTAGTAACCGAGTCATTTACGTTAATCGCTGGCATTGGTAATGTTCCTGCTTTTACTCTTTCGTATAATCTATGTACTCCTGTTGTAGTTTCTTCAGACAATCCTTTGATTCCTTCAACTAAATGAGGGTAACGATCAATAACCATATTAGTCAAATCACCACCATCGTCCAAAATCATATTCAATGGTTGTCTGTCTTCACCAAAGAATAAGGTTTGCTCAATACACCAGTCAAAATCTACTTCGTTCAAACCTTTCCAAGCATATACTTGAATTCCAGCAGCAGCAATAGCAGCAGCAGCCTGATCTTGAGTAGAGAAAATATTACAAGAAGACCAAGTTACCTCAGCACCCAAAGCAATCAAAGTCTCAATCAAAACTGCAGTTTGAATCGTCATGTGCAAACATCCTGCAATACGAGCTCCTTTCAAAGGCTGTTCGGCTGCATATTCTGCACGAAGTGCCATCAATCCTGGCATTTCAGCTTCTGCTAATTCAATTTCTTTTCTTCCCCAAGCCGCTAGAGAAATGTCTTTTACTTTGTAAGCCACATAAGGCGTCGTTGCTGTACTCATTTATAGTATATTTGTTATTGTAAAAATTTTTGCAAAATTACATAATAACTTATGATTTTAAAAACATTCCCCTACTTTTATGAATTGTTTAGGGTGCTAATCTTTTAAAAATCAATAAAATAATTGAAATTTATTTCTTTTTGGAGCTATTCCCGCCATTCGCTTTATCTTTACTGCCAAAAACTGGCAGCAAAGGATGTCACTACTGTCGGGGCTAAAACACGTTTTCGGTATGCCATTGTATAAAACTATTCAGCACAATTCCAACACACAAATCCTGATTTGGAATATTACCGAATCGTTTGAACAATTGAACCAAGAAGTCCAATTGAACGAAAAAAATCAATTGCGCCTCAACGGAATGAAATCTGAAATGCACCAACGTGCTTTTCTAAGTATTCGGAAATTATTAGCACTAGCGGGTTATTCGGATTTTGATTTGTATTATGATGAATTTGGCAAACCGCATTTAATAGACGAAAAACACATTTCGATTACCCATTCCCATCACTTTTCGGCCATTATTTTGAGTCCCGAAGCCGTTGGTATCGACATCGAAATGCAACGCGATACAATTCTAAAAATCGCCCATAAATTTGTCAATGATAAAGAACTCGAACGTCTCCAAAAAATGGATACCAACGACTACATCAAAAAACTAACCGTGAAATGGGGTGCTAAAGAAGCTATTTTCAAAATTAGAAACGAAAAAGGAATCAGTTTTAAAGATCATATTCAAGTTGCTCTTTTCGAATTGAATGAACAACAAACCATAGCCGATTTAAATTATAACGGTACCAACCAAAAATTTACCATTCATTTTTCAGAACTCGACACCAATTTTACATTAGTGTATGCCTTTGAAAATAACACTCCAACTCAAGCAAAATAATTATGTTAGAATTCTTCTTTTCGCAATACAAAGACTACCAGACGTATGATATTGTTTTAGAACTGATTGCCGTGATATTAGGAATAGCCAGTGTTTGGTATGCTAAAAAAGATGACATTCTAGTTTTTCCTACCGGAATAATTAGCACTTTAATTTATGTGTATCTACTATGGAAATGGACATTGTGGGGCGACATGATGATTAACGGCTACTATTTTATCATGAGTATTTATGGGTGGTATCATTGGACTAGAAAAAAAGGAGACGTTGTTGAATTTCCTATTTCAGTTATTTCGACTAACGAAAAACGTATTTCTTTATTTATCTTTATCTTTACCGTCGCATTTGTAGTTGCTGTCTACCACTATTTTAACAAATTCAATACTTGGTATGCGTATGTGGACACATTTGTCACCGGAATTTTCTTTATTGGCATGTGGCTTATGGCCAAACGTAAAATAGAAAATTGGGTGTTTTGGATTATTGGAGATTTGGTTTCAATTCCGTTGTATTTTGCAAAGGGATTTACTTTTACTAGTTTTCAATATATAGTATTTACAATTGTTGCCGTTTACGGCTATTTAGAATGGAAGAAAACCTTAAACAGCTCCCAACAGGCGCTAAAAGAATAATAAAAATTGCCTTATTTGGTCCCGAAAGTACCGGCAAAACCACTTTGGCAAAACAATTGGCAGAATACTACAAAACCGATTGGGTACCCGAATTTGCGCGCGATTATCTTCAAGAAAAATGGGACAAACAACAAGCCATTTGCGATGTAGATGACATGTTGCCCATAGCTTACGGGCAAACACTGCTAGAAAACAAAAAGACAGCAACTGCCAATCAATATCTTTTTTGCGACACCAATTTAATGGTAACCAAAGTCTTTTCCGAAGTGTATTACAACTATTGTGAACCTGCTTTAGACCAAGCCGCACGGGAACACGAATACGATTTATTCTTTCTAACCGATATCGATGTGCCTTGGGAAAAAGACGATTTGCGCGACAAACCTGAAGGACGCGAAACAGTTTTTAGTGTTTTCAAACAATCCTTAATTGATAATCATAAACCTTTTATCACCCTTTCAGGAGACAAAAAATTACGACTACAAAAAGCTATTTCAATCATTGATGATTTGACGGTAGCATTACAAAAAGGTCAATCTTCTTTGGAATTTGTTCAAATGTATCTTAAAGGAATAAGTAAATAATTCTTATTTTTAAACCAATAACATCAAGTCGAATCTACGAAAAAAAACGTAACCACAAAGAACACAAAGTAGGCACGAAGTTCGCAAGGAGATAAAACTTATATGACTTATATATTTAATAAAAATCTTTCGGTCTTAGAGACTTCGCGGCAATAAAAAAACAAAAAAAATGAACAGAGAACAACTTTTGACCGAACTTACTTTCAAAGCCGTCCGCAGTAGTGGAGCGGGTGGTCAAAATGTGAACAAAGTTGCTTCAAAAGTCGTTTTAACCTTTGATATCCAAAAATCACAAGCCTTTTCTGAGGAAGAAAAAATTTTAATTTACTCCAATTTAGCTTCCCGACTAACCACAGACGGTGTTTTAATTTTACATTGCGACGAAGATCGGAGCCAACTCAAAAACAAGGAAATTGTAATCAAACGATTTTTGGAACTTATCAAAAAAGGGCTTTTTGTACCCAAAGAAAGAAAAGCAACTAAAGTTCCAAAAGCAGCAATCCGAAAAAGAATAAAAGACAAAAAAAACTTGGGCGAAATTAAAAAATCCCGTAGAAAACCTGATTTAGATTAATTTTATTGGTCAACACAGATTTCATGGATTTTTTTGAAATTGAAATTGATTTCTGAAATTGCCATTGCTATTGAAATTGAATTTTCTATCTTTGCCCCGTCTCACGGGGTGCTAGATTCTGAATCAAGTTCAGAATGACAGCTGAGATTATACCCAATGAACCTGGGCAGGTAATGCTGCTAAGGGAAAACAGACTAAAAACAATTAATGTGCACGTTAATTTTGAAGTCTAGAGTAACCATTTTAATTTTTTAACCAAGAATAATTTACCCCTGTTATTCGTAATCTATTTACGAATGAAATTTTTATTATTCAAAACGAGCCATAGACAACTGTTTCTAAGCTCATTTCTATTGTTCTCTTTGGCATTATTTTCTCAAGAAAAACCAAAAGACACAACGCGAGTAAATCAACTCGACGAAGTATTAGTCTCGGCGATTCGAGTAACTTCCAAAACTCCTGTTAGTTTTAGCAACCTATCCAAAAAAGAAATTCAAAATCGAAATTTAGGACAAGACATTCCTATTTTAATGAATTACATGCCATCCGTAGTAACTACTTCTGATGCTGGAAATGGCGTAGGTTATACCGGAATTCGCGTTCGCGGAAGCGATGCAACTCGTGTTAACGTAACCATTAACGGAATTCCGTACAACGATTCAGAAAGTCATGGAACGTATTGGGTGAATATGCCCGATTTTGCTTCGTCGCTTCAAAGTGTGCAATTGCAACGTGGTGTAGGAACTTCAACGAATGGCGCAGGTGCTTTTGGAGCCAGTTTAAATATGTTAACTGATTCCTATTCAGAGAAAGCATCTGGCGAAATATCCAATTCTTTTGGAAGTTTCAACACCCACAAACACACGGTGAAATTCAGCACCGGTTTACTCAATAATCATTTTGAAATCGCGGGACGTTTTTCTACATTGGAATCAGATGGCTATATTGACCGCGCGAGTTCTGACTTAAAATCTTACTTTTTACAAGGAACTTACGTAGGTAAAACTACATTAATCAAAGCTTTGGCTTTTGGAGGAAAAGAAAAAACCTATCAATCTTGGAACGGAATTGACGGCGAAACCTTGTTAAGCGATAGAACCTTTAATTCGGCGGGGATTTTTACTGACGAATTAGGTCAAACACGTTACTACAATAATGAAACCGACAATTACCAACAAGATCACTACCAATTGCATTGGAACGAAAAAGTTTCCAATACTTGGAACACCAACCTCGCATTCCATTACACCAAAGGAAAAGGCTATTATGAGAACTATAAAGAAGAGGCTGATTTTTCGAGCTATGGCCTAACTCCAATTTCAATCAATGGAACCACTATCAATACCACGGATTTAATTCGTCAAAAATGGTTGGACAATGATTTTTATGGCACTACATTTTCGGCAAATTACAAATCGGATACAATGGATTTCATCTTTGGCGGAAGCTATAACAAATACGAAGGTGACCATTTTGGAAAAGTAATTTGGGCAAGGTACGCTTCACAATCAGAATTAGGCGACCACTATTATGATGACTATGCTTCTAAAACAGACGGTACCGCTTTCGCGAAAGCCAATTACCAAGTAAATGAAAAATGGAGTCTTTTTGGAGACTTACAAGTTCGAAATGTACACTACAAAGCCAATTCGTATGAAACGGGTTTAGTGAATGATAATTTCTCTTTTTTCAATCCAAAAGCAGGGATAAATTACACCATCAACTCTAAAAACAACTTGTACTTTTCGTATGCAAGAGCGAATAGAGAACCTAATCGTACCGACTATGAAGGAGGAGGAAGTGTAAAACCAGAAAAATTAAATGATTTTGAATTGGGCTGGAGGTACTTAACCGAAAAAATTCAATTGAATTCTAATCTGTATTATATGGCTTATAAAGACCAATTGATTCTAACTGGAACCTTAGACGATGTTGGAAGTCCTATCCGTTCTAACAGTGAAAAAAGTTACCGATTAGGCTTAGAGGTTGATGCTGCCATTGTAGTATCAAAACAAATCAGTCTTCATCCTAACGTTACCTTAAGTAGTAATAAAAATTTAGATTTGGCGGTAAGCGGTCAAAATTATGGAACCAAAGACATCTCGTATTCGCCATCTGTAATTGCTGGAAACAGTTTCATTTACAAACCTACCGAAAGTATTCAAATTGTTTGGCTACAAAAATATGTTGGGCAACAATACATGAACAATATAGAGTCGGCAGAATCTAAATTGACCGATTATTTTATCAATGATTTGAATGTTTCATACGAAATAAAACCGAAATCAATTTTCAAATCGATTGTAATCAAAGGATTAATTAACAATGTTTTAGATAAAAAATACATTTCAAACGGATACATGTGGGACGTATATCCTTATTATTACCCACAAGCTGGAACTAATTTCCTAGCAGGATTAACGGTGAAATTTTAGATTACTTTATATTATAAATTCGGAAAAATCCTGGCAGCAATGTCAGGATTTTTTAATTGTAAATATGAAGTACATTCCCATTCACATCTACTCGGTATTGTTTCATAGGATATTGTAAACTCCCTTGACCAGAAAACAAACTATAGGTTTTACCATCACAAGGACAAACCGCTTCAATTCCGTTAATGGTCATTGTAGAGCAAGAACTTACATTTTGATTCGGACAAGCTGCATCAAAGACATTGTAACCACTTCCTGTATTAAAAATAATAAGTCCTTTCACTCCTTTTCCCGCATAATAAACCGCATTACTAGGATACTGAAGATTAGAATACAATGGCAGATTCATATTGATGTCCACCGAAAAAGAATAATTAGGAATAAAAGGATTTGTATTGACAGGTCCACTATTTGAACAAGAAAAAAACACCAAAAAAAGAACAGAAAGCAATACCGATTTTTTCATTATTTTAAGAATTAGTAGCTACAAATTAGCGAAACAAATTTAATTTATTTACATTTGAAATAGATTGTCATAGCGAATATAGTTACAATCTAATTAAAATTATAGTATCTTTGTGGAAAGAAATCCCGTCCTGATGGGATTTTTTCTATTTTATATAAACAATGAAGTTATGAGCACAGTATCTTATTACACCGCAGAAGGATTAAAAAAATTACGAGAAGAACTAGATTATTTAAAAAATGTGATGCGCCCAAAAGCATCTCAAGATATTGCTGATGCAAGAGATAAAGGAGATTTATCTGAAAATGCCGAATACGACGCAGCCAAAGAAGCACAAGGTATGTTAGAAATGCGCATTGCTAAACTTGAAGAAATTCACTCTAACGCCCGTTTAATTGACGAGAGTCATTTAGACACCTCTAAAGTATTAGTATTATCTAAAGTTAAAATCAAAAACCAAACTAACGGAATGGAAATGGTATATACTTTGGTAGCCGAAAGCGAAGCCGATTTAAAAACAGGAAAAATCTCTGTAACCTCTCCTATCGGGAAAGGATTATTAGGAAAATCGGTAGGAGAAGTAGCTGAAATTACTGTTCCTAATGGTGTTTTGAAATTTGATATCTTAGAAATTACAAGAGAATAATTTAAATACTATGAGTTCTATTTTTACCAAAATTGTAAACGGAGAAATTCCTTGTTATACAATTGCAGAAGATGCTAATTTTTTAGCTTTTTTGGATGTCAATCCCAATGCTAAAGGGCATACGCTGTGTATTCCAAAACAAGAAATTGACCAGCTTTTTGAAATAGACGATGAGTTGTATTTAGGTTTGATGCAGTTTTCTAAAAAAATAGCCACTGCAATACAAAAAACCGTGCCTTGCAAACGCATCGGCATGGCAGCAATAGGTTTAGAAGTACCTCACGCACACATTCATTTGATACCCTTAAACGAAATGGACGAAATGCGTTTCCAAAACAAAGTAACGATGAGCAAAGATGAATTTGAGGCTTTAGCTAAAGCAATTCAGAGTAATTTGTAAAAATACAAAAGCGAATCCGTTTAAATTGATTCGCTTTTTTTATAACTCAATTGTATCGTAGTTCCTTTACCTATTTCTGACTGCACCACTTTGATACTACCTTTGTGGTATTCTTCCACAATTCTTTTGGTCAACGATAATCCTAGACCCCAGCCCCTTTGTTTAGTTGTAAAGCCTGGTTCAAATATGGTTTTGAATTGCTTTTTAGGAATCCCATTTCCCGTATCAGAAACTTTAATTTTTACTGAATCTCCTTCTTGCTCAACAACCAAATCTAAATTACCCTTCCCTTTCATCGCATCAATGGCATTTTTAACTAAATTTTCAATGGTCCAACTGTGCAAAGTAGCATTGAACAAAACAAAAACAGGCAATTCAGGAGCCTGAAAAGAAAACACGACTTGTTTTGAAAACCGTGATTGCAAATAATCAAAGGTTTCTTGCGTTGCTGCGATAATATCTTGGTTTTCTAATTTGGGTTCCGACCCAATTTTAGAAAAACGGTCGGTAATGGTTTGCAATCGCTCAATATCTTTTTCGATTTCGAAAGTCGTTGATTCCGCTACATTTTCGGCTTTCAGCAGCTCAATCCAACCTATTAATGAAGAAAGAGGTGTTCCTATTTGATGCGCAGTTTCTTTTGCCATTCCCGCCCAAAGTTTGTTTTGAGTCGCCATTTTGGTACTTCGGTAAAAATTATACACCAAGGCAGCAAACAAAACGATAATCAATAACAAAGCGATAGGATAATATTTTAATTTGTTCAACAAAGCCGAATTCCCGTAATACAACTTTTGAAACTTCCCAGGCGCATATTCAATGACAATAGGGTCGTTTTCATTTTTAAGATTAGTTAAAAATCGAGCCGATTCTGTTGTACTTGCGATGATTTTATCGTCAATATTTACCGTATTAATGATCTTGTTGTTCTCCGTCAAAATAATTGGAATAGACGAATTGGTACTAAAAATTTGAAGAGGTAATTCCACATCCGTATTCGCATCTGCATTAATCAATGTTTTTTGAGCCTTCGCCCAAAGATTCATTTTTAAACGCTCCTCATTTTTGAATATTTGAAAAAAGGTGTACGTATTCCAAAGTATTAATGAGATAATACAAAAAGAAGCCAAGATGATGAACCAGCGCGTGGTGTTGCGTCTATCCGAAAAAAACATAGATTCAATTTAGATTATAAATGTAACGAAATAATTTGAAAAAGATTTTAGGCCTATGCCAAAGAAAAAATTGACACTATCCCAAAAAAGACCTCTTGCCTAGAAAAGAAGAAGTTAGTATATTTGTAAATCTAAAGAAGAAATAAACTTAAAAAATAATACAGATGGAAGTTACAGGAAGAGTAAAAATGATTGACCAAACTAAAGAAGTAGGTTCTGGTGGTTTCAAAAAAAGAGATATTGTTGTTACTACAGACGAACAATACCCACAACATATTTTGGTACAATTTGTTCAAGACAAATGTGACTTATTAAACAATTACCAAGTAGGTGACCAAGTGAAAATCGACATCAATCTAAGAGGTCGTGAGTGGACAAACCAACAAGGCGAAACTGTTTATTTCAACACTATTCAAGGATGGAGAATTGGAAAAGTACAAGCAGAAGCTCCAGCTGCTGCCACACAAACTCCTCCAATGCCAACAGCAGAAACTTTTGCTCCAGCAACCAGTTTAAATGAAGAAGAGCCAGACGATTTACCGTTTTAATCTTTCCTAATATTCACAAATAGGCTGTCTAAAAAGTACAAGGATTGTCATTCCGAATTTATTTCGGAATCTATAAAATAATATCGATTATTTATAGAAACTGAAACAAGTTCAGTTTGACAAGATCTAGACTTTTTAGACAGTCTTTTTTATTTACATTTGTAATTCACAAATACTACCAAGCGATGAACTGGGAACAACTTTTATCATTAAAAAGACAAGGCGACAAAGGCAAAAGATTACGCGTAGAACAAGACGATACCCGTCTGGGGTTTGAAGTGGATTACGACCGCATCATCTTTTCGGCTGCATTTAGAAGTTTGCAAGATAAAACCCAAGTCATCCCACTTTCCAAAACCGATTTTGTTCACACTCGCTTGACGCATAGTTTAGAAGTGTCGGTAGTGGGTCGTTCTTTGGGCCGATTGGTAGGAAAAAAAATCTTAGAAAAATACCCCCATTTAAAAGAAGTTCACGGCTACCACATGAATGATTTTGGCGCTATTGTTGCCGCTGCTTCATTGGCACACGATATTGGAAATCCGCCTTTTGGCCATTCGGGCGAAAAAGCCATTGGCGAATATTTCTCGATTGGAAAAGGACAACACTACAAAGACCAACTCACTTCAAAACAATGGCAAGATTTAATCGATTTTGAAGGCAATGCCAACGGATTTTCGGTATTAACAGCCAATCGTCCTGGAATTGAAGGTGGTTTACGAATTTCATTTGCTACACTGGGGGCGTTTATGAAATACCCTAAAGAAAGTTTGCCTAAAAAACCAACTAAGAATATTGCCGATAAAAAATACGGTTTCTTCCAAAGTGATAAAAATTTCTTTGAAGAAGTGGCTAAAGATATGGGCTTAATTCCAAATAAATCAGGAAAAGACATTGGATTTGAAAGACATCCTTTGGCGTATCTTGTGGAAGCGGCAGACGATATTTGTTACACGATTATTGATTTTGAAGACGGAATTAATTTGGGCTTAGTCCAAGAAGAATATGCGCTGGAATATTTAATTAAATTAGTTAAAGATTCAATTGACAGTACTAAATACAGCACTTTAAACACCAAGGAAGATCGCATTAGCTATCTGAGAGCGTTAGCTATTGGGAGTTTAATAAATGATGCTGTTCGCGTTTTTATTGAAAATGAAGAAGCCATTTTAGCCGGAAAATTCCCGTATGCTTTAACGGATAAAAGCAAGTACAAAGCGCAAATGGACGACATTATTAAATTGAGTGTGAAAAATATTTATCAAAGTCGTGAAGTCATCGAAAAAGAAATTGTAGGTTACCAAATTATCCAAACCTTATTGGATAAATTCATTTCGGCAATGAACAATAAATTCAACGGAACAGCTTCAAATTACGACCAATTGATTTTAAAAATGCTACCCGAAAAACACAATTTAGAAAAAGAAAATCTATACGACCGATTGCTACACATTTGCCATTATGTTTCCATGTTAACTGATGGAAATGCATTGGAATTATTTGAAACCATTAACGGTACTAAGAAATAATTTTGCCACTAAGGCTCGAAGTCACAAAGATTTAAAAATTTCTTTACAATTTGCTTTGCGCCCTCGTGCCTTTGCGGCTAATAAAAAATGAAAATTACTTCACTCTTACAATAAAATAATTTTTCTTTCCGCTTTGCAAAAGCACGAATTGATTGTTGATCAAATCGTTAGTTGAAAGTTGGTATTCTTCGGTTATTTTTTCTTTGTTTACCGAAATAGAATTGGCTGTTAAGGCTCTTCTCGCTTCTCCATTGGATTTAAAGAAACCTGTTTTTTCATTTAAAACCGTCACAATATCCAATCCTTTTTCGATTTCGTTTTTAGCAATTTCAGCTTGAGGAACTCCGTCAAAAACTTCTAAGAAAGTCGCTTCGTCCAATTGCTTCAAATCAGCTGCCGAAGCATTTCCGAAAAGAATATTCGACGCTTTAATAGCTTTTTCCAACTCTTCTTTAGAATGTACCAAAGTGGTTACTTCTTCTGCCAGTTTTCTTTGCAACACTCTCAAATGTGGCGCCACTTGATGCTCTGTAATTAAAGCTTCAATAGTTGCTTTATCTAAAAAGGTGAAAATCTTAATGTATTTTTCTGCATCTACATCGGTCGTGTTCAACCAAAATTGGTAAAATTTATATACCGAAGTTTTGTCAGCCGTTAACCAGACATTTCCGCCTTCCGATTTTCCAAATTTAGATCCGTCAGCCTTAGTAATCAAAGGACAAGTCATCGCATACGCTTTGGCACCTTCGGCATTCATACGACGCACTAATTCGGTTCCCGTGGTAATATTACCCCATTGATCAGAGCCTCCCATTTGCAACAAACAGTTGTATTCTTTATGCAAATGATAAAAATCATACCCTTGAATCAATTGGTAGGTAAACTCAGTAAACGACATTCCTTCGCCTTCGCCAGACAATCGTTTCTTAACCGAATCTTTTGCCATCATGTAGTTTACGGTAATACGTTTACCCACATCACGCGCAAAATTGATGAACGACAAATCCTTCATCCAATCGTAATTATTCACTAAAACAGGCGCATTCACTTCCTTCGAATTAAAATCCAAGAAACGAGAAAGCACCGCTTTGATTCCTTCTACATTGTGTGCCAAAGTAACTTCGTCCAACAAATTTCTCTCATCTGATTTCCCTGATGGATCTCCAATCATTCCTGTTGCGCCTCCTACTAAAGCAATCGGTTTATGTCCAAAATTTTTCAAATGAACTAACAATAAAATTGGCACCAAACTTCCAATATGCAACGAATCAGATGTCGGATCAAATCCAATATAGGTCGTTGTCATTTCTTTCAAAAGTTGTTCTTCGGTTCCCGGCATGATATCATGAACCAAGCCACGCCATTGTAATTCTTCTACTAAATTTTTCATTTTTATAATCAATTTGCGCAAAGATAGGAATTTCAATGGCAAAATTCAATGGCAATGTCAAACTCAAAAATCAATGATTAAATAGATTGCTCCGTCGTTCCTCCTCGCAATGACAAAAACTTTACGCCCTTGTGACTTCGTGGCAATAGCAAAAAAAAGTATCTTTACGACATGATTTTAGTTACAGGTGGTACTGGTTTAGTGGGTGCGCATCTCTTACTCCATTTAGTGGAGCAGGGAGAAAATGTTCGCGCTATGTATCGAACTACAACTTCGATTGATAAAACCAAAAATTTATTTTCGCTCTACCACAAATCCGATTTATTCAAAAAAATTCAATGGATCGAAGCCGATATTCTTGACATTCCGTCTTTGGAAATAGCCTTTCAAAATATTGAATTCGTTTACCACTGTGCTGCTCTGATTTCTTTTGACCCAAAAGAGGAAGATGTCATTCGGAAAACCAATATTGAAGGCACCGCCAACATCATTAATTTTTGCTTGGCATACGGAATCAAAAAAATGCTATTTGTGAGTTCGATTGCCGCTTTGGGAGATCCAACTTCAGCAGAAATAACCATTTCTGAAACTACCGAATGGAATCCAGAAAAGCCCCATAGCGATTATGCCATATCAAAATATGGTGCCGAAATGGAAGTTTGGCGTGGGCAACAAGAAGGCTTAAGCGTACTCATTGTCAATCCGGGAATTATTTTAGGTCCAGGATTCCCTGAACAAGGAAGTGGCGCCTTATTTTCGGCTGTTGCCAAAGGATTGTCTTTTTACACACTAGGAACAACAGGATTTATTGCGGTTACTGATGTAATCGAAGCAAGTGTCCAATTGATGAATAGCGACGTCAAAAACGAACGATTTACATTAATTGAAAATAATTATTCGTTTCAAGAAATCCTAAACTGTATTGCTGACAGCATGCAGATGAAGCGTCCTCAATGGCATGCTACTCCTTTTCTAATGAACCTATTTTGGAGAATGGATTGGTTTTTAGCTACTTTTTTCTTTCAAAAAAGAAAATTATCTCGGGCTAGTGCCAAAGCCTCGTATTCGAAAAGTAACTATGACAATTCTAAAATAAAAGGGGTTTTGAATACTGATTTTAAATCGGTGAAAGAATATATTAAATCAATTACTTCTTTATAAGTTCGATTTATTACATAAAAAAAGCCTCTCAATTTCTTGAGAGGCTTTATGTTGGTCTACAAGGACTCGAACCTTGAAAGACTGCACCAAAAACAGTTGTGTTACCATTACACCATAGACCAGCAGTGCTGTTAAGCGAGTGCAAATTTAATACAAATTTTATTTTGCGCAAACTTTTGGATTGTTTTTATCAAAAAACTTTTGGGTTTAACCCAAAGCCATAAGAAACCAACTAAAAACCAATTCATTACTACACGAATTTCAATAGTAGAATTTTTTGTTAATGCTCGCCTGATTACATAAAAAAACATTTTCTTTGCATCTTAAAATAAAAACCCAATTTTAATCATGAATAAGGCCGATTTCAATTTTAATAAATGGAACACTATTTTAGGTTGGTTTGCATTTGCGGTAGCATTAGTAACTTACACCCTTACCGTTGAACCAACGATGAGTTTCTGGGATTGTGGAGAATATATCGCCACTGCCGCAAAATTAGAAGTAGGTCACCCGCCTGGAGCGCCTTTATTTCAAATGATTGGAGCATTTTTCGCTATGTTTGCTATTGACAAAGAGCATATTGCTTTGATGGTCAATATGACCTCGGTGGTTTCGAGTGCATTTACTATTCTGTTTTTATTTTGGTCGTCCAGTATGATTTTGAAAAAAATCATTGGTTCGTATAATGAAATAAACAAAGACAACTCTATTGTTATTCTTGGAAGTTCGCTAGTTGGCGCATTGGCTTATACTTTTTCAGATAGTTTTTGGTTCAATGCTGTGGAGGCCGAAGTATATGCTATGGCTTCTTTACTAATTGCCTTGCTGCTTTGGTTAGGCTTGCGTTGGGAACAAGAAATGAATACCCCAAGAGGAGACAGATGGTTGTTAATTATTTCTCTTGTGATTGGACTTTCTTTTGGAGTTCACTTCATGGCTTTATTGACCATTCCTGCGATTGGATTTTTATATTTTTTCAAAAATTACAAAACGGTTACCGTTAAAAATTTCATTATTGCCAATGTAGTAGTGATCTCGATTTTGTTGTTCATCTTCAAAATGTTATTGCCTTTAACGATGGCCTTCTTTGGTAAAACCGAAATTTTCATGGTCAATGAAATGGGATTACCTTTCAACTCAGGAACTATTTTTGTAACCCTTTTATTGATTGCGTTTTTCTATTTTGGATTGCGTTACACCAAACAAAAAGGATTGGTTTTTTACAACACAATTATACTTTGTACATTGTTCATTTTAATTGGATTCTCAACTTGGATGATGTTGCCTATTCGGGCCAATGCCAATACCGTAATTAACGAAAATAAACCTTCGGATGCTGCCGAAGTTCTTGCCTATTACAATAGAGAACAATACGGTGTAAATCCGCTTTTTTACGGACCACAATATACAGAGACTTTTGCCGGCCTAGACAAAGACAGACCTTATCTTGACAAAGCACCTAACTACGAAAGAGATTATACTACTGGTAAATATGCTATTACTAATAATTTCAAAAATGCAGAACAAAACAGCGATGACAACCAAAAGACATTTTTACCAAGATTGTGGAGCCCTGAACATGTCGAAAATTATATCAATTTTACCAGTCCGCCTGAATTCAAAATTAATTACGATTATCCTTTTGAAGAAGACTTGGCCAAATATGGAATTGACGCTAATCAGTTAACTGAAGAAGAATACAACAAAGCCATTGCACAACTCAAAGGTGAAATCGAGAAAGTAGTTACTGAATTCAGACAAGCCTACGCTCAAAAACAAATAGATAATGATGGATACGTGGCTTTCTTGAAAAACTACGGCGATTACTTGATTATTGAAAAACCAACTACCGTTGATAATTTTAGTTTTATGATTGAATACCAATTTGGGTACATGTACTGGAGGTATTTGATGTGGAATTTTGTAGGTCGTCAAAATGACGTACAAGGACGATACGACAATTTAAACGGAAACTGGATTAGTGGCATTCCGTTTATGGATAGTTTGCACTTGGGTTCTCAAGACAATTTACCGTCGGATGTATTGAATAATAAAGGTCGCAATGTGTATTTCTTTTTGCCTTTTATCTTAGGATTAATTGGACTGATGTACCACGCCAGCAAAGACCGAAAAAGTTTTTATGTGTTACTTTCTTTATTTTTATTTACTGGAATCGCCTTAAAAATATACTTGAACGAAAGACCTTTTGAGCCTCGCGAACGCGATTATGCTTTAGTGGGATCTTTTTATGTATTTGCGATTTGGATTGGTTTTGGAGTGTATTCTCTTTACGAAAGTGCCAAAAATTATTTAGCTCCAAAAATTGCTGGACCTATTTTCATTGCAGCTAGTATATTAGCAGCACCCGTTCTTATGGGATTCCAAAACTGGGATGACCACGACCGTTCTGACCGCTATACTGCCGTAGCTATGGCTAAAGCGTATTTGAGTTCTTGTGACAAAAACGCCATCTTATTTACCATTGGAGACAACGATACTTTCCCACTTTGGTACGCTCAGGAAATTGAAAATTTCAGAACTGATGTGAAGATTGTGAACACCAGCCTTTTTATGACCGATTGGTACATTGACCAAATGAAAATGAAAAGCTACGAATCAGACCCGCTACCCATTTCATTTAAACACAATGAATATGTAGGAGACAAATTAGATTATGTAGCCCATATCCCAAAGATAGAAACACGTTGGGATGTGAAGGATTTTATCGCTTTCATCAAAAATCCAAAATCAACGGTAGAAATGCAAAATGGACAAACCATTCATTTTTATCCAACGAATAAAATCAGAATTCCTATCGACAAAAATACTATCATCAAAAACAAAGTGGTAAGTCCACAGTACAATGATTCTATTGTTTCGGCTATTGACATCGACATTAAAGGAAGTGCTGTTTATAAGAACCGATTGATGATGCTAGACTTAGTAGCTAACAATAATTGGAAAAGACCTATCTACTTTAGTGGTGGTGCTTTTGATAGCGACGACTATCTTTGGATGAAAGAATTTCTCCAACTAGAAGGAATGGTGTACAAATTAGTTCCTATTCGAACTCCATTAGACAAAGATGCAAGTCAAATGGATATGGGCCAAATTGATTCTGAAGTGATGTACAATAAAGTAATGCATTGGGATTGGGGCAATAGTGAAAGTCCTACTATTTATCACGACCCAGAAACGCGTAGAAATAGTATTACCTACCGCATGAATTTATCTCGATTAATGAATCAATTAATTAAAGAAGGCAAAAGAGAGAAGGCAAAAAATGTAATTGATTTAGCGATGACCAAGATGCCTGTGGATAAATTTGACTACTATTCTTTAGTTGATCCTTTTGCAAAAGGGTATTATGAAGTAGGCGAGAAAGCAAAAGCACAACAATTACTAACCCAGTTAATTAAAAAATATACTGAAAATCTCGATTATTACAGTCAACTTTCAGCAATAGAGCAAGTCGATATCGCTACGGAAATCATTACCGATATTGAGCGTTATAGAGGACTGTTAGAAATTATGAAAGAGAGTAACGACCTTGCTTTTTATAACAAGTCTAAAAAAACATTCAACACTTACATTAGTGTTTTCGAACGCTTTGGGCGAGAGAAAGAATAAGGAAAGAATCTCCTGAAAAATAAAAAAGCAGCACTTCAATAGTGCTGCTTTTTTTATAGAATTAATTTATTTTTTTACGAATCGTTTGTAAAGAATCGTTGACTTTAACCGCCTGTTGCTTTTTCTTTTTTAGTTTAGCCAGTCGGAGTTTGTTTTTCTTTTCTTCCGATTTAATTAAGGCTTTTGCTTTTTTCTTATCCCTCTCCAAACGCTGAACTACTTCGTCAAACATGATTTTATAGTTTTTATAATCGGAAGCATAATACACATTATTTTGCGCCAATTGCAAACTGTCTATTTTATACTTTTTGTAAATAAATTGTTTCGGTCGGATTTGATTGGAATCTAAAACCGCTGGATTTTGGTATTTAATAGCTTCTAACAATGATAAATCATACATAATATTGACCATCTGAGATCTTTCGATAAGATGCTTTGGTTGCTTCACCAAATCTTCTTTACACCCTAAAAAGGTCAAAATTGCTAAAAATGGTAGTATCTTTTTCATCCCAATTATCTATTAAACAGCAATCGTTTTCCAGCACGAATGTCTTTTACTTTAAAAGCGTTATATACCAATTGCCCATTGACAAATGTATGCGTAATTCTTGATTTAAAAGTAAAACCTTCAAATGGTGACCAACCGCATTTAGACAAAATATTTTCTTTTTTAACACTCCAAGGCAAACCTGCATTGACAATAACCAAATCAGCATAATAGCCTTCTTTGATGAATCCACGCTTTTCAATTTTGAAAATTTTAGCAGGATTATGGCACATTTTCTCCACAATCTTCTCAATACTTATTTTTCCTTGATGATACGCTTCAAACAAAGCCACTACTGCATGCTGAACCAACGGTCCTCCAGAAGGCGCATTCAGGTACGATTGTTGTTTTTCGGCTAATGTATGAGGTGCGTGATCAGTAGCAATCACATCTATCCTATCGTCTAATAGTGCTTTCCAAAGTGCATCCCTATCGGCTGCTGTTTTCACCGCAGGATTCCATTTAATAAAGTTGCCTTTGGTAGCATAATCGTCATTGGTAAACCACAAATGATGCACACAAACCTCTGCTGTAATTTTTTTGTCCTCCAATGGAATTTTATTGGTAAACAAATCCATTTCTTTAGCAGTTGATAAATGAAAAATATGCAAACGTGCTCCTGTTTTTTTTGCCAAAGCGATTGCTTTTGAAGACGAAAGATAACAGGCCTCAGCACTTCGAATCAAGTGATGTGCCGTCACTGGAACATCCTCTCCAAATTCTTCTTTGTATTGTGCTAAATTGTTTTTAATAGTCGTTTCATCTTCGCAATGCACCGCAATCAACATCGGAGTACTAGAAAAAATACGTTCCAAAGTAGCCTCATTATCCACCAACATATTTCCTGTAGATGAACCTAAGAAAATCTTGATTCCAGCTACATTTTTCGGGTTGGTTTTTAAAACCTCCTCCAAATTATCATTAGTAGCTCCCATCATAAACGAATAATTCGCAAATGATTTTCGGGAAGCAATCTCGTATTTTTCTTCTAAAATTTCTTGAGTAACGGCATTCGGAACCGTATTAGGCTGTTCTATAAAAGAAGTAATTCCTCCCGCTACCGCTGACCTTGATTCGGATTCAATATCTCCCTTGTGAGTAAGCCCTGGCTCTCTAAAATGTACTTGATCATCGATAGCTCCTGGAATTAAATAATTTCCTTCGGCATCAACAATTTTACATTCAGCAGATTTAGCACTAATCGTTTCTGCAATTTCAACAATTAAGTCGTCCTCAATTAAAACATCGCCCTCAAAAATCGTCCCTTCGTTTACTATTTTGGCATTCTTAATTAAAACCCTGTTCATCCTATCTTTTTCTTATAATGTGTTGACTAATCTTTTTAATCGTAGTGCAATAACGCCAAATACCGCTTCTACGATAATGGAATTACTCATTTTCGATTGTCCTTTGGTTCTATCAGTAAAAATGATAGGCACCTCGGTTATTTTAAAATTTTTACAAAAAGTGCGGTATTTCATTTCGATTTGAAATGCATAACCTACAAACTTGATTTGATCTAAATTGATACTCTCTAATACCTGTCTTTTATAACAAACAAATCCCGCAGTAGCATCATGAATTTTCATTCCAGTAATTAAACGCACATACACCGACGCAAAGTACGACAACAGAACGCGACTCAAAGGCCAATTGACCACATTAACCCCCGTAACATAGCGAGAGCCTACCGCTAAATCAGCATCACCAAGATGACACGCCTGATACAATTTTTCTAAGTCGTGAGGATTGTGCGAAAAATCAGCATCCATCTCAAAAATAAAATCATACTGATGTTGCATTGCCCATTTAAATCCATGAACATAAGCCGTACCCAAGCCTGACTTCTTAGTTCTTTTTTCCAAAAACAAACGCCCCGGAAATTCTGACTGAAGCGCAATTACTTTATCAGCGGTGTGATCTGGAGAATTATCATCGATAATTAAAACGTGAAATGGTTTGTGTTGCGAAAGCACTGTTCTAATAATGCTCTCAACATTCTCAATTTCGTTATAGGTAGGGATTATAACAATGCAATCATTCATATTTTTGAGTAATTTCACCGCAAAAGTAAGCTTTTTATGCCATTTGAGTCATAATAAAATTATAATAAAAAGAATGAAATAAAAAATTAGTAATTTTGTCACACTATGACTGAATACGTACTTCATCCCCGCATAACTGAGAATACTGATTGGGCAACGCTTTTATTTTTAATGTGCTTTGCAACCATTGCAATCACCAAATCGGTATTTGAAAATCGATTCAGCGATTTTGCTAACCTACTTTTTTCGGATAAATACAACAAAGTGTATCGAGAAAGCAGCAATTTAAAAAACGGATTTACGATAGCCTTATTTTTTGTTCAAGTCGTTTCGTTGGCCTTTTTTATCCAACTCGCTTTAAGCATTTATGGGTACGGGAGTAAAACAGATTGGATGCAATACATTCAAATTACCAATTTTTTACTTTTCTTCATTCTAGCAAAAGTATTGGTAGAAAAGATAATTGCAACCTCATTTCATATCGAAGAATTTGTAGAACAATTTAACCATCAAAAAGTAACGTACCGAACCTATATTGGACTTCTTTTACTTCCAATTAACATGTTGTTTTTTTATTTTGATCACATTTCAACTGCTCTACCCTCTGCTATTATCGCAATCGTAATAGTAGCTAACCTAATTACTTACATCATTTCCATAAAAAATTATCAAAATTTAATATTCAGTAAGTTGTTTTATTTTATTTTGTATCTTTGCGCTCTCGAAATAGCCCCTTACTATTTCATGTATTATTGGTTTACAAAAGGAATTGCTTAGAAAAAGTTAAATATGAAAGTGAAAACAATTTTGGTGTCGCAACCAGAGCCTAAAGTGGAGAATTCTCCGTACTTTGAGCTGCAACAAAAGCATAAAATAAAAATTGATTTCAGACCTTTTATTCACGTAGAAGGGGTTAGCGCCAAAGAAATTAGACTGCAAAAAATTGACTTAAATAATTACAGTGCAATTATTTTAACAAGTAAAAACGCGGTAGATCACTTTTTTAGAGTGGCCGAAGAAATGCGTTACAAAGTTCCTGAAGGATTAAAATACTTTTGCCAATCAGAAGCCATTGCATTTTACTTACAAAAATATGTGGTGTACAGAAAACGTAAAATATACGTAGGTCCAAAAGATTTTGCTGACTTATCACCTTTGATTAAAAAATACAAAGACGAAAAATTCTTGTTACCTGCTTCAGACCAATTGAATGCTGATATTCCTGTTACTCTAAACGGTTTAAAAGTAGATTGGACTCCAGCTACTTTTTACAAAACAGTAATGAGTGACTTGTCTGATTTAGCTGATGTATATTATGATGTGTTAGCTTTCTTTAGCCCAACAGGAATCAAATCATTATTCAAGAATTTTCCTGATTTCAAACAAAACGATACGCGTATCGCCGTTTTCGGAAGCACTACTCAAAAAGAGGCGTTGGATCACGGATTACGAATTGACATTATGGCTCCAACTCCTGGAACACCATCCATGACGATGGCTTTAGAAAAATACATTGCCGAAGCAAATAAAGGAAAATAAACTCCTTACAAATACAATTCAAAACCATCCTTTCGGATGGTTTTTTTATATACAAGAAACTCCTTCCTGATTAGATTAATTATATTTTGTGTATTTTTGATTTTCAATTCCAACTAAAATTCGCTTTTTAGTTACAATTAACAATCTATGAAAATCAATTCCCTACAAGTAGAAATAGACGGTATCGACAAAGAAATTTTGCGCGATTTAATGGAAGATGCGCGAAAACCCATTCTTCAAATCGCTAACAAAATTGGAATCTCAGGGGCTGCCATCCACCAACGTTTACGAAAACTAGAACAATCTGGTGTAATTTCAGGTTCCAAGTTTACCGTAAATCACAAAGTATTAGGTTACAATACGATGGCTTTTGTGGGAATCTATTTGGACAAAGCCGCTCGAAATTCAGAAGCCGTACGCGACTTAAAGAAGATTCCAGAAGTGCTGGAATGCCACTATACTACCGGAAATTGGTCTATTTTGATTAAAATCATCTGTTTGGATAACGAACACTTGATGCACTTATTAAATACCAAAATTCAAGCTATTGAAGGCGTTTCCAGAACAGAAACTTTTATTTCTTTAGACCAACAAATAGATAGGCAAATCCAATTGTAGGTTATTTAGTTATGGGCTGATTGGGTTATTTGAAAATAAAAAATCTGCGAATCTGCGGTTATTTTTGAACCACAGATTTGCAGATTAATTTATATCCTAAAATTTCTACCCTACTAAATTGATGATTTTTCCAGGTACAATAATTACTTTATTAGGTGTTCTTCCGTCTAATTGACGTAAAGTACGCTCATCTTTCATCACAATTTCTTCGATTTGTTCCTTGGTTAAATCCAAAGGCAATTCAATTGTAAAACGCATTTTTCCATTGAACGAAACCGGATATTCTTTACTGCTCTCAACCAAATGAGCTGCTTCAAATTCAGGAAAAGCTACCGTAGCAATTGAATCCGAATGACCCAATAAAGACCACAACTCTTCTGCAATGTGAGGTGCATAAGGCGAAATTAAAATTGCTAACGGTTCTAAGATTGCTCGTTCATGACAATTTTGAGTCGACAATTCGTTTACACAAATCATAAATTGAGAAACCGAAGTGTTGAATGAAAAACTCTCAATATCTTCTGCCACTTTTTTAATCGTCTTGTGTAACGATTTCAAATTCTCTTTTGTAGGCTCATTGTCTGTAACAATCAATCCGTTATCGTCAAAATACAAACGACATAGTTTTTTCAAGAAACCGAAGACTCCCGAAATTCCAGCTGTATTCCAAGGCTTGGCTTGTTCCAATGGTCCCAAAAACATCTCGTACAAACGCAAGGTATCGGCACCATATTCAGCACAAATCAAATCTGGTGTAACGACATTGTATTTGGATTTTGACATTTTTTCAATCTCGCGACCTACAATGTATTTGCCATTATCTTCTGTGATAAACTCTGCATTTGCATAATCTTCTCTCCAATTTTTAAATGCTTCGATATCCAACTCGTCAGAGCTATTAATCAAATTAACATCTACGTGAATCGGTTGTACATTTTGACCTTTAATTTGATTCTTAGAAACATACGTATTCGTTCCGTCTAAACGATACACAAACGCACTCATTCCCAAAATCATTCCCTGATTAATCAGTTTTTTGAACGGTTCTTCAGTTGGTGCAACCCCTTTGTCTTTTAAAAATTTGTTCCAAAAACGAGAATACAATAAATGCCCTGTGGCGTGTTCGCTTCCGCCAATGTATAAATCTACACTTTCCCAATACTTTAAGGCTTCTTGACTTGCAAATTCAGTTGAATTATGTGCATCCATATAACGCATCCAATACCACGAACTTCCTGCCCAACCCGGCATAGTGTTCAATTCTAAAGGAAAAATAGTCGTATTATTAACCAAATTCGTTTCAACGACTTTGTTATTTACACTATCCCAAGCCCAAACTGCAGCATTCCCTAAAGGTGGCAATCCGTCTTCGGTAGGCAAATAATTAGCAACTTCTGGCAAAATGATAGGCAAATGTTGTGCATCAATCATCTGAGGCAATCCATTGACATAATATACCGGAAATGGCTCTCCCCAATAACGCTGACGAGAAAAAACAGCATCACGCAAACGGTAATTGGTTTTCCCTTTTCCTTGTCCTATTTTTTCTAAGGCTTCAATTACTTTTTTTGTTCCTTCTTTGTAGCCTAAGCCATTCAAAAAGTCAGAATCTATTAGTTCAAAGCCGCCTTTATCTCCATAAGCCGCTTCTGAAATGTCTTTGTTAAAAATATTTTTAATGACTGGCATTCCGTTTTGACCTTTGAAGAAATTAGCAAAAGCATAATCTCTTTCGTCTCCACAAGGCACCGCCATTACTGCTCCTGTTCCATATCCTGCCAACACATAATCGCCTATCCAAACTGGAATAGGCTCTTTTGTAAAAGGGTGTTCAGCATAAGCTCCTGTAAAAACTCCTGAAATGGTTTTTACATCGGCCATTCTCTCCCGCTCGGAACGTTTTGCAGTTTTTTCAATATATTCCTCAACTGCTTGTTTTTGTTCTGGAGTCGTAATTTGCGCCACTAACTCATGTTCTGGAGCCAAAGTCATAAACGTAACTCCAAAAATCGTATCAGGTCTTGTTGTAAAGACCTCTATAGATTGCTTCGTTTCGCTCGCAATGACGTTAAATGAAACCATCGCTCCAACTGATTTTCCAATCCAGTTGCGTTGACTTTCTTTAATACTTTCGGTCCAATCAATAGTGTCTAATCCTTGCAATAAACGTTCGGCATAAGCTGAAATTCGCATACTCCATTGGGTCATTTTTTTACGAATCACTGGAAAACCACCACGCTCTGAAACACCATTTACAATTTCGTCATTCGCCAAAACGGTTCCTAATCCCGGACACCAATTCACCTCAGTTTCTGCCAAATACGTTAAACGGTATTGCAATAGTATTTTTTGTTGTTCCTCTGATGAAAAGGCTTTCCATTCTGAGGCAGAAAAAGGAGCAATGTTATCATCACAAACTGCATTGACATTCGTATTTCCTTCTTTTTCAAATTGTTCAACTAATGTGGCAATATCCTCTGCTTTATCTGAATTTTTATTGTACCAAGAATTAAATAATTGAATAAAAATCCATTGTGTATGCTTATAATAATCGGGATTAGAAGTACGCACTTCACGACTCCAATCAAACGAAAATCCAATTTTATCCAATTGTTTTCTGTATCCCGCAATTTGATTTCCTTCTTTGTCAACCCCACCATCAATATTGACCGAAGTAGTATCTTCTGGACGTTGTCCTGTTTGAATGGCATATTGTTCTGCCGGCAATCCAAAACTATCATACCCCATTGGGTGCAACACATTAAATCCTTGATGTCTTTTGTATCTTGAATACACATCCGAAGCAATATACCCTAACGGATGCCCTACGTGTAAGCCCGCTCCTGATGGATACGGAAACATATCTAACACATAATGTTTGGGTTTATCAGAATTATTTTGCGCTGCAAAAGTTTGATTTTCTGCCCAATACTTTTGCCATTTCGCTTCAATTTCGTTCGGATTGTATTTCATTGTATATTATTTTACCTCAGTCGTTACCTTGACTGAAAATAGGTTTGTTTTTAAATTAAAAATGAAAAAGTTGGTCTAACTTTTACAATTTCAGGTGCCAAATTTACGTTTATTGTACGAAAGTTAAAACTTTGAACGATATTAACTTTAAATAAAGAAATTCTTTATTATTTTTACCCCATAATTTTGACAAACTATGAGTTCTTCTTACGATAAATTTCAAAAACGCCGTTTAATTTCCTCTTATTTTTCTGTAGTATTAAGTGTATTCTTAGTCTTATTCTTGTTAGGGATGTTAGGGCTTTTCATTATTAATTCTAAAAAATTAGCGGACGATTTTAGAGAAAACATTGCGATGACAGTGTTTTTCAAAAATGAAGCTAACGATACGATTATTAAATCTTTTGATGCCGAATTAAAAAAAGCACCGTTTGCTAAAACTTTCGAATACGTTTCAAAAAACGCTGCTGCCAAACAACATACCGACATTATTGGAGAAGATTTTGTAACTTTTCTTGGTGAAAATCCATTACAAAATTCGTTTGACATTCACTTAAAAGCCGACTATGTGTACAGAGACAGTATTGCAAAAGTAGAAAGTCAATTGAGAAGAAATCCAATGGTTTCAGACATTGTATATGATAAACAACTAGTCAATTTAGTAAATGACAACATCAAGAAAGTGAGTATGTGGATCCTTATTATTAGCGGATTTTTTACCATTATTGCCGTTTTACTAATCAATAGTTCGCTACGTTTATCCATTCATTCCAACCGTTTTATCATCAAAACCATGCAAATGGTGGGAGCTACCAAAGCTTTTATCAGAAAACCATTCGTATTGCGAAGTGTACGTCTTGGAATGATTGGTGCTGGATTAGCCATTTTAGCTTTGATTGGAGTATTAATTTATTTGGAAAGTAATTTCCCAGAACTAGGACTACTTGACGACCAATTACTCATTGCTTTAGTCTTGATTTCTGTTTTTGGAATTGGTGTTTTGATTACTTGGTTGAGCACCTATTTTGCAACACAACGTTTCTTGAATTTACGAACAGACGATTTGTACTAACTAAACTTGAGGAGATTGCTTCGTTCCTCGCAATGACTTTATGAAAAACAATAGCGAACATAAACAAGAATTTCTTTTTGAAAAAGTAAATTATAAAATCTTACTGATTGGTATTACTGTAATTGCGTTGGGATTTATTCTAATGTCTGGCGGAGGAAGTGAAGATCCAAACGTTTTTAACGAAGATGTATTTAATTTCAGACGCATTCGTTTAGCACCTACTACAGTTTTAATTGGTTTTGGAATTACCATTTATGCTATTTTGAAAAATCCAAAAAAAACCTAAATGAATACATTACAAGCTATAATCCTCGCAATAATTGAAGGTATTACTGAGTTTTTACCTGTTTCGTCTACAGGACACATGATTATCGCTTCTTCTTTCTTCGGAATAGAACATGACGAATTCACTAAACTTTTTACAATTGTAATACAATTAGGCGCGATCCTTTCGGTAGTAGTGCTTTATTTTAAACGATTTTTCCAAACGTTTGATTTTTATTTCAAACTTCTTGTTGCCTTTATTCCTGCGGTAGTTTTAGGCTTGCTTTTCAGCAAAAAAATAGACGCCTTACTTGAAAATCCCGTTACTGTTGCTGTTTCACTTTTAATTGGAGGAATCCTATTACTGAAAGTAGACGATTGGTTCAACAATTCTCAAGAAACGGAAGTCACCTATTTAAAAGCTTTAAAAATTGGATTGTTCCAATGTATCGCCATGATTCCAGGTGTTTCTAGAAGTGGCGCTACAATCGTAGGAGGTATGTCCCAAAAACTAGCCCGTACTTCAGCAGCTGAATTTTCATTTTTTTTAGCAGTTCCTACTATGTTAGGTGCTACCGTAAAAAAATGCTATGACTATTATAAAGACGGATTGGTATTGTCTCATGAGCAAATCAATTTCTTAATTATTGGAAATATAGTTGCTTTTATTGTGGCACTTTTAGCCATAAAAACATTTATTGGATTTTTAAGTAGACGAGGCTTTAAACTTTTTGGATATTACCGAATTGTAGCCGGAATTGTGTTGTTAATCATCCACTTTTTCATTCATCCCTTGACTATTATTTAATGCAAGCAGACGATTTTTTGAATGGTCAAGTTCTTTTGATTGACAAACCGCTGACTTGGTCTTCTTTTCAAGCGGTGAACAAATTGAAATACATTTTAAAGCGTAATTTTGATTTGCCCAAAAAATTTAAAATTGGACATGCCGGAACTTTAGATCCTTTAGCCTCTGGCTTATTGATTATTTGCACGGGTAAATTCACCAAAAAAATCACCGAAATTCAGGCACAACCCAAAGAATACACCGGCACTTTCTTTATTGGAGCCACAACGCCTTCGTATGATTTAGAAACCGAAATCGATCAAACCTACCCTACCACACATATTGACGAGGCTTTAATTCACAAAACAGTGGAGCAATTTCTAGGTGAGATTGACCAAAAGCCTCCTGTTTTTTCGGCTATAAAAAAAGAAGGAATTCGCTTGTACGAGCACGCAAGAGCAGGTATTGAAGTAGAAATTGCATCCCGAAAAACGACCATTTACGAATTTGAAATCACCCGAATCGCTTTGCCAGAAATTGACTTCAGAGTAGTGTGTAGCAAAGGAACTTATATTCGTTCATTAGCATTTGATTTTGGAAAAGCAATGAACTCAGGTTCCCATTTAACCGCTTTGCGTCGCACTAAAATTGGCGACTACAATGTGCAAAATGCGATGACTCCAGAACAGTTTGAAAAATCTATTCTAAATCCTGAAGCAACTGAATAATTTCATTTTGCGTACTCACGCCTTTATCGTGCAAGTACCATAACTGTAATTCGGTTTTAGTTGTTTCGTCAATTACTCCAAATTTTTCTTTATACCTTTCAATCAAATCGATAGCTCCTTGAGGTCTTGGTCCCCAATCACCTACTACAGATCCCGTCGCTTTATCAATGACAATAAGTTTAGGAATAGCCTTGGTTTTGTTAGTCAAAAAATGACTCATCAAATCTTCATTTTCATCACGTAACACTAATTTCAACTCTATTTTTTGGTTAGCTTCTAATACCATTTTATTGAGAATTGGCAAAATTTGTGCCGCATCTCCACACCAACTTTCCGTCAGTACTATCCAAAGATAACTTTTGTTTAAAGTCTTCAACTTGGCACTATTTTCCTCTGTAATTTTTATCGTTTTATCCAAACGATGCATCCTTGCCTCATTCAATTCACTATAATGCGTACGTTCTTGGGTTTGTTCTACAGCGGTGGATTTTCCTTCTTTTAACAAATCAGCCATTAATTTTCTGTATTCTGGATACGAATGACTTCTGAACAAAGCCTGAGCAACAAAGGTTTTCACAGACTAAATTTTATATAGACAAAGGTAGCCTTTAAAAGAAAAAGAAAAAGTGACTTTTATTACTTAAGACTAAAAAAATCGTTTCAAATTATTTTTTAAAAACACTATTTCAAAAAATAAGAATATAACTATATTTGCATCAAATAACTCAACTACTCATGAAATACAATAGAATTCTTCTAAAATTAAGTGGCGAAGCTTTAATGGGCGATTTAAACTACGGAATTGACCCGAAAAGATTAGCAGAATATGCTGACGAAATCAAACAAATTCATGATAAAGGAGTTGAAATTGCCATTGTAATTGGAGGTGGAAATATCTTTAGAGGTGTTGCCGGTGTAAGTTCAGGTATGGATCGTGTTCAAGGCGATTATATGGGGATGTTAGCTACCGTTATTAATGGTATGGCATTACAAGGCGCTTTGGAAGACAAAGGAATGAAAACTCGTTTACAAACGGCTTTAAAAATGGAGTCTATCGCGGAGCCTTATATCAAAAGAAGAGCCGTTCGTCACCTTGAAAAAGGAAGAATTGTAATCTTTGGAGCGGGAACAGGAAACCCTTACTTTACAACAGACACTGCAGCTGTTTTACGCGGAATTGAAGTAAACGCTGATGTGATTTTAAAAGGAACTCGTGTTGACGGTGTATATGATTCTGATCCAGAGAAAAATGCTGGTGCTGTGAAATTCGACTACATTTCTTTTGAAGACGTGTTAAGCAAAGGATTGAATGTAATGGACACTACTGCATTTACTTTAAGCCAAGAAAATCAATTACCAATCGTAGTTTTTGACATGAACAAAGAGGGCAACCTAATTAAAATTTGCGAAGGCGAAAACATCGGAACTGTAGTAAATATTTAATAAAAAGACAAATAGACTTCTTAGATTGTTAGACCATAAGGCCTCAACAATTTAAATAATCTAAAAATCTAAATAATCTAAAAATGACTGAAGAAATTGAATTTATATTAGATAGTACCAAAGAATCGATGGAAGGTTCTATTGCGCATTTAGGGAAATCATTTTTAAATATCCGTGCTGGGAAAGCATCTCCTGCAATGTTAGGAAGTGTTTTTGTTGACTATTATGGTTCGGCTACACCGCTTTCTCAGGTGTCAAAAATAAGTGTCCCTGACGCAAGAACAATTACATTACAACCTTTCGAAAAAAACATGTTGCAAGCCATTGAAAAAGCAATTATGATTGCTAATTTGGGTTTCAACCCAATGAACAATGGAGATGTAGTAATCATTAGCGTTCCGCCTTTAACAGAAGAAAGAAGACGTGAATTAGCAAAACAAGCAAAATCAGAAGCTGAGGATGCCAAAATCGGAATTAGAAATGCACGTAAAGATGCCAATACCGAAATCAAAAAATTAGAAAAAGACGGAACTTCAGAAGATGTTTGTAAAAGTGCCGAAGATGATGTTCAAAATTTAACTAATGCGTACATCAAAAAAATTGACGAACTTCTTGTAGAGAAAGAAGCTGAAATTATGAAAGTATAATAAAGACTTACTATAAAATTAAAATCCGCCATACTGTTATGGCGGATTTTTTTATGTGTACTTTTGTAATTCAAAAATTGAACCTACTGAAAAACAGGCTTTTTTTATGAAGTACTTATATTGTATTCTTTTATTGTTCTCGCTTTCCATTCAAGCACAATTTCAGTGGAGTGGCATTGTTAAAGACGCCAGCAGTAATAAACCCTTGCCCTTTGCTTCTATT
Organism: Flavobacterium sp.; assembly: GCF_024642105.1. GTDB lineage: Bacteria > Bacteroidota > Bacteroidia > Flavobacteriales > Flavobacteriaceae > Flavobacterium. The sequence goes on from NZ_JAHEBT010000052.1 coordinate 336,509, forward strand.
TATATCTCTACTGGAATGAATACTATTTCAGATGTTGATGGAAAATTTAATATTACAACATTAGCACCTATTAGCGAATTTACAATCTCTTACATTGGTTATAATAAAAAAACAACTCTTATAGAAAAAGGGAGATCATTTTATCAAATTTCATTATACCAAAACACAAATAATTTACAAGAAGTAATTATCCCCAGAGAAAATCCTGCCGTTGCCATTATTCGGAAAGTTATTGCTAAAAAAACACAAAACAATCCATTAAAAAAATTAGACAGTTTTGAATTTAAATGCTATAACAACCTCGTAATCACTGCCAATCCAGACTCTATAAGTTCAAAAATTGACACCATATCAATTCTTAAAAACAACATAAAAATTGACTCGTCAAATTATAAATTTAAAAAGACGGTACAAAAGCAGCACCTATTTCAAACTGAAAAAGTGTCATTATACCAATACGATGGAAACCAACTAAAAGAAACTATTTTAGGAACTAAAATGGCCGGACTACAGCAACCTATTTATGAAATTTTAGGTTTTAAACTTCAATCATTTTCCATTTATGATTCGAATTATGAACTTTTTGAAACCAAATACAATAGCCCAATTGCTAACGATGCTGTTAACGAATACAAATACCAACTATTAGATTCTATTGCTATTGAAGGTAGAAATGTTTATATGATTCACTTTAAAAACAAGAAAAAAAACAAAGCAACTGGATTAGAAGGCGTATTGTACATTGACAAAAATACTTTTGGAGTTGCTAAAGCTGTAATGCGTATCAAAGGTGTTTTAGACATTAGCGGGACGCACGAATTTAACTTCATTACGCAAAAACAAGTATGGTTTCCGTCGAACAAGATTTTTAAAATTATCAAAGGAAATAATGATGATGATTTAAAACTTTTAGGAGGAACAATACAATTTCAAGGAGATGCAGAAAAAGACTTCCAACCTCGAAAAAAAGAGGCTTCCGATTTTGTCTATTTGCTCTCAAAAAGCACCAATTTTGAACTTCAATTGAATCAACCTATCAAAATAAAAAACGGAGCCATTGCTCTTGAAATTAACAAAGAGGCAATAAATAGAACCGATGATTTTTGGAATAAATATCGCAAAGACAGCCTAGATATTCGAAGTCAAAAAACCTATGCCGTATTAGACAGTATCGCCATAAAGAATCAAATAGAGCGAAAAATTAGAATTGGCCGCCGACTTATTAATGGATTTTTTCCGGCTGGACCTATAGATTTAGACCTTAGAAAATTTTTTAGTTTCAATAACTACGAAGGATTCCGAATTGGCATTGGGGGAACAACCAACGATCGTTTCTCTAAAACGATTAAAGTGGAAGGTTACTCAGCCTACGGTACAAAAGACGGCAGCTTCAAATACAGTTTTGGGACAGGAGTCCAACTAGGAGAGCAAACCAACTCGTGGCTTGGGGTTTCCTATACCGATGATGTTCGAGAAATTGCAAGTACAATTTTCTCCATCGACAAAAGAGGTTTCAAAATTTATGACCCAAGACCTTTTAACATTAGTACTTTTTACAATTTTAAAAGCTGGAAAGCTTTTGTAGAAACCAAAATAATTCCGAAAACAGAAAGTGTATGGGAAATCGCGACTTCCAAATTAGAACCAAAGTTCAATTACACTTTTCTTTTAAACGGAAAAACCTATTCAAACTATGCCATGACAACCGCAATGGTTTCCTTAAAATGGAGCCCATTTAGCGATTATATGCAAACACCTACTGGAAGAGTTGAAGTAGAAAAACGATTCCCAAAATTTACTTTTCAATTTACAAAATCAGTTCCTAAAATTGCTTCAAATGATTTTGATTTTGGAAAAATTGACGTGAAAACTGAATATGAAAAAAAACACCTCAACGGACAAAAAACGAGTATACTTATCCAAGGAGGCTACGCTTTTGGAGAACTTCCTTTAACACATTTGTACAGCATCTCTCCAAATAACATTACTAAAGAAACTATTATGCAACGCATCACTTTTGCTGGAAAGAATAGTTTTGAAACTATGTTTTATAACGAATTTTTCTCAAGTGAATACATCCACTTTCAATTGAAACATGGATTCCAAAAAATCACACTTTTCAAAAAAGTCAAACCTTCATTTGTTTTTGTAACGCGAATGGCTTGGGGAAATTTAAAGCATCCAGAACGCCACCTAGGTTTGGATTTTAAAACATTAAACAAAGGATACTTTGAATCTGGTATTGAGTTAAACCAAATCTATAAAGGACTGGGGCTAGTGGGCTTTTATCGTTACGGACCTAACGGACTTCTAAAGTTTGAAGACAATATTGCAGTAAAAATAAGCTACATTTTGGACCTAGGGTTTTAAAATCAATACCGAGGGAACACCACTCAACCAAACACTTCGAGAGTCTACAAGTGCCTTCCAACTTTCTAGACTGATAATCATCACGTCTTGATTGGCTAAAAATTCTTTTTTAACGATTCTGTCTTCCATCAAATTAATGTTATTCGGATATTTTTGTTCCAAAGATTCTAAAGCACTTTGTACCACAAAATTAGTATGAATATCCCCATTGACGTCCAGTATTTCAACTTTCGAATTGTTATTGTAAATCAATTTTTGAGCGTAGTCCAACAAAAAAGAATCTTCAGATGTGAATATAGGAATAAATACCCTGTTAACACTTTGTAAATCTTTGTCAATTAAAATCCCTAAAGGCATTTTAGTCTTGGATATAATTTGACGCGTTCTTTCGTCAAAAGGAGAATTTTCAAACAAGCCTTCTTTTCCTGTGAACTTGTCTATCAAACGGTCTGGATTGATAATTCGGGTAGTAAACCCAATCACTTTCCCTAAAATAGTACCTTCAAAAATAGATTTCCCTAAGCCTACTAATAACAAATCATAATCGCCTTGATTAGCTACATCAGCAATTTCAGTTTCAATATCCATAGTGGCTTTGAATAGCGTATTGATTTCTTGATTCAAGGATTTAGATTCTTCTAAAATAGGTACAAAACTATCTTTCTCTATTTCTTCTGTATTGAACGTGTGCATTTCATCGCTTAAGTACAAATGCATCGCAGTAATTGAAGCTGATTTTTTTTGCTTCTTCGTCAAACTGTTCGCTAAACGCAATAGTGACTTGCCTTTTTCATTATTACCAAAAGAAATTAAAACCTTATACTTATTATTGTTTACTACAATTTCAGGAGTAACAGTCTCTTTATTTTTAAAAATAAAATTGATAAAATCAAGCGCGGGACCTGTCATAAAAGTAGTAACCAGAGCCATAATTACCATCATTGTGAATACCTCTGGTGTTAGTACTTTCAATTCTAAACCAATGTTCAACACAATCAATTCCATTAATCCCCTAGTATTCATCAAAGCACCAATAGTTAAACTATCAGACCATGATTGTCCAACAAATTTCGCTGCCAAAGCACTTCCTAAAAATTTTCCAACAACAGCTACTAAGATGATAAACCCTGTCACTTTCCATAAATACGGATCATTAATCAGGCCTATTTCTGTTTTTAAACCTGTAAAAACGAAGAACAAGGGTAGTAACAAAATCAAAGAAACATCTTCCACTTTTTCTATAAAAATCGTTCTGAACTTAGGCACATCAGGCATAATAGCTCCCGTCATAAAAGCCCCAAACAAAGCATGAATTCCAATCACTTCGGTAGCATACGACGAAATAATCAAAGTAAGAAAGAATATAGCAACAACCGGTTTTACCAAGGTATCTTTTGTGCCATACAACTCCCCAATACGTTTCAAGAAAGGCTTCACTACCAACAACATTACTAAAACATACAAGGCGGCTAACCCAATTATATATAAAGAACTAACAAACGTTCCCGCTTTAACAATAGCAATTACAACAGCCAATAAACACCAAGCCGTAATATCATCGGCAGCAGCACAAGTAATAGCTATAGCTCCTAATTTGGTTTTATGAAGTCCTCGCTCTTGAACAATTCTAGCCAAGACAGGAAAAGCAGTAATACTCATCGCAATGCCCATAAATAAGGCAAAAGATAAAAATTTAACCCCTTCAGGCGCAAAACGATTATAAACAAAATAGGACAATCCAATCCCCAATGCAAAAGGGATAACAATACTCGCATGGCTGATGACAACCGCTTCGTTCGCTTTATTTTTAAGTACTTTTAAGTCTAATTCCATTCCAATCACAAACATGAAAAGAATTAGTCCTATCTGACTTAAAAATTTTAAATTTCCTAAAGATTCAACAGGAAATAATGTGGATGAAAACTCCGGAAAATACATCCCTAATAACGAGGGACCTAATACAATCCCAGCGATGATTTCTCCAATCACAGTAGGTTGTCCAATTTTTTTAAAGACCCAACCAAAAAAACGAGCTACAATAATAATAGTCACGATTTGGGCCAAAAGAATGGCTAATGGATCTTGTAGATTATGTATCATAGAGTCTACAAAATCATTCCAAGAACCGTTTTCACTAGCCGTTTTTACAATTGATTTATTAAGCTCAAGAAACTTTCCTTCCCTTATAATCCAATATATAAGCGCACTAAAACCTCCTGTTACAGCGATATAAAATGCTCCGTTTTTATAATTTTTCATACCTCTTAAACCTACTTTATCCTTTACAAAGATGTAGAAATCAAATATAGCAATTATAATAAGAATACAAATAGTAACCTAAATTTAATCTTACACTAATTACACTACAAAAAAGAATAAAATCACTCCAATCAAAACAAAGAAAATCGACCCACTTTGTCTACCTTTGCATCGATTAAAAAACAAATTAATGATCAAGTGGTTTAGTTTAGGTTTTTGGGAGTTGTTTGCCCGAATTGTACTTAGAAATAGGATTTTAATGCTATCAGTCGTGATAGTTATAACAGGATTGTTAGCTACACAGTGGAAAAATATTCATTTCACCCACACTGAAGCCAATATGTTACCCGATGATAATGTGGTCAATATTGAATACAATGCGTTCCTAAATAAGTTTGGCGAAGAAGGAAACCTCATCATCATTGGAATTAAAGACGATGCGATTTTTACACCCAAAGCGTTTGCCTCTTGGACCCGTTTAATGAACCAACTTAAAAAAGACCAGGCGGTCGATTTAGCCATTTCAATTAACGATTTACAACAACTACAACGTAATGATTCTTTAGAAAAATTTGAATTAGTTCCTTTTGTTGATTCCAAAAAAACAGTAAACAAAGCTTATCTCACTCAAATAAAGAAAAAACTTTTTACCGATTTGCCTTTTTACGAAGGACTTCTTTTTAATAAAAAATCAGGTAGTATTCGTTCCGCTATTTATTTGGATAAAAAAATCGTGAATACGCCAGCACGAAAAGACTTTGTGCTTGAACGTTTGGTTCCTGCCGTTGAGGCATTTGAAAAAGAAACCCATATTGATTTGCGTGTTTCAGGTATGCCCTATATTAGAACCTTAAATGCCGCGACTATTGTGAAAGAAATTGGGCTATTCATAGGCGCCTCATTATTAGTTACTTCATTACTTTTCTTTTTCTTTTTTAGAAGTTTTAGAGCCACTTTAATTTCGATTATTATTGTAATTATTGGGGTAATGTGGTCCTTTGGATTCTTAGGTCTTTTCAATTATGAAATCACAGTGTTGACCGCATTAGTACCTTCGTTAATCATTGTCATCGGAATTCCGAATTGTATTTTCTTAACTAATAAATACCACCAAGAATACAAAGTACACGGCAATAAAGCCAAGGCATTACAACGTGTTACCACTAAAATCGGAATGGCTACCTTAATGACTAATGTAACTACCGCCATTGGTTTTGCGACTTTTGTTGCGTCTAACAACCAGCTCTTATTGGAATTTGGAGTAGTTACTTCTATTAATATTATTGGGCTATTCTTTTTGTGTATTATTGTTATCCCTATTTTTCACAGCTATATTCCCGCTCCAATAGACCGACACATCAAACATTTAGATCGTGGTTCTGTAAAAAACTTTATGGACTGGATATTACGCAATGTAAAATACAATCGCTTTTCGATTTATGTAGTGGCAATTGTGTTGCTCATTTTTGGAATTATCGGGGTGTTCCAAATGCGTATTTCGGGCAGTTTGATTGAAGATATGCCTAAAAAAGAACCATTCTTTGAAGATATTGTCTTTTTTGAAAAAGAATTTGACGGAGTAATGCCTTTGGAAATTATGATTGATACCAAACGCAAAAAAGGGGTAATGAAATTATCCACGCTCAAGCGAATGGAAGAATTGGAACAAACCATTGAGGAAATTCCGGAATTGTCTAAAACGATGTCCATCGTCAATTTAGTTAAATATTCTAAACAAGCCTATTATAACGGCAATCCCGAATACTACGAATTACCTACTTCGCAAGAGCAAGCGTTTATTTTATCGTATGCCAAAAATGCGACTAAAAACAACAAAGACAATCTGATGAAAAGTTATGTGGATTCTACTGGACAATATGCTCGTATTACCACTTTTATGCGTGATGAAAACGGGGGTAAAATTCCTGAAATTGAAGCCGAAATAAGAAAAGAAGCCGACAAACTTTTTCCGCCCGATCGCTATCATGTGACAATCACTGGAAAAGCCTTGGTGTTCCAAAAAGGAACTGGCTATCTTTTAGACAATTTACTTTCGTCCTTGATTTTTGCCTTTTTCCTAACGGCGCTTTTGGTGGCATTTATGTTCCGCTCGTTCAAAATGGTCTTGGTTTCTATCATTCCAAATTTATTGCCTTTGTTGTTAACTGCTGGAATTATGGGCTTTTTGGATATTCCGTTGAAACCTTCTACCATTTTGGTTTTCGGAATTGCGTTTGGACTTTCGGTTGACGACACGCTGCGATTTCTGGCTCAATACCGCGAGGAATTAAAGAAAAACAATTGGAAAATTCGCAAGTCGGTCTATGCTACATTTAACGAATCTGGGCTGAGTATGTTCTATACTTCGATTGTGTTGTTTTTTGGATTTTCGGTATTTATGTTGTCGAGTTTTGGAGGCACCATTGCGTTAGGTGGACTTATCTCTTTGACTTTACTATTCGGAATGTTGTCCAATTTAATGTTGTTGCCGGCATTGGTATTGACGTTGAACAAGACATTGGCTAACGAACAGGAATTCATAGAACCTAAGATCGATATTATTGAACATTCTGACGAAGAAATAGACAATCTCGAAAAGCAGGAACGCTAGCCCCGATAGAAGCAGCATCCTTTTTTTAGGCTTCCAGCCTTTAAAAGGCTGGAAGCCTAAAAAAAGATATAGCGGATAGCGGGAAATAGCTTCTATAAAAAAACAAAAACAATTATATTTGCAGCTTATAAAGCTGATTTTTAATATCAATACCATAAAAATGAAACATACAAAAGTTAAAGACTTACTAAACAGTACAACGACACTTCAAGAAGTAAATGCAAAAGGATGGGTAAGAACTTTTAGAAACAATCAATTTATTGCGTTGAACGATGGTTCGACTATCAACAATATTCAGTGTGTGGTGGATTTTGAAAACACGCCTGAAGAAACCTTAAAAAGAATTACAACAGGAGCTTCAGTTTCGGTTACAGGAAGTTTAGTAGAGAGCAAAGGAGCTGGACAGAAATACGAAATTCAAGTTTCAAAATTGGAAATTTTAGGAGACTCGGATGCAGAGAAATTTCCGATGCAACCCAAAAAACACTCGTTGGAATTCTTGCGTGAAAATGCGCATTTAAGAGTAAGAACCAATGCCTTTGGAGCCATTATGCGTGTGCGTTCGGTATTAGCACATGCGGTTCACACCTATTTTCAAGAAAAAGGATTTGTGTATGTAAATACGCCAATCATTACTGGTTCAGATGCAGAAGGTGCAGGCGAAATGTTTAAAGTAACCGCCTTGCCTTTTGACAACACGCCAAGAAACGAAGAAGGAAAAGTTGATTACAAAAAAGACTTTTTTGGAAAAGAAACGAACCTTACCGTTTCTGGGCAATTAGAAGGCGAAACCTTTGCGATGGCTTTGGGCCAAATTTATACTTTCGGGCCTACTTTTAGAGCTGAAAATTCGAATACGTCTCGCCACTTGGCTGAATTCTGGATGATTGAACCTGAAGTAGCGTTCAATGATTTAGATGACAATATGGACTTGGCCGAAGATTTTATTCAGTATGTAATCAAATACACGATGGACAAATGTCCAGATGATTTGAAATTCTTGGAAAGTCGTTTGTTAGACGAAGAAAAACAAAAACCACAGGCTGAACGTAGCGAAATGGCTTTGTTAGACAAATTAAACTTTGTGTTGGAAAACAATTTCAAACGCGTTTCTTATACCGAAGCCATCGAAATTTTAAGAGAATCTACTCCCAATAAAAAGAAAAAATTCAGTTATATCATTGACGAATGGGGTGCCGATTTACAATCAGAACACGAGCGTTATTTGGTTGAAAAACACTTTAAATGTCCGGTAATTTTATTTGATTATCCAGCGAATATTAAAGCGTTTTACATGCGTTTGAACGAAGATGGAAAAACGGTTCGTGCGATGGACATTCTTTTCCCAGGTATTGGAGAAATCGTAGGGGGTTCGCAACGTGAAGAACGTTACGATGTTTTGGTCGAAAAAATGAAAGCATTGGGTATTGACGAAGAAGAATTATGGTGGTATTTAGACACCCGTCGATTCGGTTCTGCAGTACACTCTGGTTTCGGACTTGGATTTGAGCGTTTGGTGTTATTCGTAACCGGTATGACTAACATTCGTGACGTAATTCCTTTCCCAAGAACACCAATGAATGCAGAATTCTAAATTTCTTGCCACAAAGTCGCTAAGCCCCCAAGCAAATGGAAGAAAGAATAGAACAAATTGCAAAGAACATTGTTCATTGCGCTTATAAAGTACATAAAGAACTTGGACCTGGATTACTTGAAAAGGTATATGAAATCTGTTTGGTACATGAATTAGAAAAATGTGGGTACAACGTTAAAAGGCAAGTTGAAATACCAATAGTGTAAGACGGCATGACTTTTAAAGAAGGCCTAAGATTAGATATTATAGTCGAAGATGAAATCATTATTGAAGTCAAAGCAGTTGAATTAGTCAATGCGGTTTGGGAAGCACAAATTATTAGTCAATTGAAAATTACCAATAAAAAACTTGGCTTTTTAATTAATTTTACTGTGCCTTTAATCAAAAATGGCATCAGGCGATTCATTAATAGTAACAAAAAATAAACCTTAGATTCTTAGTGCCTTTGTGGCAAAAAAATATGCTAAAGCAATTCCTAAATCTCAAATTATCCCAAAAATTATCTCCTCAACAAATTCAGTTGATGAAGTTAATTCAGTTGCCTACGCAAGCATTTGAGCAACGTTTATTGGAAGAAATGAACGAAAACCCAGCGCTCGAAGCAGGAAAAGAAGAAGAGGAATATGTAAAAGACGAGTTTGAAACGGAAGACTATGACGATTATGATGATGCCGAATCAGAACGCATCGATGCCGAAGAAATCAACATAGACGATTATCTAAGCAACGACGAAACTCCCGATTACAAAACACAGACCAATAATTATAGCGATGACGATGAGGACCATGATGCGCCTTTTGCGGCACCGATTAGTTTTCACCAAGATTTAATTAACCAACTCAATACGTTTATCCTCACAGAAGCCGACCGAGAAATCGCGGAATTCTTAGTGGGAAGTATTGACGACATGGGTTACATTCGAAGAAGCATTTCGGATATTGTGGATGATTTGGCCTTTACACAAGCCGTTTACACCGATGAAAAAACCGTAGAACGCCTCTTGCACGTGATTCACGAATTAGAGCCGTCTGGTGTGGGCGCGCGCGATTTACAAGAATGTTTGTTGTTGCAACTCAAACACAAAACACCTACGGAATACATCGAATTGGCTACTGATATTATCGAAAATCAGTTTGATGCGTTTACCAAAAAACATTACGACAAGCTCTTACAGAAATATAATGTTTCTAACGACCAACTGAAAAAAGCGATTCACGAAATTGAAAAACTGAATCCAAAACCAGGAGGTTCTTTCACAGGAAACACTAAAGTAACCGAGAACATTGTGCCTGATTTTGCTATTCGAATTGTAGAAGGCAAATTAGAATTGAGTTTGAACGGTCGAAATGCCCCTTCCCTACATGTTTCTAGAGATTACCAAGAAATGTTGCAAACATACAAAGTCTCGAAAGACAAATCGAATCAACAAAAAGAAGCAGTTCAGTTCATCAAACAAAAATTGGATTCGGCTAAATGGTTCATCGATGCGATTCGCCAACGCCAAGAAACACTTTTTGTGACCATGAATGCGATTATGCATTACCAAGAAGAATTCTTTTTAGACGGAGACGAAACCAAATTAAAACCGATGATTTTAAAAGACATCGCCGATTTAGTAGGTTTGGATATTTCGACTATTTCCCGTGTAGCCAATAGTAAATATGTGGAAACGCCTTATGGAACCAAATTGATCAAAGAGTTTTTCTCTGAAGCGATGAAAAATGACCAAGGCGAAGATGTTTCGACCCTAGAAATCAAAAAGATTTTACAAAATGTCATTGAGGAGGAAGACAAACACAAACCCCTTCCAGACGATCAATTAGCGGAAATTCTAAAAGAAAAAGGCTATCCAATTGCTAGAAGAACGATTGCAAAATACCGAGAGCAATTGGATATTCCAGTGGCGAGAATGAGGAAAAAGATATAATTTTTTTATTACAAATAAAATCTTTATGTTTGTAAGGAACAAATGAAAGCTTAAATAATTTTAAGCTAATTATCAATCCTAAATCTACCCCCAACTATCCATGAAAAATCCATAGTTTAAAATCCGTCAATTAGAATATATCTATAAATTCTAATCGCTACTCTTAGCAAAAAATCAAAAAAAAATTTCAGTTTATTATTCATATTAGTTTACACATAAAATAATGAATAAGGCTTTTTGTATGCAAAAAAATTAAACTGAAAAGGTCGGAGTAAACTAACCCAAACTCTAAAATCTTCGCCCCAAATGGCTTGTTAAGCAAAAGAGAGATTTAACAAAAATGAAACAAATATTCATATCAATATTCTTATGTTCTTTTTTATTTTCATGTACTTCCATTGAAAATTTAGAACCAATGGAGAATGCTACAAATTTAGCACCTAAAGACAGTATCAAAAATGAAATTTCTATTTTGATTGGAAAAACAATACTTGACAAGAATGCTAGAAAAGAATTTCTAGAAATAACATCAAATATTACTGATAATCGTAACTCGATATCTTTAGCAGCACTTCTAAATTCAAATGAGAATTTATCAATTCATGAAAAAAGAATGATAACTTCAAAATATCAAAATAAGTCTATGCCTACTTCATATTTTAAGGAAAGATTCAACAATATACTCAACACAGAAAAGAAAAACACTCCTGCAATTAATAATCTAAAAGAAAAAAAATCGATTACTAGCAAAGGTGTTTCTTCTTTATTAAACATCCTAGCAAAAGAAAATTTAGAAATTGTTGTGCCTTATCTTGAGGATTTTGACATGGATTCTAATAAAGAAATATCTGTCACTTATGACCCCGAAGTAAGAGATGATTGGAATTTTGGTAATAAATTCGAATTCAATGATAACGGAGAAATAGTGTCTGGAAAACAAGTAGTAATAAATGATGATTATGCATATCAAAATAATACACTCTTTGTTAGAAGTATTCCAGATTATGTTTTAGAAGACAGAGTTTATGTAGCCCCTATGCCTAATGTGACAACATCTATTACGAGTACGGATCCATATATAACCCCAGGAAGCCAGTTTTGGCTTACTCAAAACGTTGACCACACAAAAATATCGGAAAAAGATGTGTTATTGGTAACAATTCCAAAAATCAGAATGAATGGGCATCTCGGAAATATGTTTACTTCTAATCTGATTAGTATTGTTCGTGGTTCTGGAGACATTGCAACAAATTCAGATCCAAATTCAGGATTTTTAGCTAATTCACACGACGTAATTTCTTATTTTGAAATCAGCAAACACAATGCAAGAAATAATATATGGACAGATTTAAATGCAACATTTGATGGAGATTGGGATGTTCATGAAGCATCTCAACAAATTGTATTCATGAATCACAAAAGAAATGCTTACAATGACGAAGATTCAAAATTATCTGCAACTGTAGCAATTGGTTATGACAAGACCACCAATACCATAACATACGACCCTAAATTCAATCTGGAATGGAAAATGAATAGTAAGAAAAATTCGAAAATTCGATTTCACTCCGAGTTAAGCAGAAAAGATGTTCTATCCCATCTATTTGGAGACTTTTTTGGAAATAAAGTACAAACTGATGAAAGTGTTAACCTGCCATATTCAATCCGATCCGCTGGAATGTTTCAATATTATTTCAAAGTACATTTAACTAAAATTGACTAAACTATGAAACGAATACTAATTATAACTTTTAGCTTTTTATCAATATCCATATATTCTCAAAATTCAAAGTTTAGTTTAAAATACAATTATGGACTGAACATTGCTTTGCAATCCGATTTAATAGGAGTTTGTACAGATTGTAAGGCTAATACAATTGGAACCGTTGGAAATCTTGAACTTGAATACAAAATATCTCCATCAGAAAGTATTGGATTTGGGGTTGCAATGGCAAAAAACAAAAAAAATAGTACAACTATAGCGGGAGAAATCTATCCTTCTGTAGTTGAATATATTCTAGAGAAAAAAAGTACTTTTTTCGAATTGTATTACAAAAAAGACCTACTCAACGCTAAAAAACTTTTTGTCATAGGAGGAATCGGTCTTATGGATGTATACAGTCAAGAAAAAACGGGTCATTCCTCTGATAATCACAAACTCCTTTCTGAACCTGGAATTACCTTTGGGGCAGAATACTACTTAATCCAAAAGTTAAACTTTGAAATAGGTATTCATTCTAAAATTTATTGGACACCTTTTAATGATGGGATTCAAAACATCGGCATCGCTCCTGTCATCAAGTACAATTTTTAAACAAAAAAAGGGAAAACAAATTGTTTTCCCTTTTTTATATCAGAACGAAGAATATTTATTGTTCTTCATTTTTTTTCATCGCATGAAAATAAGCCGCTCTACTTAAAGGCTCATATTCTTCGGTTTCTCCCAACATCACTAATTTATCATTATCGGTTTTTCTAAAGCTGTAATTGGCTAAATTTCCGGTACGGGTACATACCGCATGTACTTTAGTTACATACTCGGCAGTAGCCATTAAAGCAGGCATAGGCCCAAACGGATTTCCTTTAAAATCCATGTCCAATCCTGCTACAATCACACGAATACCTCGATTAGCCAAATCATTGCAAACCCGTACAATCTCATCATCAAAAAACTGAGCCTCATCAATCCCTACCACATCACAACCTTGTGCCAAAATCGCAATATTAGCAGCAGCTGGAACGGGTGTCGAACGAATTTCGTTCGAATCGTGTGACACTACCATTTCATCATGATAACGAGTATCTACAGCAGGTTTGAAGATTTCCACTTTCTGTTTGGCAAACTGAGCGCGTTTTAATCGGCGAATCAATTCCTCTGTTTTACCCGAAAACATAGAGCCACAGATGACTTCAATCCAACCAAATTGTTCTTTATGATTTACTGTATTTTCGAGAAACATGGTGTGTTTTTATAACTTAAAAAATGAATCGTTTTTTTCCTTTGTAAGGGTATAAATTGAATGTAAAATTTTATACTTTTACGTGTTTCCAAATGTAAAAAAAAATTCTAAAGCACCGCCCCTAGTTTACCGAAATAAAAACAAAAAATAGTACTCAAACCAAACAACCTACACAGTATAATTTTTACGAGATGAAAAAAAGATTGGAAGCCGATTTAATCAGCATTGCACACCGAATTTTACAATTAAAAAACAAGTCTGATATCAATCAATTGTATCTGGAAACGCAAAAATTATATGAAAAACTAGCGTTGTTGCGTTTTGTTGACGAGCACTTTGGCGACAGCAAACCTACCATTGGGCAAGCAGCAATAGAACAAAAAATAGAGGCCGCTTTTGAGGCTATCGAAAACGAAACTCCTGTTGCTATCAGCATAGAAGAAATTACTATTCCTGCAATAGAAGAAACTCCTGAATTGATTTTGGAGGAAGAAGAACAAGAGGAAATCACCGAAATGGAGGAGCCCATTTTTGAAGAAAGCGAAGAGTTGGAAACCATAGATGAAGACGAGGATGAAGAGGAAGAAATCGAAGCGCCTTTCATCCCTGCTTTTGAATTAGAAAAAGAGGAAGAGGAAGAACTTATCGAAGAAACCCCAAAACAAGAAGCCGTTCAAATTTCTTTCGAAGAATTAATTGGGGGTGATTTTAGCGAAGACCTTTTTGTAAAAGTAGAAAGTAACGCTTTTGAAACTCCAATTGATGAAGAACCAGAAGAAGTTATGGAAACACCTTCCATAACACTTGACGAAATCGAACTCCCTGGGGAAGTAGAAGAGCCAAAATCAGTCACACTAAACGAAAAATTAGCCAAAGGAATCAGCATCGATTTGAATGATCGTATCGCGTTTACTAAACATCTTTTCGGGAACGACCCCGAAGATTACAATCGCGTGTTGAACCAATTAATCACTTTTGACACCTTTTATGAAACCCGCGATTTCATTAGAGATATGGTAAAACCAGACTACAATAACTGGGAAGGAAAAGAAGAATACGAAGAACGTTTTATGGAGATTATCGAGAAAAAATTCTTGTAATTCCGTTTATTAATTGAATTTTTAGCGCCGAATGTCAAAATTATACATCGTTCCAACGCCTATTGGCAACCTCGAAGACATGACTTTTCGTGCCATTCGCATTCTGAAAGAAGTCGATTTAATTCTTGCCGAAGACACCCGTACGAGTGGCAAATTATTGAAACATTTTGAGATTAGTACTCACATGCACAGCCACCACATGCACAATGAACACAAAACGGTGGAGAATGTCATTGCGAGATTACAAGCGGGAGAAAACATCGCCTTGATTTCGGATGCAGGAACGCCTGCTATTTCAGATCCTGGCTTTTTATTGACACGCGCCTGTATTGAAAACGGTGTGGAAGTAGAATGTTTGCCTGGCGCCACGGCTTTTGTACCTGCGTTAGTGAATAGTGGTTTACCTAACGACAAATTCATTTTTGAAGGTTTTTTGCCTGACAAAAAAGGAAGACAAACTCGTTATTTGGCTTTGGCCGAAGAAACCCGAACGATGATTTTGTATGTTTCGCCACACAAATTAGTAAAAACGTTGGCTGAATTTTGCACTTATTTTGGCGAAGACCGCCCCGTTTCGGTTTCAAGAGAATTATCCAAACTCCACGAAGAAAATGTCAGAGGTACAGTTAGAGAAGTATTGACTCATTTCGAAAAAACAGCTCCAAGAGGCGAAATCGTGGTGATTGTGGGAGGAAAAACAGTAGTAAAAGAAGCAAAGAAAAATAAATTTTCAGAAGAAGAATAAAACATGACTATAAACGCCTTTTTAGAAAAACTAAAACAAACACCTGAAGCCATTACTTTTGCGGAAACGATAGCAACGATTGAAAGCAATTACGAATTTACACCTACTGCTTTTCAGAATGGAAACCAACACAATGGAGCGGGAGAAAATTCAGGTTCTTGCAAATTATTTGCGTTCGCCAAAATCGAGCAATTGACGCAAGCGGAAACTTTAGCCTGCTTTGGCGGGTATTATTTTGAAGAAGTACTTGGCGACCCTCAAGGGACCAACCACCAAAACATTCGCAATTTTATGCAATCGGGTTGGGACGGAATTCAATTTGAAGGCGAAGCATTAGCATTGAAATAAACCCCAAAATCCCAAATCACTATGCGTTGGACCATCAAACCAAAACCCCAAAAAGAACAAATACAACAACTCGCTCAAGAGCTGAATGTAGATTCTTTAATTGCGACTTTATTAATTCAGCGCGGCATTACCACTTTTGACCAAGCCAAAGATTTTTTTCGCCCTTCGCTAGATCATTTGCACGACCCTTTCTTGATGAAAGATATGGAAGTGGCAGTGAACCGAATCGAACAAGCCATTGCCAACCAAGAAAATATTTTGGTTTTTGGCGATTATGACGTGGACGGAACCACAGCAGTATCTTTGGTTTCTTCCTATTTAAAAAGTGTTTATCCCAACATTGCGACTTATATTCCAGACCGCTATGCCGAGGGTTACGGAATTTCGTTTCAAGGCATCGACTTTGCCGAAGACAATGGTTTTTCGTTGATTATTGCTTTGGACTGCGGCATCAAATCGATTGAACATGTGGCCTACGCCAAAGAAAAAAATATCGATTTTATCATTTGTGATCACCACAGACCGGGAGATTCATTACCTGAGGCTATCGCTGTTCTCGACCCAAAAAGAGACGATTGCACCTATCCTTACGACGAATTATGCGGTTGCGGAGTGGGTTTCAAATTGATTCAGGCGTTGAGCCAAAATCGCAATCAAACTATAGACGATTTAATTCCGTATTTGGATTTAGTCGCCACAGCCATTGCAGCCGATATTGTTCCCATAACTGGTGAAAACAGAGTGTTAGCACATTTTGGATTGCAAGTGATTAATCAAGCACCACGACCTGGAATCCAAGCGCTGATTCAACAAATTAAGAAACAAACACTCACGATAACGGATGTCGTTTTTGTCATTGCGCCCCGAATCAATGCAGCGGGACGCATCAAACACGGCAATCATGCAGTAGAACTATTAACTGAATTTAATTTGGCTCAAGCCCAACAATTTGCCAAAGAAATTGAAGACTACAATTCGGAACGCAAAGGATTGGACCAATTAATCACCAAAGAAGCGCTACAACAAATCGAAGAAAATCAAGAACAAGAACGTTTTACGACGGTAGTTTTTCAAGAGAATTGGCACAAAGGTGTCATCGGAATTGTTGCTTCTAGATTAATTGAAACCCATTACCGACCTACTTTGGTTTTTACCCAAAGTGGCGACAACTATGCAGCTTCAGCACGTTCTGTAAGAGGATTTGATGTGTACAATGCGCTAGAAGCTTGTTCTGAACATTTAGAGCAATTTGGCGGACATAAATACGCCGCAGGAATGACTTTGAAAGCCGAGAATTACGAAGCTTTCAAAAATGCCTTTGAAAAAGTGGTGCAAGAAACCATTAATCCTGAATTACGCACTCCCGAAATTGAAGTAGATGCCGAAATTGATTTTTCAGAAATTACTCCAAAACTCGTTCGGATTTTAAAGCAATTTGAACCTTTTGGCCCACAAAATATGACGCCCGTTTTTGTAACTCAAAATGTTATCGACACGGGGTATCCAAAATTCATGGGGGCCAATGAAGAACACATTCGCCTTTTTGTAAAACAAAATAATTCGGAAGGCTTTGCTGCCATTGGTTTTAACCTAGCCCATAAAAAGGATTTGGTCGCCAATAGAAACTCGTTTCAAATGGCGTATTGCATCGATGAAAATGAATGGAATGGGCAATTAAGCCTACAACTCCGACTAAAAGATATCCAATAATGAAACCAAAAAACGACCCTTACGAAGCCTTACGTTACCGAGAATTCAATGTGTTTTTACTATTGCGATTTGCCATGGTGTTTGCCTGGTCGATGCAATTTATTGTGATTGAATGGCAGGTCTATAGTTTGACCAAAAGTGCTTTGTCATTAGGAATCATTGGGCTAATGGAAATTATTCCTGCAGTATCGATGGCGCTATTCGCAGGACATATTGTGGATCAAAACGAGAAAAAAGGAATGCTGCTTAAATGTATTTTGGGATTTTCGGTAATAAGTATTGGGTTATTTTTATTGACTTGGCCAGTGATCACAAGCGGTTGGTCTACTCATGTAGTTTTATATAGTATTTATTTTTTGGTCTTTTTGGGAGGATTAGTTCGCTCCTTTTTAGGACCAACTGTTTTCTCGTTAATGTCGCAAATTGTTCCTAAAAAAGCCTATTCCAATGCGGCAACTTGGAGCAGTTCGGTATGGCAAATTGCTTCCGTTTTAGGGCCTGCCATTGCAGGATTCTCAATTACGTGGATTGGTGTGCATTGGTCAATGTGTACAGTAGTGGTTTTTGCTGTATTGGCGCTAATTGCCTTATCAAAAATTGAATCGAAACCGATTTTAAATCCAAAAATTGGCGAACCTGTGATGCAAAGTTTAAAAGAAGGTGTCAAATTTGTATTCCAAAATAAAACGATTTTAGGTGCGCTTTCGTTAGATATGATTGCGGTCTTGTTTGGTGGTGCCGTAGCGTTACTACCCATTTTTGCCCAAGATATTTTAAAAGTAGGTTCGGAAGGTTTTGGAATTTTACGAGCAGCACCCGCTATTGGGGCATTCTTAACGATGTTTATTTCGGCTTATGTGCCTTTAAATAAAAATGCGGGAATGAAATTGCTCGTTGCTATTTTCGCTTTTGGCCTTTGTATCATTGTCTTTGGATTGTCCACTATTTTCTGGTTATCAGTTTTTGCTTTGTTCATGAGCGGTGTTGTAGATGGTATTTCGGTGGTGATTCGTCAAACTATTTTACAATTGAAAACGCCTGATCACATGCGCGGACGAGTAGCGGCTGTCAACTCTATTTTTGTGGGTTCGTCTAACGAATTAGGGGCTTTTGAAAGTGGATTGACTGCTAAGTTAATGGGAACCGTAACCGCAGTCGTTTTTGGCGGAAGCATGACACTTTTGACGGTTTTGATTACAGGAATTTCTTCGCCTACATTCCGAAAATTGGATTTAGAAAAAGACTTGGAAGAACACCGAAAAGAGGAGTAGATTGTTTTTAGAATATAACATACTGGGTATAATTATTAAAAACGTCAATTCGAGTGTTTTTTGTGTAGTGAAACGGAACAAAAAATGTATCGAGAAACCTTAGGTTCAACGGAGTTAATCATTTTTAATGAAATTTTACTTGTTCTCGATACAATTTTCTACCGAAAATTACTCGAACTGACGTAAAATTATCATCAAAAACTAAATACATCTTACAGGTTAAAAAAATTATGAACACAACTCCTGAACACAACGAACGAATCGCCAAGATGACTTTTGCTACAGTCTATCCGCTTTACCTTGCTAAAGTGGAACGAAAAGGCAGAACCAAAGAAGAATTGCATCAAGTAATTACTTGGCTGACGGGATTTGACGATACTACACTCCTCCAACTCATGGACGAAAAAGTGACTTTTGAAACCTTTTTTGAGAGAGCGCAGTTGAACCCAAAAGCGGAATTAATTACAGGAACCATTTGTGGTTACAAAATTGAAGAAATTGAAAACTCCTTGACCAAACAAGTCCGGTATTTGGATAAGTTAGTCGATGAATTGGCTAAAGGCCGAAAAATGGAGAAAATTCTAAGAGCGTAATTCGCTTACTTATTCGTATTTTTTAATTTCGAAGGTTTCTCCATCAAAAACGCCATAGGTAAAATAAGTAATCCAATCGCCTAAATTCACGTATTCGGACTTATTGCCTAAAGGAAAAACCATCGGTAAATGACGGTGTCCAAAAACAAGGTAATTGTAATGTTTGGTTTCGAGTTTTCGTTTGGAATACTGAATCAACCATTCGTTTTCTTCACCCAAAAATACTACATCTTCGGCACCCGAAATCAATTTGTTTTTTACCGAAAGGTATTGCGCCAAACCCACTCCCAAATCAGGATGCAACCAACGGAAAAACCATTTAGCCACCGGATTAGTAAACACTTTTTTCATGCGTTTGTACCCTTTATCCCCAGGCCCTTTACCATCTCCATGGCCTATTAAAAAGGTTTTGTCTCCAAACGTAAATTCTTGATTGTCGCGGTATACGGGAATATTGAGTTCTTTTTGGAAATAATCTTCCATCCACAAATCGTGGTTGCCCACAAAGAAATAAATAGGGATGCCGCTGTCGCGAATTTCGGCCAATTTGCCCAAAATACGAACAAATCCTTTTGGAACAACCGTTTTGTACTCAAACCAAAAATCAAACAAATCACCCAATAAAAAAATAGCTTCGGCATCTTGTTTCACCTCATCCAACCAAGCCACAAATTTTTGTTCCCTTGGGAAACTCAATTTGGCTGTTGGCGCTCCAAAATGCTGATCGGAGGCGAAATATATTTTTTTGTTATTGGTTAATAGCATCTGTTCTGAATTACAAATTATCGCTAGCAAACCACTCTGCAAATGACGAATCGGTTTCTTGTAGCTTTAAAGAAAAAAGTGCAATCCCTTGTGGTAATCTATTTTTGATGCGTTGGGCAAAATCAATTACCATATTTTCACTTGTAGGTTGGTAATCTACTAAAATCACATGATGTCCACGCGTTTTTAGTTCGTTAGCCAACTCAATATGAGGGGTTGTTTCGTTAAAGACAGTAGCGTGGTCAAACTGATCTACAATTTCTTCTTTCACGATTTTTTTCAAATCGGTAAAGTCAATCACCATTCCAAATTTTACATCATTACGGTTCACAATAGGCTTACCAATAACCGTCACGGATAATTTATAACTGTGTCCGTGTACGTTTTTACATTTGCCATCATAGCCATATAAAGCGTGACCGGTTTCAAAACTAAATTGTTTGGTGATTCTAATATTGCTCATTCCACTGTGTATTTGACTGCAAACTTACGAAATAATTAAGGGTTTTGGTCTCTTTTTTTGGCACGGATATACATCCAATACGCCAATCCTACCAAAATAACAAAAGGAATAAAAGAACCTATCAAAATTCCTATTGGGTAATCTCCATCTGGAGCTTGTTTTATTTTTTGTGCAATATTTACTTGTTGTACTACTACTAACATACTACTTATTTTATTTTTTAAAGGATGCCAAGGCCGTTTTAGTTACTTCAGAAAGCACTAATTTCCCAGTGATTGCTGCTCTTTCAACTAATAAAGTATCCCAATGTCCTGTTCCTTCCCACAATACTTTTTTCATAGCAGTTACCGCTTCTGGATTATAGGTTGCGAGTTGGTGTGCCAATTCAGTTACTGCCTGATCTAATTTTTCAATGGATTCAAAAGTATTGGCATACAACCCTTTTTCTTTCGCCCAAGCCGCTGATTTCCATTCTTGAGCTGTTAAAGATAATTCTGCCATAGCCGTTTTTCCTATCTTTCTGGATACGGCAGGTTCAATCACAAAAGGTCCGATACCAATCGCTAATTCCGATAATTTTATGCTTGCTTCTTGGCTCGCCAAAACATAATCACAAGCTGCTGCAATACCTACACCTCCGCCAACTGTTTTCCCTTGCACACGACCTATGATGAATTTAGGGCATTTTCGCATGGCATTAATCAAATGAGCAAATCCTGAAAAGAACGTTTTTCCTTCCGTTTCGTTGGTCACCGCAAGTAATTCATCAAAAGAAGCACCGGCACAAAAAGCAGCAGTACCTTGGCTTTTTAAAACCACCACCGCCACATCTGGACTTTGTCCCAAAGTCTCGATAGTCTTGGTTAATTCATGCAACAACTGGGCAGGAAAAGAATTACTGGCAGGATGCCCAAATTCAATTGTAGCGATTGTAGCATCGATAGAAATGGAAATAGAACCTGTAGCGTTTTGTATTGCCATAGCAGAAATTTTAATGTAAAGTTAAAACTATTCTGTTAGTTTGTTCTTTTTTTGAAAAGAATGGCGTGGTTTTTTTCGGCAATTAGGAATTTAAAACTAAATTAAGCTATATTTGTCGCCTGCATTGGGGATGTAGCTCAGTTGGCTAGAGTGCTTGACTGGCAGTCAAGAGGTCGTGGGTTCGAGCCCCATCTTCTCCACAGTCGTACCAATGACCTTAAATTCAGTTTTAAGGTCATTTTTTATTTTATATTGAACCTATAACCATCAGAAAATCAATTACTTGATTCGATTTTAAATCTATACCGTCCACAAACGCCAAACTCCTTAATCTCTTAAGGAGTTTTTTTTGTACCTATTGGAAAAATTTTTGAGTATATTTGAGTTAGTTCAAAGTCAGGAAACTTTTTGTAGAGGAGTTTGAATTACTAGGCACGAGCAAGATGCTCGCGCCAGCAGGAGAATATTCTTAGAGCAATGTAGAGAGAAAAATCTAGAACCAGGAAAAGATATAGGCTTTCTATCTTATAATGAAACCCCTATGAAAAAATTTATTTATAAAGGAATTTCGGTTATATCTACTGATTTCAAAGAATTAGGAACTAAAGGTGCGGAATTTATTACTAAAGACGAACCGATGCAGCATTGCGTATCAACAAAATTAATATTAAGAGAATCATTATAAGTATGTATTACATTGGGTATGATATAGGAAGTTCTTCTGTCAAAGTAGCCTTGGTAGAAGCCACTACAGGAAAGAAAATAATAACAATTAGCGAACCACAAGAAGAAATGCCTATAACTTCTTATCATAAAGATTGGGCAGAACAAGATCCTGAAGTTTGGTGGGAATACATTTGTATAGCAACAAAAAGAGCTATCAAAGAAGCTAATGTTGATGCATCAAAAATTTTAGGAGTCGGAATATCATATCAAATGCATGGATTAGTTGTAGTTGATAAAGAAGGTAACTCTTTGCGAAATTCAATTATTTGGTGTGATAGCAGAGCTGTAGAAATTGGAAATAAAGCTTTTTCTGAAATCGGCGAACAAAAGTGTGCTGAACATTTATTGAATTCTCCGGGTAACTTTACCGCTTCTAAATTAAAATGGGTAAAGGATAATGAACCGGAAGTATATGATAAAATATACAAATTTATGCTGCCAGGAGATTTTATAGCTTATAAATTGACAGGGGTACTGACTACAACTAAAAATGGGTTGTCAGAAGGAATGCTCTGGAATTACAAAGAAAACAAGGTAGCGAATTGGCTATTAGATTATTACGAAATACACCAATCATTGATTCCTACAATTGTTGAAAATTTTTCAAATCAAGGTGAATTACATTTTGAAGGGGCTAATGCTACAGGTCTTCCTTTAGGTATCCCTGTAGTTTATAGAGCTGGCGATCAACCTAACAATGCTTTATCATTGAATATTTTAAAACCTGGAGAAGTAGCTGCTACAGGTGGAACCTCTGGAGTTATATACGCAGTTACAGAAAAATTGAAATCAAAAGAAACTTCAAGAATAAATAGTTTTGTACATGTCAATTACACCAACGAAAATCCTATGGTAGGCAAACTTTTATGTATTAATGGAGCTGGAATCCAATACAGATGGTTGAAGAATCATAGTGTAGTAGATTCATACGAAAATATGAATAGAAAAGCTTCAAAAGTACCTGTTGGTTCAGATGGAGTGATTGTAATTCCTTTTGGGAATGGTGCAGAAAGAATGTTAAACAACAAAAATGTAGATAGTCATATATTGAATTTAAATTTCAACAAACACAGTCATGGTCATTTATATAGAGCTGCTTTAGAAGGTATCGCTTTTTCATTTGTCTATGGAATGGAAATTTTAAAAAATGATAATACAGAGATTAAAGTAATTCGTGCGGGAAATGACAATTTGTTTCGTTCTGAAATTTTTTCCAACACAGTCGCTACACTCATAGGGCATGAAATTGAAATTTACAACACAACCGGAGCTGTTGGTGCAGCTAGAGCTGTTGGTCTACAAGATAGTAATTATGAAAAATTTGGCGAAAACATTTTAAAGAATGACCATGTGATAACTTATCTGCCATTAAAAAATAGTGACCCTTATATAGAGGCATATAAAAATTGGAAAAAAGAATTAGAAATAATATTAAACAATAAATAACATAATATGATAGTTTTAGGCAATAAAGAGTATTATAAGGGAATTGGTCAAATTCAATTCGAGGGGAAGGATTCCGACAATCCTTTGGCATTTAAATATTACAACCCAGATCAAGTAGTTGCTGGAAAAACAATGCGTGAGCATTTTAAATTTGCAATAGCTTATTGGCATACCTTCTGTGGCCAAGGCTCAGACCCTTTTGGTCCAGGGACACAATCTTTTGCATGGGATCAATCTTCAGACCCTATTCAAGCTGCAAAAGATAAAGCAGATGCTGCATTTGAATTTATTAGTAAAATGGGATTTGATTATTTCTGTTTTCATGATTATGATTTAATTCAAGAGGGAGCAACCTTTTCTGAATCAGAAAATCGTTTAAATATCATTACCGATTATTTGAAAGAAAAAAAAGCTGCTTCAGGGATAAAATTACTTTGGGGAACAGCGAATTGTTTTTCAAATCCCCGTTATATGAATGGTGCTGCAACTAATCCTGATTTTAATGTTTTAGCAAGAGCAGGAGGACAAATAAAATTGGCTTTAGATGCAACCATTGCCTTAAGTGGTGAAAATTATGTTTTTTGGGGAGGTCGTGAAGGATACATGACATTATTAAACACAGACATGAAAAGAGAATTAGACCACATGGGACAATTCTTAATTCAGGCTAGAGATTATGCAAGAGCACAAGGTTTTAAAGGAAATTTCTTTATAGAGCCTAAACCAATGGAACCTATGAAACACCAATACGATTTTGATTGTGCTACTGCTATAGGCTTCTTACATGAATATGGTCTAGAAAAAGATTTTAAAATGAACATTGAAGTAAACCATGCAACATTAGCGCAACACACTTTTCAACACGAAATAGCAACTGCTGCTAAATATGGTATGTTAGGAAGTTTAGATGCTAATAGAGGTGACTATCAAAATGGATGGGATACAGACCAATTCCCAAATAATATTCAAGAAACAACCGAAGCAATGTTGGTGTTTTTAAAAGCAGGCGGATTACAAGGTGGTGGAATAAATTTTGACGCAAAAATCAGAAGAAATTCTACAGATATGGAGGATGTTTTCTTAGCTCACATTGGAGGTGCAGACACCTTTGCAAGAGCCTTATTGACCGCTGATAAAATCATTTCTTCTTCACCTTACGAATCGTTAAGAAAGCAACGTTACAGTTCTTTTGATTCTGGAAATGGAAAAGCATTTGAAGAAGGAAAACTAGATTTGAAAGCATTATATAAAATTGCACAAGAAAATGGAGAACTTCCGCTTCAAAGTGGTAAACAAGAATTGTTTGAAAATATTATAAATCAATACATATAAAAAGTTATTTCTAATTGTCATAAATTATTATTTGACCTTAAATTCAGTTTTAAGGTCATTTTTTATTTTACATCAAACTTACAACTATAATATTATCAACTAATTAACATAAAATAATTTATACTACCAGCAGTAATTAAAAAACCTCAAGAGAAACCTTGAGGTTTTTTATGGGCTTTTTTCAAATTTTCACAAAATTCTAACTATCAAAATTCTTAAAGACCAACAAACTCAAACCTTATTTTCATTTTAATCAAAACTCATATTATAAACAGGATGAACATATTTAATATTTTTAAGGTTAAAACCTTAAAAATATTTTTTTATTTCAGGTAATAACCTTAAATTTGTATTGTACATTTCAGGTAATAGCCTTATGAAAAACAACAAACAGCAATTGCTTTTACAGCAAATCGATAATAAATTAGAGTCTTTCAAGGATTTGAAAGCAACAGTAGTGCCAACAAAAGGTTGGATCAATACCTTTCGTACAGCATTAAAAATGTCGTTACGCCAATTGGGTAATCGTTTAAATATTGCACCACAAAGCACAAAAGAAATTGAAGAACGGGAAGCTAATGGCACAATTACCTTAAACTCATTGCGCGACGTAGCCAATGCTATGGATATGCAGTTAGTATATGGATTTGTTTCAAAACACAAATCGTTAGAGCAAATGATTGAAAAACGTGCAAAAGAATTAGCACTCGAAATTGTGATGCGTACGAACAATACAATGACATTGGAAGACCAACAAAATTCTAAGG
The DNA here is from genome assembly GCF_024642105.1 of Flavobacterium sp. Classification (GTDB taxonomy): domain Bacteria; phylum Bacteroidota; class Bacteroidia; order Flavobacteriales; family Flavobacteriaceae; genus Flavobacterium. Next base: position 362,477 of record NZ_JAHEBT010000052.1, read on the forward strand.
AACGCATCGAAAAAGCCATTGCTCAAAAAACAAATGAAATTAAAAATGAAATGCCTAAATATTTATGGGATTAAAGATTGAATATATAGACGGTCAAACTCCTTTAAATGACGAGGAAAAAAATGGATTGCGAATTCCTTCTATCACTACTCGTAAAGAATTAGACGAATTTGAGCAACTCAATATCGAGAAAGCCATTCAATGGACTTTTGGTAAAAAAATAAAAACAGAACAACTGTTTTCGGAAAAATTCATCAAAGACCTACATAAGCGTATGTATGGCGATGTCTGGAAATGGGCAGGAACTTTTAGAAACTCTGAAAAGAATATAGGTATCAAAAGTTATCTCATAGCCATTGAACTGAAGCAGTTATTAGATGATGCTATTTTTTGGAAAGAAAACAACACTTATAATTCAGAAGAATTAGCCATTCGATTTAAACATCGTTTGGTAAGCATTCATTGTTTTGCAAACGGAAATGGAAGACATTCACGTCTAATGGCTGATTTAATAATGGAAAAATTATACAGTAGTAAATTCTTTTCTTGGGGTAGTACTAATTTAGTAAAAGAGACCGAAACAAGAAGCAACTACATACAAGCAGTTCGAAAAGCAGATAACAACGATATTGAGCCTCTAATTGCTTTTGCAAAATCCTAAGTGCTCACAAGTTAAACCAATGACCTTAAATTCAGTTTTAAGGTCATTTTTTATTTTATATCGAAACCATAACCATCAGAAAGTCAATCACTTGATTTAATTTTAAATCTATACCGTGCACAAACACCAAACTGCTTAAGAAATTAAGGAGTTTTTTTGTACCTGTTGGAAAAATTTCTGAGTATATTTGAGTTAGCTCAAAGTCAGGAGACTTTGCGTGCGAGATTTTAAATTGTAAAACCACGCGATAGGAATCGCGAGCGCGCGGGGCTGTTATTTTTCATAACTGCCCTTAGTTTTTGGTTTCAAGTGGTCTGTGGAATGGAAGCTTGTAAAAGCGACTGGAACAGCCCAACAAAACGAAGCAAACAATTGGAGGGAAACATTTTGATTGACCGTTAATATCTTAAATATTGATTATCAATATATTAAATTACGAAATTTGAGTCATCACTAATTTTGATACACTACCAAAAACGTAAATGTTTTTCAATAAACTTATTATCCACAAGTTCTTTCAAATTCCCAAATATTAGCTTTTCAAAGCCTTAATTTTTTTTAAATAATAACTGTTATTTTTTTACCGTTTCCGGTAAAAGGGAATAAGGTATAAGCTTGTTTTTATTCAAATTAATATAAAAATAGTCCAACGCCACTCCTGCATCAATAAGGTAGATTTTTAAGATATTCGCTCCTTTAAGGGCCGATTTGATAGCTGCTTTTTTAGTGGCTCTATTCGACAGGACATTTTGTTTCCATTCCTCACTTCTATCATAGGTTCTAAAATCAATAACCTGCATAGGCTCATCATTCCATTGTACTCCTATACGAACCCCTTGTTTATTAGTAATTGAAAGTGTCGGTATGGCGTGAAGCAGTATTTCTGGGTTTACAAAAGTATCCGGATTTCCCAGATGAATTTGATACTCCAAGCAAGGTGCTTCTGTTGCCAGACGATCTGTCTGCAATGACTCTGCCATCAACGGATAGCCTTGCATGGCTACCTTAGCATAACCCAAACCGTCTATTTTTTTCCACTGATACGGTTCCTTATTTTTTATGTATGTAAAATTTTGGGCATAAATGACAACTCTGTCTTCCATTGCAATAAATGATTTTTTAGGAAGAGTAGCCGTTGTAGCATCGACAGTTACGTTTAACGCTATGGTTTTATTATCATATTTAATTATGAACTGAGTTTTTGATGCTTTCACTTTCGTCCATTTGTTCCAGTCTATACTAAATTGTAATCGCTCATTAGTATTCTCCTTAGCACTCAAAACACCTTTCTTTTTATTGGCAATAACCCAATCCGGTAATTTTTGAAGTTCCCATGAAATCATCGCATCTTTTTTGAGAAAAATATCAACGAAATGGAATTGTAATACATTCGGATAATACGTTGGCAAAGTCAATTCTGCTTCATCCGTTTTGGTTGAGTTTTCCGCTATTACCCCGACAGCTTCGGAGGCATTTTCCACTGGAGAAGTTTCAATAGTCGCCTTATCAAATACCGGTAATTTTCTAGGACTCATATCCATTATTCCGTTCCACTTACCATTGGCTATTTGGTTGTATTCCTTAGTGATGGTTTTTATTTCATTAAATGCATTATCTGATTTATCCGCGTATTCTTTTGCCTGCAATCGCCTTTGTTTGCCATACAAATTTGCTTTATCGGCATACAAAAACTTTTTATTCATCAACGAAGATGCCTTTGCCGGATAATAGACCAATTGGAAATACGCATCCTGAAGATTTTTAGGAAGTTTGTCTTTTAAAGCGTTAACCTGATTTTCTAAATTTTGATATTTGGTAATGCGGGTCTGGTTTTCATCTCCGAAAAAGAAGGGATTGTAGGCTGTCAGTTTGGTTTTGGTAGTCGGTTCGGTCTGACTCCAACCCATGAATTCCGGTTTTCTTTCGAAAGCCAAATCGAAATAGTCCCATTTCGAATCCGCTATGGTTTTACCATAAGTCTCGCCAAAAATTGACGAATAAAAACGGCTCATGTGTTTTTTGACATTCGTTGCCTCTTCAAAAAAGGAGACATCATAGGCAATATCTAAAAAAAGCTGTGTCGAATATTCAATGGATTTTAAATCCCCCACATTCAGAATCCAGATTTTGTCGCAATTGGAATAATAGCTCTTCATCATTTCTTCTCTTAACAAAGCAGGATGAACCGAATCTACCCAAAGGTAATCATGTGGTCTTCCCCAATACGAAGCATGATAATACACCCCACCGCCACCGGGACGTTTTTGTTCTTCGGGATTGCTCAACCTTCGGATGTATCCATAATTGTCGTCTGTCCAAACCAAAGTGATATCTTCCGGAACCTTTAGACCTTCATCGTATAAGTCCAATACTTCCTTATACACCGTAAAGGCTTGTGGAACTTTGGTAGCATCAGGATTGATGTATTTTTCGATTAATTGTCGCTGATCCCCTAAAATATGTGTCAATAACTCTGCACCCTCTTTATTATTTTTGACACCTTCCATTTTGCTGTCATGCACCCCACGCATTCCCATGGTGAAAATGGCATCAACGTTCTTACTTTCTTTTACCCGGTCTTCCCAATATTTATAAACGCTTTCACGATTGGAAACATAATTAAATTGCCCCGTGGCATTTTTATTCCATTCGTCAACATTATTGCGCAACATCGGTTCGGCATGAGAAGTTCCAACCACAATTTGATACTTTTCGGCTATTTTTGCATTTCCTGGGATTTTAAAAAAAGCTGTCGTCCCTTCGTGCATGGCTGGCCAAATCGTATTGGCTTTCAAGCGCAATAACAATTCAAATATTTTGGCATAGGTTTTCGGACCAATATTTCCAACTTCGGGTTCAAAAGTCTTCGAAGCCCAAGGCAACAATCCCCAATCTTCATCATTAAGAAAGATTCCCCTAAATTTAACGGACGGTGCTTTGGACTGAAAATCCTTTTGCGAAAGCACTAATTCTTTTTGTTTTACAGCGGGCACATCTGACCACCAATACCATGGTGAAACTCCAATCTTTTGTGACAAATCGAAAACACCATAAGCCGTCCCCCTTGCATTAGTACCTGCAACAACAAAGGCTTTGTCAATCTTTTGAGTGGGTTTCAGAATTGTTTTGTAGCAATAGCTTTCCCATTGCTTTTCAAAACTTTTAAAATTGCTGTTTCCATTCAAAAAGGATTGTACCAAGGCTGATTGATACTGTCCGATAACAATGACGTTGCCTGAAACTTTATCCTTATTTTTAGTTACCAAGGGTTTAAAACCAGTCACCCTAAAAATATCTTCCGATAACGAATAGGCAACAATTGAATCTAAAGTAGTTCCGGAAGCATCATAAAGAATGGATGCTTTTGTTGCTTTGGTAAATACCTCAAATTGGGGAAGTGAATAGTTTTTTGTAAAACCCGTTTTTGAAAAAATAGTTTGACTAAAAAAAAGCAAACCTAAAATTGAAAATGAATACCTCATAATTAAAAATTAAATCATTTTGAATTTATTGTGACTGTAGTTGCAAATTCCAGTGATATTGACCTTCTGATTCAAATTCAAAATGACCCCTATTTTTAAGATCATCTCTTGTTCTATATCGAACCCATAACCTTCTTAAAAAGTCAATAGGTTGGTTCGATTACAATGTATTAATTCATTAGAAAAACAACCAAGCCTCTTGCTCCATGAGCTCCTAAAACGAGAGATTGCTCAATGTCGGCAGTTTTTGAAGGGCCTGCAATAAAGGTCCCAAAATCATATTTTGATTCCCCAATTAACTGATAGGCTTGATGCATCGTTGCAACTATATCTTTCTTACTCAATATTATCCCTAAATATTGCGAAATAAAAGGAGTTACCCGTTGTCCTAAAACGGCATCGGTTACCCAAAGAGCCGAATTCTCGGCAACACCAAAATGCGCCCTTACAATAGATAGTTCAACATCTTCTAAACTGTGTGGGTCATCATTTAGCCAATTCGTCGCACCAAATTCGGCAAGCTCTGGTATAGTAGTTATAATCCTCTTATCTGTTGAATAATGATTTTTTACATAATTGATCATATCACTATAGTCGCTAACATCAACACAATCACCTCCTATGCTTTGTAGCACCATTTTATACTTTTCAACTACATCAAATGACTCTAATCCTAAAACTTCCATATTAGGAAGTTCAGCACTTATTACCGGTTGATTTTGTCTTATTTTTTCTAATATCGCGGTTCTACTGTCCATTATTTTGAGATTTAGATTCTTTACCATTTTTCTTGTACCATTCTCTAAATGATTCGTCAGGAGGGCTAGGCATTTCTCGCTGTTTGTACCAAGGATTAAAATTATTATTAACCAAAACAGGTATTTTTTGCATCACTAATCTACCTGCTTTTCCTGCTAAATTAAATACCATTGGCTTGGACAAAACAGCTGCCATTCCGTTCATAGCAATTGTTTTCCCAATTGGCGTATGCCCTTCTTTAACTAAAACTTGACGCCATTTGTACAATTGATCATGAATATCAATTTTAACAGGACAAACATTGGTACAAGAACCACAGAGCGTACTTGCAAAAGGCAAATCGGCATTTTTACTCATATCTAAATTGGGTGCCAAAATAGAACCTATAGGACCAGCAACGGCATTATGATAACTATGCCCCCCACTTCGTCTATACACTGGACAGGTATTCATACAAGCGCCACAACGGATACATTTTAGTGAATTCCTAAAGTCTTCTCTTCCTAATTGGGTACTTCTTCCATTGTCTACAATAACAATATGCATTTCTTTACCTGCTCTAGGCGTATTGAAATGACTTGAAAATGTTGTGATGGGTTGCCCCGTAGCACTTCGCGCCAACAATCGCAGAAAAACACCTAGATGCTTGCGTTGCGGAATGATTTTTTCAAATCCCATACAGGCAATATGAACGTCGGCTAAATGGACTCCCATATCGGCATTACCTTCATTGGTACACACTACAAATTCTCCCGTCTCAGCAACAGCAAAATTAACTCCTGTCAAGGCTACTTTTCGTGTTAAAAAAGTATCTCTAAGGTGTAATCGAGCTGCCTCAGTCAAATACTGAGGGTCGTTATTCCCTGCTTCGGTGCCAAGATGTTCGTGAAATGTTTCGCTTACATCTTCTTTTTTAAGATGAATGGCTGGCAATACAATATGACTTGGTGGTTCTTTGCGAAGTTGAACGATTCGCTCTCCTAAATCAGAATCAATTACATCAATCCCTTTTTCAGCAAGATATTCATTTAAGTGACATTCTTCGGTAAGCATGGATTTGGATTTCACCATTTGATTAACACCATGTTTTGCCATTATAGAATGCACTATTTTATTGTGTTCTTCCGCATTAGCCGCCCAATGTACAATGACTCCATTAGCTTTAGCTTTCGATTCGAATTGGATTAAATAATCATGGATGTTAGCCAAAACGTTATTCTTAATTTGAGAAGCGGTTTCACGAAGCAATTCCCAGTCTGGTATTTGAAATGCTGCTTTGTCCCGTTTTTCACGAACATACCAAAGCGTTTCATCATGCCAATCTACACGAGGAATATCTTTATTAAAATCGGCTGCTGCCTCGCTATGTTGGATTTGTTTTTTTGAATGCATCTTTTCCATTTTATATCTAATTCCTTATCGAACTACCATTTATTTTCAAGTGTAAAATTCAATATATTTTGATGGATGTGATTAGCTCCTTGAATTGTATCTGCGTAAACATTAGTAAGTACTACATTTTCTACTGGAAGTTCTTTTTGCCCTAATACTCTAGATATGAACTTAACATTAGTAGCCTTTACATTGTCAAGATAAATATTTTTTATTGGGGTAAGTTTTCTTTCAATGGTTGGAACTAAATCTCTCCATTGGTACAAAACATCTGTTTCAATTCCCACAATTCCTTGGTCAATTTTACCCGAAGTAGTGTTACTTACGTATATATTTTGCACATATCCTCCTCTCCTTTCATTGGTTTTAATGAAGAGAAGATGGTTTAATTTGGCTCCAGCCGCCACCCGACAGTTATCAACAAAGACATTTTCAATTCCTCCCGAAAGTTCACTTCCTAGCGCTACTAATTGATGGCCATTTTTAACCGTACAATTCCGAATAACAATATTTTTTGAAGGAGTGTGTAATCGCCACGCATCTTGATTACTGCCTGATTTAATAGCAATGGCGTCATCTCCTTGGTCAAAAACGCAATTTTCTATCAACATATTCTGACTCATTTCTGGATCTACTCCATCATTGTTATGACCATGCGCATAAACATTTAGATTTCGAAGAACAATATTTTTAGATAGGTAAGGATGTATCGTCCAAAAAGGACTATTGGTTATAGAAATACCATCCATCAAAACATTTTCACAACGGTTAAACTGTATGAATTGAGGGCGAAAATTAGCACTATCATTAACCATTTGGCGTTCTTCCATTGGCTTATTATAAGACGCTAAATAATATAATCTTTTCAGACTTTCCATGTGGCCTTTAGGTCGTTTGAACCATGTTTTCCAAACATCCATTTTGGCTTTGATCTCTCCTTGACCGGTTAAAGCAATGTTTTTACATTGGTAAGCATAAATCAAAGGTGAATAATTATAGCATTCATATCCTTCCCAAGTACTATGAACAGCTGGCAAATAATCTTTCGGATCATCCGAAAAAACGAGAATCGCTCCTTTGGCTAAATGTAAATTCACGTTATTTCTAAAATGAATTTTGCCTGTTAACCATTCTCCTTTAGGAATCAGTACTGTACCGCCTCCTATACTATTTATTTTTTTTATAGCTTTTTCAATAGCCTGAGTAGTTTTAATCTTATTTCCCGCAATCGCTCCGCAAGCTGAGATGGAAAGCGTATCACAAGTACTAAAATCAGGAATTTTAATAGCGGGCATTTCGAATGGAGCCTTAACTATTATTTCTTGTATAGTCACATCAGTGGTAAATTTTCTATACGAAAAAAGAAAAAATGACAGACACAGAATAAAAAATAGAACTGTTTTTTTCATTACGATGTATTTGCTACTAATCAAATTTATACTGTAAGCGAATTTAATATTTCTGCAATATGAATGGTTTTTATAGGACTTTTTTGTCGCTTTAAAATTCCTTCTAAGTGCATTAAACAAGACATATCAAAACCAGTAATATAGTCTACATTATGATTCTCATGATCTTTGATTCGATCTTGTCCCATCTTAACCGAAATGGCTTCTTCGGTTACGCAAAATGTTCCTCCAAAACCACAGCATTCATCTTTACGACTTAAAGAAACCAAATCGAGTCCTTTAATTCCTTTTAATAGTTGTTCTGGTTTAGAGAAATACGGCGCATTCAATTCACTCATTTGCGATAGTTTCAACCCTCTTTGCCCATGACAACTGATGTGCATTCCAACTCGGTAAGGAAAGTTGCCTTCAATAGTCTCAACTTTTAGAATATCGGTTAAGAATTGAGTCAATTCAAAAACTCGTTCTCTAATTTGGCTCGCCAACACTTCATTTTTATCATCGTGTAAGTGGTCTTTGACATGCAAAACACAGCTACCTGACGGACAAACTATATAATCATATTCGGCAAAATTAGCAATGAAATTAGCATCACACCCTTTTGTCAAATGCTCGTATCCACTATTAGCCATCGGTTGACCACAACAAGTTTGTGCTGATGGAAAATGAACTTCACAACCTAATTTTTGTAATAACTCATAGGTAGCTATTCCTACCTTTGGATAAAATTGGTCTACATAGCAAGGGATAAAAAGTCCAATTTTCATTTTTCTAATGTTTATAAAATTTCAGGTCAATTAAATCATTTTGAATTGGTTTTGGATTCCAATTTTTATGAATAGCTAATGCTGCACCCAAAGCACTTGCTTGAGCCATCGAGGCTGCATATACTTCCATTTTTGGATACGCCTCTGCCAATAAATTCATGAATATCGGATTTTTACTAAAACCTCCATCCACAAACACTTTCTTAACCGGGCTATTATGAATTACTAAATTAGTTGAAATAATTTGCTGAGCTACAATATCTAACAATAATTGATGATAGGCTATTTCATAACTTTTAAAATCATTCAAATTTCTATTTTCAAATGAAAACTGTCTTAGAATTTCTTTTTGATATTGAGAAGGCGCACTATTAAGATTAATCCCTCTCAACTGTTTAATGATATCTTTGTCATACCCTACTTCTTTGTAAGTATCAATTGAAACTCCAAAATGGTCTGCCAATCTCTTTGTTTGAATCTCATGTTCATTACCTGCAAATAATCTCGAAGCCTTAACCGGTTTTCCTTGATAATGTAAAAAACACAAGCAATCATCTTGTAGTTCTTCAAAAGTTAAAGGTTGATTATTAAACGGATTCATTGTAATTACCCAAGTTCCTGTAGACAGTAATACAAATGGTTCTGTAAAATTAATAATATAGGGTATCAATGCCGATGAACTATCATGCAAACCAATCCCAACAGAAATGGCATTATTTTGCAATAATGGCAGCGTTTCTTCAGCGCTGTGCATTGGTGCAATTTTGGTAATAATATCTTCTTTTTTTAACCATTTATGGTATTTCATTTTCTTAAAATTCCACAAATTAGTATGACAACCCACACTGGTAATATCAGTAAAAAATTGACCTGTTAGTAAGGAGCTTAAGTATTGTGGCAAATGCAAACAATAGTTAACGGTATTAAAAACAGTAGGATTCTCCTCTTTCAACCTATAAATTTGCATTCCCGAATTAAGACTTCCCAAAACTGGCGAAGCTGTCTTGGTTGCAAATTTTTCTTCTCCTTTGTATTTGCTATAAAATTTTTCTTTAAGCAATTCTGGATACGGTTTTAAATAATTGTATAATGGAGTAAGATTATTTCCTTCTTTATCCACATATACAAAACTAGCACCATAGGTACTGAAATTGATAGCTTTTAAATTATAATCTTCTAAGGCTTCCATTTCGGCCAAACGATAGACAATCCAATTCCTAAGTGACGTTATATCTTCACAAGGAAATCCATCTTCATCTACTGTTTCTGGAAAAACAACCGACTGCTCCCATACAATTTGGTAGTTTTCATTAAAAAGAAAAACTTTTTTATTCGTCTTTCCAATATCAAAAACAGCTACTACATTCATTTTTGATTGTATTATAATCCTGTTGCAACAGTTTTTGTTCCTCTTTCTTTGATTAGCTCTTGTCTTACCGCAAAATCACGATACAAAGCCACTGGATTTAATGCAGCACCTGAACGCAAACGTGCCTCAGCTACTAAAGCTCTAACATCGGTACGGAAGGCATTCTGTAAAATTTCTTGTGCTTTTACCACATCATTTTCATTTTGCGCAATTTCTAAAGCTTTTCTATCTACTAATAACGCTTGTGCATAAGCAATCATAATTGCTTCAACAGATTGCAATAAATCTTCTAATGGATCTTTAACATTATGAGAAGCATCAATCATCCATCCCAAATCTTTGGCATGATTCATTCCTCTAGCATCCATACCTTCTACCAACTCATTGAAAATCAAAAACAATTGGTAAGGCTTCATTGCTCCTGCAGTCAAATCATCATCTCCGTATTTAGAATCGTTAAAATGGAATCCTCCCAATTTACCTTCCATTAACAATATCGCTACAATTTGTTCAATATTAGCATTTGGCAAATGGTGTCCTAAATCCACTAAAGTAAAGGCTTTATCTCCTAATTTTTTTACATATGAATACGATTGTCCCCAATCAGCCACAGTAGTAGAATAGAAATTAGGCTCGTTGCTCTTATACTCTAAGTACATCTTCCAATTTGATGGTAAAGCGGCATAAATTTCCTCTAAACTTTCCAAGGTATTTTGGTAGGCTTTGCGAAAATTCAACTGCCCAGGAAAACAAGATCCATCGGCCAACCAAACTGTTAAAGACTCTGAACCCAATGCAATTCCTTGTTGAATTACTTCAATGTTATGTGCAATGGCTTGTTTACGAATAGCTTTATTTACATTCTGTAAAGAACCATATTTATAAGTGTATTCTTGATTGGTTTGGTCTTGAAATGTATTTGAATTTACCGCATCAAATTTCAGTCCGTGTTGAGAAGCCAAGTTTTTGATAGCTTGATAATCTGTTGGAATATCCCACGGAATATGTAATGAAATCGCACCTGAAGCATTGTTCAAAGCATGCAACAATCCTACATCTTCTATTTTTTCTTCCAGTGAACGAGGCTCTCCTCCTCCTGGAAAACGACCAAAACGAGTTCCCCCTGTACCTAATGCCCAAGATGGAATAGCGATTTGAAAATCAATTAATTTTTGGATTATATTTTCTGTTTCACCAATTTCTGATGCAGTGAAAACTAATTTATTAGCATGCGATTTAAGCAAATCAGCATTATGAGAAGCTATTTTATTTGAATCAAGTAACATAATATTTTTTTTAAAGGTAAATAAAAAAGAGAATTAGACAACGATTTTTAAAATTAAATCTCTAACGCCCAAACCAAGAGACGTTAGAGATAAAAAACAAAAACCAATCTAAAAACTATCGATAAAATCCCATTGACACCCCACCGTCAACATTCAAGGCATTTCCTGTTGATTTATTCAACAAACCTCCTACGAATGCATAACAAGCGTTGGCGATATCATCTGGTAATATAATTTCATTCAACAAAGTACGCTTAGCGTAATAAGCAGGTAATTCTGCTACAGTAATTCCGTAGGCTTTTGCACGACCTTCTGCCCAACCTCCTGACCAAATATTAGAATCAGAAATTACTGCATCTGGATTAACTGTATTCACACGAATTTTATCTGCACCTAATTCAGCTGCCATTAATCGTGTTAAGTGAGCCTGAGCCGCTTTGGCCGAACCATATCCAGGATTGTTTGGGCCTGCTACCACTGCATTTTTAGAAACGATATTCACAATATCTCCTCCAAAACCTTGTTTGCGCATGACCTCAATTCCAGCTTTTGAAACAATAAATTGTCCTTTCACTAAAATATCATACAATCTATCCCATTCTTCTAGACTATGTTCCGCAATTGATTTTGAGATACTGATTCCGGCGTTATTCACCACAATATCTACTCCACCAAAGGCTAAACAAGCCGCATCTAGTGCTTTCTCTGTACTGTTTTCATCGGTCACATTTAAAAGTGCACTTGAAACCGCATCTTTACCAAACATTTTAGTAAAATCTGCCGTAGCTCCTTCTAAACGTTCTTCATTAATATCATTGATAATTACACAAGCCCCTTCTTCAGCGAAGCGTTTAGCAATTGCTTTTCCAATTCCTCCTGCTGAACCTGTAATTAAAGCTACACGTCCTGACAATGCTTTTGGTTTTGGCATACGTTGCAACTTAGCCTCTTCCAATAACCAATATTCAATATCGAAGGCTTCTTGATGAGGCAATGAAGTATATTCTGAAACTGCTTCAGCTCCTTTCATTACATTCACCGCATTCACATAGTATTCTGAAGCCAAACGGGCCATTGTTTTATCTTTCGCAAAAGTGAACATACCAACACCTGGATATAAAATTACCACAGGATTTGGGTCACGCATTGCTGGTGAATTCGATTTTTTACAAGCATTGTAATAGTCTGAATACATAGCTCTATAGGCTTCAAAAGCAGGTGCTAACTTTGCTTTGATTGCTTCCACATCCGACAAATCTTCATTTGGAGTTAACTCCAATACCAAAGGACTAATTTTAGTTCTCAAAAAGTGATCTGGGCAAGAAGTTCCAAGCGGCGCTAATCGTTCTAAATCGTTCGAATTAATAAACTCTAATACCCTAGCATCATCTGTATAATGACCAATCATTTTGCGCTCTGACGAACAAAATCCACGTAAAATTGGAGCTACTTTAGCGGCTTGTAATTGACGAGAATCTATCGCTAGACTTTCTAGTTTTTGCCCACCAAAAACAGGACGTTTTTTCCCGTAATTGCTTTCTAAATATTCGGCACATTTCTCAATTACTTCCAAAGTATTGATATAACTTTCATAAGCTGTATCGCCCCAAGTGAATAATCCGTGAGAACCTAGCATAATTCCTCTTAACTTTTTCCCGCGAGACGCCGCTTCTTCTAAACACGCTCTTAATTGCAATCCTAAGTCAAACCCTGGTTTTTGCCATCCTACCCAACCGATTTCTCCATTGAATAATTCTTCTGTGATTTTAGCACCGTCTTTAGCGGCTGCAATGGCAATAGCTGCATCTGGGTGTAAGTGATCAATATGTTTAAAAGGCAAAAATCCATGTAAAGGGGTATCAATAGAAGGTGCTTTTGAAGCCAAATCAAAAATACAGTGGTTGAATAGCTCTACCATTTCATCTTCAAACTCAATCCCTCTGTACACATTTTCCAAATTGCGCAAACGCTCTAAATAAAGTGCAGCACAACCTGATTTAGTCAATGTTCCAATATCTCCACCAGAACCTTTAATCCACATTACTTCTGAATCAGCTCCTGTTAATGGGTCTTTATCTGTGATTTTTACTGAAGTATTTCCTCCTCCGTAATTCGTTAATCTTAAATCAGCTCCTAATAAATTAGAACGGTAAATAAAAAGTGCTACCTCATCTCCTGCTAATGCCTTCGCTTTAGTTTCATCCCATAAGTAGCTCACGTGTTTAAAAGTCATGTTATCTGTATTTATATTTGACATAGTTTATTATTTGTTTTAAAAAAATCTACAATTATAATGAGTTTCCAATACCCACTATAAAAATGGATGCCAAGATTAGACCGATTCCTAAAAGAAATGTTCGGAACGTTTTTTTGGAAACGCCTGACCATTCTTTTAAATAAAATCCCCAAAAATTAGCCGTTAAAATGATCGTAGCCATGTGTAAAATCCATGAACTCGCCCCATTACCTAATTTACTTTCTCCCATTCCATAAAAGAAAAATTGTAAAAACCACATGGTCCCTGCAATAGATGAAAACAGCACATTTTTAGCTATAGGTGTGGCGGTATTGGTGTAATCTACAAATGATTTATTTTTGAAGTTCAGGTACATACACCAAATGAAGTTAGTGGTTAATCCTCCCCAAAGGATCACGATATAAGTCACGTTATTTTGAAACAACGGGTTAAATCCTTGTCGCACTGCTTCATCTGCCATTGGCTTTCCAGCTTCGATTCCGAAATTGAAAAATGAACTCAAAATACCCGAAATAATAGCAATAATTAATCCTTTTACTAAACTAAAATCTTTGTCTTTATCTTCATGACCTGTAGCAAAATCAGCTTCTTTTAGCATTCCTGCTTTCCCAGAAATTGCTATTCCAATCAGACAAACTAAAACTCCAAACAACACCATTTGACCTCCTGTATTAGAAATCATATCCGTAAAAGAAACTTTTCCCTCAACAGGGTAAAAATTATAATAAATAGAAGGGACTAATGCTCCAAAAGCAGAACAAAAACCTAATGTTATTGAATTTCCTAAGGACATTCCCAAATAACGCACACCTAATCCATAGGTTAATCCGCCAATACCCCATATCAATCCCATAGTATAGGTTACTGTTTTAATAGAAGGAGCAGTAGCACTAATAATAGCAGAAAAATTAGGAACCGTTAAATAAGCTGCGATGGGTGGTACAATGAGCCATGAAAAAAAACCTCCTACAATCCAGTAGCTTTCCCAAGACCATCCTTTTACCTTTTTAAAAGGCATATAAAAACTTCCCGAGGAGAAACCTCCTATCGAGTGAAATAAAATTCCTAATAATGATTCCATTCTTTTCTATTTTTTTAATTACTAATTTTCGTTTGGTAAAATAAAAGAATGTAAAAAACAAAACTATCCTGTACTATCCTTTACTAAAAAAGAATTTTAATTCTAATTTATTTTTACAATTATCTCAATTGATTAGCAAACAAAACCTTCGAAATAATAACATCTAATAGCATTGTAGGATTAAATTTAATATATATATTTGAGCCGTTTATTGTACCTAAATAACAACACCTTTTTGCATTTTAAACTAGAGCTTATTTTGTAGAGATTCCCAATATCGTCAAAAACTAAATACGAATAGAACACCTGTATTTATTATGGAAATGATTAAATTTATCAATATAGATGAAAATTCACGAGTACCAAAATACAAGCAAATTGTAGACTCTATCATTTATAATATCTCTATTGGAAATCTTCAAATAAATCAAAAGATTCCATCAATAAATATGTTTAGTGAAGATTTTTATATCTCTAGAGATACCGTAGAAAAAGCATACAATATTTTAAAAGAGCGAAAAGTAATTTCTTCCATTAAAGGAAAAGGGTATTATATTACCCGTACCAATTTAATTTCTAAAACAAATATTCTTTTTTTAATTAATAAACTAAGCCCATACAAAATGACAACGTATAACTCTTTTGTCAATAGTATTGGAGCTAATTCAAACACTGATTTATTGATTTATCATTGTGACGAAACTTTATTTTTAAATCTTTTGGATAAAAACAAAGACGATTATGATTACTATGTAATCATGCCTCACTTTAAAACAGACGATTTAAAACATGTGAGTTATACCGAAGAAGTGGTAAAAGCTATAAAGAAAATCCCTAAAGAAAAGCTTGTTATTATGGATAATATTAAGCTCGGAATGGATGGCCAAATCGTTGAAATTTACCAAGATTTTGAAAATGATATTTATAATGCACTAAAAGAAGGTCTATCTAAAATAGCCAATTATGAAAAATTAATTCTAATCTATCCAGATAAAGCAGTTTATCCGTACCCAAGAAGAATTTTGCATGGATTTAGAAAATTTTGCGTAGAGTATTCTATTAATTTTGAAATTTTGAATGAAGTCTATGATGATATGATCCTGAAAAAAGGGGATTTATTTATCACTATTGAAGAATCTGACTTAGTGAGTTTAGTAAAACAAATCAGAGATAGTACATTCACTTTAGGAGAAAATATCGGGATTATTTCTTATAACGACACCCCTCTAAAAGAATTACTTGGCATAACCGTTATGTCTACCGATTTCAAAGTAATGGGAGAAAGCGCTTCTCAAATGATTATGAACAATGAAAAAGGCACCGTTAAAGTCCCATTTAATTTCATTGATAGGAATTCTATTTAAATTTTCAAATAACAATATCCTTTTGTCTTAAAGACAAAAAGAGGCATCTCAAATAAAATATTTTTATTTCTTTTTTATCAAATTAAATTGATTGAATGGAAGCAATATAATATTAGGTTTTGAAACAGATTTCATCCCTTTTCCCATATAAAAACTAGTGTGAGGTGGCTGATTATATCCAACATTTTGCCAAGCAATGCTCAATCTGTATTGAGGATCATGCATCAATGTATATTGTTTAATCTCAGTTGGAATAGTGGTTGTATAAATTCTTAATTCTTTATTATCTGAGCTTCTTAGAATAAGTTCTTCTCTCCAATCACCGAAGATATCAGCAGAAAGTGCTGGAGTTGATTTAGTCCCATTATTAGATGCCGCGCCTTCAGCTGTAAATAACCTTCCAGAACCATACTTATCGATGGTGTTAGAATTGAGCAATTCTCTACTCGAATCTCCGTCCCAATAAATTAAAAAATTAGTTGATGCAGGAACTTTCCCTACTATGTTTCCTTTAATATCAAATAAAAAAGGAGATCCTGACGACCACATTTGCGCCCCCTCTTTAGTGGCATCAATATTATCCGCAACACCTCTACCAACATCCTTATTTTGTGAACCTAAAAACAAAATTTCTCCATTAATAGCTGAAAACAAAGCCACTCCAGGACCTGTGGTTCCTTCTTCAATTTCATGAACTCCAAAAACTTCTAGTCCAGGAATAGTTGGGTCAAAATCACTTACGTGCAAGGCGTCCCCATGTCTCAAACCAGTAGTATACAATCCTTTTCCATTGTCATCTACACACATAGAACCAAAAATAATTTCATCCCGTCCATCATTATCTACATCGGCAACCGAAAGATTATGATTCCCCATTCCTGAATAAGGGTCATTCCCATTCTTAGTATCGAATACCCATCTAGAACTCATTTTTTTATCTTTGAAATCCCAGGCAGCCAAAACAGTTCTTCCATAATATCCTCTACCCATTACTATACTTGGATGAATCCCATCTAAATAAGCCACACAAGCTGTAAAACGATCTGATCGGTTCGCAGTTTTGTCGTTTTTTCCATTACCTCCTTGACCTCCCCAAGCCCCTAAATCTCCTCTAGATGGAATATAGTCAACGGTACTAATCAATTCTCCTGTTTTTCCATTAAAAATGGAAAGATATTCTGGCCCTTCTACTATTTTACCATAAGTAGGTGAATCTGTTTTTTTATCCCTCCAATCTTTGGAAACATCCCCCACTGATTTTCCGAGACTATCCGTAGTACCATCTGCTGTTTTACATACAAATTCCGAAATCCCATCACCATCAAAATCATACACTAAAAATTGAGTGTAATGTGCCCCTTCACGAATATTAATTCCTAAATTGATTTCCCATAAAAAAACGCCTCCTAAAGTATACGCTTGAAAAACAGGAGGGTCTGTCATTCCTGTAAAAGAAGGATCTAGTCCTTTGCCTGTTAAATGAACTATTAACTCGTACTGCCCATCTCCATTCAAATCTCCTACAGCAACATCATTAGGAATGTATCCTATTTTCTCTTTTATAGGAATGGATAAATATTGTCTTTCTAAACTATTAGAAGGAAGTGTAAAACTCCCTAAGGGATCACTTTCAACACCATCAAGAACGGTGGTAACATACCATGTATTTTCATCCCTAACTTTAGCTTTGGTATCTATAAAATTAGTTGCCCCTACGATAGGCGCTTTATTAAGTCGAATTGCAGTGTTACCTGCACTCTTGCGGTATAGGTTAAAGGCCAAATTATCAGGGTCGGTACCTAAAACTCTCCATCCAATAAAAAAATTACCATTATCATTTACTACAATTACACCTCTGTCTAGTGCTTCCATTTGTCTTTGACCAAAAAGGGTCCAACCAGACAAAATGAATAAAACCAACAATAAGTGACTTTTTTTAAAAAAATTTATCATGATTTTTTAATTAATTATTATCCTCTTTTAAAACATCTTTTTAAACCCTTCACTTTGTACTTTCCAAGTACCATCTTTTGGGAATCCAGGATTGACCTCTGTACTTCCATCCCATCCAGCACACATCATAGCAACAGCTGCTAACACTCCTCCATTTCCTGGCAAATACAAGCGAAGTCGTTCATCTTGAAAATTATGCCCATTTTTTAAATAGGTATTGGTTCTAACATTCATAAACAAAGCATCCACAGCTTTTTCTGGAAGCTGTAAACGTGCCGCACACATAGCAGTCATTGGAAAATCCCATCCCCATGTTTTTTCCCAAGACCAATTGTCCCAAATCAAATTAAATGTATTTTTCATTATGGATTTATCCAAAAGGCTTGTCTCTGGAAGCATTCCAAAGGTCCCTAACACCGAAGGATGATCTGTCTTAAATTCGGGATTTGTATAGGAATCTGTAGCACTTTCTGTGGCAAGATATACTTGATTCTTCACAGGAAGAGGGGCTAATTTTATAGCTACTTCTTTCCATCGTTCTGGAACAGATTCATTCAATCTTTTCTTCCAATTAATGGCAGTATTTAATGCCCAATTCCAATACGCCAACTCATACGTTGGGTTAAACGTTTCCATTGCCTTAAAACGTTCTTGTGCAGGAATAACTCCGGGTCCCAAATTATAAACTTTCTTTTCAGGATCATATTGTGCAAACGAAGCCATAAAATCTGCCGTAGCAAAAACACGTTCTTTGTATTTTTCTAAAGTCAGCTGAGTAGGTAAGGAACGGTACAACAACTCCGCATAGGTAATAAAATGAGGTTGTTGCCAAATAAGAAAAGAACCTATTGAAGATGGGCTTTCATTGCCATCAGGGTCAGTCATTTTTTGCCATCTAGCACCCTCGAATCCTTGTCTTTGGGCAATTATTTTAGCTTTATCGAAAACTTTTTGATACCACGGAAGACTTTTTTCAAGTAACTCCGGACGATTCCAGAGTGCAAAATGTACCCCGTGCCACCAATGCATTTCTAAATGGGGTTTTCCGTACCAACTGTTATAGGTCAAACCTGTTTCTTGAGGAGGTACTGTTCCAGTACACTGTAGTTTTGTTACATATTGAGAAAGGATGACTCTTCGTTCCAATTCATGGGCGCGTTTGTCTGTGCTTCCCGAAAAATCAACCGCTGCACCACTCTCCCAAAAATGTTGCCAACCTGATGTACTACTAGTTTGAATCTCCGAAAATGAAGGAACTGTTTGTTCTTTATTGGTTGTTGGGGCAAACAAACAGCTCAGTTCTATGGTGTTTGTTTTAAAAGGTTCTATTAGAAAATAATGATTGCCTTTCTTTTTTAATTGAGCATTCCCTTTCCAATTCAAACGAATAGCATAAGAGAGACTATCCATCTCATGCGTCACAAGAGCCGATGTCTTAGTTTTTTGGACAACCGTACTTATATAATCTTCAACACCTTCCCATTTCGTTCCTGTATCGTCCCAATTTCCTGTTGGATACGGAATTTTTAATCGAATTTTCAACCTCCCACTTTGAAGTAAATCAGATTGTATTTTAACCCCTATCGCGTCTTTATTTTGATGGGAAGAAGTTTTCACCTTCACTGGTATTCCTTCAAGGATGAAAGAACTTTCAATTTCACCAGTCCATAAATTTAATACCTGAGAAATCGATTTAATATCCTTAGGTTGAGCCAAGGTGCCATCTTTTTTAACCAACTCAAATCCTAAATTACCTAATTGCAATAAATGTGGATTTTGCCTGAACCAATTGACCGCTTCTTTAACTCTTTCGGGGGTTTTCAACTGAGTCGTATACGAGATATTTCGACCAAACTGTTTAAATTCTTTTAAGGTTTCTGAAAATTTATACTGATTCTTATTTTTATAACTATCCCAACCCCATTCTGAAGCTGTGCCTAATGGAACTCCATTCTTATAGGTATCTGGAAAAGTTTGCAATCCTGTAGCATCTACCGTAAATGCAAAAGTACCATTCCCTACCGTTAAAGAAGCTAAAGTATCTATCTCGTGGACATGAACATTATGACGACTGACTAACGCTTTTCGGTCTATTTTAGATTGCGCTAATAGGGAAAAAGAGAATAATAAGAGTATAAAATTGTACTTCATGATTTTAATTTTTATCTAGCTAAGGTAACACTCATTAATCCAATGACTACATCATTAGCAATTGTTCGTAACGTAAGACTTTTCAATTTTTTGTTTTTATTCAAGGGTAAATCTAAAATGGTAGCAGCTCCACCATCAATTGATTTCCCATTGTATTTTTCTTTTGACTCCTTTCCAGAAACGATTGTTCCTGTTTTTAAATGAACCCGCATAGGCCGTGGTATTTTCAATGCAAAAGCAAAACCATCTGTATAATAATCTTGTTCTATTGGCCACCAGGTTTCTGGATTTCGTAACACCAATTTATCGGTTGTGCCATCAGTATATTCAATAATTACAACACCATTATCAAATTGGCTTTGCATAGGATTTGTAGAACCCGCCATTAAAAACCACGCGTGAGAAGCATTTCCTGTAAGTGGAATGGTTTTCTCTTTTGGATAATTATCCCATTGCGAAGTGAATAAAATATTGTTGGCACCTTCTATCCCTGGGGTTGAAAATAAAACACCCTGAGGAAGTGTGATTGTGTTCTTTTCTCCTGCTAATTTGCGGAAACCACCATCATCTACATCAAATGTTCGTAATGAATGTGGCCAATCGCCTATCCCTTGCCAAGGGAGTTGTAAAGTAGTAACCTGTGGTCGTGGAGACAGGTATTTATTTTTAAAGATTTGGGTAACCTTATCATTAAAATACCCTGACAAATCAACAGTTTCTAGCTTATCTTTTGTAGTAGCCTGCCAATTGTATAACGATTCAGTTACAATTTCACCATTAGAAAGTGTAATGGTTACGAGATTTGTTCCTGTCATCAGGTTGTTTTCAGGAACTACTACCTCTGTACTAAATTTACCCGAAGGAATGTCGACTGATGTAGTAAATCCGTTGACACGTACAACTGCTTGTACAGGACTGTTTGTATTATTCTGCAATACAAAACTATTGCTATTTTCCTCCGAATCCTTTCTTGTAATTAAACGAACCGCCTTTTCAACTTTGAAACAAATGGGCATCCACCACGATAATTTTCCTTGTTGTAATTGTAGAAATACAGTATAATTTCCAGCTGAAGCATTAACTTTAGCTGAAAATCCCGATGATTGAGTAACAATATTCTTCAATGCGTTTTGTGGGTCATTTACTTTTAAAACAGTTGCTCCTGAAAAATTTTCGTTTATCAAACTACCATTTATATATGTTTTTTCAGCAGGCGGCAATACCGGTTTATCTCCTTGCCAAGTAATATGGATTACATATTTATCAGATGCGGTTGTGTTAATTTCGATTACTGGTTTGCCTACAGCTGAAGCTATATTTATCCAACTAACCGATTTCCCATTTATAGTAATGTTTTTTACCTGACCTTTAGCAATAGCTTGGAATTTTAAATTAAGACTTTGAGGTAATTTAGGTTCCAATGTATACACATCTTTTGGACCACTACGTTTAAAATCAAACGAAATATCTGGTGTGGCAAAAGAAGCGTAATTCCAAGTTGAAGGCAAACCTGGGCGAATAGTAAGTCTGTTACTCAACCCATTTGGTACAATCCCAAAAAGACCTTCTACCAAAGCTCTTGAAAACATTCCTATAGGATCGCCAAAATCTCTGTAAGCTTCATTACGTATCGCGTCATAATACGAAATTTGCACAAAATTACCAGGGCTTCCGCCAAGGTACATCGAAGCTAGCACCTCACTTTTAAATAATTTATACGCTTCGTCAGTACGACCTCCTTGCCAATTGGCAAGTGCTGTATGCATCGATTCTGCCAATACCGAATTGTTTAATGACCACTCATAAGGCATCCATTTGGTAGTAGAAAGCGTATAATAACCATCATCATCTAAACCTTTTGCTTTTATGGGAATATGTGGTATTTCATTATCGATGTAACGCAAACTCTGATAGGCCTGAAATGGGTTCGTCGTTTCCGAATCTAAACTGTGATAAACCGTCCATAATGCAGGTGCCGAATGCAATAAACGGTTTCCCAATGCATCTTTATATTCGGCAAAAGTCCCCTTATCTTTCATCCATAATTGAGTATTCATCGCGTTCAAAATCGTATCAGCCTCATTACGGTAAGGTGTTGGGTCTTCACCAAGAATAGTGGCTATTTGTGCCGCTTTTTTGAATGCATAATAATTATAAGCCGATGAATGTGCCACACCTCCGCCACTATATTGCAAGGCATCGCTCGCCCAAATAGCTGCATAAGCATCGTACAAACCATCTCTATCCGAATCAAAATTGCGAGTCTCCCATTCTAGATGACGCTTTACTACCGGCCAAGTTTCCTTTAAAAAAGTCATATCAGCCGTCCATTCGTAATGCCGCAATAATATATCGATATATACTAAATTCATATCGTAATGATGTGCAGTTAGTTTTTCTCCATTAGGATTTCTACTAATATAACCACTCGTAAACATTCCTACTCCAAGTTTCTCAAGACTTCGAGACAGATGATGTACCGTATCGGCAATAACAGATCCGCTCATTGGGCTTGTTAGTTGAGATTTAGCATAGCTTTCTAAATGCATTTTGGCTCGGTCATGCCAACCCAAAGCATCTGCAGTATATGCACCTCGCCAACCATTCAATCGCATACGCCAACCTATTGAACCGTGCATATAAGACGGTGCTTCCCAAGTAGCATCTGATGCTATCGCCAAAGTTCCACCAAGAGTATTAATATAAGGATCTGGAGTAGTGATGGTAATACGATCTGCTATTGATTTTCGAGCTATTTCTGCCTTTGCAAAAACCTGAGGTACCTCACTATAATTAAACGCAATTTTAGTAGCTGGATTATGGATAGTAAAGTAATAATCCGTATTGGTTTTAGCATCTATTCTACCTGCTAAAGCGGGCGCACCTTCTGCATTCGAATCATAAAATCCTTGTGGTGTGTTTAATTTAGTAGCCTCACTTATTTTTAGTGTAGCCTCTGAAGGAAAAGTTCCTACTAATACTTGTGCTTTAAGTTTTTTAGATTCTTGCTTTAAATCTTCTACAAAATAGCGACCGTCTTTTCCGACTTCTAATCCCGTTCCGTATTGCAAAGTAAAGCCTGTGTTTTCAATCGTATAATTATTATCCTTGCAATTTTCGGGTTTTAGGTAAAAACTTGATTCAGGATCTGGCCCCATGTCTCCATCACGACTGAACTTTTTACCCGAAGCACCACCAAAAGCCCAGAATAATACAACGGGTGTTTTTACATCTTGCATTTTTGCTTTTATAATACAACCTTCCGCATCTGCCATTGCCAATACTTCCAGCAACAATTTTCCAGTTCCAAGCATCGGGTCTTCTATAGTATAAAGCATCGCACCAGCTCTATATCTTGCCGTAATTGTTTTAGCTGTAGTAAGCCATTTACTAGTAGTGCCTGTACCAATACCTAATTTAAAATTACCTCCCATTCCTGGCATATACAAAGCAAATTCTGGTAAATCACCGGCCTCAACTCTAAACGCTGTATGGGTTCCATAGAGCGCTCTATTGAATTTTCTTGTACCATTTTTCAGAAGAAAACTATCTCCATCAGGCACATAATGCATTGTACGGACATTTCCGTGCCAAAGGGCTTTTTCTTGACCAATAATTATAATTGGCAATAAAAAAAACAGACAGTTAAAAAAAAGACGAGGTATTTTATTATGTATCATACTTTGTTTTTCTTTGATGTGTTTTGAAAAACTGAAAGGCAATTTCTTTATTTTAAAATGATTTACTGTCCTGTACCTACCTGATATTAGGTAACTTTTTACCTCAACTTGTCAGGATGGTACAGGACAGTAATACAAACTTCAACAACTATTTTTGAATACTACGTACATCTTTATTTATTGTTTTTATGACTTTAAAAAAACTATTTGTTCTTGTTTTTCTCTTTGGTTCTGCCAATATAGGTTTCTCTATGAATTGGTTTGATTCCCAAAACGATCCAACTAAAAACAACACAATCAACGGTATAAATAAGACGAAAATTCAGCAGTTTATTTTTGGCAAAAACAAAAACAAGACAGGGATTATAATTGATTCTTCTATTCAATATGACTCCAAGACAGGCTATGGATTTGACTTCAATACTGCACAAAATGTACAAATTAAGGCTAATAACTTTAGCGCTATAAAGCCAACTTATTTTTCAATTAAACTTCCTGAAGGTAATTATAGCATTAAAGTCACCATGGGGAGTAGTGAGCAAGAATCTAATATCACTATTAAAGCGGAATCCAGACGAATACTGCTCGCCGAACTCCGAATTCCAAAAGGAAAAGAAATATCCAAAACTTTCAATGTGAATGTAAGAAACCCTAAAATCGACACTAATTCCTCTATTACTCTTAAAGAAAGAGAACTAAGTGACCTCAACTGGGACGATAAACTTTCTTTAGAATTTCTTGGAATCGTGGCTATCCATAAAATTGAAATCATCCCCATATCAAAAATAACGACCCTTTTCTTGGCTGGAGATTCTACTGTGACTGACCAAGATTTAGAACCTTGGGCGTCTTGGGGACAATGTATAACTCAGTATTTTGACACTGCTATTGTAGTAGCTAACTATGCTGTTTCTGGAGCCTCTCTGAGTTCTTTCAAATCAAGTGGCCGATTAAAAAAAATAGAAACATTAATTCAACCAGGAGATTATCTCATTATTGAATTTGGTCATAACGACGAAAAAATAAAAGGCGAAGAAAATGGTCCATGGCGTTCTTATTCTGACTTGCTCACTGAATTTATTCAAATGGCAAAATCGAAAGGAGCAATTCCTATTTTAGTAACTCCAACTCAACGTCGCTTTTTTAATGAAAACGGAACCTTAAAAGCCACTCACGGGGAATTTCCTGATGCCATGCGCGCAGTAGCTACAAGAAATAATGTATCACTTATTGACATTACTAAAATAACTACTGATCTCTACGAAGCATGGGGAGACCCTCTTTCTAGAAAAGCATTTGTGCAATACCCAGCCAATACTTTTCCTGGTCAAACGAATATTTTAGAAGACAATACGCACTTTAATAGTTTTGGTGCTAATGAAGTTGCACGATGTGTAATTACAGGAATTCAAAAATTACCGATTCCGTTAAAACAACACATCTTACCATCTGTTACTACTTACAACCCAAAACAACCTAATATGTTTTCAAATTGGACCCTTCCAATGAGTTCTCGATTTGAAGCAGTAAAACCAGATGGCAATTAATCTATCTTGAATCATGATTTTAAAAAAAATATTCTCGTACCTCATTATTATTCTTTTAGCATTTTTTTCAAAAAAAAGCGTTGCTCAACAAACCGATAAAATATTCCTTTCTGGAAAAGATTTTGAACATCCCATTCAATGGGATTTTTATTGCACTGATGGAAATAACAGTAAAATCTGGTCAAAAATAAACGTGCCTTCTCAATGGGAATTAGAAGGTTTTGGAGAATACACCTATGGAAGATGGTACAAAGAATTAAACCAGAAAGAGCCTAGTAAAGAAGAAGGTCTTTATAAATACGAATTTGAAATTCCTGCCGACTATAAAGACAAAGATGTAGTGATTGCTTTTGGTGGAGCCATGACTGATACCGAAGTGAAAATAAACGGTAAATTAGCTGGAGAAATTCACCAAGGTGGTTTTTATGAATTCAAATACGACATTACTTCTTTATTACAATTTGGCACCAAAAACAAGCTGGAAGTTCATGTATGGAAACATTCAAGTAACAACTCTGTTAATGCTGCAGAACGAAGAGCAGATTGGTGGTTATTTGGCGGAATTTATCGTCCAGTATGGCTAGAAGTTTCACCAAAAACACAAATTCAGCATATTGCAGTTAACGCCAAAATGGATGGTTCAATCACTATTGATATGAATCTTAAAAACATTCCTAAAAGTACCGTGCTAGAAGCATCTCTTAAAGGATTGAACGGAGAAAATTTTCAAACATTCTCTTTTCCAATTAAGGCAAAAAGTGGTAAAGAAACTATTGCTGCCCAATGGAAAGATATCAAACCGTGGAATACAGAAACCCCCAATTTATACAACTTAGAACTAGCTCTAAAACAAAACGGGACGGTACTTTATAAATTGGACAAAAAAATTGGTTTCAGAACATTAGAATTCAAGAAAAAAGACGGAATTTATGTGAATGGCACCAAGATCATAATGAAGGGTATCAACCGCCATTCCTTTTGGCCAGAGGGCGGGCGAAGCACCAGCAAACGCATTAGCATATTAGACGGTCAGTTGCTAAAAGACATGAACATGAATGCTGTTCGGGGTCATTACCCACCCGACGATCATTTTATGGACGTTTGCGACTCATTAGGACTTTTTGTTTTGAATGAATTGGCTGGATGGCAAAATTCGTACGACACCCCAACAGGAACTAAATTAGTTCAAGAAATGGTGCGTCGCGATGTTAACCATCCTTCAGTAATTATTTGGGACAACGGAAACGAAGGGGGATGGAATTACGAAGTGGATAACGTTTTTACCGAAAATGATCCACAAAAAAGAATCGTGATTCATCCTTGGTCGGACTTCAATGGTTGGGATACGCACCACTACCCTACTTATTTAACAGGAATGCACCGATTCAACAGTGGAGAAAACGTATTTTTTCCAACAGAATTTATGCACGGAACTTACGATAACGGACACGGTGCCGCTTTAGAAGATTTTTGGACGAGATACAAGCAAAGTCCTTTATTTGCAGGGGGATTTATGTGGGCTCTTTTAGATGAAGCTGTTTTACGTTCAGATTGGAAAGGAGATGCGAAATTTGACTCGAAAGGTTCTTTAGGAGCAGACGGAATTTTAGGCCCTCATAGAGAAAAAGAAGGAAGTTATTATACCGTGAAAGAAATTTGGGCACCTATCCAATTTCAGCCAAAACAAGTAACCAAAGATTTTGATGGTTCCTTTTTAATAACCAACGATTACCTGTTCAGTAATTTAAATTCCTGCAAAATGGAATACAAAATAATACAATCAGATGCTGACATTCTTTATTCAGATGCTGTTTCTAAAGAAATACGTTCTGGAAAAATTGATATTCCAAGTATTGAGCCCGGCGAAACCCGCAAAATTAAATTTGCGGTTCCTGATAATTTCTTCGATGGCGATGTTTTATCAATAACTGCGTATGACATACATGAAAAGGAAATTTATACTTGGACTTGGCCTATTCATAAAGCCAATTACTTTGCCTCTAAGTTTTTACTATCCAAAGACACTAAATCTAAGGCCGTGGCAACTCGTAATGGAAATCAAGTTGTTTTAACAGGAGCCAATGTTACGGTTACTTTGGACAGTACAACTGGGGAAATCGTAACGATTAAAAACGCAACTGCTGTAGTTCCTTTAACGAATGGTCCTCGTCCTATAGGAATGAAAGCTAAACTGAAAGAGGTAAAACTTTCACAAGAAGGTGAAAAAGCAGTCTGCACAGTAACTTACTCTGGCGGATTAAACACTATAAAATGGATTATGCATCCTGATGGTAGATTGAAAATGGAATTGATTACTTTGAAAAACGCAGAAAATTCAGGTGGTTTTGACGGAGCTTATTTTGAAGACAAAATTAATTCCTTTGGAGTTACATTCAGTTTTCCTGAAAAGGAGGTCACTGGAATAAAGTGGTTCGGAAGAGGGCCTTATCATGTTTGGAAAAACAGAATCAAAGGAACTACTTATGGTGTTTGGGAAAAGAGCTATAATACCACAATAACAGGAGAAAGTTTTGAGAATTTAGTTTATCCGGAATTTAAAGGCTATCATGCCAATTTATTAGGTGCCAATTTAAAAGCAGGTACATCATCATTTAAAGTTTTCAGTGAATCTGACAATTTGTTCCTGCGCTTATTTACTCCTGATTTACCTAAAAATGGGTTCCCAGGAAGTAATCCACAACCTGCTTTTCCTGAAGGCGACATTTCCTTTATGTATGAAATTCCAGCGATGCGTGATTTCAAACCATTGGAGCAACAAGGTCCAGAAAGTCAACCCACTAATATTCGCATCAAAAAAGGGGATGACGGAATTTCAATGAATCTATGGTTTGATTTTAGGACCTATAAACAACATTCTAATTAAAATACAATGAAAATAATCAAAATAGCCTTAGTGCTACTTATAGCACTCTTATTTTTCAATTTTAAAGATAAAGACCACCCTAAACCTGTTATCTATCTCGTAGGTGACTCCACTGTAAAAAATGGAAAAGGTGATGGAGCTGGCGGACTTTGGGGTTGGGGCGATTTCATCGGACAATTTTTGGATACTACAAAAATAAGCGTTCAAAATCATGCCTTAGGCGGAACAAGTAGCCGTACTTTTCAAAGTAAAGGATTATGGGAACCCGTTTACAATAAGCTTAAAAAGGGAGATTATGTAATAATCCAATTTGGTCACAACGACGATGGACCATTGAACGATACACTTCGTGCAAGAGGTACCATCAAAGGCATTGGAGAAGAAACCCAAGAAATTGACAATATGCTAACCAAAAAACATGAAACTGTTCACAGCTACGGTTGGTATATACAAAAAATAGTAAAAGAGGTCAAATCAAAAGGGGCAATCCCAATCATTTGTTCCCCTATTCCAAGAAACGATTGGGCAGCAGGGAAAGTACCAAGAAACGACAAATCGTATGGATTATGGACCAAACAAATTGCTGAAAAAGAAAACGTGACTTTTATCGATTTGAATGCTATAATGGCTCTTAAAATGGATACATTAGGAGAATCTAATGTTACGGAAACTTATTTTTACAAAAGAGATCATACACATACTTCTGCAAAAGGGGCTGTGATGTCAGCTACTTCAATTATTGAAGGTTTGAAAGCGAGTGATAACCCATTAAAAAAATACATTTTAGACAATCCAAAAATTATACTTCCTGCCAAGAAAAAAATCTATTTGATTGGCGATTCGACAATGGCCAATAATGGCAACAATCCTAATGCCGTAGGTTGGGGAGTTGCCTTCCCTAAATATTGCGACACCACTAGAATTGAAGTTATCAATAAAGCCCGTGGTGGAAGAAGCACTCGTACTTTTGTTAAAGAAGGATTGTGGGATATGGTAAAAAATCAATTAAAACCCGGAGACTTCATTATGATTCAATTTGGTCATAACGATGCTGGAGCGATTGATAAAGAAAAATTTAGAGGTTCGTTAAAAGGAAATGGTAATGAAACACAACAAGTGGTTCGAGATAGTATCACTGAAACGGTGCAAACTTTTGGTTGGTATATGGAAAAATTCGTCAAAGAAGCGAAAGAAAAAGGAGCTATTCCAATCGTTTTGAGTCAAACGCCAAGAAACGAATGGCCAAACGACAAAGTGGAACGAAGAGCTGATTCTTACGGAGGATGGTCGAAAATTGCAGCAGAAAATACAGGTGCTTTTTTCATCGATTTAAACGAACTTGTAGCCTTGAAATACGAGCAATTAGGTAAAGAAAAAGTCAATACCTTTTTTCCAAAAGACCATACACATACAGGTATTGATGGGGCTATTTTTAATGCCGAAACGGTTGCCGAAAGCCTAAAAAAAATCAGAAAAATTGGCCTTGAAGAATATATTATACTTCCAAAAAAATAACAGTATACCCCCGATTAAAAACGGGGGTATTTTTATAAAAATTAATCCAAATGAAACACCTCTTGTAACGGAATTGCAACAGGAGAATTATCCGGATTAGTTTCCATAATATCCGCCATATAACTCCACCACTTTTTAACCACAGGATGGTTAGGCAGATACGATTCATTAAAGCCTTCATCTAATTTTTGAAAAGCAAAAAGAGTTAACGTTTCTTCATCAAGAAAAATACTATAATCATGGACTCCTGCTTCAGAAAGCAAGTCTTGTAATTCAGGCCAAATTTCATCGTGCCTTTTTTTATACTCTGCCTCAAAACCCGGTTTTAATTTCATTTTGAAAGCATTTCGATAGGTATTCTTTGTCATTTTTTATGTTTTAAATTAATCTTCACAATTTGATCACGATGACACATAATTTCACCATTTTTATATTCAAGCTCTGCAAGTTGAATAGAACTTCTTCTAGTATCGTAAGTATCTTTTCCTTTGTTTTCTGGAATTCGGCCAGGGTGTGTAAAATAAAAAATATAAGCCTTGTTTCCATTTATAATCACATCAGGATGTCCCCCAATAACTTGATCATCTTGTCCAACCCCTGGAATTTGCAAAATATTTTTCTCTTGTCGATTCCAATTTACAAAATCTTCTGACGAATAAACGCTTAGTCCATTCCAAGTATCACAAATCATCCAGTTTTTACCTTTCCAATGAAATACTTTGGGCCCTTCTCCTCTATCCTTTATAACCTGCTGATTGATATCTACCCAGTGGTATAAATCAGGACTATCTGCGTAATAAATAGACTTCTTATCCCGTTCGTTATTGTAATACATTCGCCAATGCCCATTTGGTAATCGAAATACAGAAGCATCGATACAACGATCTGAAGCCAATTTCAATTCCGATTGAAAATCCCAGTCTAATAAATTTTCACTTGTTAAATGAATAATATAACGTGGATGATTCCAATCTTCAAAAACACCTGGAACTATGGTCAGGTACATATGAAAAATACCGTTATGTTCAATTACATCTGGTGCCCAATAGGTCGCATTTTCAAGAGCATAATTAATCCTACAAGTTTGTTTATAGCTCCAGTGTGCTCCATCTGTAGACGCTGCGATTCCGATAGGAGTGCCATGAACCCAACTCACTCCTTTACTGTCTTTGTCATTGGCTCTCCTATTAGTGTAGAACATAAACCATTTCTTTTCTTTTAGATTCCAAATTACCGTTGGGTCTGCAGCACCATCGTAAATAGTATCTCTAAATAACGGTTTACTTGCTATATGACGAGTTTGTGCAATTAAAGGCAAGAATAATACACTAAAAATTATTGAAAGTAAAATCTTATTTTTATCTATTATAATTTTCATCTTTACATGTTTATAAAACATCAATTCCATATAATTAATTTCTACAACTAATTAAAAATTCATATACGTTTTCTCTGGCCAATCATCAGTACGGAATGGTGATGCTGGCAAATTCTCTTTATTATATAAATTAGGTTCTGGAATGGCTTTCCATGCAAATCGAACCGCTACTGGTTTTTTTACTTTTGACGAAGAAACCAACACAGATTTACCCTTTATTACTGCCTCAGCAGGATAAAATAATTTATCTTCTCCTGCAATTTCAAATTCTGTTAGGTGTTCTCCTTTTTGCATTAGACCTGAATCAGCGTAATCAAAATAAATTTGGATACGAGACCCTACTAATTTCATATGATTGTATATTGGTCCCGAATAAGTCAAATTAGATTCTCCATACGTTTTAGCACGAGCCCAAATAGCAAGTCTTTTTCCAACTGTTTGTTTGTCAATTGGATGAATATTTTTAGCATCCCCTACATCTGTTGTAACCACCATCCCTGAATTATTTATAGTTTTCAAGGCCAATAACTGTGCTTCTCTTATCTCTGCATTTTGGCCTTGGTGAGGTGTTATTTGAACATAATAAAAAGGGAAATCGCCTTGTTTCCAATCGTCTCTCCAGTTTTTAACCATCGCTGGAAATAAAGTTCTATATTGATAAGCCCTTTCTGAGTTACTCTCTCCTTGGTACCAGATAACTCCTTTCATAGTGTAGTTAATCAATGGATAAAGCATTGCATTGTACAACACACAAGGTTCTTTATTAACACTCTCTTTTGTTGGTTTTTTAAATACCGCTTTAGCTAAATCCGAATCCTTATTGGTTTCTAATTTTTGCTGACGAATATTTAAATAATATTTTTCTAAAGCGGCATTGTATTCTTTTTCTTTGACAGCATTACGCTCTAGAATAGGTAAGAAATCAGGATTGGATTCTAATACTTGTTGCGAAGTCCATGCCTCAGCTTTGGTACCTCCCCAAGAAGAAGAAATCAAACCAATTGGAATACGTAAATTTTCATAAAGATCTCTACCAAAAAAATAAGCTACAGCCGAAAAGGTAGTAATTGTACTCGAATTGCATTCTTTCCAACTACCTTTAACATCATTTAAGGGCTTTTGGGAAGCATCTAATGCCACCGTAAACAGTCGTATATTGGGATAGTTTGCCTTTTCTACTTCTTCTTGATAGTTCTTAACTCCTGTTTTCCAAGTTTTCTCTTCTCTTCCTACAGGGAAAAACATATTGGATTGACCCGAACATATCCATACTTCTCCAATCAAAATATTGTGAAGTATAATTTTATTTTTTCCTTCTAATTCAATAGTATACGTTTTTGTGCTTCCTGCAGGAGTTGTAACAGTTGTTTTCCAATTGCCTTCTGTATCAGCTATGATTTCTAAAGGAAACGTTTGCCAGCCCGTCTGAATACTAATTTTCTCATTTGGCGATGCCCATCCCCATAAATTAACCACAGCGTTTTGTTGTAAAACCATATTGTCTCCTACTAAAGACGGCAATTTAATTTGGGCATTGGCCGAAAACAGGAAACAAATAAAGGCTACAAATACTGTTATTTTTTTTAAACTCATCATTGTAAATAAATTTTAACGGATAGATTTTAAAGATACTAGAGCTAATTAATATGAGTATCCTGTACTAGCCTGCAAAATAAAAAGGCGCTATAAGTATAGCGCCTTTTAAGGAATTCAAACAATTTATTAATATCCAGGATTTTGAGTATATAATCCCGGTGCAGCTAAAATTTCTTGCAAAGGAATTGGATATAGCAACGAATTTTTATCAATAGTAAGTATCTTATTATTGATATCTTCTGTCGCTTTCCAAGCATTCATAATAGTCAAAGCATTTCCTGATCGAATTAAATCAAACCATCTAGTCCCTTCAGAGAAAAATTCTTTTCTTCTTTCATCAAATAATTGATCTAAAGTTGTATTCAAAGCATTTGCAGGAATACCAGCTCTCGTTCTAACTTGATTCATAATAGCATCTACGTCAGCTTGAGTTCCTCCACCTCCGTGAAGCGTACATTCAGCCATCATCATTAAAATATCTGTATAACGCATCACCATAAAATCAACACCCCAATCTGTTCTAGATAATCCATATCTAGTTTTATCAATGTATTTTTTGAAAACAGGTAACGTATAAGCCACATTTGAAGCCGTATAACTCGTTGCTATACCTTGTATTTTTCTTTTATCAACGGAACTAAATTTATTAAGAAATTCATTTGAAATTGGTCTAGCTTCCAAAGAACCTTGCTGTGCTAAACCTAAAGAAGTGAAATACGGCTCATATCCTACTTCAATAACAAAATTACCTCCTACTCCATTTCCAGTTCCTTGTGTGTATGGAATTGTTAAAACATTTTCTTTATTTGCGAGACCTTCAACTGTAAAAATAGCCGCATAGTCTGTTCCAAATGCATACAACCCACTATTCTTGATATCTAATAATTGTTGGTACGCTTTATCCCATTCATTCAATCCTAGAGTAGAACCATCTATACCGTATGTTGGACTAGAACGAGTCATATACACTAATCCTAAGATTCCTTTTGCAGCATATTTAGTCGCTCTTCCGTAATCTGCAGCTGCGTAAGATGCTGGTAAATCAGCTATTGCTTTTTCTAGGTCAGAAATAATTAACGTATACACGTCTTTAACAGGGGTTCTTCCAATTTTTGCTGCTTCTTGAGCTGACATCGTTTTATCGATTAACGGCACACTTCCAAACCATCTGATTAAATCAAAATAACAGAACGCACGTAAAAAACGAGCTTCGGCCGCCATTGTTGCTCTATCAGTAGTATTAGTGATAATAGAACCTTTTTGGTCTATTTTTTCTAATAATTGATTGGCTAAATAAATAGCTTTATAATTACTTACGTAAGCTTCTTTCAAATAAGAATTAGAAGCTATTGAAGTATAAAAACTATTAATCCCTTCCCATTCTCTTGATGCAGTAGTAGTAGCATACAAGTTGTCAGATCTTGTTTCACTCAAATTCAATACTCTATTGGCATACCCATATTCGTTAGCTCCGTGGAATGCAAACGAATAAACACCATTTCTAGCCTGAATAAAATCATTAGGCGTTGAATAGAAGTTCTCTGTAGTACCTTGGGATAAAGGAAGTTGATTTAACTCCTCATCACATGACGCTAGAACAAATAATATAAAAATATTTGCTACTAAATAAATATATTTCTTCATCTTATTTTTAATTAAAATTAATGTTAAGTCCTAGTACCAATGATTTTGCCAAAGGTGCTCCTCCGTAATCAACAGGCAAAGCAAATGCTCCATCAGAACTTGCGGCAGTATTAACCGCTTCTGGATTGTATCCTACTTTGTATTTGTTCCAATAGAACCAGTTCTCTCCACTTATGTAGATTCTAGCTTTATCAATTCTTGTTAAAGATTTTACAGCTTTAGACAAATCATATCCTAGAGTAATATTTCTGACACTTAGATAATCTGAACTATATAACCAATCCGTATTAGCTTGGTAACCAAAAGAAGTTTTCCAATTACCTCTTACAGCAGGATTTACATCTAAATTATTTTCTCCAGCCGACATCCCTGTACGATTAATACCTCTACCTATCAATCCGTATACAGTACCTCCATTTTGTCCTTGAACTAGAACATTCAAATCAAAATCTTTATACTTAAATGTATTAGTGATTCCCCAAGTAATTTTAGGTGTTGGATTCCCAACATCAACTCGGTCATCCGCAGTAATTTTTTTGTCCCCATTTTGGTCAACATATCTTGGATCTCCTAATTTTAAAACATTCCCTCCAATTGTTGTTCCTCCTTTATCAATATCAGCTTGAGTAACTACACCATCCTGAACTAGCATATATAAAGTATACATTGGTTTCCCTACTTCTAATTTTACGTATGGAACTCCATTAAGACTTGTAGATATTTCAATCTTAGATTGACCCGGACCTAAAGCTAAAACTTTATTTTCATTGTGACTTAAATTAAGTGAAGTCTTCCATTTGAAACTTTTTGTAGCAACATTAGAAGTATTCAATTCAAATTCCCATCCTTGGTTTTGTACTTTACCAACATTAGTCAGATAGTTAGTAAATCCAGACGCACCCACTACAGGTACTTGTAATAATAAATCGCTATTGATTTTTCTGTACACCTCAAATGTTCCTGAAATTCTGTTTTTCAAAATTGAAAAGTCCAAACCTAAGTCGGTACTTTTAGATTCTTCCCAATGTAATAATGGGTTCGGTATTGAACCAACACCTTGACCTAAACTATTAGCACCTCCTAGGGTGTAATTATAACTTGCTAAAGTAGAATAAGCTGCGTAATTACCAATATTATTACTACCATTAACCCCTGCACTCGCTCTTAGTTTTAAATCATTAATCCAATCCACTTTTTTCATAAAACCTTCTTGGGTAACTCTCCAACCCAAAGACAATGATGGAAATACTCCCCAACGTTGTTGAAACCCAAATTTAGAAGACCCATCTCGTCTAATACTAGCAGAAATTAAGTACTTCTCTTTAAAATCATATTGTAACCTTCCAAAGTATGAAAGTAATGTATTCTTTTCTGAATTGGTAGTCCCTGTTGAACCTGTAGGCAAAGTCTCAATAGAAAAACTATTATAAAGAGCACCTGATGCAAGATTAGACCTAGTCATTTGGTAGGAACTGAATGATTGTCCTAATAATAAATTGAAACTATGATCTTTAAAAGATTTGATATAATTTAAAGTATTCTCATTTACAATGTTTTGTCTTCTATAAGTATTATATGCCCCGATAATACCTGTTAGAAGGTTACTTGGTGTATAATTCTCAGTGGTATTATCTGTATTATCAAAGTTTATTGTACTCTTTAACGTTAAATTGCTACTTAATTTATAACTCGCATAAGATGAAATTAAATTTCTATACATCGAGTTTTTTCCTTTTCTAGCCAATAAATTTAACATACTAGTAGTACTACTACCCCAAGCATATCGAACAGTATACTGCTCACCTAAATCATTAAAGGCGTTTTCAAAAACAGGAGGAGCACCAAGAGCTTTGTGTAAAGTATTATCTTTACCTTCAACTCCCGGATCGTCTTTAATAGAATAAGATGGTGCTAAATTAAATCCTACTTTAAAACTATCTGATAATTTGATATCAATGTTTGCTCTAGCAGAAAACAATGAATATTCTGTACCAATAATATAACCTGTGTTTTTTGAATAATTAGCAGACACGTAGTAATTTACCGCATCTGATGCTCCTGAAGCTGACAACTGATAATTTTTAAATTCTCCTGTACGGAAAATTTTATCCTGCCAATCAATATAATCAAGACCCGGATGACCTGGCATATCCCATCTAGCATCATATACATACGAAGTATATTTAGAATTACTTGGTATCAAAGGTGTAGATGGATATCTTAGATTATAAGTGGCTATTCTTTCTGCTATAGTTTGAGTAGCTGTTGCTCCTGGTATTCCTGATGTTATCCAGTTATCATCTATAAATGTTTTTTGTCTAGCTATCCATTGATCTGCATTCAAAACATCAACTCGATTAGCTTCCTTACTTAATCCTGAATAAGTATTAAACGTGAATTTAGCTTTTCCTGCTTTACCTCTCTTGGTGGTGATAAGCACCACTCCATTTGAAGCTCTAGAACCATAGATTGCAGCGGCGGCGGCATCTTTAAGAACTTCAACAGAGGCAATATCGTTGGGATTCATATTATCTAAGGGGCTTCCATTTGAAAAACCTCCTGCACTGTTCCCTCCTTCTGTGTGAATAGGAAATCCATCGATAACGTACAAAGGTTCATTACCCGCAGAAATAGATCCTGCTCCTCTAATCTCCACACTGAAAGGTTGGCCTGGCAAACCTGTAGTTTGTTTTACTCTAACCCCAGCTATTTGTCCTACCATTCCTTGATCTAATCTTGAAATAGGTCTCTCCGTAAAACTTTCTGTTTTAATAGAAGACATAGAACCTGTAGTAACTTTTTTCTTTTGAGTACCGTAACCAACAACCACGACCTCGTTTAAGGACTCATTTTCGGTTTCTAAAGCAATAGTATACGAACTCGCACTACCCACTTTTTGTTCTTTGGATTTAAAACCTATATAAGAAAACACTAATGTACCTCCATTAGATACGGAAATACTAAATTTCCCATCGAAGTCTGTACTTACTGCCTTTTTAGTTCCTTTTACCAAGACAGTAACCCCTGGTAAAGGTTGGCCTGAAGGATCGTTAACCTTCCCTGTAACCAATTTTTCTTGAGCAAACGCTGATGTACACATTAATGTATACATAATGATGCTCATTAAAAGAATAATTTTGTTCTTCATTTTACAATAATTTTGGTTGTTAATTAAACCAAATGTATTTATAACGTTTTCGCTTTCTGTCCTGTACTTTCCTGTAGGAATTGTTGTAACTGAATTAAAAAATACTAATTAAATATTTAAACAATTGAAAATCAATTATTTAAATATTTTATTTTGCAATAAAAAAAACGCACTTTTTTGAAAAAAGTGCGTTTTTTTGAAACTTTTCCTTTTTTTAAATCATAAAAAAATCATTACAATTTACTGTATTGGTTTAATAATTACTTTACTGTTAAGGTCTTCTCAATTCCTTTCAATCCCGTAGCTGAAACTTTTAGTTTTACAGTTCCTCCTTTTTGTGATGAACGTAAAATTGCCATTGCAAAACCGTTGTAAAGTTTCTTTTTATTACCCGAAAACAAATCATCACTTGAATGATTTCCATTGTCTACTGCAATTATAGCAGCAGGACCACTAACATCAAAAGTTACTTCTCCAGAAACAGTTGCTACTTTATTGCCAATACTATCCACAGCATACACTTTAACATACTGAAGATCCATTCCATCTGCTTTCCAGTTTGGATTTTCTGTTTCTAATTTTAGTGCTACTGCTTTTCCAGTCGTCTCCAACTCGTGACGAGCTACTTCTTTGCCTCCTTTTCGAGCAATAGCCGTAATTTTACCCGCTGAATATGGAACGTTTTTCCAATAAATAGTATTGCGTTTTGTTACTTCAGTACTATTTTGCTGTACACCTATAGACTTTCCATTTACTACTAATTCTACTTCATCTGCGTTAGTATAGGTGTACAAATTATATGCATTCCCTTC
Organism: Flavobacterium sp.; assembly: GCF_024642105.1. Classification (GTDB taxonomy): domain Bacteria; phylum Bacteroidota; class Bacteroidia; order Flavobacteriales; family Flavobacteriaceae; genus Flavobacterium. The sequence continues at coordinate 400,612 of NZ_JAHEBT010000052.1, forward strand.
TATGCGGTTCCAATGTGACGAAATTACTTTTTGCCCAACCACTTGGTCGTTCCACATTTTGGATTCCCCTTCATTATCCACTATACCGATATAAACTAAAGGTTCATCTGTAAAAATACTTTTGGTTAACCATGCTTGAGGAAAAGGTTCCATCGAATGATTGAAAAACGAATAGTTCCATCCTTTTCTTGGCCAACCTTGAGATTCACCCCAATATTCAATTCCTCCCCAATACGCCAGTCCGACCATTTTTTCTCTGTCCATTCCAAAATAAGGTGCAGCCAACTCATTGGTTACCGCTTCACTTTGATAAACAATCATATCAGGCGCATGTTTTAGATACTCTTGGTAATCCTCCCAAGTATAATTAAAACTAGCCACTTCGGTAACGGTTGCCAACTCAGGCGGAACAATATTTTCTTTGATACGAAAGTCCGGATTGGCTCTAATAATCCCTCCGGCGCGGGCTGGATACATAGCAACTGTTGTTTTACGGGTAGGATCATAGCGTTTAGCCACTACATCCATAATTTTATAGGTAGTTACACCCCAATCAGTTGTTGGCCAATTCCATCGTTCTTCCTGAAACTGTAATTCATTTCCAAAACTCCACAAAATTACCGAAGGATGATTACGGTCACGTTTAATCCACTCTTTCATATTATTGTACCATATATCATTCCATGGTGCACTCCCTGCCCATGCTGTTTGGCTCCCCCACTTGTCGTATAATTCATCAACCACTAAAATTCCTTTTTCATCGGCAAGTTTAAAAAAAGACTCTGAATAGGGATTATGAGAAGTTCGAATGTGATTAAAACCAAAAGCTTTTAACTTATCCATCATTCTAGCAATTGCCGTTTCATGAGCAGCTGCACCTAACGCACCTAAATCATGATGATTAGCAACACCTTTAAGAAAAACTTTTTTACCATTTAATTTAAGTCCAAATTCTTTTGAAAACTCAATGGTGCGAATTCCAAACTTTTCAGTAAGCTTATCAGTCACTTTACCGTCTACTACCAATGACACTTCAGCTGAATACAAATGAGGTGTTTCGCAAGACCAAAGCTGTGGATTAGCGATATTAACCTTTGGCAATGCAACTTCTACTTCAACAAGATTTGACTTTTTGGGAGCCATCGTTTTTGTTTCGGCTACTTGTTTCCCTTCGGGAGAGACTATTTTTGTAATAATTTCTAATTGGTATTCTTTATTTTTAATACCTGCCACTTCAACCTGTACATTCACTTCTGCATTTTGATTAGAAATTTTTGGAGTCGTTATAAAAACACCATGACGCGCAATAGAAATTGGGTCTTTAACTACCAAATGTACATCTCTAAAAAGTCCGCCACCGGTATACCAACGAGAACCTCCCTCTGTAGAAGAACGAACAGCAACTACATTGACATCATCATATTTAATAAGATTAGAAATATTTGTTTCAAAACCAAGATAACCATAACTAGTTCCGCCTATTTTCTTCCCGTTCAGCCAAACTTCGCCATGCAGCATAATCCCCTCAAAATCAAGAAAAACTTGTCTCCCAACCCAACTAGCATCTGCTTTGAATGTTTTACGGTACCAAGCAATACCAAGAGTTTTAAATCCACGCCCTTTATTGGCTGTTTGATCCCAAGGTTGTTCAAACTGAAAATCATGTGGTAAATCCAGCACACGCCAATCATTATCATTAAAATTGAGTTCTTGAGCGTTTGGAATCTCACCTGATTTGAATTTCCAACCAAAATTGAAAAGTTGGTTTTTTCTTATATTATCATTAGTGCTTTGAGCCAAAGTTGATATACACATCAGAACACAAATGATGGTGCCCATTAAAAGAATAGTTTTATTCTTCATATTACAATAATTTTATTTTGGTTGTTAATGAATTTCAAATTTATTTACAATGAACACATACTCCGTCCTGTACTTTCCTGTAGACATTAATAATAGAATTTAAACCATTAGTGATATAATTAAAAAATAAAAAAACGTGATTTATTAAAATCACGTTTTCCCGATTATTAAGGTTCCTATTTATAGATATTTACTGTATTTCTTTACTATTAAAATAAACATTCTTAAGAGTAATTCCTTGTATTAAACTTTTATCCATTTCATCGTTCAAGGTTTTAATTTTCAAATTTTCAAATGAAAAATTTGACAACCGAACATTTGGATCTTTTTCTACCCCATAAAAAACATCACAACTAAGTTCAATATTTTTTAAGGTGATATGGTCTCCATATGATAGCGGAATATCGGGACGGCCTTTTAAATCAAAAAACTGTTTCCACGCAAAAACAGCCAATCCAGTTTTTGCATCGCCTTTTATATTCTCCACTCTAATATACTCATATCGTTGAGGAGTATCCGGTCTCATTTTGAGCCATAATAGTCGTGATGCATCTTTCACCTCACAATTACGCATGATAATGTTTTTATTATGAATCGCCTCACTTCCATTGGTCAAAGCCGAATGGCAAAATCCAAAATTGCAGTTTTCAATTATCACATTGGTATTTTCTCCGTTATTTTTATCTTGGTCGGCATAAGGTCCTTTACCTCCTTTTAAAGCAATAGCATCATCATTAACCGACATATAACATCCTTTGACCAAAAAATTAGAACAAGCGTCAATATCTATAGCATCTGTACTCGGCGCTTTTACACCAATATGCGGGGAATAAATATACAAATCCAAAAGCTTCACATTAGTACACTTATAATAATGACTCGTCCAAAAACCAGAATTAATTAATTTGACGTCTTGAATTTGTACATTATTAGAATTCCAAATAAAAACCAATCTAGGTCTAGAAACTTCAAGATTCGTACATTTTGGATTCTCTTTGCGTCGTTGCCAAAAAGCCTTCCAATAATTCAATCCGTTTCCATTTATAGTCCCTTTACCCGAAATAGAAAAACCATCTACCTCATAAGCATTGACTAAAGCCGGAAAATAATCCAAGTTTTGACCTTCCATTCTTGAAGGCATAATTGGATAATCAGCAATCAGGTCTGATCCTTTTAAAACTCCATTCGCCACAATATGCAAATGCGTTTTAGGTTTAAAAAAAAGGGCTCCACTCAAAAAGACGCCTTTGGGAATCACAATAACTCCACCGCCATTTGAAGCCGCTAAATCAATCACTTTTTGAATCGAAGTGGTTTGCACTTTGGTACTATCTTGATTTACTCCAAAATCGGTTATGGTATAAGTCTTACCCAAATCTTTTAATTTAATCTTAGTATTCTCTCTAAACCAACTCGGAATTATAGTCCCATCTGGAAAAGTAGTATCATCAGTTTGTGAATAGGCAGTTTGAAAAAATCCCAAAAGACCTAGTATTACAATCAAAAAATGTCTCATTTCAGTATCGTTTATTTAAATTATTTTCGTTCCAACCACTCTTTTGGAACTTTTACTATACAAATATTCATTGACCTATTATCTTCCGAAAGCATAGCCGACTGAATTTGTATTTTAGTCCCATCTGGACTAAAAGTAGGATGAACATGATCTGCAGCGGTTTCTTTATGCCCTGTGGTAAGAAGTTTCATTTCTTTTGTTTTTCGATCAATCAAATACAAACTTCTTGAGAAGTCGTCTCCGACGGCCCATTTACCATCTGAAGAACCATGCACATGCCATAAACCACTACCACTTGACGTTTGACCTACAATTTCCATTTCTCTAGTTCGTAAATTTACGATAGCCAACCCTGTTGGTTTTTCTCGAGTTCCCGAAGGTCCCCAATTGCTTTCTTGACCCGGATTAATTGGATTTCGAACCTCTTTGCTGTCAGTAACTTCAACCGGTTTCTCTTTTTGTACGTCTATTTTTCGATGCCCCATGATGGCCATAGCTACCTCATCTTTTGAAATTACAGCCTCGTGCGTTACCCATTCGTAGTCTGATTCCGGATAAAGTGGGCGTAAGCCTGTTCCATCAGACATAACCGTCCAAGTACGTTGTGGCGACTTTCCTCCCGTTTCCCAGCAAAAAACAATTTCGCCTGGATTCCAAATATTAGACTGAATATGTCCTACCTGAAAAGGTACAGAAACTACGTGTTTAAAAACCCCTGTTTTAATATTCATACTTCCAATTCCTCCAGGTCCTGCCCCCATATTACGAGGACCAAAGTTATTTTCAAGTTGAATTCCAGGAGACAAATGTCTTGCAGCCTCCTCTTTTCCTATTCTGAAATAAATTACATCTTCATTCGCATCCAAAGCCATATCACCCGAAGCTCCCATATCTGGAGAGGTAATTCCACATATTTTTTCATAGACGGCAACTGGCTTCATCTTGCCCGATTTACTATCTTCAAAAACTTTTGCTAAATCAACTTCAATAATTTGCATCGCTTTTTCATTAGCTTGTCTCATGAAATATAGTTTCATGGATTTTTGGGCAATACACAAAGTGCCATTATAGCCTCCTTCTGTAACCTGAACAATCGCTCCCGATTTTTCATTCACAGCCATGGCTTCGCCTTTTACTCTATTGGAACGAAAAACAAGCCATTCTCCATCTGATGTCCATTGCGGATGGGTAGGATAGGTCTTTGAATCCCCAGCCTGTTTTGTGGTTAAGAAAAGTAACTCTTGTCCTGTTATTGGGTCTACAACCACCTTTTTTTCTGAAGGGAATCGAGTTCCTATTTGGCTAAAAGCCAATGATCCTATCAAAAAAAATGCAGTGCTCGCAATGGTAGATAAACTTGATTTAAATTTCATAGAATCTAAGGATTTTAAGTTTGTTATTTTTTAACTTTAAGTTGTAATGAGCTATCGTTAATTTCAAATTCATTGTTTTTTAACAACAATAGCACTTCTGAACCTGCTAATAAAACCGGTCCGTAGCCATGAGCTGCAAACAAATTCACTGGACGATAGTAGTAGAAAGCAGGGTCAAATCCCATTCCTGTCCCCACACAAGTACCCTCTACTTGTCCTTTTGGATTGACTTTCGTCGCCACTGCATTCCATCCCAAAAGTACTGCTGGAGCAAAAGCCATTTTATCTATATACCCACGATTGATAGCTCTAGCAATGGAATAAGTATAAATAGCCGTTGCCGAAGTTTCTAAATAAGTATCATTTTTATCAATCAATTGGTGCCAAAATCCTGTTCCGTCTTGGTATTTTACCAATCCATTAATATGGGCCTGTAATTGTGCCAAGACTCCCGCATATCCAGGATGATTTTTTGGCAAAACTTCCAATAATTCTACCATAGTCATTACTGCCCAACCATTGGCTCTAGCCCAGTGAAATTGAGGATGAACTGACATGGATTGCACCCATCCGTGCATATAAATCCCTTTCTCTTTGTTGAACATTCTTTCTGAAAACTGATTGACTTGTTTAACCGCATCATCAAAATATTTTGTATCTCCTGTGTAACTTCCCATTTGGGCTAAAGCTGGAACTCCCATAAACATATCATCAAGCCATAGCGTATTGTCTTGTGGTCTATTACGAGCTAAAGTACCATCTTTAAGTCGGAATTCTTTTTCACTGATGTAAGTAACTAAATTGTTAATTAAAGGATCAATATCGCCTTTAAACCCATTTCTCTTTGCCTTAATAAAAGCGGCACAAACTGCTCCTCCATCATCCAATGCTCTTGGATGCAATAGCGAATGGATTGGGGTATCTTTTTCATTTTTAGGCTTATAATTTTCCGCCAAGTCACTCAATAATTTTAATCTACTATTCGTGTAATCTGCAAAATATTTTTCGCCTGTAGCCTCAGAGGCCAAAAGCATTCCGGCGTAAGTAACGCCCCATTCATAACTGGTCAATCTAAACGCTCCTGGTTCAAAAATCACATTCTCTTTTACTTTCTTAAGATCTTTAATTTCTTGTTTGGTAGTAGCATCTATTACTTTAGAAGCCGTATTCTGGTTTAAAAAAGTATATACTCTATCCAAAACAGCTTTAACATTCTCCTTTTGAGGCACACCATACGGAGTAGGATATTCTGGTTTAAGTAAATGCAATGGTGTAGTAACATCGTTAGTCTGAGCATTTACCGAGGTAAAAAACCCAATACACAATAAAGCTAAAATGTTGGTTTTTAAAATTTTCATAGAATTATTAATTAATAGTGATTGTAATTTCAGTTGAAAGTTGTTGGGCTAAATTGATAACATATTGATTAAAATAGCTCGAGTCTTTAAAATTTTTATCTGTGCTCAGTTCCCAAGCCGCAATTGGATAATAACTAATAGTCTCATTATTTTCTACAGCAAACTTAGCTAAATACGAATTGGTCAATTGCCCCGTTTTAGGCGCTTCCATATAGCCTTTAAATCCTTTTTTGGGAACAATAATTGCTATTCCCATAATCCATTCTCGATTATAGCCTAAATTATCATGTTGAATAAGACAAATAAAATTGCCTGCTTCAACTATATTTAAAGGTTTTTGATTATTAATATTAGAAAGTGCAATAAGCAACATTTCGTTTCCTTTAAGTCCTTCTAAACTCACTGTGTTTTTATACCCGTACATCCCCGGCCAAATCGAAGTTGTTTCTTTAACTTGGTATTGATTCCCTGATACCAACCAATTTTGATACGTATAACGCAATACGGAATTTTCTGAACCTTCGGCTACTATTTTAAAAGTAGTTTTTTCAATATTATTCAAAGTATCAGTGGTGATAATTCCTAATCTATTGATTTCATCACCTACCAATAATGCATAACCTCCTAAACCTGCTGAATTGCCAACAGGAAAAATATCTCTACCCCAATCCCACATGGTATGATAATTATCTTCTACCGCTCCTTCGCTATTAATCCCAACATTCTCTGGGGTAATGGCTGATACTTTTTTACCAAAAACATCTTTAGCGTTTCGGCCATCCAAATAATGTCGAAAACCAATCTTGTCGTTTTCCCATGTGGGTCCATCGGTTTGGTATTTTTGGAATCCTAATTTTTTATGCACTTGATTGGCTAATAGTATTTCTTCTGTGGCAGGTTGAACAGGCAGGTTTTTAGCTTCTCTTTTACCAAACCGAACACTTGTTCTGATTGGAAATTGTGGTGCTTTTTTTACCCAACTTAGCTGAATTGTTTTGGTTTCTTTCGCGGCAAAATTTGTCGCCAAAAAAAGCTCATCCCATTTCCCATCCCCGTCTAAATCGTTTACCTGAGAAGGAACGACAACTCCATTATACGTGAGCAATGGAAACCCTTTTTGGTTTAAACTAGCGTCTATGCTATTTCTTTTTATACTCACTGCTTTATCTGTCAAAGCTATTTCGGCAGCATTGGTCAAAGTGATTGATGTAGCCTTTTTTTGTTGGGCTACTACATTACACGCTAAGAATACTGTTGCAACCATAAATAGAGGCAAACTCATTTTAAATTTAATTTTCATTTGAATTACTTTTTATTATTTTACTGCCACGTCCCAAACTTTTGAGCGTCTTGATTTTCCTTTAGGTCCTGCTATGTCTAAAACAACGATATATTTTCCTGCTTCTTTATATTGATGTATTGGACTTTGTTCTGAAGAAATGGTTCCGTCTCCAAAATCCCATTTCCAAGACGTAATTTCTCCCTCTGAGGTATCGACAAAAGCTACTTTTCGTTGATTTTTATCGATAACAGTAAAAGTCCAATTGGCTGAAATGGCTGTCTTGAATTCGTTTTCCAAAGGCATCAACTTGAAAGGCAAACTATAAGATGCATTGCCATACATGGTGTGTTCTTTTGACAGGTTCCAAAATCCATTATTTTTTTCACTGTTCACATCATCATAATCAATCACCGCCCAGCATAGCCCAATATTCTTATTCTCTTCCAAGATAGATTCAACAGCTCTTTTGGGGTCATTCCCTGCATAATCAAAAGGCGTTATCCAGAACTCTAAGGTCAATTTTCCTGAGGTTCCTGGTTTAAAATTATAGTGATACGCCGCATTGGAATAAGGCATTTCTTTTATCCAAGGCTGACTTCCCCAAACTAAAGCCCAATCTTTTCCCTCGGCGGGTGTGAAAATATGATAGTTTTGGGCATGAACACCATGAAAAGAAAAATAGGCATCCATTGGATTCAAATTTTTGTTAGGATGAAATCGATCAATAAATGGCCCTCCAGACTGGTCTGCATCTACAATAACTTCAAAAGTATCATTATGCAAACCTGGCAAAGAAAAATCCCAATAATCATCGTACGCTTCATACAGAAAATACAATCTATTCAATCCTTTTACCCAAGCTACCTTAACACTAACCTCTATGTTTTTAGGATTGACTTTACTGTGTTTTCCACTATCCTCCCATAATTCATTCATTCCAACTGTATAAGCCTCGGGAACTAGTTTCCAGTCTTCTGAGTTTCCATCAATCATTGGAATTTTATTGGCTGGAAACTGAAAAACCTTGAAACTTCTAGTGTCTTGAGACCAAAGTTGGAGTGTAAAAAAAAGCAACAGTAACACTTTTTTAATGACACTAAAATTTGGAATATAAAATCTCTTATTAATCATCGAATAAAAAAATTAGCCCAATTCATTGGTTACTTTATATAAAACACTAGTTTTTTCAAATTTATTGAATTCAAAAAAACAAACTATCCTGTGGCATCAGGTTACTGTTTAACTTTAAAAAAATAAAAAGCGCTATAATTTTTCAACTATAGCGCTTTTAAAATAATCTTATTCAATTATCAAATAGCATTAATATCCAGGATTTTGCATCGCTTGTTTCTCAGCTGCAGATAGTGGTTTTCCACTTGCGTAAACCGCATCTAAGAAAGTCTGAGGTATTGGGCGTAGATTATGCTTATCTTGAACATTTGGAGCTGCTTCTGGATTGTAAGCCTTAGCTCTAGCAACCAAAGTTTTGGTTCTACTCAAGTCTTCCCAACGATGGAATTCTCCACAAAGCTCTCTAGTACGCTCGTTTAAGATTAAACATAACATTTTATCATACTCACTAGTGTATCCCAATTTTGCGATTACAGCTAAATCTTGATCTGGATAAGTCCCTGCAGTGATAGTTAAGCTTGTAGCAGCTGTTGTTGCTGTAATATTATTTGATTCATAATATGAATTTTCAGCCATAAATGAACTATTTCTACCTCCAAGAACAGCAACAGTAACCGCAGCAGAACCATCCGTATAAGCAGCACGATCTTCTCCTGCTTTATAAGCAGCACGAGCTCTAACAGCATTTATATAAGGCAATGCATCTGCAAAAGATCCTGTACCCGCTTTAGCTAAACGTACTTTAGCCTCAGCAGCCATTAAATAGGTCTCTGCTGAACGAGCTAAAACAAGATCACGAGTTCCTTTTGTTGCGTTATAATCCAATCTAGCACCATCCATATATTTACTCAATGACGGAAATCTAACTCCTGCCATTAGATTACCATTATCCGCTGCATAAGCCACGAAAACACTTGGTATTTTTTTACCTGTTTTTGCATATACTATATTATCTGTCAATCCATTATTAGTTTTAGCAAAACGAGTATTATCTGTTGATTTATTGACTACATACATAATTCCTAAATCAGTACCATTTACATATCCAGATGCCGCCTTATTAATAGCGCTCTTGGTTTGAAAACTTTTCCAAAAACGAGAATCATTAACATTATCAAATACATCAAAAGTAAAATACGTTGGTGCTAAACGACTGAATGGTCTTCCTCCCCCTGTATTACGTTCCATTTGAGGCAATTGATCATAGGTTGATAAGAAAAATAAATGTTGTTGGTTTTCACCAGAGTTTAATGCATTAGAGTTATAACTAGCAGACAAAATTAATTCTGGTAATTTCTCATTAGCGCCATCTGGAGCTTTATAATCCCATAAATTAACATAGTTAGCTGCCAATGGGTGATTAGCAATTACTTGGTCTGACAAAGTAACTACCTGTTGTAAATCAGCCGTTTTTGTGTCTGAATTCCAAGAATCATTGATTTCACTAGCACGAGTCAAATAGGCTTTTGCCAAATAGTGTGCCACTGCATCTTTAGTAATTTTAGTAGGACCACCCGTATTAGCTAAAAGTCCGTACGCTTTTGTAAAATCGTCTATTACTTGAGCCAAAACCTCTTTTGCACTAGCTCTAGTAAATTCTAACTCTACAGTAGAACTTGTTTTTAGTTTTAAAGGTACTCCTCCATATTGTCTCACCAATTTTAAATAATTATAGGCTCTTAAAAAATATCCTTCCCCTAACGCTGTTTTTTTGATAGCATCTTTTGTTGAAGTACTTGCAGTTGCCGATTCAATTAATTGATTCGCATTTCCAATTCCTATATATAATTTATCCCAATTGGTATTTGCTGCAACAGTATTTGCATTGTTTACTGTTACAAAGGAAGATAATCCAGAAGCATACGAATTCCAAATATGATTGGACGCATCTCCTCCTGCATGAAATTCATCTGTCCCTGATTCTGTAGATGCAAGAGGGACTTCACGAATATCGGTTGAGTGGTTCAGTACTTGATAATAAGTTCCTATAGCTAAAGCCTGAATTCCTTCTTCAGTTTTTAAATAGTCTTTACTGTAAGCTGTTGTTAAATTTTCATCTAGAAAATCTTGACTACAGGAGCTACTTAATGCCAAAGTAGCTACTAGCATTAAGTTGATGTATAATGTTTTATAATTTTTCATAATCTATTTTTTTATTATTTCTAGAATTGAACGTTTAATCCTAAAGTAAATCCGCGATTTGAATAGGTGGTTTGAGTATCAAAATCCATCCATTTTGCTTTAGAGAATAACATTCCTGGATTAGAAGCTTGAAGGTACATTCTTAATTTAGAAACACCTATTTTTTCTGCCAATTCATCTGTGAAATTATAACCAAGAGAAATGTTACGGATTTTCAAGAATGAACCATCTAAATATCCTAAAGTTGGATGGTATTGATCTCCAGTTGCCGCAGAATAAATTGGTTTTTGATACGCTGCATTGATATTATTTTCTGTATAATAATCCAATACTCTTTGGCTTGTTTTACCACTTAAATTTTCTGCTCCAGCACTAGAAAGATAATTCATTCGTCCATAGATAAAGAAAGATAATTCGAAATTCTTGTAATTAAAAGTATTAGTCAATCCTGTCACAAATTTAGGTTCAGTACTACCAATAATTACACGGTCATTGGCATCAATTTTATAGTCCCCATTTTGATCTACAGGTCTTGCGTTTCCGAAAGAGAATCCAGCACTATTAGCATTGAATTTTGCCATTTCAGCAGCGTCTTCAGGTTTCCAAATTCCATTAGATGCAAAACCGTATATAATACCTTGAGGCTGACCAATAAAACGAGTATTGTTTATATCATCAAATTTTCCGTTTTGTAACTCTACAATTTTGCTTTTCTGCCATGAAGCACTCAAACTTGAACTCCATTCAAAATCAGCTGTTTTAACATTAACAGTATTCAAAGTAAGTTCCACTCCATTACCTTCTGTTGCGCCCACATTTTCAAGTGTTGTTGCAAAACCTGTAACTGTTGGAATAGTTCTACTTAATAATAAATCAGTTGTTTTACTAGTGTAGTATTCCAAACTTCCTGAAATTCTACTATTCAATATAGAGAAATCAACTCCATAATTGTATTGTGTTGTTTTTTCCCAGGTAAGATCTAAATTACCCAAACTTGTATTGTTACTAAGTCCAGATCCAAATGGATGAACAATTCCTACCAAAGGTGGTTGGGTAGCGTAAGCTGCTACCGCAGCATTTCCTGTAATACCATAACCCGCTCTCAATTTCAATTGGTTAATCCAAGAAACGTTTTGTAAAAATTCTTCTTTATCCAAACGCCAAGCTAAAGCGGTACTAGGGAAAAATGCCCATTTATTTCCTGGAGCCAATTGTGAAGCCCCATCAAAACGACCTGAAGCCGTAATTAAATATTTATCTGCATACCCATAATTAATTCTTCCCATATAAGACAACAAACCCGTCTCTGTTAAATCAGAGCTATACGATGCAAGTACTGGCACATTTGAAGGAATCAATGCATTCCATTTGTTAGCCGAATTTGGAATTTTTTCAGCTGACATAGCATTTCCTTCATTTCTATATTGAGTTTGACTCTGCAACAATGTCAATCCAAAATTATGATTGCCTAATGTTTTGTTGTAGAAAAGTAATTGATCTAAAGTATACGAGATAGTTTGATCTTTTGATAATGAAGCATAACTAGTTCCTGAACGAGCCGAAGACTGCCCATCTAAAAACACTCCGTTTCTATACGCTGTGATATCGGGACCAAAATTAACACGGTATTTAAGCCCATCTAATTTTGAAGAAATTGCTCCTAAATCCAATTGCGCATAAAAACTACCAAAAGCACGTAAAGTTACACGTTGATCTTGTGAATACAAATGCTCATCATAAACATTTCTAATAGTAGAATCCCCACCTGGATTAATAATTCTAACTCCATTGGCATCAAAAGGCATTGCATAAGGCAAGTTTTGTCTTGCTGTTTGGTAGATTCCCCCTGATGAGGCTACTGCAGATCTACCTACTGTAGATTGACCGTATTCATTAACTCCATAACTAGTATTTAAATTAGCTCCCATTGAGAACCATTTGTTTGGCGCAATATCAACACTCACGTTACCATTATAACGTTTGTAACTTTGACCTTTTAAAGTTCCCGTATTGTCCATGTATCCAAATGACCCATAAGCCTTTGTCTTTTCTGTACCTCCACTAACACTTAAAGTATGTTGTTGTGTCACTCCAGTTTGTGTTACAAATTTAGCCCAATCAGTGGTAGCTACTTTAGAACCATCCCATGTTCCAGAAGCCCATCCCTGTGCAATATTGTTCCAAGCCGTTGGATCAGCGGTATCTAAAAATATTGTTCTATCATTTGCAATAGTTGGCGCATCACCTCTTGGGAAACCTGCTGGATTTGAATAGTATCTAGCCCAACGACGCAATTCAATATATTCTGCAGAATTCATCATTCTTGCATTTTCATGAATTGTTTCTGTAATTATAGAAGTATCATAATTTAAAGTATACTTTCCGTTTTTACCTTTTTTAGTTGTTACAATGATAACCCCATTAGCCCCACGAGAACCATAAATAGCGGTAGCTGAAGCATCTTTTAATACATCAATTGACTCAATATCATTAGGATTTATAAAATCAATCCCCCCTGAATTTAATGGGATTCCATCTACTACGTACAATGGTGAATTTGAAGCAGAAATAGAACGCGCTCCACGTATTCTAATACTTCCAACAGTTCCTGGACGCTCATTTGAAGAAATATCTACACCAGCCGCTTTTCCTTGTATTGCTTGAACTGCATTTTGAACAGGTCTAGAAGCAATTTCCTCTGCACCCACACTTACAATTGAACCCGTAAGATCTTTTTTCTTCTTTGTTCCATACCCAACAACAACAACTTCTTCTAAAGTATTGTTGCTATCAGTCAGTTTAACATCATAAACAGATGATTGACCAATGGTTTTTTCTTCAGTTTTAGAACCCGTATAGGTAAAAACCAATACCTGACCAGTAGCAGCGTTGATAGTATAATTACCATCAAAATCAGTACTCGTACCTTTCTGAGTTCCTTTAATAATTACGTTAGCACCTGGCAAAGGAAGTCCTGCAGCATCTGTGACTTTACCTTTAACCACCTTGCCTTGCGCATAGCCCGATGAATACATTAGAGTAAACAAAGCTATAATAAACAAATAGGTAATTTTGTTTTTCATTAGTAGTTTGAATTTAGTTAGTAAAATAAATTATTTTATTGATGGATAAATCTTATTTATAAATTTATGCAATCGATTACACAAAACTATTACATATTTTTTTATTATCCTAATTAAAAATTCAAAAAAAAACGATGTGCATATAAAATAACAGGTATAATTATATATGTTGTAAATATTATTTGCATTTATTGCAGTTTTCTCATTAGCATCTGTTTTTAAAACTTGCTCTGTTTTATCCTTCCAATATTTAACAAATCTTACACTATATATTTTCTCTATTTATTTCTTATTTCAATTTAAAAATAAACCCCGAAGCCGTTTCATATTTTCCTCCTTGAGATGCTGCAAACAAATAAGTTGGCTTTCCTTTTTGAAATAATAATTGGGGACGTTCTAATCTTCCATATCGATTTAAGTGCTTAGGAGCTTCTGGCTGATTTACATATTTATTCAAGGACTGAAAAGCAATTAATGGGTCGCTCCATTGTTTACCATCTAAGGAGTCCATATATAACCCATCATCTATACCAAAATAACCTAAATCTCGAGTTAACATCTTAAATTTCTTATTTTCATACCAAACAAAAGCATCTTCACATTGTTTGTTATCCCCTGTTTTGGAAAAATCAACTATTGGATTCTCTTCAAATTTTTCATAAGGACCATACAATGATTGAGAAATAGCCAAGCCGTATTTCCTATTTCCACGAATATCAAATTTTGGATTTTCATAACCTGCCGCATCCAATGACTTATAATAAAGCCAATATTCTCCATTAGGGTGTTTTAAAAACGAAGGATTGGTAGTAATATAATCATCCCAACTGCCTTTTTCTCCAGGAAGTAACAACGGCTTATCTGGTCTCTCCCAGGGTCCATAAAGCGAATCCGAAGTCGCAAGCCCTATGCGTTTTGTATTCATTTTCCCGTTAGAATTTCCCATAAAAAAAAGCGCATATTTCCCATCCACAAAATGAATACTTGGATTATGACAAGTAGTTGCATCCCAATAATCGCCACCTCTAGGCGATAGAACTGTACTAACATAAGTATAAGGACCTTCAGGTTGATCTGCTACAGCATGGGCAATTTCTGAACTATTAATCCAGCCACTCATTTTTTTAGCTTTGGGCCATCGAGAGAAAAAAACATGTATTTTACCATCAGGACCTTCAATTGGACTGTTACACCAAACGTAATAATCTTCAAATTCTAAAGCACGACCAATAGGTTGAAGTCGTTTTTCAAAATCAGAAAGTCTTGGGTCTTTTTCTAAAGCATTACTACTGGCTGAAAATGGAAGCCCTAAACCAACTAAAGCTAGTGAATTCCCAATTATGAATTTGCGTCGGTTCATTTTTTTTGATTAGGATTAGAGATTAAGGAAAAACTTTAAAAAGTAATTATTACAAAATTTCGATTGTATTTATCGTATTATTTAATAAACAATTAAAATATCTAGAACTAAACACTCTAAAAATTATTAAACTATTAAAAACACATTTAATGATTATTCTTTAATAATTCTATACTAAATTCACCTACGAAATATTCTCCAGTGTTTGTTAAAAGTTGTGGAATAGATTCATCTGCTTTTCGACCTTTTTCTGGTCTACCTAATACGCCCAATAATATGTTTACAGTTTCCGGTTTAGCAGTATCGTGCTCCAAATAACCTAGATTAGAAATACGTACTACGCCAATTTCACCACTTTGTTCTACCCAACGCATTACTTTTGTTCCGCTAGTTTCCTTATCTTTATTTAATCCTCCCCAGACTCCTAAAATCGGTGCAGATTGTTTGTTTGCATAAGCATCGTATGGACCAAGTCCCAACCAATGCAAACGGTTTAGCTCAGGTACCGCATCTACAGCCATTCCTACAATTGGCAAACTTGGCACCTCCACTTTGGTTTGAATCTGATAATGAACATCTAATTTCCCATCCAATCCAATTGAATATCGGTAAATTGTAGTAAATTGATTTTTACTATCCACTAAATAATTCACTGTCGCTTTTATAACAATACTAGATTGATTTTCTTCTACATTCCAATCTATAACCGATTGTTCATAAAGATTAAGATTGACTGCTTGGCTAGATTCTTTTTTACCGATTACACTAACTTCCGCTCTATCTAATTTACGCCATATAACTGGTCTCAAATCATTTAATAATGCTTTACCCTTTAAACTTGCCGAAATCAACTGACCTATTTTAGGGTCAAATACATAATGTACTTCTCCTGCATCAATGGTAACTTTTTCCCCTTTTATAACTGACAATCTTCCCTCTGGAGATTTTTTAGTCAACCCCTCCATACGCGGACAAAGTTCCACCGCTTTACGATTAATCTCCATCCCCTCTGGATTGGTAAAAATAAACCAAGCATAATACGTTTTTCCTATACTAATAGAAGTCAAATTATCTAATGGCAATTTAAAGGTCGACTCAGTGTGGGGTTGGCCTTCAATTGTTCCTGAACCCGAAGCCAATTCCTTTTGGTCTTCTCGAATAGACCAACTAATTTTTATCTTATTAAAATTCGTAAAGTCAAAATCATTTTGCATAGGAATACTGACCGTTTTTTCACCAGGAGTAAAAAGCACCTTATTCAAAGTAGGATATACCTGAGCATAAACCGCTTTTGTCTCCCAGTAATCTCTTGTCAAATTACGGTAAGAGTCTACAATACCATCCCAACCCGCGTCATCAATCCGAAGGTAATCATCTCCTTCGCTCAATTTTGAGAGCTTTTCTTTAGGTCTCAAAACTGGCGTTTTGATCCCTTGGTCTGCCCACATCCAGATTGCAGCTCCTGTACCAGAAGGGTGTTTAGTTAATGCTTTCCAACGTGCTCCCAAACCACCAAATCCATCAACTCCAAAAGAATGAGTATATTCTGTAGAAATGATTGGACGATTAGATCTGCAAGCTAATAGGTCATACTCTTGTGGTTTCCAATAATGAGGTGCGAGAATATCTACTTCTGCTGGAAGCCATTCTTCCGCGCGCCAAGGCAGTAGAACAGGACGAGTCGGATCCAAATTTTTAACCAATTTTACCGATGCCATATGTAAGCTAGTTAAAGCATCTTCGTTCCCTATTGACCAATAAATAATAGAAGGTCTATTAATATCTCGTACAACCGTCTCATACGATCTTTGTAGTACTGCCCCAGAAAAGGATGCGTCATACATTAAATCAGCCGCTCCTCCAAGCGAAACTTCTTCACCAACGTACATCCCCAATTCATCGCAGAGCTCTACAAAACCTTGTGCATGAGCATAGTGAGCCATTCGAACATAATTAATATTTGCAGCTTTCATCAGTTTAATATCTTGTAACCAGTGTTCTTTTGTTGTTGCTCTACCTACATCTGGATGTTCGTCATGCCTATTCACACCTCGTAACTTTACTGCTTGACCATTAATTCTGAAAACTCCTCCTGCAGTAGAAATCTCGCGAAATCCTACGTGTTCGGTACGAGAATGTACCACCATATTTTTTTCTAAGAGTTCAACACGAAGTCTATAAAGATAAGGAGTTTCTGCAGTCCAATGTAGAGGATTATTCACACGCATGGTCATCAATACTTCTCTATTTGTTGCAGTATGTGCTGGCACTAAAATTTCTTGATGTTCCAAATCCTTTCCATCTTTTGTATATAAAGTAACCCTCATATTGTATGACTCACCTGGACTTGGATAATTTCCTGGAAGAGTTTCCTTATTCCTATCTCCCACCATTATATTTATCTTTAGTTGAGCATCTTTATATAATTCATCGAATTCTGTCTTCACAATGAGACGATCAATCCATCTTTTCTTTGGCATTGCCTCAAGAAAAACATCTCTATAAATACCTCCTAATGTCCAATCATCATAAACATCAAATTTATAATCGGGGTTAACTTGACGTACACGCACCGCAAGTTGATTAGACTCACCCGCCTTAAGCTTTCCATCGACATCAAAACTAAATGAGGTATATCCGCCATTGTGAGTTCCTATAAAATTTCCGTTAAGCCAAACTTCGGCTGATGACCACACTCCACCAAAATGAAGCTTAACATACTTTTCTTTCCAATCAGCTGGAACTTTGAAATCATATAAATAAAAACCCTCACTTGCTTTATCTCCTTCAAAACCTCTATATACAGGTTCCTCGTAGCCAAGAACAGACCAGTTTGAAGGAACAGGAGTTGGTTTAAAACTTCTGCTGTCATATTTATTGGTAAAAAAATTTGACAAACTATCAGCCTCTTTTTCAGTTTTAGCAAGCATAAATCTCCAAGTACCATTCAAATTTAGTTGTTCTTGAGCGATAATTTGAAAATTTACAAGTAGTAATGTGATTGCAAGAATTACACGTATATTCATAATTAAAAATTGATTAAAATCACTAATTAACCCTTTGAGAATAATTTTTTAAGCTATTTGGGTTCGATGTGATAAAAATAATAATGTTAATTAGTAGTGGTATCCTGTGCCTCCCTGCCTATAGGCAAGGAATAGATTTAATGGAATAACCGCTTCATTTAAATATTAAGGATATAAAACAAAGAAGCATTCTACACAGGATGCAACAGGATAGCATTACAAATTAGATATTCTATTTTTACTTAAAATCTTTCGATAAATTTTAGACATGAGAAATAGCAAAATCATATTATTCATTGTGACATTATTATGTTTTTCTTGTAAAGAGAAACAAAGCATCATTAACTCTAAGAGTAATATAATTCGTAGTCAAAATACGATTCCTATTTTAGAAACTTCTAAGGAAAGTTCACAGACTAAAGTATGGATTGACTCAGAAACGGGACATCAAATAGAAAAGTTAGTGGACAGAGAAGGTAACAACAGTAGTTTCTATTTTCACAACAATCCTTTTTTGCCGACTAGAGACAAAAAAAACTGGCTAATGGTTTTTCATGGAAGTACCGCAAATGGAGAACAATTATTTACGATCGATTTAGAATCAAAAGAAATTGTTCAACTCACAAATACGCCCGGATCAAAAAGCGGAGAAATCGTAGGAGTGAAAACAAGACAAGTCTACTATAGAATAAAAGACAGTATATTTTCTACTCATATCGATTCTCATAAAACTAAATTTATTTTCAAATTCCCGTCTGATAAAATTGGTTCTGTAGCGACTTTAAATGCAGACGAAACATTACTTGGAGGGGTGATATCTTCAAAAGAAGAACAAGAAATATTTAAAAACAATCCAGAGAAAAAAGATTTCTTTGAAAAAATTTATAACGCCAAACTAAAACGTACTTTAATCACAATTGATGTTGCTACTGGAAACTTAAACGAATTATTTTCTGAAAATGCTTGGTTGAACCACGAACAATTTTCGCCTACAAACCCCAATTTATTTATGTATTGCCACGAAGGTCCTTGGCACAAAGTGGACCGTATATGGAATATCGACATTCGTTCAAAAGACCGAAAAAAAATCCATAATAGAACTGTAGAAAGAGAGATTGCCGGACACGAATTTTTTAGCCCAGATGGAAAAACAATCTGGTTTGACCTCCAAATTCCTAGAGGAGAAACATTTTTTTTAGCCGGAAAAAATTTAGAAACCAATGAAGAAAAGCGTTATACTTTAGAGCGCGACGAATGGTCCATACACTACAATATAGCTCCAGACATGAAAACCTTTGCCGGGGATGGCGGAAACGAGGGACAGGTAGCTCACGCAACAAATGGAAGATGGATTTACCACTTTACCCCTAAAGGAGACCAGCTAATTTCAGAAAAATTGGTAAACATGAAAAATCATAACTACAAATTAGAACCTAATGTTCATTTTTCTCCTGACGGAAAATGGATTATTTTTAGAGCTAACTTTGAAGGAAATTCTCAAATCTACGCTGTAGCCATCAATAAACCCTAATTTATGTCAACAAAATCAAACCTTAACCATATTATAATTATTTTATTCTCGGTTTTTTCTCAAGGAATAGTAAGTCAAACAATCGCTTCTCCTTGGCCAAAAATAACCAATACCAGTCAACCTTGGGCTCGTTGGTGGTGGATGGGAAGTGCTGTAGACAAACCCAATCTCAAAAAAAACCTGATTGATTTACGAAAAGCTGGAATTGGAGGAGTAGAAATTACCCCAATCTACGGGGTTAAAGGGCAAGAAAATAATTTCATAGATTATCTTTCTCCTAAGTGGATGGAAATGTTAGATTATACCATCAAAATTGCAGACAGTACAGGTATGCAAGTAGATATGGTTTTAGGTACTGGATGGCCTTATGGAGGTCCTCAAGTAGATGTACCTCATGCTGCAACCAAACTAATTGTAGAAAAATATACTGTAAAAAAAGGGGCTAAATTCATTCAAGAAATCAAGATAGACCCTACCAAAGAAAAAACACCAGCGCAATTACTACATGTTGTTGGTTATGGAGCTGACGGCAGTTATATAGACTTAACCAATCAATTAAAAGAAAACATATTAGAATGGACAGCCAAAAAAACAGACTATACCTTATATGGCGTTTTTAGTGGTAAAACCGGACAACAAGTAAAACGTGCTGCACCTGGTGGCAAAGGATACACTTTAGACCATTATTCAGAAGAAGCACTCAATACTTATGTGACTCCTTTTAATACTGCTCTTAAAGGTTTTGAAGGTAGAATTCGCTCTATTTTCAATGACAGCTACGAAGTATATGGCACTGATTTTACACCTCAATTCTTCAAAGAATTTGAGAGTCGAAGAGGATACGACCTTAAAAAAGAATTGCCAAAACTTCTCAGCAAAAACAATCTAGAAGCCGACAATAGAATAAAAAGTGACTACCGCGAGACGCTATCCGATTTGTTGTTGAATCGTTTTGATAAACCTTGGACCAATTGGGCGCACTCTAAAAACTTTAAAACAAAATTACAAGCACACGGTTCTCCTGGCAATCTAATAGATTTATATGCTTCAGCAGACATTCCTGAATGCGAGACTTTTGGTTCCATGCCATACGACGTTTTAGGATTAAGACGAGAAAAACAAGACATTCGCGAAGGCGATGCCGACCCTGTAATGCTAAAATTCTCATCTTCGGCAGCTCATATTTCTGGCAAACCATTAGTTTCATCAGAAACATTTACTTGGTTACGTGATCATTTCAAAATAGCCTTATCTCAGTGCAAACCCGAAGCAGAAGATTTACTCTTAAACGGTGTTAATCATATTTTCCTGCACGGCTCTACCTACTCACCAGAAAATGCAAAATGGCCGGGTTGGAAATTTTATGCGTCGGCTAATTTTAATGCTAACAACACCACTTGGGAAGATGCTCCTGCCCTATTTTCTTATATTGCCAATTGCCAATCGATGTTGCAACAAGGAAAATCAGATAATGAAACTTTATTGTATTGGCCTGTATATGATACTTGGAGTCACTATCTTGAAGGCTCTTTATTCATCGAATTTAAGATCCACTCTTTGGGTGAATGGTTAAAAAACACCCCTTTTTATACTACCACACAAAACTTGATAAAACAAGGTTATGGAGTCGATTTTATCTCGGATAATTTCATTGCACAAGCCCAAGTAGTAGATGGAAAAATAGCGCTCCCTGGAGGCACATTCAAATCATTAATTGTCCCTCCTTCCGAAAAAATGCCATTAGCTACATTAGAAAAATTAATCGCACTAAAAAAAGCTGGCGGCAAAATTATTTTTGAAGGACTTCCCTCATCTGTTCCTGGATATTTTGAATACGAAAATCAAAACAAACAAATGATTGCTTTGCTTGACGCTAATAAAGAAATTCTTCAACCAACAAGCGATATCTCAAAAGCACTAGCAGAGGCTAAAGTATATCCTGAAAAATTAATTGAAACTGGATTAAAATACATCCGAAGAGATAGCAACGGTGAGAAAATATACTATATCGTTAACCACACTTCAAAAACGATTGATGATTTTATTCCGCTACAAATTGCTAATAAAGAGGTAGTGATTTTTGACCCATTAACTAAAGATTATGGTAACGCGATTGTACAGAAACAAAACGATATAACTATGGTTAAAGTCCATTTAGAGTCGGGGCAAGCCTTGTTCTTGAAAACCGAAAATCAAGCTTCTCAACCAAAATGGAAGTACACAGAAAAAACAAACGAACCCATCGCATTAAATGGCAATTGGAAAATATCCTTCGACAAAGGAGGACCTCAACTTCCTTCTAAAGCTTCATTGTCTAGTTTAAAATCTTGGACCACATTAAGCCCCGAAGCCGAAGCATTCTCTGGAACAGCAACCTACAGTTTATCTTTTAACGCACCTAACATAACCGCTGATAATTGGAGTTTGAATTTGGGCGACGTTCGCGAAAGCGCTCAAGTATGGCTTAATGGTGTTTTTATCGGAACAGCATGGGCAAACCCATTTAGTTTGAATATTGGAAAACTAAAAAAAGGAAAAAACGAACTCACGATTAAAGTAACTAATCTTGGTGCCAACCGTATCCGAAATATGGAACTAAAAGGGGAAGAATGGAAAATATTTTACGAAATCAATATGGTAGACAAAGACTATAAAAAATTTGATGCAACTAAATGGGAACCTACTCCTTCAGGATTATTAGGACCTGTAAGTATCACACCTTTACAAAACAAGAACTAATTCAATTACTACACTTATAAAAAAATGAAAAAGCTATTTTTACTCTTAACTATTACACTCATTAGTTCTGCAAATACAATTGCACAACAAGCATTTGATAAAAAATTAATTTTAAAGCAAATGCAAACAGCCAATGGTTATTTTATGGACAAATGGCCTGATACAGGTAAAACCATTATTACCAACAAAGAACGTCCTAGCAATATTTGGACACGAGGAGTGTACTATGAAGGGCTAATGGCACTACACGAAATATACCCAAAAGAAACGTATTATAACTACGCTTATGCTTGGGCAGAATTTCACAAATGGGGTTTTAACTCTGGAAATACAACTAGAAATGCCGACAATTATTGTGCGGCTCAAACCTATATTGATTTGTACAATTTAGAACCTGACGCTAAAAAATTAAAAAACACAAAAGCAACTATGAATATGTTGTTGAATACCCCTCAATTGGATGATTGGTCGTGGATTGACGCCATCCAAATGGGAATGCCTGTTTTTGCTAAAATGGGAGTGTTAGAAAAAGACAATCGTTACTTTGAAAAAATGTACGAAATGTATATGTACTCCAGAAATAAACATGGTGACCGCGGCCTTTTTAATACTAAAGATGGACTATGGTGGCGCGATGCCGACTTTGACCCTCCGTACCAAGAACCTAACGGCCAAGATTGTTACTGGAGTCGTGGAAACGGCTGGGTAATTGCAGCTTTAGCCAAAGTATTAACCATAATCCCAAAAGATGCGCCACACAGAGACCAATACGTTACAGATTTAAAAACCATGGCGGCGGCTTTAGTTCCAATTCAAAGAGTGGATGGATTTTGGAATGCAAGTTTGCACGACCCAAATAATTATGGAGGAAAAGAAGCTTCAGGAACTGCACTTTTTGTTTACGGAATTGCATACGGAATCAACAATGGAATCTTGAAAAAAGAAATTTATCTACCTGTGATCCAAAAAGCATGGAAAGCACTTACTGAAGAAAGCCTGCACGAAAACGGATTCTTGGGTTACCTTCAATCAACGGGAAAAGAACCTAAAGACGGGCAACCACTATCATACGATAAAATTCCAGACTTTGAAGATTATGGATTGGGTTGTTTCTTATTAGCAGGGACAGAAATCTATAAAATGAAATAAAGTACTATTAAAATACAATTGAATAGTTAAAATAGAATTGTATGAAAAACAAAACCAATAATCTAAAAATGACTAAATGGACGCTGCTTTTGCTGCTTTTTGGAACAGCATTATCATTTGCTCAAAATAAAGAAATCCCTTTATGGGAAAAAATCCCAAGCGCTATCCAAAATTCAGAATATAAAGAAGAAACCCTTTATGATTCAGAACAAATTATAAAAGGAGTGAACAAAGTGGTCCAACCAACACTAACCCTCTTTTTAGCCGATTCTAAGAAATCAAACGGAGCAGCTGTAATTATCTGTCCAGGGGGAGGTTATGCTCATTTAGCTATTAATAAAGAAGGTTTTAAAGTAGCTAAATGGCTCAATAGTCTAGGGATTTCAGCATTTGTTTTAAAATACAGATTGCCAAACGATGCTATTATGAAAGATAAAACCATCGGTCCTCTACAAGATGCTCAAGAAGCCATAAGAACAATCAGACGCAATGCAAAAGAATGGCACCTAGACCCAACAAAAATAGGAATTATGGGATTTTCAGCAGGTGGACATTTAGCCACTACATTATCAACTCATTACCAAGATAACGTATATGAGTCCGACGCAACTATAAGTGCACGGCCTGATTTTTCTATCTTGATATACCCCGTAATTTCAATGGAAGATGGTATAACCCATAGTGGGTCTAAAGTGAACCTTTTAGGCACCAATCCAAGTCAAAATTTAATTGAGAAATATTCCAATGAAAAGCAAATCACTTCAGATACTCCAAAAGCATTTCTAGTTCATGCCTCTGATGACAAAGCCGTTCCGGTTGTAAATTCAATTAATTATTACCTTAATTTGAGAAAAAATAACGTACCTGCCGAAATGCATCTATATGAAAATGGCGGACATGGATTTGGTTTAGGTACTGGAGGTACTCATAAAGATTGGCCAAAAACCTGCGAGAAGTGGTTAGTAGAAAATGGTTATGTTACACCATCCGAAGGCTATCTTTTTTCTTATTTCAAAGGCAACGGACAAGATGGACTACATTTGGCATACAGCCAAGACGGATACAAATGGAAAGCATTAAAAAATGACTCCTCTTTCTTAGCTCCCGAAGTGGGAAAAGACAAATTAATGAGAGACCCTAATATCATTTTAGGGGCCGATGGTTGGTATCACATGGTTTGGACGGTAAGTTGGACAGACAAAGGAATTGGTTATGCCTCATCAAAAGATTTAATTCATTGGTCAAAACAAGAATTCATCCCCGTAATGAGCCGCTTCAAAACAGCACGCAACACTTGGGCCCCTGAAATAACATATGATTACAAACATAAAAAATACATTATCTATTGGGCTTCCACAATTGATAATAAATTCTCTGAGACCAAACCAACTGTTGAAAATGGTTATAATCATAGAATCTATTATACCACAACCCGAGATTTTAAAAAATTCAAACGAACAAAACTTTTATTTGATCCTGGTTTTAATGTAATTGATGCAACAATTGTTCATCAAGAGGATGGCTATGCTATGTTTATGAAAGACGAGACTCCTAACCCAGCTCAAAAAAACATTAAAATTGCTCATAGCCAAAAAATAACTGGACCTTATCACAATGTTAGTCTACCTATTACAGGAAAATATTGGGCTGAAGGACCAAGTGTAGCTAATATAAATGGGAAACAAATAGTATATTTTGACAAATACAAAGACAAAAAATACGGTGCCGTAATCAAAATGGCTAATGAGTGGAAAGACATCTCAGACGAAATCAGCTTTCCGGAAGGAACAAGACATGGAACAATAATTCAAGTCCCAACAGAATTGATTAATTTATTAAAAAAAGAATAATTTTAAGGGCAGTATTAATTACAAATCAAATAAATAAGCTGCCGAAAAATTAAAATAATTGGTGTTTTTTAAATTAGTTTCGGTTCCTATTGGCGATGGAAAATTGATATTGTAACCCAACTCAAAATCAAAAGAGTTGACGCTAAATTGAATTGGGAAATTGACTTGCTTATTGATCAAATAAAATTGTTTATTTGTCGTGTAATCTGTTACTAAACGACCATTCTGAATATAAGTCCGAGACAACTCAACGGTTTGGTCTCCAGCAATTACACTGAATTGAGGCCTAATGTCCAATCGGTATTTTGGCGTTTTGATTAGTTTAACTACAAAATAAGTGGTCGATGCTAGTTGAAAAGCTTTATCAGCACCAAATAAATACGATCCTGAAAGTTGTGTCCCAATTGTTTTCTTCTTATTCTTAATTCCAACTCCAACATTAATATCGTTTTCAAACGAGTTAGAAAGACCATTGTTGTAAAAATATCTTGTGTATGAAGTATAATATTTAAAAGTAGTATTCTTTCCTAAACTTTTTCCATAGCCAATATTTACGGTAGTCAAATCCCATTTAGGGTCAAATTTATCATAGTAAATACCAGACACATTTAACGATAATCCTGAATAGTGAAGATAACTTATCTTAGGACTCAAACTATATTGATGAACGCCTATATCTCGTCCAGAAAAATAAGTGTTACTGTTGTAGTTCATAGAAAGGTATAAAAGCTGATACTCGGAAAATGAAGCTAAGACTTCATCTAAGGTTTTATTGTTTTGGAATAGGTCATCAATAAAGTCATCCGTCTCTTTATCTGCCATTTCTTGCGAGAAAGAAGTAAAAACTATTGAAATAAAAAAAAATAAAGTAATGTATTTTTTCATTTTGGCCTAAAATTAAAAAAGTAAGCAATCGAAACAATCAATTACTTACTTGGACACAAGATATGAAAAAAATTAATTTTTTCTCATTTTCCGTTCTTTTATCTCATTTATTTTTTCTCTAATTTTATTTTCGTTTTGGGAATGTAATTGTTGCCTTTGCTCCTTTGTGATAGTTGTTCTAAATTCTTCTTTAAGTGCTTTAGCTCTTTCTCTATTTTCACTTAAAATGGCTTTTTGAGTTGCTGTAAAAGTTGCCACAAGAGCAGATTGCTGTTGTTCTTTAGTTAACGTCCGGTCTTTTAGAATGGCTAATTGCTCGGCTGTAAGCGATGCCTTAAAAGCATCTCTATTGGCCTTCATAAGATCACGTTGTTCTTTTAAAAGTTTTTGTTGCTCTATGGTAAGATTTTCTATTGCATCTTTGTCTTGCGCCATCGTCTTTGTCGGACTTAAAAGTAACATAAACGCAATAATTAAAAGTGTAGTTGTTGATTTCATTTATTTTTTTTGACTATAATTTAGAATTAAGTTTAAATGTCTTCTAGAATAGAATTTTCAATATATTGATCTACTTCGGCTTCTTCAAGAAATAATGATTTGACTAAGATATCATTTTCATTTTGAACAACATTATCTACTTTCGTTTTTTGATGTTCAATATACTTATTGGTTTTAGACATAATTGATTCTAAGTTTTCAATATCTCGATTTGAATCTGATTGTACTAGCGATTGGTTAATTTCATTAGAAGATTCTTTTTCTACTATTGATGCTTCATTAGTGCCTGAAATAGTATTAGATGAAAACTGAAAATAGACTGCGATTCCTACAACAAGAGCTATACTAGCCGCAATTTTCAAAATATTCTTTTTGTGCAAAAACCAATTTACTGTATGACTAGTAGTATCATTAGTGGTTTTCATCAAAATTTCATTTTTTGATTGAGCAAAGTATCCTTCCGGAAAATCTAATCCTAGTTCTTCTTTATGGATTTTATTTAGCTTTTCATCCTGTAACTGATGTGTTTCTATCACATTTTTTCTGTCTTTTCTCATTTTATCGCTAATTTAATCTTACTTTTTTAAAAGTGAAATATCTATATTTTCAATTTTACTCTGGATGACACTTACCGTATTATAATATGATGTCTTCAAACTTCCTTCTTTCATTCCTGTAATTTCGGCAATTTCCCTAAATTTTAAATCGTCATAATATTTCATATTGAATACTTCTCGATGCTTATCTGGCAATTCTGAAAGTATTTGCTGTAATTTTACTTGAAGTTCGTCGCCTTCAAAAAAAGAATCTCCCATTAAATTATCCAAATACTTTCTATTGACATCATCAATTGAAATATGATATTTTTTTTTGTTTTGCTCTATAAAACGGAGCGATTCATTATACGCAATTCGATGCATCCAAGTGTACAAGGTGCTATCTTGTGAAAAATTAGGCAGGCCTTTATAAATTCTAATAAAAGTATTTTGTAAAACATCATCTGCATCTTCGTGAGTCCCTACTAACTTACGAATAAGCCAATACAACTTTATTTGATACAGATCCAGCAATTTTTTAAAGGCAGCATCCTTTTGATTATTGCTGATCAACCTCTTTACAAAATCAACCTCATTCTCCAATTGCAAGTTATTAAATTTAATATTTAAGCCATTTAATTTACCTAATCTATCTATTAGACCCTAATTATCTGATTTAGTTTTTATAAATAATTTTTTTTCTATATATAAAAATAATACATTTTGTTTTAGCATTCAAAAACCACAAAAAACATTCCATTCATTTTTAAAATACAGGCACAAAGGCTATCAATCAATTGACAGCCTTTGCTTTTGTATTTTGAAAAAGGGATACTTTCTTAATTAGCTTTTAATTTTTAAGAACACTCCTGTTGCGCTAAAATTTAGTTTAACTTTAATTCCCGCAGCTGTAGTAATAATTACATCATAGGTACCATCTGATTCTATATGAGCCTCTTTAACTGTAGCACCGACATAATTTGTTGCAATATACGTTTTGATATCAGCAAGTAAATTAGCTATAGCAACTGAAGCCTCATTAGATGGGTAATGATTATTGCTGTGAGAGCTTAATGAAACAAAAGTACCATCAGCTTTAAATTTTAATTCTAATTTTAAACCATCTGCTGTAAGAATATGCACCTCAAAAGTACCATCTGATTCTCTTTCTGCACTAACTATTGTTGAACCCACATAATTTGTAGAGATATAAGTCTTGATTATAGCAGACAAATCAGCAACTGCTATTACAGTTCCATTGTCTGAGTGATGAATATCATCTGAACTCACAGCAACAAAAGTACCTGAAGCAGAAAAATTAATATTCAATTTAGCTCCTGATGCAGTTGTAACAAAAACATCAAAGCTTCCATCTGATTCTTTGTGTGCCGAAGTAATGGTGGCTCCTGTGTAATTAGTAGAAATATAAGTAGTAATTGCAGGCAACAAATCAGCTATTGCAACTGGCGTATGATTATTAGCATGATTGTGTCTATGATTACCATTGGCCTTTAAGGCTCTCTCAGAAACAAAAGTACCATCTGCTTTAAAATTTAATTTTATTTTATTTCCATCAGCAGCAGTTATCATAACATGAAAACTACCGTCTGATTCTATGTGTGCATTATTAATAACAGCGCCCACATAATTAGTAGAAATATACGTTGTAATCGCTGGCAACAAATCGGCTATTGCCACAACAGATTGCACTTTAGCGGAAATCAATGCTCCTTTAGTTGTAAAACTTAATTTAGTTACAACCGTATTTGCTGCTGAGCTAGTTGATTTTGCAGTCGTCGCCGAAGTTTTAGCCACATATACGACATACGTCCCATCTGAAACTAAATTAACTTCTGTCGTTGTTGCTCCAACATAATTAGATGCAATATAGGTCGAAACAGAAGTAGGCAAAGCAGTTGCAGCTACTACTTCATAAGTTGAACTTGTAGCAGCAGTAGCACCGACACCAACAGGCTCATCATTTGAACAACTAAAAAGCACTACTGATAATGCTAAAGCAATAAGAATTTTTTGATTTTTCATTTTTAAAAGATTTAAGAAATTATTTGTAATTTTTATATTAATTATTTGTCTCATTACTTTAGACCTAGAAACAGTAAAAAAGTTTTTTTTATTTCAAAAAAAAAATAAATTTAGCTCTAGAATAAAATATAAATACTTGATTATTAGCAAGGTTATTAAATACAAAAACCTCAAGATATCTTGAGGTTTTTGTATTTAATTTATTATGTCCTAATACTGAATCTTTCCTATATGCCGCATTACACGAACAATTCTTGCTTTTCTCCTATTGATAAAAGCCGAAGAATTAGACGCTTTAAATTTTCTTGGATTGGGTAAAATAGCCGCAATTCCAGCCGCTTCCATTTTAGTTAAACTCGAAGCATCTTTACCATACCAATACTGTGTGGCTGCATGCGCTCCATAAATCCCATCGCCCATTTCGATACTATTCAGGTATACCTCCATAATGCGCTCTTTACCCCAAATCAATTCAATCAAAACCGTAAAATAAGCCTCTAACGCTTTTCTAAAATAACTTCTGCCCTGCCATAGAAATACATTTTTAGCCGTTTGTTGAGATATAGTACTCCCTCCTTTTATTCTTTTCCCGTTTGAATTATTTTGAAATGCTTTTTGCATGGCGCTAAAGTCAAATCCATGGTGTCGTAAAAAAGTGCCGTCTTCACTAGCAATTACTGCTTTTTGCAAATTCATTGATATGTTTTCAATGGGTTCCCAATTGTGCTCAAAATAAATCGGTTTTTTATCCCACTTATTTTCAATAATACGAATACCCATTAAAGGTGTAAATGGCACAGGGACAAATTTGAAAAAGACTACTAAAAAAACAGAAAGTCCAAAAAACCACAACACAACTTTGTACAAAATACGTTTCAACTTCACCATAAAAAAGAATCTAAAAATGCTTTCAAGAATTAAACACTATTTGAATAGGCATAAAAATAATACTTTTTTGGAGCTATCTCCAGCTGTCCACTATATCTTTTTCTTTTTTTTATCCCAAAACCTCCCCTCATCCAAAAAAAGAAAAAGGATGCCGTTCCCATCTGGGCTAAAATTTCGCATTAAAATCGCGTTTCTCATTAGAATTAATTATTTTTATGAACCGAAAAACAATAAATGTTATGAAAAAAATAATTCTTTTCACTTTAATCAGTTTACATGCCATGGCGCAAAACACAATGACTCCTGAACTACTTTGGAAATTAGGCAGAATTAGTCCTTTAGGTATTTCTAAAGACGGCAAAAATATTGTCTATAAAGTAAGTACGCCCTCTGTAGCAGAAAACAAATCCAATTCAAAAACCTACATTTTACCGATTACTGGAGGTGTGTCAACAGAAATTAAAGACAGTAAAACTATCTTGACCGACAAAAATATCTCGCCTGATGGAAAATATATCGTGTACAACGAAGAAGTAAAAATTGACAAAGTACATGGAAAAGACTTTTATCCAGAACTACAAAAATCTGACGTACAAATCTACAATGGATTAGACTACCGTCATTGGGACACTTGGAACGAAGGGAAATTCAATCACGTTTTTTACAAAGAAAACAAAGAAGGAGCTATTGGAATTGACATCTTAAAAGGAGAAAACTTCGATAGTCCACAAAAACCTTTTGGCGGAGACGAAGATTATATTTGGTCGCCAGACAGCAAAAGTATTTTGTATGTATGCAAGAAAAAAGCAGGCACACAATATGCTATTTCGACCAATACTAATATTTATCAATATGACTTAGCTACAGGAAACACAACTAATTTAACCGAAGATAACCAAGGGTATGATATGGCACCTCAATTTTCATCTGCTGGGAATTTAGCTTGGTTACAAATGAAACGTGACGGGTATGAGGCAGACAAAAACGATATCATTGTTGCCTTCAAAGGAATGAAGTTAAACTTAACGGAGAATTGGGACGGAAGTGTGGATCATTTTTTATGGAGTAAAGACGGCAAAAGTATCTACTTTATTGCGGCTGTTGACGGAACCAAACAACTTTTTGAAGTGAACTTTCCAGGCATGACAAAAACAGCAATTCAGGTGCGCCAAATTACCAACGGCGATTTTGATATGAATGATATTATTGGTTTTTCTGGAGATACGATCCTCTTAACTCGTGCCGACATGAACCATGCCGCTGAAATTTACTCGTTTCATCTAAAGAAGAAAAACTGGACTCAATTGTCTAATGTGAACACAGCAACTTACAACACTTTGGCGCTAAGCAAAACGGAAAGACGCTATGTAACTACTACCGATGGGAAGAAAATGTTAGTTTGGGTAATTTTACCTCCTAATTTTGATGCTACAAAAAAATACCCAACCTTATTATATTGCCAAGGAGGACCTCAAAGTGCTTTGACACAATTTTATTCGTACCGTTGGAATTTCCAATTAATGGCAGCTAACGGTTATATTGTAGTCGCTCCCAACCGTCGTGGAATGCAAGGTCATGGTGTAGCATGGAATGAGCAAATCAGTAAAGATTGGGGCGGACAAGTAATGGACGATTACCTATCAGCGATTGATGACGTGGCCAAAGAATCGTATGTAGATAAAACACGTTTAGGATGTGTGGGCGCTAGTTATGGTGGTTATTCTGTATTTTATTTAGCTGGTATCCACAACAACCGTTTCAAAACTTTTATTGCTCACGATGGAGTGTACAATACCCAAAGTATGTTTGGTACTACCGAAGAAGTCTTCTTTAATAATTGGGATTTTGGAGGTGCGTATTGGGAAAAAGACAATGCCGCAGCGCAAAAAAGTTACACTACGTTCAATCCAATGAATCTTGTAGACAAATGGAACAAACCCATTTTAATTATTCAAGGTGGAAAAGATTTCCGTGTGCCAATAGGACAAGGTCAAGAAGCGTTCCAAGCCGCACAACTTCGTGGTATAAAAAGTAGATTTTTGTATTTTCCAGAAGAAAATCATTGGGTATTAAAACCTCAAAATGCGCAAATTTGGCAAAAAGAATTTTTCAAATGGCTGAAAGAAACTTTGTAATATAAATAGGAAGAGAGCGGCCAAAAGTAAAAAAATTGTCATTCCGAATTTATTTCGGAATCTATAAATAGTTCAAATCAATTATTTTAAAGAAACTGAAACAAGTTCAGTTTGACAAGAATATGGATTTTAGGACGCCCTCTTTTTATTATTGACAATATCTTCAATAATATTTAAATGATGACCTGTGTGAATTTCAAGAAAACGGATTGTTTCTTTTAATTTTAATTTTCCAAAGTAAGGATGTTCAAAAAAGTGATCTTTGGAAACTACCTCCAACGCTTTAATTGCGTCTCTTGTTTTAGACAAATGTTCTTGTAAATCTTCATTGTTTATGAGTGCTTTTGGGACCACAACTTTGGGTGCTTTTGCTTTTCCTCTGGGAATTTTTTTCGTTGCCAATACAACCAACTTCATCAAACTAAACTTCCAGTTATAATCTTTCGGATTGGACTGTTGTACAGCGCTAACAATCCCATTTATGGTTAAAAGCGAATGTTCAATTTGCCATCCAACAGTAGATTGTGATACTTGTGGATTAATCAATTCACTACTTGGAATATGGAATTCTAATTGATTCAATAAAGCCGCTAAGTTGTTTTTCATTTTATGGTTTTGAGTAATTAGAATTTGTCTCCAACCAAAAATACGAAAATGAAAATTAGATTGGATGGATAATTTATGAATCTGCTCTGATAGAGCAAAATTGAGATTGCTTATGCACGACTTAAAACAAAAAAACCTTGCATTGCTGCAAGGTTTTCTATGAAATGTTTTTTTATTTCTTATTCCGGATCATTCATTTTGAATGTGTCCATGAAAGCTGTTGTGTAATCACCCGCAATATAACGAGGATCGTCCATCAACTGTCTGTGGAACGGAATCGTAGTTTTAACTCCTTCAATTACGAATTCGTCCAATGCTCTTCTCATTTTACTGATAGCTTCTTCACGTGTTTGTGCTGTTGTAATCAACTTAGCAATCATAGAATCGTAGTTTGGCGGAATAGAATACCCTGAATATACGTGAGTATCTAAACGCACACCATGACCGCCTGGCATGTGCAAGGTGGTGATTTTTCCTGGTGACGGACGGAAGTCATTGTACGGGTCTTCGGCATTGATACGACATTCAATAGCGTGTAATTGTGGCAAGTAATTTTTACCAGAAATTGGCACACCAGCTGCCACTAAAATTTGCTCACGAATCAAGTCGTAATCAATTACTTGTTCTGTAATTGGGTGTTCTACTTGGATACGCGTATTCATTTCCATGAAATAGAAATTACGGTGTTTGTCTACCAAGAATTCTACTGTTCCAGCTCCTTCATATTTAATATATTCTGCAGCTTTTACAGCAGCTTCTCCCATTTTTAGACGCAATTCATCGGTCATAAATGGAGAAGGTGTTTCTTCTGTTAATTTTTGGTGACGACGTTGTACAGAACAATCTCTTTCAGAAAGGTGACAGGCTTTACCGTAAGAATCTCCTACGATTTGGATTTCGATATGACGAGGCTCTTCGATTAATTTCTCCAAGTACATTCCGTCATTTCCAAAAGCTGCAGCTGACTCTTGACGAGCGCCTTCCCAAGCTTTTAATAAATCTTCTTCTTTCCAAACAGCACGCATTCCTTTTCCACCACCACCAGCAGTGGCTTTCAACATTACTGGGTAACCAAATTGGTTAGCCAATTCTGCTGCTTGTTCGTACGATTCTAAAATACCTACTGAACCTGGAACACAAGGAACTCCTGCTTCAATCATGGTCGATTTAGCCGAAGCTTTGTCTCCCATTCTATCAATCATTTCTGGAGCTGCACCAATAAATTTGATACCGTGTTCTTGACAGATTTTTGAGAATTTTGAATTTTCAGAAAGGAAACCGTATCCTGGGTGAATTGCATCAGCATTAGTAATCTCTGCTGCTGCAATAATATTGGACATTTTCAAATACGATAAATTACTTGGAGCGGGACCAATACACACTGCTTCATCTGCAAATTTTACGTGTAAACTTTCCGCATCAGCAGTAGAATAAACAGCAACTGTTTTGATTCCCATCTCTTTGCAAGTACGAATTACACGAAGTGCAATTTCTCCTCTATTTGCAATTAATATTTTTTTAAACATAGATTTTTTAATTTGAAAATTAAACAATTTGAAAATTTGAAAATGAATTCAAATGACTACATTTTTTCAAATTAAGACGGATCTACTAAGAATAATGGTTGATCGAATTCTACTGGAGACATATCATCCACTAAAATTTTAACAATTTTACCAGAAACTTCTGATTCGATTTCGTTGAATAATTTCATTGCTTCAATTACACACAAAACATCTCCTTTACCGATACTACTTCCTACCTCAACAAAAACAGGTTTGTCTGGAGAAGGTTTTCTATAGAAAGTACCAATAATTGGTGATTTGATCGTAATATATTTAGACTCTTCTGCTACTGGTGCTGCTGGTGCTACTGGTGCCGCAGCTACTGGAGCTACTGCTTGAGGAGCTACTGCTTGTTGCAACATGGGTTGTGCAGGCATTTGCTGAACATACGTTGTTGTTTCTGTAGCATTACCTTCTAAAGTCGTTCTGATGGTCACTTTTACATCGTCCATCTCCAATTTAACCTCTGCAACTCCTGAGTTTGCAACAAATTTGATTAGGTTTTGAATTTCTTTTAAATCCATAATGATTTGTTTTTAGTTTACATTTATTTTTTGTCGTAGGCCCATTTCAAATAAATAGAACCCCAAGTAAATCCACCACCAAAAGCAGCAAATATTATTGTATCTCCTTTTTTGAATTGTTTTTCAAAATCATTCAATACTAATGGTAAAGTAGCCGAAGTAGTATTTCCATATCGTTCGATATTCATCAATACTTTCTCTTCTTCTAAGTTCATTCTGCTAGCAGTAGCATCAATGATACGTTTATTAGCTTGGTGTGGCACTAACCAATCTACGTCTTCATTAGTCAAATTATTTCTTTTCAAGATTTGCTCGCTTGCATCAGCCATATTAGTTACAGCATATTTGAAAACGGTTTTTCCATCTTGAATAATATTGTGTCGGTTTTCTTTAACCGTATCAATTGTAGTAGGGATTAATGAACCTCCAGCAGGAATTTTCAAGAAATCACGTCCAATTCCGTCTGAACGTAAATATTCGTCTAATACTCCTAAACCTTCATAGTTAGGCTCAAACAAAGCAGCACCCGCACCGTCTCCAAAAATAATACA
Source organism: Flavobacterium sp. (assembly GCF_024642105.1). GTDB lineage: Bacteria > Bacteroidota > Bacteroidia > Flavobacteriales > Flavobacteriaceae > Flavobacterium. Next base: position 436,246 of record NZ_JAHEBT010000052.1, read on the forward strand.
AGTGGCACGGTCTGTGTAATCTACAATAGATGACATTTTATCGGCACCTATAAGTAATACTTTTTTATATCTTCCTGATTGTACGTAGGCTGCAGCAGTTGACATTCCAAACAAGAAGCTAGAACAAGCTGCTTGTAAATCGTACCCAAATGCGTTAGTTGCGCCAATTTCAGTTGCCACATACGCAGCAGTAGCTGCAACAGGCATATCAGCAGTAGCGGTTGCTACAATTACTAAATCTATCTCTAAAGGATCTAAATTAGCTTTGGCCATTAAGTCTTTAGCGGCCATAATAGCAAGGTAAGAAGTCCCTTTACTATCGTCTTTCAGAATACGTCTTTCTTTAATTCCTGTACGAGCGGTAATCCATTCGTCATTTGTATCGACCAATGTTTCAAGGATTTCGTTCGTTAAAACAAAATCTGGAACATAAGCTCCAACAGCGGTAATTGCGGCTGTAATTGTACTCATTGTATTCGTTTATTGTAATCAAATGCTAGGCATTTGAGAAATTTTTAAAAGATTTGAAAATTACAAAAAAAATTCTAATTCAAACCTTTTAAGACTCTAATTTGATGAAAATTATAGACAACAAAAAAAACTCTCACATGGTGAGAGTTCTATTTTATCTACAAAAATGTATTAAGCAACAGCTTCTGATTTATCGATAACCACCTGTCCTCTGTAGTACATTTTACCTTCATGCCAGTACGCTCTGTGGTATAAGTGTGCTTCTCCTGTAATAGGACAAGTAGCGATTTGAGCTACAGTTGCTTTATAATGTGTTCTTCTCTTATCTCTTCTTGTTTTCGAGATTTTTCTCTTAGGATGTGCCATTTTACTATATTATTTATCCGTTAATAGTTGCTTTAATTTGTCCCAGCGAGGGTCAATATTTTCTTCTTGTTTATTCTCTTTTTTGGTTTCTTTGACTGCTAATTCATTCAGTTTTTTTAAAGCTTCTGACTCTAAAGTCCCGTCTTTAACTCCTGGATGAACTCGTCTTAGAGGTACTGAAAGTACAATCATTTCATAAATATACTGTGCAATATCGACTTCAAATTCGCCGAAAGGCAAAATCAACAACTCTTCGTTATCATTATTGAATTCTTCGCCAAAACGAACAATCAATTTCATTTTGCTTTTGATTGGCAAATCAAAATCTTCTCCCGTTACATCACAGGGTACATTTACTATTCCTTCATGCTTGAAACTGATTTCCAGCATATTGGACTTTTTCTCTAAAACTACATTTACTTTGATATCCGAATTTTGAAATTCGTCATAATCAAAGATGTCAAAGAACGCATTGTCTATTTGATATTCAAAATGATGTTTTCCTAGCTTTAATCCTACAAACGGAATTAAATATTCTTTAGTCTTCTTCATTTCAACAACATTTTACCCTCAACTACGGGAGCGCAAAGATATAAAATTATTATAAATCCAATAGCCTTATTCTCCTTTTTTTGAAAACTCTTGTTTTGGTCTTATTTTCAAAGGATTCTGACTGATTTCATTGTATTGATTTCTCGAATGAAAAATGTCAATTGCCAAATAAACCGCTTCTTTAAACGAATTGTAATCTGCAATTCCTTTTCCAGCGATGTCGTATGCCGTTCCGTGGTCGGGAGACGTTCTAATTTTATTTAATCCTGCAGTATAATTAACTCCGTTCCCGAAAGACAACGTCTTAAACGGAATTAAACCTTGATCGTGATAGGTGGCAATAACTGCATCGTATTTTTCGTATTGATTGCTTCCAAAGAATCCATCGGCTGGGAAAGGCCCAAAAACCAAAGTGCCTTTTTCAAAAATCTTTTTCAAAGTTGGTTTTAAAATCGCATCGTCTTCATTCCCAATTACCCCACCGTCTCCACAATGTGGATTGACTCCCAAAACTGCAATTCTGGGTTTGTTGATGCTAAAATCCTGAATCAACGATTGTTTTATCGTTTCAATTTTTTTAGTAATCAAGGCTTCTGTCAAATGCGAAGCGACCTCACTCACCGGAATATGATCTGTCAATAATCCTACTCGAAGATTGTCTTGCACCATGAACATCAACGCATCTCCTTCTAATTCTTGTGCCAAATAATCAGTATGACCCGGAAATTTAAACGTATCTGATTGAATATTGTATTTATTGATTGGTGCTGTTACCAAAACGTCTACCTTTCCTTCTTTCAAAGCTTGTGTAGCCGTTACAAATGATTTGATAGCGTATTCGCCAACTGTTTCATCATTGGTACCCAAGTTCAAATCAAAACCTTCTCTCCACACGTTCAACACATTTATTTTACCTAAAACCAATTGATCCAAACGGTCGATTCCGTGTAAATTAATCTCTGAATTTAAGTTGCGTTTGATGAAAGAAAGCTGTTTTACATTAGCAAAAATAACCGGCGTACACAATTCCAACATTCTCGCATCTTCGAATGTTTTTAGAACGACTTCGCTTCCAATACCGTTTAAATCTCCAATCGAAATTCCAACAATTATATTTTCTGCTTTTTTCATACTGCCCTGAGGTTATTTATTACTAATTTTGAAGTGCAAATTTAGTAAAATAAAACAAGAAATGTTTACAGGGATTATAGAAACACTCGGAAGAGTTCAAGAAATACAAAAAGACCAAGACAATGTCCACATTACCGTGACGTCAAGCATCACTAGCGAATTGAAAATTGATCAAAGCGTAGCGCATAACGGTGTTTGTCTGACGGTGGTTGCTATTAAAGACAATACGTATACCGTAACTGCCATTGCCGAAACGATTAATAAAACCAATTTGTCGCACTGGAAGGTGGGCGATACTGTCAATTTAGAACGCGCTATGAAACTGGGCGATCGTTTGGACGGTCATATCGTTCAGGGTCATGTGGATCAAACGGGAACTTGTATTGCTATTGAAGAAGCAGGTGGAAGTTGGCACTATACTTTTGAATACGACTCCAATCTCAATAATATTACCATCGAGAAAGGTTCTATTACCGTAAATGGAGTAAGTTTGACCGTAGTCAATTCGAAACAAAATCAATTTAGCGTGGCGATTATTCCGTACACCTACGAACATACTAATTTCAATGCGTTTCAAATTGGCACCGTAATCAATTTAGAGTTTGATGTGATTGGGAAGTATGTGAGTCGATTGTATGGAAATCGATAGGGGCTACTTTAAAATCCCGTTCTGTTTGTCATGCTTTCCGTTTGTCAACCTGAACTCGTTTCAGGTTCTAAATAAAAACAGTAAACGAGATTCCGAAACAAGTTCGGAATGACAAAGGTTGTGTGTATTCAGCATGACAGAAATAGCGTTAATTACACCTCCACCATATCATACACCACTACTTTTTGCCATAGCTGCGAATAGTTTTTCACAAAGGCTTGATGAATGGGATGATCTTGATAGACTTTTTGATCTACTTCATTGTCAAAATATAGCAATTCCGAAACCTGCCAAGACGTATCCACCACCTCTCGGGGTTCTGTTGAGGCTAACAATCCAATATGGAATTGACGCACCACTGGAATGGCTTCCAACGTTTTTAAACCCAATAGCAATTCTTGTTTATCAGCTTCTGAATTAGGGTTTTTCAACCAAAAAAACACATGATGCAACAATTGTTTTTTCTTAGGACGCATCCCAAAACCAAAACCTACACAACCTAATAAGGCCGAAGCCGTTATGAACCTTCTTCGTTTCATACTTTGAGATTTAGAATGTAAATATCGAGAAATAAATTGGAACAAAAAATGACTTTAAAAATAAGTACCCAATATCGATGTAATTTTTGTATTACTATCGGGGGTAGAATATGCTTTTATTTTTTAGCACAAAAAAAAGCAACCGTAGTTGCTTTTTAAATTGTTTGTAATTAACTTGTTTGTAGGCACGAGCAAGATGCTCGCGCCAGCAGGGTATTATTGAAAACAACATCAGTACTGATAAAATTATATTTCGTTTCATTTTTATTTTCATTTACAATTACAATTTATGGGTTCATCAAAAAAGCTTAATGGTCTGTTAATACTTGGCATCCATTCTAAATAAACCACACATATACTATCTCCTGCTTTTGATAAATCTTCAACGTTTGAATTTCCATCATAGACTTTTCCATTTATCCAAAAATTATAAACTAAAGCATCTGGATGACTTCTAAAATGATTCACTTCATTTGTTAAAAAAGCATTTTTACAGATACCTACCTTACCTAATAAATAATTTCCAATACCTGTTTTTAGAAAATAAATTATGAAAAAAGATATGAATATATATCCAAAAAATTTTCTTATTTTTTCCATTTTAGTAGCTCGTACCTGTTTTGACATTTTCTATTTTTTTTATCTGTTACAACTTTGGCTGCTGCTGTTCCTGCTGTACTAACACTTTCTTTTATTGCTTTAGAAACTACTTTTAAACCACCTACAACATCTACTTTCTTTGCCCCTGCTGGCGCGAGCATCTTGCTCGTGCCTATTAATTCAACCTCCGTTACACAAAATTTACAAACTTTGAGCTAACTCAAATGTACTCAAAAAAATTTCCAATAGACACAAAAAAAACTCCTTAATTTCTCAAGGAGTTTTTTTATTGTGGTCCCACCTGGGCTCGAACCAGGGACCACCTGATTATGAGTCAGGTGCTCTAACCAACTGAGCTATAGGACCGGTTACGAGTGTGCAATATTACTACTATTTTTAATTTGCCGCAACTATTTTTAAGGCAGTTTTAAAAAAACTCGTTATTTCTAAAATCCGAAAAAAGAAACTCTTTGATTGTGAGGATCCTATTTAATGAATCTCTTGGCACAATTCGATTAAAACGCCGTTGGTACTTTTAGGGTGCAAGAAGGCAACTAACTTATTATCGGCGCCTTTTTTAGGCGTTTCGTTCAATACCACAAAACCTTCTTTTTGAAGTCGGGCAATCTCAGACACAATATCCTCCACATCAAACGCAATATGATGAATTCCTTCGCCTTTTTTTTCGATAAACTTCGCAATCGGACTATCCGGATTAGTCGCTGCTAACAATTCGATTTTATTGGGACCATTCATAAAAAACGAAGTGGTTACGCCTTCGCTTGCTACTTCTTCGGCTTTGTAAGCGGGTGCGCCAAACAATTTTTCAAAAAGAGCGTTAGAAACATCTAAATCTTTTACTGCTATTCCAATATGTTCTATTTTTCTCATGGTATTGACTTCAATTATGGTTTAAAAATAGAGAATTTTAAACCAATTTCCGAATCCCAACCCTATAATATTTCGACAAAAAGTTTCCATTCCATTAAATATAGTTGTTATTTTGTGACTTCAAATTTTCAATTCGTTATGGGGAAGACCTTTTTAAAATACAGTGCTGCTTTATTGCTCTTGATTTTGGCTAGTTGTGCCAAAAGAGGTAGCATTACAGGCGGAGCAAAAGATACCATTGCACCCGTCTTAACCGCAAGTTTTCCTAAAAATTTTAGCACTGAATTTAAAGCCAATACCATCAAACTAACTTTTAACGAATTCATCAAATTAAAAGACCTGAAAAAACAACTCATTATTTCTCCTCCCCTAAAAAATGAGCCGTTGATTTTGCCTGTAACCCCTAGTAAAACCATCACCATCAAAATTAATGACACCCTTCAGGATAATACTACTTACAGTTTTAACTTTGGGCAAAGTATGGCTGACAATAACGAAGGTAATCCTTATAATCAGTTCAAATACATTTTTTCAACTGGAAAAACTATTGATTCTTTAGCCATTGGCGGAAGAGTAAAAGACGCTTACCTCAAAGACGTGGAGTCCTTCGTTTCGGTAATGCTGTATGACGTCAACAAAAACTATAACGACTCTATTGTGTACAAGCAAATGCCTCGCTACGTTACCAATACGTTAGATAGTTTAAAAACATTTCGCTTAGAGAATTTAAAAGCTGGAAAATACCTTTTGGTAGCGATGAAGGATTACAATTCCAACAATAAGTTTGATCCTAAAAAAGATAAAATTGGGCTTTACAAACAATTCATTTCTGTTCCTAATGATACCGTGTATGAGTTGGAATTATTCAAAGAAAACAGCCCTTTTAAAGTTTTCAAACCCACTCAAGCTTCTGGAAATCGATTGCTTTTGGGCTACGAAGGAAATATTAAATTAAAAGAAAACAGACCTAAAATTATATTGAAAAATAAAAGTGAAGTTTTGCCTTCTGTTATTACTCAACTTCCTAAAAAGGATTCGCTACAGGTTTGGTATAAACCCATTAAAACAGATTCGCTGTCTATAGAAATTGCGCAAAACAAGTACCAAAAGAATTTTACTTTTAGAGTAAAAGATCAAAAAAAAGACACTTTAAATATTAAAATTGCCCAACAAGGAAGTCTAAGTCCGAAGGAGCTTTTTACGTTAGAAAGCGCTACTCCTATTGTGAAATTGGACAAAACTAAAATGAGTTTGGTCAACCAAAAATCAAAACCTATTCCTTTTACTACTGATTACGATGAGTTTCAACAGCTATTGCGTTTGAATTTTAAAAGAGAGCCAGAAGAAGCATACGAATTCAAATTAATTCCAGGCGCTTTAACTGATTTTTTTGAAAAATCAAATGACAGTTTGGATTTTAAAATAAGCGCCAACTCTTTAGAAAGTTTCGGAAATTTAATTGTGAATCTTCAAAACGTAAAACGCTTTCCTGTAATAGTTGAATTAACAAACGAAAAAGGCGATGCTATAGTTACGGCATACACTGACAAAAATACGAGTTTGAATTTCAACTTAATACAACCCGCTAAATATACCTTGCGCGCCATTTATGACGACAACAAAAACAGCATCTACGATCCTGGTAATTTTTTAGCAAAACAATATGCTGAAGAAGTAATTTATTTTTCTAAAGAAGTAGATGTACGTGCCAATTGGGATGTAGTTCAAGCGTTCGATTTGAGTATTCCTTACACCCCCGAGCCTAAAAAGAAAAAGGTAAAAAAGAAGGAGGAAACTAAAAGAAAATAAACCAAAACTAACCTTGGTATTTATTTCCAATCAAAAGTATCTTGATCGTTCAAAAATCCTAGTTTTGTACGGGTTTTTAGTAAGGCTTCTTTATTCAATTGAGCATAAAAAATACCTTCTGTTTCTTGTGGTGCAATCGCATAATTACCTAAAAAATCCACTACTTGAGAATGCCCAGAATAATCATAGTCTTTTTCGTCTTTCCCAACTCTATTGACACCAATGGTATAACTCATATTTTCAACCGCGCGCGCCTTAAGTAACGTATCCCAAGCTTGTATTCGAATAGTAGGCCAATTCGCAACATATAAAAGCAAATCGTATTGCTCCACATTTCGGGCAAATACTGGGAAACGCAAATCATAGCAAATGAGCGGACAAATTTTCCAACCTCTGTATTCAATAATCAATTTCTGAGTTCCTTTAGTGTAGCTTTTATCCTCTCCCGCAAGAGTAAACAAATGACGCTTGTTATAATAGTGTATTTCTCCCGAAGGGAAAACAAATAGCAATCTATTGTAATAGTTTCCCCCCTCAATAATGACCAAACTCCCCGTGATGGCACAGTTTTTAGCTTTCGCCAAAGATTGCATCCACACAATTGTTTCACCCTGCATGGTCTCGGCAACACGTTCTGGCTGCATAGTAAAACCTGTGGTAAACATTTCGGGAAGTACAACCAAATCAGTATCCGCTTCAAGAGTATTGATTTTTTGTTCGATATAGTCCCGATTTGATTTTGGGTCTTCCCAGACTAAAGGAATTTGGATTAAAGCTATCTTCATTGGATAAAAATACAAATTTTAATAGTGCTATATAAAAAAACGCATCCCAATTAAGGAATGCGTTTTTTTATTTAAAAGAATAGTAGATTACTTAACGCTTGCTACTAAATATTCTCTATTCAAACGAGCGATATTCTCTAATGAAATTCCTTTTGGACATTCGATTTCACAAGCACCTGTATTCGTACAGTTACCAAATCCTTCTTCGTCCATTTGGCGAACCATATTCAATACACGGTTAGTCGCTTCAACCTTACCTTGTGGTAATAACGCATATTGAGATACTTTTGCTCCAACGAAAAGCATCGCTGAACCATTTTTACAAGTAGCTACACACGCACCACAACCGATACAAGCTGCAGCTTCAAATGCTTTGTCAGCATCATCTTTAGCAATTGGAGTTGCATTAGCGTCAATCGTATTTCCTGAAGTATTTACAGATACGAAACCTCCTGCTTGTTGGATTCTATCGAAAGAACTTCTGTCCACCACTAAATCTTTGATTACAGGGAACGCTCTACTTCTCCATGGTTCTACAAAGATAGTATCACCATCCTTGAACATACGCATGTGCAATTGACAAGTAGTCACTCCTGAATCTGGTCCGTGAGCGCGTCCGTTAATGAATAACGAACACATTCCGCAAATTCCTTCACGACAGTCGTGATCAAAAGCGATAGGTTCTTTTCTTTCGTTAATTAATTGCTCGTTCAATTGGTCTAACATTTCCAAAAATGAACTTGCCGTAGAAACCTCATTCAAAGTGTAGGTTTCTAATTGTCCTTTTGCTTTAGAGTCTTTTTGACGCCAAATTTTAAGGGTTATATTGATGTTTTTTGCTGCACTCATAGTGTTTTATTTTAGCCATCAGCCATAAGGCAAAAGGCATTAGTAATTACTGTTTACTTGACTCTAACTTATTTATAAAAGAATTAATCATTTTGCTTTCCTCTGTAATCTGTTTCATTATATCAGAATACAAATTTACTGATTTAATAAAACTCAGTTTTTCAGCAACTAATAATTGTGTTTCTAACTCACATAAAGAACCTCTGGCTATTTTAATAAACTGAATATAGCTTTGAGTTGATTGTCTTCCATAACCTTCGGCAATATTTGAAGGTATAGAAACTGCACTTCTCTTTATTTGACTGGATAAAGCATATAATTCATCTTTAGGAAAATCAGAAATCAATTGGTACACTAATACAACAATTTCAATTCCTTTTTGCCAAATCAATAAATCTTTATATGATTGTATCCCACTCATACTATTGCCTTTTGGCTAATGCCTAATTACTTGTAATTACGCGCCGCAATTTTGATAAACTCGTATTTTAATTCTTCTTTATGAAGCTCAGCTTGAGTGATGTCATCACCTTTGTATTCCCAAGCACCCACAAATGAGAAGTTTTCATCATCACGCAGTGTTTCTCCTTCTGCATCTTGATATTCTTCACGGAAGTGACCTCCACAAGATTCATTACGTTGTAACGCATCCATTGCCATTAATTGGCCTAAATCGATAAAGTCAGCCACACGAAGTGCTTTCTCTAATTGAGGATTTAACTCGTCTGCACTACCAGGAACGTTTACTTCTTTGTAGAACTCTGCTTTCAAAGCTGCAATTTCTTCGATTGCTTGTTTCAAACCTGCTTCGTTTCTACCCATACCAACTTTGTTCCACATAATCAATCCCAAACGTTTGTGGAAATGATCCACTGATTTAGAACCTTTGTTGTTTATAAATTGGTTAATGGTCTCTTTTACTCTGTTCTCTGCTTCTGCAAATTCAGGTAAGTCAGTTGAGATTTTACCAGTACGAATATCATCTGCTAAATAATTTGAGATAGTATAAGGTAACACAAAATAACCATCAGCCAAACCTTGCATCAAAGCCGAAGCTCCTAAACGATTCGCTCCGTGGTCAGAGAAGTTAGCTTCTCCCGCTACGAAACATCCCGGAATAGTAGATTGTAAGTTGTAATCAACCCAAACACCACCCATTGTATAGTGTACTGCTGGATAAATTTTCATTGGCGTTTCATACGGATTCTCATCGGTGATTTTTTGGTACATAGTAAACAAATTACCGTACTTTTCTTTCAACCATTCTTTTCCTAAAGTAGTAATTTCTTCTGCTGTTGGATGATGATTTCCTTTGGCGAATGCCGCTTGTTTTCCTTTACTTTGAATTTCTGAAGAGAAGTCCAAATAAACCCCTTCATTAGTATCGTTAGCTTCAATTCCTCTACCTTCGTCACACACTTCTTTTGCAGCTCTTGAAGCCACATCACGAGGTACTAAGTTTCCAAAAGCAGGATATTTTCTTTCTAAGAAATAATCTCTTTCTTCTTCAGATAATTGAGTTGGTTTCAATTTTCCAGCACGAATTGCTTCTGCGTCTTCTTTTTTCTTTGGTACCCAAATACGTCCTGAGTTACGCAAAGACTCTGACATCAAAGTCAATTTAGCTTGGTTTGTTCCGTGAACAGGAATACAAGTTGGGTGAATTTGAACAAAACAAGGATTTGCAAACAAAGCACCTTGCTTGTGAATTTTCCATCCCGCTGTTACGTTACTACCCATGGCATTTGTTGAAAGGAAATATACATTTCCATATCCTCCTGAAGCAACTACTACTGCGTGAGCAGAATGTCTTTCGATTTCTCCTGTAACCAAGTTACGAGCAATGATTCCACGAGCCTTTCCATCTACTTTTACCAAGTCTAACATTTCGTGACGGTTGTACATTTCAACACGTCCTAAACCGATTTGTCTTGATAAAGCTGAATAAGCTCCTAGTAATAATTGTTGTCCTGTTTGACCTGCAGCATAAAAAGTACGTTGTACTTGTGTTCCACCAAATGAACGGTTGTCCAACATTCCGCCGTAATCTCTTGCAAAAGGAACTCCTTGTGCCACACATTGGTCAATAATATTTCCAGATACTTCAGCTAAACGGTGAACGTTAGCCTCACGTGCTCTATAATCCCCACCTTTAATGGTATCGTAAAATAATCTGTAAGTACTATCCCCATCATTTTGATAGTTTTTTGCTGCATTGATTCCCCCTTGTGCCGCAATAGAGTGCGCACGACGTGGTGAATCTTGGAAACAAAATGCTTTAACATTGTAACCCATTTCTGCAAGCGAAGCAGCAGCAGATGAACCTGCCAAACCAGTTCCAACAACAATAATATCAATTTTTGGTCTATTGTTTGGCGCAACTAATTTTAAATGGTCTTTGTAATCAGTCCATTTCTGAGAAATGTGACCTTCTGGTATTTTAGAATCTAACTTCATAATATCTTCTGATGTTGATTATTTTAAGAAAAAGTGAATGTAAACTGGAATAATTGCAAACAAAATAGGAACAATAATTGCAAATGCCGCTCCGAATTTTTTGATTGCTGGAGTATATTTTGGATTACTCAATCCTAACGATTGGAATGCACTTTGGAATCCGTGTAATAAATGGAATGCCAAAGTAATCATTGCAATTACATACAAAATAGTGGCAATCAATCCTGTTTTTGGATCTTTAAAAAACGCTACAGTAATTTTGTGTAAATCTTTGTATCCTTCTTTGATTTTAACATTGGCAGCAGCATCGAAGAATTCGGTTCTGTTTTCAATTTTAATCACTTGTTGATCTACCTGTGCTTTTGGAAGATATCCGCCATCAGTAGTCAAATAATACTCTTGTTGTTGTCCTGCTTGACCAATAGTTATGGTTTGCAACGGCATGTTTTTATCAAAATGCATTACAGCCCAAAAGTTGACCATGTGCGTTACGATAAAAACCAAAATGATCGTTCCTAAAACGGCCATATTTCTTGAAGAAAATGAACTGGAAGAACCATCTGTTTTTGCGTAACCAATAGGTCTTGCTTTTCTGTTTTGAACAGTTAATAAAATTCCATCAATAGCGTGGAATAGAATAGAAATGTAAGTAAGATAAGATAGAATTTTTACGGCTGGGTTAGTCGTCATAAACAACGCATACTGATTGAAATGTAATGCATCGCTAAAAATTAATTGAAGATTCCCTGCTAAATGCCCCGACAGGAACAAACATAAAAATAAACCTGTAAAAGACATCCAATATTTCTTTGCAAGAGATGACTTTAGAATTGCAGATTTTGCCATAATAATTTGAATAAATTTTTATTAAATAGTGAGACAAAAATAGGAGAAATAGAATTCAACTACAACCTTTTCGTTGTTATTTATAATGATTTTAAAGTGTTTTAGCAAAAACCCCAATAAATCAATAATAATCAAGCCTTGAAACCAAATTTACTTAAACAATTCCCAAAATAACCGAGATCAAAAATTCCTATTTATCAACAGACAAAAACCTATATAATTATTGAATTGTTATTTTTTATCTAGATTCATTCTAAAATTCACAAAAATTAAAAAACCCAACTCTTTATCTTGTTAAATTAATTGTTATTCGTAGGGCTAATTTTAATTTTGCAATTCCAAACTAAAAATAATGAAAACAGGAATTGACGCTATTGCATTTGACGTTGCTCAACTACATTTACCTATAAAAACGTTGGCAAATGCCCGAAATATCGAACCCGAAAAACTAGAAAAAGGGTTGGGATTGATCAAAATGACCTTGCCAGATGTTCACCAAGACACGGTGGTGTTTGGCGCCAATGCCCTGACCAAATTAGTACTGGAAAACCAAATCAACCTGAACGAAATTTCTAGAATTTATGTAGGTACCGAAAGCGCTATTGACAGCTCAAAACCAATTAGCTCGTTTTTAATTGCTTTGATGGAACAAAAATTCGGAGACAATATTTTAGCTAACTGCGATGTAGTCGATTTTACTTTTGCCTGTATTGGTGGAGTAGATGCATTGCAAAACTGCTTGGACTTTGTACGACTTAATCCTACCAAAAAAGCCATTGTGGTTACCACTGATTTTGCTAAATATGATTTGAATTCTACTGGCGAATATACTCAAGGTGCGGGAGCCTTGGCGATGCTTGTTACTGCCAATCCTAAAATAATTGCATTTGAAAACGAATGGGCAACGAGTACCAAAGGAGTTTTTGACTTCTTCAAGCCGTACAGGACCTTTTCAAAAGAAGCCATCACTGGCAATAACTCCAACGATGCTTGGTTTGACAATTTAGAAGCCGAAATTGAAATTCACAAAGACCAACCCGTTTTTGATGGTCAATATTCCAATCAATGTTATATGGATCGTACGCGCAACGCTTACTTTTCATTGAAAAAAATCAAAAACATTAGCGAGACCCTTTACGCTAGTTGGGAAAGCATTATCATGCACTTACCGTATTCGTTTCAAGGACGCCGAATGCTTTCTGAAATTTATGCACTAGACGCCGCTACCCCAATTCTTTCAGGAAATGAATCTCCTGCTGACTACCAAAACAAATTGAAAGAAGTAAGCAAATCAGAAGAGTATCGTGCTTTTGTAACGCAAAAATTACAGCCTGCAGAAATCGCTTCTTCATTGATTGGGAATTTGTATACGGGTTCTATTTTTATGGGATTCCTTTCTACTTTGGCGCATTTTGTCAAAACTAATGCAACTATTTCAGGAAAGAAATTTGGCTTCCTAGCCTACGGAAGTGGTTCTAAATCTAAAGTTTTTGAAGGCACCATTCAACCCGATTGGCAATTGGCAGTAGCCAAAACCCAACTGTTTGAAACATTGGAACAAAGCCAGGAAATTGACTTTGTTACTTACGAAAAACTCCATAAAAAAGAACAAAAACAAAGTATCAAGTCACCTAAAAACGAATGGATTTTAGACCGCATAGAAAATGAAAATCCAAATCTAATTGGTGCGCGTTATTACAAATGGATTGATTAATTTCTTAGTCGTTTCTCTTTTCAAATTTTCACATTAATTCATTTTCAAATTAGGAAATTATTCAATTAATTTCCTACATTTGTCATGCCCTGTAACTGCAATAGACCCCAAATCCATTTCCGATACAGAATTTAGTAGTAATAAAATCATTTAGATTTAACAGTCTTAATGTAACATTACATTTTTATCCAATTTTATTACACAAGGCAATATTAAAATTAATCATACCGCCTAAAATCAAGATAAAAAACAAGTAATTAAACAAAATAAATTATGTATAAAGTAACATTTAGAGGTACTGGTCAACTAAATGGACCTGTAATAATCAATAAAACAATTGAACTCGACGACAGAACTACATCTTCATTAACCGGACTAAAAAGAGATGAAGTGACATCTGCAATTTTAGCAATACACTATCCTGGTGTTAAAATTGACGCATCAAAAATTTCAACACAAAGTAAGTATATTCATGAAAAAACCGATAAAAAGTTAAGTAAAAAAGCTACAAAAACAAAATCTAATTTTACTTTTTCAAATATACTTTTATGGTTCGTATTTTTTCCTTTTAAACTCTTATGGTGGATTATAAAAGAAATATTTAAAAAAGATCAATGGGATTAAATTCAAAAATTTAACTAAATTAATATGAATTATAAATTAGATTATATCACTCGTATTCTGCAGAAAACTAGTAAAAAAAGAATTGAAAATTATGTGATTTCAAGAATTTGGCATCAACTAAATAATGATGAATTAAAAATTAGGCATCAACAATATGTGAATCGTGGAGATAATAAATATGCATTAACTGATTTGTATTTTCCGCAATTAAAATATCATATTGAAGTAAATGAGGAATTTCATTATAAAAATGAACATAAACTAAATGTTGACAAATTAAGGGAAGAAGATATAATAAAAAGCACCAAAGGTCATATTGTCCGATTCATAGATTGTCAAAATCATAAAACATTAGAAAATATTCATTGTCAAATAAATAAAATAATTGAAGAGATTAATAGTTTGATTAATGAACATAAAAAGATAGGGGCCTTCAAGCCTTGGGAAGAAAATGAATTAACACCAAATTATTGGATTCATAAAGGACTTATTAAAGTAGATGACGATGTAAACTTAAAAACTATTGATGATATTGGTTTATTATTTAATGTACAAATTAAAAACAGAGGTTTTCTGAAGCCTGGCGCTGTTAAATTTAATAAAAATGGTTACTCTGAAATATGGTGGCCAGAGAAAAAAGTAAAAAATAATTGGATAAATGAATTTCATAATGAGTTTGAAACTATAATAGAAAGCCATACAGAACCTTTAAAAGCAAAAAATCATTTAGATTATTTTATTTCAAAGAATCCAGAATGTTCGCGAATAGTTTTTTTTAAATATAAAGACGAACTGGGATTTAATTTTTTCAAATTTGTTGGATGTTATAAATTTAATAAAGACAAAAGTATTGTTGAAAATAAAGTTATTTGGGAACGTAATTCAATAGAATATAGACTTTAAAATAAAACTCCTAAATTCTCGAAGCCCCCTCTGCCGCAAGAATCCTTTCGTGTGGTGCTATAAAACACACTGCTCTTCGAGATCTCCTGACTCCAAACTAAAGTAATGCAACAAAAAACAAAAGCTACAAGGTTTTTAAAACCTTGCAGCTTATTTTAAAGCAAAAATTTCAGTATAATAAATTAAAAACCGAACTATACAATTACAAATGGATTGATTAGATTTGTAATCTAATAAATTCTAATCCGTATGAAATACCATCCAATAGACCGCAATTTATTTATAAAAAACCGCGCTAAATTCACGGCTCAAATGAAGCCAAAAAGTGTAGCGGTTTTTAATTCGAATGATATTTACCCTATAAGTGCCGATAGTACGATGCCCTTTGCACAGCACCGCGACATCTTTTATTTGAGTGGTGTTGATCAAGAAGAAAGTATCTTGTTGCTTTTTCCAGATGCCCCTTACGAGCATCAAAGAGAAATGCTTTTTTTAAGAGAAACCAACGAACATATTGCCGTTTGGGAAGGCGAAAAGCTAACCAAAGAACGTGCTTTTGAAGTATCAGGAATCAAAACCGTATATTGGTTAACCGAATTTGAAAAAGTGTTGTTTGAATTGATGACACATTCTGAAACCATCTACATTAATACTAATGAACATTATCGTGCCACAGTAGAAACCGAAACCCGTGAAGCCCGTTTTGTAAAATGGTGGAAAGAGAAATATCCTGCACACAGCGTAGCCAAAAGCAATCCGATATTGCAACGCCTTCGTTCTGTAAAAGAAAACGTTGAATTGGAGTTAATCCAAAAAGCCTGTGACATTACCGAAAAAGGATTTAGAAGAGTATTGAATTTTGTACAGCCTGATGTAGCCGAATATGAAATCGAAGCTGAATTTGCTCACGAATTTCTTCGTAATCGTTCCAAAGGTTTTGCTTACACTCCGATAATTGCTTCAGGAAATAATGCCAATGTGTTGCATTATATCAAGAACAATCAAGTGTGTAAAGCCGGCGATTTGATTTTGCTAGACGTTGCAGCAGAATACGCTAATTATTCGAGTGATATGACACGTACCATTCCAGTTTCGGGTCGTTTTACTGAAAGACAAAAAGCCGTTTACAATGCGGTTTTGCGTGTGAAAAACGAAGCTACTCAAATGCTAACACCAGGCACTTTATGGAAACAATATCATGTTGAAGTAGGTAAAGTGATGACGGCTGAGTTATTAGGTTTAGGTTTGATTGACAAAGCCGATGTACAAAACGAAAACCCAGATTGGCCAGCCTATAAAAAATATTTCATGCACGGCACATCCCACCACATGGGATTGGACACCCACGATTACGGCATTTTGACCGAGCCAATGCAAGCCAATATGGTGTTCACCGTAGAACCAGGAATTTACATCCCAGCAGAAGGTTTTGGTATTCGTTTGGAGGACAATGTGGTGATTCAAGAAAAGGGTTCACCTTTCAACTTGATGCGCAACATTCCTATTGAAGTGGACGAAATTGAAAGTTTGATGAACGCGTAATCCGTTGCTATTTATTCTCATAAACAACTAGTCTATTTATTACACAGATTAAAGAAATTTATAAAATTTTAATAATTTCTTCAATCTGTGTTGCAACAACTTTAGCGCTTAAGACTAACTTTGTACTTCTTTAAAAAGCATGACCAAAACACTTCATTTCAAAAACACCAGTATCAGCTACACCGACCAAGGTAAAGGAACGGCGGTAGTCTTATTGCATGGCTTTTTGGAAAACAAAAAAATGTGGAACGCTTTTATCCCAGAGTGGAGCAAAAAATTCCGCATCATCACGATTGATTTGTTGGGTCATGGCGAAACGGAGTGTATGGGTTACGTGCATTCTATGGAAAACAACGCCGATGCGGTTCACGAAGTACTCTCCGAATTACGTCTTCGAAAAACAATTCTCGTGGGACATTCTATGGGTGGTTATGTGGCTTTGGCTTTCGCCGAATTGTATCCAGATGTAGTCAAAGGATTGGTGCTATTAAACTCAACTTCCAGAGCCGATAGTGACGAACGAAAAACCAATCGGGATCGCGCTATAAAAGCCGTAAAACAATCGTTTCAAAATTTCATTTCGTTGTCTATTTCTAATTTATTTAGCGAAGAAAACAGAGAACGTCTTTCGGAGGCTATTGACAACGTCAAACAAGAAGCATTAAAAACTCCTCTTCAAGGTATTGTAGCCTCTTTAGAAGGCATGAAAATACGTGTGGACAGAGAAGTTTTATTGCATTTAACCCCTTATCCTAAAGTATTGGTGTTGGGGGAAAAAGATCCTGTCTTAAATTACGAAGAAACGAAAGAACAAATTGAAGATACGCAAGTTCAATTGCTCAGTTTTCCCGACGGACACATGTCCCACATTGAAAATCAAGAAGCATTACAAGAAGAGTTATTACTGTTTTTTAAATCCATTTAGAGCATCCCCGAATTCAAATAACCCTTCTCAACTAATTCCATTTTATCTTTTAAATAATGTAACTTTCCTTCTTTCATCAAGGTTAATTGAGTCGCTACTAAAATGACATTTTGATAATTATGGTCGGTAATGAGTATTCCTTTTCGTGAAGTATTATCAAGAATGAGTTGGTTAATTTTTTCAATCATAAGCGGAGATAACCCATTATACGGCTCGTCTAACAAGACGAATTTTGAGGGATTCGTAAGTACCAATTTGATTTCCAAATAACGCAATTCACCTCCTGACAGATGTGCTATTTTTTTATCCTGAATTGTCTGAATCATTTCATCTTCATAGAAACATTGCAAATACTCATTTGGAATGGAAAGATGAATGGCTTTTTTTACCGAAAAGGAACCAGGTATAAAACTATCTTGATGCAAATAACTAATTTCTTTAAATAAGGCTTCTGATTTTAATTGCACAACCCCATCTATTCGAATAAATTTAAAATCGGCAGGAACAATTCCGAAAATTATTTTTAAAAGTGTCGATTTCCCACAACCATTTCTTCCTAAAATTCCAATAATATCTCCCGTTTCACATTTCAGATACACATCCGAAATTATGGATTGATGTCCAAAACTCTTCTGAACGCTATCAATTTCTAAAAAGTGCTTTTTCAAAATAAACAGAGTATACAATTGAAACTAAAAATTCCTATAATTAAAGTCAGTAAACTAAAAAACCAAGAATACATCCAAAGTTGTTTCTTAGAAATGCGATTGTTGAAATAAAACAAATACTCGTTTTTAGCTCTAACTTCTTTCAACACCAGACTTATAATCAATCCAATACTCAAAAAGGAATAATTGAAAGCAATCAATCCTCCAAAAAAGAAAACAAAAAGGCTGACTCCAAAATTAATTGGAACTGTACTTTTAAAAAACTCAAAAGCATTTGCGATTTTTCTTAACCTTTCATTCATTTATATCTTTTCTATAAACGGAATCGTTTCGTCTAGAATTTCAGTAAGCAGCACCACTATTTGTTCTAAATAATTATTCAGAATATCTTGGTCTATATGTTTAATTTCCTCTTTACCTGATTTAAAATTGAAAGGTAAGAATCCTGCCTTTAAGTTTTTGAACGATATAATCCCAGCTTCTATTGGCAATCCTTTTGCTTCTTTTTCAAACATAAAAACATAGGCCAAAACCTGAATGATTTTCTCGTTTTTAATGTCTAATGTCAATCCATCCCAAGAAGAAAGAGATACATTCCCTTTTTCCACCTTCCCTGTTTTATAATCGATGATTCGAATGGTTCCGTTACGATTTTCGATTCGGTCTACATTTCCTTTGATCAAAACTGGAAAAGGCAATTTAGGATGCTCTAACAAACGCTCAAAAGTCTGTTCCAAAGCAATAATTTGGATTTCGTCTCCTGTTTTGATGGTTTCCAATTCGACTTTTAAGAAATTAAACACATTACGTTTTGCCACTTCAAAAGCCAATAAATTGCGTCCCTTCTTAATCTCGCCTTCTTTGTACACCAATTTGAATTGTTTCAGCACTTCGGCATCAATTTGCTTGAAGCATTGTTGTATATCCAAGTCTGAAATCAATCGCCCAATGAAAGGTTCATAAAGCGTTTTTAAGGTTTCGTGAATAATCGTTCCTAAGGTATTCAAGGCGATACTTTCTTCCACTTCTTCCACTTCTCGAATGCGAAGAATTCTTTGGAAATAAAAATCAATTGGATTCCGAATGTATTTGGTCAACGCCGAAGGAGAAAAACCTTGTTCTGCAATTTCTTTCAAGCGCAACATAACCGCTGCTGACTTTGGCACTTCCATCGGCAGATAAGCTGTTTCGGGCAAAACGGCATTGAAAATTTCTTGCTTTAAGTTATGTTCATCTTGTTTTTCAACCTCCAACTGAGTAATAAAACGGCTTTTTTCGCCTGCATCCAAACCTTCACTTTCAGTATTGTACAATAAATAAATGTTGGTGGCTCGTTGTAATAAATGGTAGAAATGATAGGTGTAAATTGCATCTTTTTCTTTAAAAGTAGGCAATCCTAATTCGCGTTTTACATCATACGGAATAAACGAATTCGACGATTTCCCCGCAGGAAATTTCCCTTCATTCATAGAAGTGACAATGACCGTATCAAAATCTAAAACCCTACTTTCTAAAACACCCATAATTTGCAAGCCGTTCAAAGGTTCGCCTTCAAACGAAACTTCGGCAACATCAATCACCTGTTTATAAATAGCATACAAGGTTTCAATCTTGTCAATATGTTGGTGTTTGGAATAATACGTAATCAATTTATTAATCACTTTGAAAATAGCAAAAACAAAGGCTTTTGTTATTTTTTCTTCTTCATTATCATTACTCAAATTATTTTTCAAAGTCTGTAACAAACTGATAATAGTTTCTAAAACTGGCACCGCACCTGTTTCCCATTTTTTGAATAGTAACAAAAATAATTCACTCGGATTTGGATTCAAATCCAATAATTTTTGGTGTGTAATGAACGTATAATTGTTCTCATTGATGAGTTTAACTAATTCGCGCGTTTGCGCATACGGCTCTACCAAGGGATGCGTCAGAATATCCAAAACCTCCTTGTAATACAACACATATCCCTTGTTGTTTCTCGACAACGAATTAGTGTGCATCTTGAATAATTTGGCTACCAAAATTTGGGCAGGATTATTCTTTGCCGAATACCCCATGGTGATATTCAAAGCGCCCACCGAAGCCGGTAAAGAATACAACAAAGGAACCAACAAACTTTCTTCTCCAAGAACCACAGCGACTTTATCTAAGGCTTTATCGGGATGTTCCAGAATGGTTTGTTCCAAAATACTTCCAGCAATTTTAGCCTGTCCCACCGACTTAGGTGTTCCAATAACTTGGATGTTTTTGGTAGCTGAAAAATCATTTACTATCCATTCAAATGGATGTGATTTATAATGCTTCCAATTTTCTTTGAATCGGCGTAAAAACAGTCCTGCATCGTGATATGGGTCGTTAAGAAACGTTTGGTCAGCATCCCAATAAATTTTGGCTTGACCTACAGCCAAGAGTTCTTGAACTATTTTTTCTTCAGCAGCATTTAAGGCATTGAAACCAGCAAAAACAAATTGTTTGTTTTGGACAGTATTTAAAAAATGAATTACATTTTTGACCGCCTCTCTATAAATTAGCCCTTGATATCCGATGCCTTTTGCAAGCAAGTGATCGTATAGCGTTTGATAATATTGGGGCAATAACTTCCAAAAATCAATATAATTTTCGAGTAATTGTGTTTTGTCTTCAACCTCAATTCCCCATTTTTTAATATCTTCAATGTCTTTCAAATAGGACAATACATGAGAAGGTTCTAATAAGTAGCGGTCAATTTCATTGAAGTCTTGAAGGAGTGTTTTAGCCCAATTGGCAAACAATTCAAAAGATTGTTGTTGGGCAGTTGGTGTAATAGACAAATACACTTCGTAAAATTCAAATAGTTGTTCAATTGCGTCCACAGAACGAATTCCTGCAATATTTTGAATAAAATCTTCAATACTAATTATTTCAGGCGAAAGCACTGTTTGGCTTACCTGATTTTTAATGGCTTCAATCAAAAAAACTTTAGCTCTTTTATTGGGCAAAATAACAATTGTATCCGATAATTTATCAGAATAGTTATTTATTAGCACCGCAGCAATCTTATCTAAGAAAGAAGTATTTGTCATTCTATAAAAATAAAAAAACGCCCTGATAAATCAGGGCGTTTTATAAAAAATATTTAAAGTATATTATTTTTGTAATACCACTTCAGTTCTTCTGTTTTTAGCTTTTCCAGCAGCAGTTTTGTTGGAAGCAATTGGTTTGCTTTCTCCATAACCAACCGCAGTTAAGTTAGCTGCTTTTATTCCTCTTTCGATTAAAGCATTTCTAACAACATCAGCTCTTTCTTGAGATAATTTTTGGTTGAACGCATCTGAACCATCGCTATCTGTATGTCCTTCAATACTAAATTTAGCCGTAGGATATTGTTTTAACAAAGTAGAAATCGACTCAATTTTAACTGGTACATCTTCTGATTTGAAAGTAGATTTTCCAGAGTTAAAATAGATTGATTTAGCTTCAACTTTAACACTTTCTAAAACAGCTGCAGTTACTTCAGGACAGCCTTTGTTGTTAGCAGGACCAGCTACTTCAGGACATTCATCATCTTTGTCAGCAACTCCGTCTTTATCAGCATCTGCCCAAGGACAACCTGCATTTTCTTTAGGACCTGCAACTGATGGACATTTATCATCTTTGTCAGCAACTCCGTCTTTATCAGCATCTGGACAACCTTTTAAAGCAGCTAAACCAGCCACTTGTGGACAAGCATCATTTGCATCAGTGATTCCATCACCATCAGCATCTGGACATCCATTTAAAGCAGCTAAACCAGCAACTTCTGGACATGCATCACTTCCATCAACAATTCCATCACCATCTGTATCAGGACATCCGTTGAATTGCTTTAAACCAGCAACTTCTGGACATGCATCTTCTTTATCATAAATTCCGTCTTTATCAGTGTCTTTACCTCCAAATTTAAAGATAAGACCCGCAGAGTGTTGAAAGAAAGAAGGCGCATCTACATTCGTAGCAGTTCCTCTTTCTCCATATGACTTTTTATATTTAGTAGTCAACTCTAAACCAACATTTTCAGAGAACCATAGTGTTAAACCAGCACCTGGATTAACTGTACCATAACTTGAATCCCCAAAAAATGAATACCCACCTCCAAGAGAAAGAGAAGGATCGATTACTTTAGACTTAATTAAATTCATGAAACTGTATTTTACAGTTGCATCAATTCCATAATACATTAAATCTCCAGGATTAGTTACTACATAACCGCGTGAATCATGACCCGCAGCAGTTGGATTAAAACTTACAAATTTACTTACTTTGTTTAAAGATCCTGAAACCCCAAAAGAGAAATTATCCCCAACATATTTAGAAACTCCTATGTAAGTAATAGATGGAAGAATGTTCCAGTTGTCTTTTACTGCAAATGGCTGAGAGAAATGACGATCTAGCCAATTATGCCCTCCACCAGCGCTAGTTTTAGTGTCAATGGCGTTAACTCCAAAAGAGATAGCCCATGGGTTGTTACTATCTTGTGCGTGTGAGCTTAAACCCATCACCATCAATGCAGCAACTAAAATTTTGTTAAGATGTTTCATACTTGATTTTTTAAATTACTTTTTAGTTATTTATAACAAAAGTAGTACGTAAATATCTAATAACAAAATTATTAATTGGTAAAATAATGTAAATAATTGAAAATGAATAAATTATATTTTCGTATATTATACACACTTAAAATAAAAAAACACCGTAAATAATTTACGGTGTTTTTTACTATAATTCCTTCTTGAGGTTATGATATAGATTATTTTCCTCCAAATTTAAAAATCAAACCTAATGAATGCTGGAATAAAGAAGGTGAATCTAAGGCTACTGCTGTACCTCTGTCTCCATATGATTTTTTATATTTTGTAGCTAATTCTAAACCTACAGTATCAGTGTACCAAAAAATAACTCCAACTCCTGGATTAACTGTTCCATAACTATTTTCCCCAAGAGAAGAATAGCCAAAACCAAGTGAAATAGATGGGTCTATTTGTTTTGATTTAATCAAACTTATAAAACTGTATTTAACGCTAGCATCAATCCCATAATACATTAAATCTCCTGGATTTGAAACCACATATCCACGAGAATCGTGTCCTTGAGCGGTTGGATTAAATGTTACCAATTTTGATATTTTGTTAAGTGATCCTTCAATACTTACAGAGAAATTATCCCCTAAATATTTGGAAACTCCAACATAAGAAAGTGGCGCAACAAAATTCCAATTGTCTTTCACAGCAAATGGTTGAGAGAAATGACGATCTAAAAAGCCGTGACCCCCACCGGCACTTGTTTTAGTGTCAATAGCATTTACTCCAAAAGAAACTGCCCATGGATTTTTACTGTCTTGAGCTTGAGCATTTAACCCCATAATCAATACAATAGCAATAATAATTTTGTTAAGATGTTTCATAGTTATTTTTTTATTAATGATTTTAACAAATAATTTCATATTTCTTAACAAAAATAGAATCATATTTTAGAAAAGCAAAACATTTATCAATAAAATTCAGCTTATTTCCTTTTTAACCTTCTAAACCTCCCTGATTTATTGTTTAAATCATGTACAAAACCAATATAATTCCTACTAATCCCTATAATTTACATACAACTATTTGAATTCCAATATAAATTATGACTTTTTCAACTACCTTATAACCGATATCTTCAATAGCTTTTTGGTAATTTTCTAATTGTTGTTCATATTTTGAATTAGGAGTACCTGTTTTATAATCTAAAAGAAAAACACTATTGTCAGAAGTAACAACCATTCGATCCGGTTTTATAATTCGACCCTGTTTTTGAATGATGGTTTGTTCATTCAACACTTGATTTCCAGGTGCAAAATGCTTCTTTAGTTCTTCATGTTCTACAATTTCAAAAATTGTTTGAAGTACTATCTCTTTTTGACTTGGCGCTATAAGTCCATTTTCAAGTGCTTTAGTAATGGCTAAATCAACATCATTTTTAGTTTTTACAAATGATAAAATTTCGTGAATAACATTCCCGTATTCAATAGCTTCTTGTTGGTGCGTTCCCCACATTACTGCTTCTCGTTGTGCAATTTTGATATTCTTTGGATTCAGCACTTCAGCCACAAAAGGAATGATTTTAGAGCTATCTTCATGTTTTTCTTCCGAGGATAATTTTGCTGAGTTCCCCAACTCATATTCTAACATATCTTCTTTATATATTCCTTGAGCTATTAAATAATTGATAAAAAAAGCACACATATTATTCTTCGGCACTTCGCCTTTGCCCGACAGATTTTTACTTGAAATAATATACAATTGCTCTTCGGCTCGTGTTAAGGCAACATACAGCACGTTAATATTATCTAGTAATTCTTCTTGTTTTTTAATGGTGTACAATTCCCGAGCATTTTCGCCAAATCCTTCTACCGCACTACTATTGTCAATCAGAACCTTAGGCAAACCCACGGTTGCTTCCTCGGCATTCAACCATAATTTATCTTTGGGTTTTCGGCTGTAATCTTCTTCTGCAAAAGGCATAATGACCACTGGAAATTCCAATCCTTTCGATTTGTGGATGGTCATAATTCGGACTGCATTGGTACCTTCTGGAGATGGAATGCTGAATTTCTCGGCACTTTTGTCCCAAAAATCCAAAAAATCAGCCACTCCCGCCTGATTGCGAATATCTCTTTCCAATACAATGTCTAGAAAATATTGCACATAACTAGAGGCGCGAAGCGCTGGGTCGAGAAACTTACTCACAATAATCTCTACCGCTTCATATAAGGACTTTTTACGGAGGTTTTGGAATGATAAGTCCAAATTAAATTGCAACAACCAATTTTCGAATTCGGTTTCTTGAGCCAACTCTTTGCCTTTGGCAATAAAATCATGCACTGGGAGTTGGTCTTGAGCGTGCAAAGCTAAATAATGTAAAAAATGGGCTTTGGCATCAATATCGGAGCTGTTTTTTAGGTATTTCAACAAATGAATAATAAAACGGACTTCGGTCGCATTTTGAATCATCAAGGTTTCAGACGACAAAAGAGGAACTCCTTGTTCTGTTAAATAATTAGCTACCGCAATTCCTTGTCCGCGTTTGCGAGTCAAGATGACAATATCTTTGTATTCAAAGCCTTTTTCGAGCACTGTATTGATGGTGTCCAAAGTAGCTTGTACATACATTTCGGTTTTGTCCAAAGCTTCACCTTCCGATTCGCCCGTTTCAGGAAGAAATGAAATATTGACATAGCCTCCCGTTTTAGTATTCACTTTTTGGTGACTGTGATTTTCATACAAATCTTTGTAATCAGGATGCTGAAATTCATTGGCCAATAACTTAAAGAAGCTATTATTGAATTCAATAATTTGGGAATGCGAACGGTAATTGTACTCCAGTTGGGTCAATTTCTTATCCGGATTATTGAACGGATTTTGATCTTTACTCAACTCAATAAATTGTTCGGCTTTTCCACCGCGCCAACGATAAATAGACTGTTTGGGGTCGCCCACAATCATCAAAGTACCTTTGTCTCCGTATTCATCTTGACCCGAAAGGGCATTATCAATAAGCGGAATCAAATTTTGCCATTGCATCTCCGAGGTATCTTGAAACTCGTCAATAAAAAAATGACGGTAGCGTTCGCCCAAACGCTCATAAATAAAAGGAGCAGGTTGGTTTTGAATTTCTCGATGAATTAAAGCATTGAATTCGGTAATGGATAAGATATTTTGTTCTTGTTGGATTTTAGCCAATTCATTGCTGACTGTATTCAACAACGACAAAGGCGTAATATTTTTTAAGAACGCTTTATAAAAATAAATCTTTTCAAATAAGGCGTACACTTTTGACAAAACGGCTAACAAATCAGGAATAATACTTTCAATTACTGCGCGGTCAGTTGCCGTTTTATTGATGGCAATATCATCCACTTCCTTGAACATTTTGTTCTTTGAGTTGAAACGTCCTTCTTGAATACTTATGATATGATTCGGAAAAGTGCCTCGCGAAAATGACTTTACATCAATGCCGTTTTGCGCAATTAAAGTTGCGGCTTCATTTCCTAAAACAATCGTTTCTTTTTCTAATTCGTCACAAACATCTGCGAGTTTTTTCTTGATTTCGAGAAATTCAGTAATGGATTTGTCTTGAAAATGAGTGATTTCATTTCGGTTGTTTTCATTCAGAACTAATTTTCCAGTTTCTAGAATTTCGCGCGAAATATCCCAAGATTTATCATCATCTGTTTTTTCCATGGTGAAATCGACCAACAAATTAGTCAGAATCTCATCTTCGCCAGCCTGAGCAATGATGGCATCTACAGCTTCAATCAATAAATTTTCGGTATCCAAAGACACTTCAAATGTCATGGGTAAATTTAAATCGTGTGCAAAAGCACGAATCACTTTGTGTGTAAATTTATCGATGGTCGAAATGTCAAAAGCCGCATAATTATGAATAATATGCTTGATGATTTGTTGCGACTTGGTTTTAATTTGGATAATGGAAAGTCCCGTATCCACCGACAAGTCTTGCATCAAATCTTGGTGTTTTGACGACGGATTTTCTGTAGCAAATGCTGATAAACTCCCCACAATACGGCTTTTCATTTCGTGTACCGCCTTGTTGGTAAACGTAATCGCTAAAATATTTCGATACGCATCATTTTTGGGCGAGGTCAAGATAATTTTTAAATATTCTTTGACCAAGGCGTAGGTTTTTCCAGAACCGGCTGAAGCGTCGTAAATCGAAAAGGAGTGTCTTTGCATCATTTGGGTTTATAATTCTATTCGGGTATTGAAAACGAAACTCCTAGCCCTGATTGAAGCGGCATCCTTTGCTGCCGGGGTTCGGCAGGAAAGATATAGCGTAAAGCAGGAATAGCTTCTCGAAATTTTGGTTCGATTTAAAATTTGTTCGAATAAAGTTTAAAAGTAGTATTTTTGCATCATGGAAACAAATAGACAGAAAAAAATAGGTGGGGTAATCCAAAAAGATTTGGTGGATATCCTGCAAGGTGAAGTGAGAAAAAATGGAATAACCAATTTGATTATTTCCGTATCCAAAGTCGCTGTGACTTCAGATTTATCTGTTGCAACGGTATATTTAAGCATTTTTCCTCAGGAGAAAGCGCAAGAAACTTTAGTAGCAATCAAGTCCAATTCTACTTTAATCAAACACGATTTGTCGCAACGTGTGCGTTTGCAATTGCGTAAAGTGCCTAATTTGGTTTTCTTTATTGACGATTCTTTGGATTATATTGAGAAGATTGACAAGGCCTTAGCCAACCGCGATAATCCGATTGAAAACAGAGATCTTTTAGAAAAACGCAGACAATCTTAAATTGAACTTCCCTCTTTATATAGCCAAACGATACAGCATCAGTACTAGCAAAAACAATGCTATTAACATCATTAATCGTATTGCTAGTATGGGAATTATTATTGGCGCACTGGCACTTTTTGTGGTGTTATCCGTTTTTAGTGGATTGAAAGAATTTAGTCTTTCGTTTACCAATGCGATGGACCCTGACTTGAAACTCAACTCGACTTTAGGGAAATCGCTTGTGATTACACCCGAACAAGAGCGCCAAATCAAACAAATTGACGGACTCGTTTCGTATTCCAAAATTATTGAAGAGCGGGTACTTTTTACCTTTGATGGCAAACAAGAAGTGACTTATTTAAAAGGTATTGACTCTTTGTTTACTAAAGTCAACCCCATAGAAAAAAATCTTTTTAACGGACAATGGCTCGCTCCGAATACTAACCAAGTAGTGGTGGGTTATGGCATTGCACAGAAATTCTCCATGGGGTTATTGGACTTCAACAGACCATTGCAGGTTTTTGTTCCAAAACCCGGGAAGGGTGCTATCGAAAATCCCGAACAAGCCTTCAATCAATCGGATTTATTGCCCATTGGAATTTATACCATCAACGAAGATTTGGATTCCAAATATGTTTTTGCTGATTTGGGTCTTGCCCAAGAATTGTTAGAATACCAACCCAATCAAGTGTCGGGATTGGAAATCAAAATTCAGAAAGGAATCAACGAAAAAGCCATTATCGAACACTTACAAACCATTTTCAAAAATACGATCACCGTTAAAAATAGAGCGCAACTGAACGAATCGCTTTATAAAATGCTGAATACCGAAAATATAGCAGTCTACTTAATTTTTACTTTGGTAATTGTAGTAGCACTTTTCAACTTAATTGGCGCGCTGATCATGATGATTCTAGACAAAAAGGGAAATTTGAAAACCTTGTTCAACTTGGGTGTCGAAATCAAAGATTTACGCAAAATATTCTTGCTTCAAGGTACTTTGTTAAGTGTTTTTGGTGGGGGAATCGGATTGATTTTAGGAATTGGAATTGTAGTGTTACAACAGCAGTTTCAATTGATTATGATTACACCTACACTGGCCTATCCAGTAGTGTTTACTGTAGAAAATGTTTTGATTGTGTTGGGAACAATTATCTCGCTTGGTTTTATCGCTTCGTTAATAGCGAGTAGTCGTGTGAGTAAGAAATTGTTAGAGTAAATCCGATTTTTTACAAAAATGTTAATCCGATTTTTTTGTTTAATCCAATTTCGAAAATTCTGATTAATGTTGAAAGTTGAATATTTCCTCTGCCATTTTCTATTCTAGAAATATAACTTTTTTTAGTTCCTGTTTTCTCGGCTAATTCTTCTTGAGTAATTTTAGCTTCTTTTCTTGCTTCTTTAAGCATTTCACTAATAATAAACATTTGAGATTTTTCTTCGTAACTATTTCTTGATTCAGTGCCAATTTTTCCGTGTTCAACCTCTATTAATTGGTTAAAGGTAGTGATGTTTTTATAGTCTTTCATGATCTTGATTTTTGTGTTGAAAATATTCTTTCATTAAAATTGTAGCTTTTTCCAATTCATTTTTCGGCGTCTTTTGAGTTTTTTTCTGAAAACCTTGAAAAAGAACCACTAACCTTCCTTTATCAAAACAGCAAAATATTCTAAAAATATTGGACTGATATTCAATTCTAATTTTATAAAGCCCATTAGTACCTGTAAGATGTTTTAAAAACTTTTCAGGCACTTTTTCAACTTGTTTAATTAATTCGAGAACATATTTTATTTTCTCTTTTACCTTTTCATCTTGATTTTGGTAAAATTCAATAAAATGATTTTCGTAAAATATAATCTCTCTATTCATTTAGCAAAGTTATCTCAAAAGTTAACAATAGACAAATAAAAAGACATAATAAATTACTATTCTTTTAATAATTTATTTACAAAAGAATTTGGTTATGAAGTTATTAGAGTAGAGTCTTACACAAACTCATAACCCACATACACCTCTTCGATTTCTTTCATCACACTAAACAAATCGTCTATCTCATCCGTTGTAACTAATTTTTGTTTGTAGTCTTTGAACGAATGAATGCCTTTAAAGTAATTCGTGTAATGACGGCGCATTTCTACAATTCCCAAACGTTCGCCTTTCCATTCCATCGACCAAATTAAGTGGTTTCTTGCCGCTTCTACTCGGTCAATAACCGTTGGTGTTGGCAAATGTTCGCCGGTTTTCAAGTAATGTTTGATTTCGTTAAAAATCCAAGGATACCCAATAGCAGCACGACCAATCATGATACCATCAATACCGTATTCATTTTTATAATGCAAGGCTTTTTCAGGCGAATCGATATCGCCGTTTCCAAAAATAGGCATTGTAATTCTAGGATTGTTTTTCACACGAGCAATGTGCGTCCAATCGGAATGACCCTTGTACATTTGCGCGCGTGTTCGTGCATGAATTGATAAAGCTTGTACCCCAATATCTTGTAAACGCTCGGCTACCTCATCGATATTGATAGAACTTTCATCCCAACCCAAACGGGTTTTTACCGTTACGGGTAAATTGGTACTATCAATTACCGCTTTGGTCAAACGCACCATTAAATCGACGTCTTTCAACACACCTGCTCCAGCGCCTTTGCTCACTACTTTTTTTACAGGACAACCAAAATTAATGTCAATCAAATCGGGATGGACGGTCGAAACAATTTTAGACGACAACGCCATCGCTTCTTCATCACCACCAAAAATTTGGATTCCAACAGGACGCTCGTAATCAAAAATATCCAATTTTTGACGGCTCTTGATGGCATCGCGAATTAACCCTTCTGAAGAAATAAATTCCGAATACATCATATCGGCTCCGTGTGTTTTACACAGTCTACGGAACGGCGGATCGCTCACGTCTTCCATCGGTGCGAGTAGTAAAGGAAAATCAGGTAATTCTATGTTGCCAATCTTGATCAAAGTGCTATTTTTTTGGCAAAGATAGAAAAATTAGATTTTACATTTTTTACTTCTAAACCATTAAGTTATTAAGGAACATTAAGCCTTAATTTTCTTTATAACTTAATGGTTTGAAAAAAATTAAATAGTAAAAGTTTTAACTAAAGAAAAGAGCAACTTGTATTAAGTGAACTTTTATTGATTCGTTACTAGTTTAATAAGAAGTAGTTTCCAAAGTTTTACCCTATATTTGCAGATTAATAGCGATACCTAATTGCTATTTATATTTTGAACTTGATATTGAAAGTGAATAATGAAACACATTAGAAATTTTTGCATAATTGCCCACATTGACCACGGAAAAAGTACGCTTGCTGACCGATTACTTGGCGCAACCCAAACCGTAACCGCTCGTGAAGAAAAAGCGCAATTGTTAGACAATATGGACTTGGAGCGCGAACGTGGAATTACCATTAAAAGTCATGCCATTCAGATGGAATATACCTACAAAGGCGAAGAGTACATCTTGAACTTGATTGACACTCCGGGACACGTAGATTTTTCGTATGAGGTTTCAAGAAGTATTGCTGCTTGCGAAGGCGCTTTGTTGATTGTAGATGCAGCGCAAAGTATTCAGGCGCAAACTATTTCTAATTTGTATTTGGCTTTGGAAAACGACTTGGAAATTATTCCAGTTTTGAATAAAGTAGATTTACCTAGCGCCAACCCAGAAGAGGTGAGCGACGATATTATTGATTTATTGGGTTGTAAACTAGAAGATATTATTCACGCTTCAGGAAAAACAGGTTTTGGTGTAGAAAATATTCTAGCTGCCATTATCGAAAAAATTCCGGCACCAAAAGGAAACAAAGACGAACCTTTACAGGCATTAATCTTTGACTCGGTGTACAATCCTTTCCGCGGAATTGAAGTTATTTTTCGTGTGATTAATGGCGAAATTAAAAAAGGGCAAAAAATCAAGTTCATGGCTACAGGCAGTGAATATTTTGCAGATGAAATTGGTACGCTAAAATTAAATCAAGTTCCGAAACAAGTAATTTCGGCAGGAGATGTTGGCTATTTAATTTCGGGGATTAAAGAAGCAAAAGAAGTAAAAGTGGGAGATACTTTGACAGACGCCAAAGACCCAACCAAAAATATGATTACTGGATTCGAGGATGTAAAACCAATGGTTTTTGCCGGAATTTATCCCGTTGACACCGAAGATTATGAAGACTTACGTGCTTCTATGGAAAAATTGCAGTTGAACGATGCTTCATTAGTTTTTGCAGCAGAAAGTTCAGCGGCTTTAGGATTTGGTTTCCGTTGTGGATTCTTAGGAATGTTGCACATGGAAATTATTCAAGAGCGTTTAGAACGTGAATTCGACATGACGGTTATTACTACAGTTCCTA
The DNA here is from genome assembly GCF_024642105.1 of Flavobacterium sp. GTDB lineage: Bacteria > Bacteroidota > Bacteroidia > Flavobacteriales > Flavobacteriaceae > Flavobacterium. Next base: position 468,248 of record NZ_JAHEBT010000052.1, read on the forward strand.
ACGTTTCGTATTTAGCTTACACCAAAAAAGATCCGGAAACCCCACTTATAGTGAATAACCCTTCTGATTTGCCTGAACCTTCCAAATTAGACCGAGTAGAAGAACCGTATATCAAAGCAACTATCATCACCAAAGCTGATTTCGTAGGAAACGTAATGAGTTTGTGTATTGAAAAACGAGGTTTAATCACCAACCAAACCTATTTAACTACTGAACGAGTAGAGTTGAATTTTGATATGCCATTGGCCGAAATTGTATTTGATTTTTACGATCGTTTGAAAACGGTTTCTAAAGGGTATGCGTCTTTCGATTATTCACCTATTGGAATGCGTACTTCTAAATTGGTAAAATTAGATGTGCTTTTGAATGCACAAACAGTAGATGCGCTTTCCGCATTGATTCATGAAGATAATGCGTATAATATTGGTAAAAAAATGACCGAAAAATTACGCGAGTTGATTCCGAGACAGCAGTTTGATATTCCAATTCAAGCAGCTATTGGAGCTAAAATCATCGCACGTGAAACCATCAAAGCCTTGCGTAAAGACGTTACGGCTAAATGTTACGGAGGAGATATTTCACGTAAACGTAAATTATTGGAAAAACAGAAAAAAGGTAAAAAACGTATGCGCCAAGTAGGAAACGTAGAGATTCCGCAAGAAGCATTTATGGCGGTATTGAAATTGAATGATTAACAATTTACGATTTACGAAGTACGATATACGAAGTTACAACCCAATAACGAAAGTTGTTGGGTTTTTTACTTTTGAAACGAATATTTTACTAAATTTGATTCATGGAAACTTTAAAAATACCTACTCCATTTAATCTGAACGAAATTCTTGAGGCAATAAAACTATTGTCTCCAAAAGATCGTTTAAAAGTAAATGATGTTATCTGGAATGAAGAAACTGAAATTCCAACTGAACATCAAAAATTGGTATTAAATCGCCTCTCAAAATCGAAAAAAAATCCCGAAAGACTTCTAAATTGGGATGATGTTTCTAAAGAATTATAGTTTTGAATTGGGTTTTAAAAATTGACATTGATGCTTTTAAAGATATTCAAGAAGCTATAGAATGGTATGAATTACAATTAAAAGGTTTAGGAAATCGCTACAAAATTCAAACTATAAAAAGCATTAATTCCTTAAAGAAAAACCCTTTTGTTTTTTCAATAAAATACAATGATATCCGTTGTAGAAAAATCGAAAAATTTCCTTTTTTAATCCATTATATTATTGATGAAAATAAAAAAATAATTACTGTATACGCTGTTTTTCACACTTCAAGAAATCCAGAAATTTGGAAGAAACGTTCAAAATAAAAATCATTTTATTTATCCTTCAGCCACTCAAACAAACGCTTCGCATCGTGTAATTGAAATAATTTAGTCCCTTCATTCATGGTTGCCGCAGAGCCACAAGCCACTCCCCAGCGAATGGCTTCTTTCAGGCTTTTATTTTGCGAAAGCGCCCAAACCATTCCACCCACCATACTATCGCCCGCACCTACTGTACTTCGCTTCACAACATTTGGAGCAGGCACAAAATCATAACTGTCTTTGGTAACCAAAACTGCTCCTTGCGGTCCTAGTGAAACCGCCACCAATTCAGCACCACCTTGAGCAATAATTTGTTTGGCTGCTTGATTAACCTCTTCCATTTCGAGTCGGTCTACCCCAATTAGTTTAGCCAATTCGCCTACATTGGGCTTAATCATATACACCCCTTCTTCCAACACATTTTTCAACGCATCTCCATAGGCATCGACCACTAATTTAATTTTTGATTGCTTGGCAATTTGAGCAATTTGTTTGTAAAAATCGGCAGGTAACCCTTCGTTCAAACTTCCACTAACCACTAAATAGTCACAATGCAATTGACGAACTATTTGAAGAATATTTTCTTTTTCTTCCAAAGTAATCGCTGCGCCTTTGAAACCAAATCGGTATTGCAAATTAGTATTGTCATCAACCGCAACAAAACTTTCGCGAGTCCAAGTCTGAATCGGAATTGTTTCAAATGCTATATTTTCTTCAGTCATCAAATTTTCAATCATTTCACCCGTAGCGCCACCCGAAGTAAAAATAGCTTTGGATTTTCCTTCTAAACGCGCAATAGCTTTAGACACATTAATTCCGCCGCCACCCGCATCAAATTGAGGATTTTCGCAACGTATTTTTTGTTCGGGAACCAACCCTCTGAAATGTGCACTTTTATCTAAGGCAGGATTTACTGTAAGCGTAACAATATTGAATTTTTCCATTTTTAACGGATTTTATATCTATAAAGATGCAAAAAAATTGGCAAATAGCCGTACAAAAACTTTGTATATTTGCCCCTTAAACTTTGCTACTCCACTATGATTGAAGATAAAAACCCACAACGCACCAGCATTTCGCAATTAGGCGAATTCGGATTGATTGATCACTTGACCAAAAATTTTACCATCGCACAACCTTCTACACTGAAAGGAATTGGAGACGATGCTGCAGTCTTGGATTTTAAAGACAAAAAAGTAGTGGTTTCAACCGATATGTTGGTGGAAGGAGTCCATTTTGATTTGGCCTATATGCCCTTGAAACATTTGGGTTACAAAGCAGTGGTTACAAATGTGTCCGATATCTGTGCTATGAATGCCAAAGCCACACAAATCACAGTTTCTATTGCGGTTTCCAATCGTTTTCCTTTGGAAGCCTTAGAAGAATTATTTGAAGGTATCACTTTGGCTGCTAATGAATATAAAGTGGATGTTATTGGTGGTGATACCACCTCATCACAAAAGGGATTAATTATTTCAATTACCGCGATTGGCGAAGCTGATGAAGCCGAATTAACGTATAGAAACGGAGCCAAATCAACCGATTTATTAGTAGTAACAGGTGACATTGGCGCAGCGTATATGGGATTGCAAGTCTTAGAAAGAGAGAAACAAGTGTTTTTGGTTAACCCCAATTCGCAACCTGATTTGGACGCTTATACCTATTTGATTGAGAGACAATTGAAACCAGAGGCCCGAAAAGACGTTCGTACTTTATTGCACGCTTTGGAAATCAAACCTACTTCCATGATTGATATTTCTGACGGATTGTCGTCTGAGATTATCCATTTGTGCAAACAATCAAAAGTAGGATGTAATTTATACGAAGACAAATTGCCTTTAGACCCTCAATTCATCAATGTGTGTGAAGAATTTGACATTGACAGCACTACGGTGGCAATTAATGGTGGCGAAGATTACGAATTATTGTTCACTATTGCAATGGAGGATTTTGACAAAATAAAAGGAAATCCTAACTTCTCTATTATTGGTCACATGACCCAAGAAAGTGAAGGTATTCATTTAGTGACCCGTGCCAATACTAAAATTCCATTAAAAGCCAGAGGCTGGAATGCTATAGCAGAATAATTCTATCTAGAATAGACGATAGCAAATACAAAATAACGAAGTAATTTCTGATAATTAAAAATATTTATATATTTTTAACCCATTATTATTCATCAAACCCAATCATACATGAGAAAAATTTTAATTATTCTTTGTCTATCTTCCTCTTTAATTGGTTTTACTCAGGACGAAAAAAAACCCATTTTTAAACAATACGAACTAAAAGGAAATGCAATTTTACTTCTTGTTGGTGCTTTAGACTTTACTTACGAAGAGTATATTAATCATGATACTAGTTATGGTATTAGTGCTTTTATAGCCTATGATAAAGATATTGACAGGAAATTCAGCGTAACTCCTTACTACCGTATTTATTTTGGAAAAAAAAGAGCAGCAGGTTTTTTTATAGAAGGATTTGGAATGGTAAATAATTACAAAACGATTGCTTATACACTTGAAAGTATGAGTTATGTTGCATTACGAGAAGCAAAAGTTACCGATTTAGCATTAGGATTTAGCTTAGGCGGTAAATGGGTAACTAAATCTGGGGTGTTATTTGAGATTAGCACTGGAATTGGTAGAAATCTATTTTACAAAGAAGACAATGTCAATCGAATGGAATTTGTTGGACGCGGCGGTATCGGTATCGGTTACCAATTTTAAAAATAAAAAAAGTCCCAAACTCAATTGAATTTGGAACTTTTTTATATGGTATTTCGACTATCCGAAATCGTGTTTTAGTCGTTCATTTTCATCAACCAATTTTTCATCGATACTTCGTTTTCGATAATAGCTTTCAAATCGGCAATTTTAACACGATCTTGTTTCATGCTATCTCTATGACGAATAGTCACCGTTTGGTCTTCGATAGTTTGATGATCCACAGTAATACAGAAAGGAGTTCCTAAGGCATCTTGTCTTCTATAACGTCTTCCTACTGCATCTTTTTCATCATAAGTCACATTGAAATCCCATTTCAAATCGGCAATAATTTGATGCGCAATTTCTGGCAATCCATCTTTTTTAACCAATGGCAAAATAGCTGCTTTGGTTGGTGCTAATACCGCTGGCAAACTCAATACTGTTCGTGTAGAACCGTCTTCTAAAGTTTCTTCTTTTAATGAAGTAGCAAAAACCGCCAAGAACATTCTGTCTAATCCCACCGAAGTTTCTACTACATACGGCACATAATTTTGGTTCAATTCAGCATCAAAATACTGTAATTTTCTACCTGAATAGTGTTCGTGTGCTTTCAAATCGAAATCGGTACGCGAGTGAATTCCTTCTAATTCTTTCAATCCAAAAGGAAAATCAAATTCGATATCGGCAGCTGCATTGGCGTAATGCGCTAATTTTTCGTGATCGTGAAAACGGTATCTTTCTTTTCCTAATCCTAAAGACAAATGCCATTTTAAACGGGTAGCTTTCCAATGTTCGTACCATTTCATTTCTTCGCCTGGACGTACAAAAAATTGCATTTCCATTTGTTCAAACTCACGCATACGGAAGATAAATTGTCTTGCTACAATTTCGTTTCTAAAGGCTTTTCCAGTTTGTGCAATTCCAAAAGGCACTTTCATTCTTCCTGATTTTTGAACGTTCAAGAAATTAACGAAAATTCCTTGTGCGGTTTCTGGACGTAAGTACAAATCCATAGCCGAATCTGCAGAAGCGCCTAGTTTAGTCCCAAACATCAAGTTGAATTGACGTACTTCAGTCCAGTTTCTTGATCCTGACTCTGGACAAGCAATTTCTAACTCCTCGATTAAAGCTTTTACATCCTCTAAATCTTCATTCCCTAAAGAACGAGCCATTCTTTCCAGAATTTCTCTTTCCTTCGCTTTGTATTCCATCACACGGGCATTGGTGGTCACAAACTCTTGTTCGTTAAACGCATCCCCAAAACGCACACGTGCTTTTTCGATTTCTTTGATGGCTTTTTGATTGAGCTTTTCAGCATAATCTTCAATCAAAACATCGGCTCTATATCTTCTTTTTGAATCTTTGTTATCAATCAATGGATCATTAAAAGCGTCAACATGACCTGATGCTTTCCAAGTGGTAGGGTGCATCAAAATGGCCGCGTCCAATCCAACGATATTTTCGTTCATCTGAACCATTGATTTCCACCAATATTCGCGAATATTTTTCTTTAATTCAACTCCGTTTTGTGCATAATCATATACTGCACTCAATCCATCGTATATTTCGCTTGACGGAAAAATAAATCCGTACTCTTTTGCATGCGAAACGACATTCTTAAATAAATCTTCTTGTTTTGCCATAGTACTGCAAAAATATAAAAAGTGTCCTTAAAAAAAAGAAAATAGTTAAAGTTTGAATCGCTGATTTTCTTATTTTTATGTTTCCTAACCCAAATCGTATGTTCAAAAGCCTCCTTTATTTATTTTTCCCGCCTATTTGCGCGGGTTGCAAAACTGTTTTGATTGCCAACGAAAACGTAATTTGCACAAAATGCCGACACGAAATTCCGCTTACCCAACACCATTTGAATTCTGAAAACGAAGCGTTTAAGAAATTTTATGGGCGAATCCCTGTCGAACACGTTTCTGCTTTATTGTATTTTCATAAAAAAGGGATCGTACAAGAATTGATTCATAGTTTAAAATACCGCGGACAAGAAGCCATTGGAACCGCTTTAGGCGAATGGTATGCTGAAGAATTAAAAAGCCACCAACAACTTCAAAATGTGGATTCTATTATTCCTGTTCCTTTACATCCCAAAAAGTTACGTGAAAGAGGATACAATCAAGTCAGTCAATTTGGAAATGCACTAGCTAAATCATTACAGATTCCAATCAATAATGAGATTTTATTTCGCCAAGTGTATTCCAAAACCCAATCTCAAAAAAATCGTTTGGGCAGAACCGAAGGAATTGATACTATTTTTGATGTTAAATTCACCGAAAGCGACCATAACAAACACTTCCTTTTGATTGATGATGTCATTACCACTGGAGCTACGTTAGAAGTTTGTGCCAAAGCTCTGTTGAAAATTCCTGGGGCGAAAATTAGTATTGTTTGCATGGCAATGGCAGATTCTTAGAAATAAAAAATTATATTTAAATTTATTAATTACCCAAATCCCAATGAAAACTAAAACCTTATTCGCTATCATATTATTCGCTGGAACCTCAGCGATTTTTGCCCAACAAACACAACCCAAAGTAGGAGGCGACAAAGATGCCCACGGCTGCATCGCCTCAGCAGGATATACTTATTCTGAACTGAAAAAAGAATGCATTCGCACGTTTGAACAAAAAATCCAACTGAAAGAAATTGCTACAAAAGGCAATTACACAGCCGCAATCCTTTTTAACAAAGACCAATCGAAAGCTGAAATTTTTTTAAAAGACGAAAAACAGGGTGTAATCTTGATTCGCATGTCAAAAAATATTTGGAAAAATACTACTTACACTTTAATACAAAACAAAGGATTTGTGCTATCTCAAAACAAAAAGTCAATTTATAAATTGTAGTTTTTAATGCCATTCCGTACACTCCAAAAGACCTTTTAATAAAATTATAACACAATTGCGTTTTCTATTTGAAGTTAAATGCCTAATTTTGAAGTCACTTTTTAATTTTCACTTAAAACAATTATATCATGGCTTTTGAATTAGCACCATTACCTTACGCTTACGATGCGTTAGAACCGCACATTGATGCACGCACTATGGAAATTCACCATACAAAACACCACAATGCGTATACTACTAACTTGAATGCAGCTATTGCAGGAACTGATTTAGAAGGAAAAACAATCGAAAATATTTTGATTAATTTAGACAAAACCAATGCAGCTGTTCGTAACAACGGTGGTGGTTTTTACAATCACAATTTGTTTTGGTCAGTAATGACTCCAAACGGTGGTGGTTTACCAACTGGCGAATTATTAGAGGCTATCGAAGCTTCTTTTGGAACTTTTGAAGAATTCAAAGCTAAATTTGCTAAAGCAGGCGCAACTCAATTTGGTTCAGGATGGGCTTGGTTGTGTGTACACAAAGGAGGCAAATTAGACATCTGTGGAACACCAAATCAAGATAATCCATTAATGCCAGAAGTAGGTTGTGGTGGAACACCAATCCTTGGAATGGATGTGTGGGAACACGCTTACTATTTACACTACCAAAACAGAAGACCTGATTATATCGAAGCTTTCTTTAATGTAATCAATTGGACGGAAGTAACAAGACGTTTTGTTTTAGACAAATAATCTTTCAAATAAAAATTAAAAATCCGCTGATAACCTCAGCGGATTTTTTTATGCCTTCCATTGCGAGGAGGAACGACGAGGCAATCTTATTTTGTAACTTTTTACCGCAGATTCGAGGATTGATCTTTTCCTAAAGATTTTTGGATTCGTATTCGAGTTCAAGAACAGCTTATTTTGAAAGGGTACAAAAATAAAAGAGGAGGAATTGCTTCCTCCTCTTTTGCCCCAAATCTACCATAAACTCAACCTACTAATGTAAATGGTAGTGTAAATGTATACCTGTAATTCCCGCAAATCAATTTATTTAGACAAACAACCTAAATACTCGATAAAAGTACTTTCTTATTTTTTTAATACGCCCTAGCGTCTTTTCCTTCGTAGAAATTCATAAAAGCACGATTTACTACTCGGTTACCTCCTGGTGTTGGATAATCTCCTGTAAAATACCAATCCCCTAAATTTTTAGGACAAGCAATATGCAAATCCTCTACGGTTTGGAAAATAATTTTTACTTCAGCATTAATTTCTGGAGAACTCAACATCTCTGCAATTTTATCTGAGATTTCTTCTGGAGTAAACGGTGCATAAATAGCCGTAACATAATTAACCACCTCAGCATCTATGAAATTTTCTTGTGCTTTACACTTGGCATACACTTCGTCAACAACATGGTATAAATTACGCTCTTTCAGTAATTCTAGAGCAGCTCTAAAGGCAACTAACCCTTCTAGTTTTGCCATATCAATTCCGTAACAATCTGGATAACGAATTTGTGGTGCCGAAGATACAATCACAATACGTTTTGGTTTCAAACGATCCATCATTTTGATTATACTCATTTTCAAAGTAGTCCCTCGAACAATACTATCGTCAATAATAACCAAATTATCCGTTGGTTTTATCACTCCATACGTCACATCATAGACGTGAGCCACTAAATCGTCACGACTGCTATCTTCGGTAATAAACGTTCTGAGTTTAGCATCTTTAATAGCTACTTTCTCTGTACGAATTTTGACTTTTAAAAGCTCTTGTAAGGTTTGCTCTGTTAAGGTATTTCTGTTCTTAAGAATATAATCATTTTTTCTTTGGTTCAAGAAATCCTGAGCCGCCTCAACCAATCCGTAAAAGGAAGTTTCGGCTGTATTCGGAATATACGAAAACACGGTATTATCTGTATCTTGATCAATGGCTTTTAAAACCGATGGCAAAATTAATTTTCCTAAATTTTTTCTTTCCTGATAAATCTCTGCATCACTTCCTCTTGAGAAATAAATACGTTCAAATGAACATGCTTTTTTGGTTATTGGTGTCAAGATTTGCTTCATCGCAATGCCTCCGCCTTTTTTAATAATTAAGGCACTTCCTGGATCAATTTCTTGAACACTTTCAAAAGGAACATTGAAAACAGTTTGAATAACTGGTCGTTCAGAAGCTACCACCACTACCTCATCATCTTGGTAATAATAAGCCGGTCTAATTCCTGCTGGATCTCTAAATACAAAGGCATCTCCATGTCCTAAAAGTCCTGCCATAGCATACCCTCCATCTAAATTTTTAGACGAACGAGTCAAAATTTTGGCTATATCTAAACGGTCTGCAATTACTGGAGAAGCTTCTCTTTTATTCAAGCCCATTTCTTTGCATTCTTGGTACAATTGCATTACTTCCTTATCCAAAAAATGGCCTATTTTTTCCATCACCGTAACGGTATCTGCCATTTCTTTGGGATGCTGACCCAATTCAATTAGATTTTGAAATAATTCTTTAACATTAGTCATGTTAAAATTTCCTGCCAAAATCAAGTTTCGATGCATCCAATTACTTTGACGTAAGAAAGGATGAACACTTTCGATACTATTTTTACCAAATGTTCCATAACGAACGTGACCTAAAAACAATTCACCCAAATACGGAATATTCTCTTTTTGTAAAGCTACATCATCAGCATATTCTGGATGATTCGTCATCTCTTCATTAATTCGCTCATTGATTTGAGCAAACACATCCTGAATGGGTTGTGAAGCATTAGAACGTACACGACTAATGTATCGCTGACCTGGTTCTACATCAAACTTAATACTAGCAAAACCAGCTCCGTCTTGTCCGCGGTTGTGCTGCTTTTCCATCATAAGGTACATTTTTTGTATCCCGTAAAAAGCCGTTCCGTATTTTTCTTTGTAGTATTCAAGCGGTTTCAAAAGCCTCACTAAGGCTATCCCACATTCGTGTTGTAAAGCGTCGCTCATTGTGTTATTATAATTGGAGTATTGTTACTGTTATTTTTTAAACAATTTAAATTGTTTTATTTTAACCATTAAGAAATTAAGTATCATTAAGTTCTGAATGGTTCATTATATTTTTATAAAAAATGCCCCGAAAATTTCGAGGCATAGGTTATTATAATTCGATATCAAATTGTGTCAATGATTTGAATTGTTGCAATCTAGACACCACTTCTTTTTTGTCTAACGCAAGCATTCTTTCTGTTCCAAATTTCTCCACGCAGAACGAAGCCAAATTGGAACCATAGATTACTGCGTTTTTCATATTTTCAAACGATACGTTTTCGCTTTGTGCAATAAATCCTGTGAACCCACCTGCAAAAGTATCTCCCGCTCCTGTTGGGTCAAAAACTTCTTCTAAAGGCAACGCCGGTGCAAAAAACACATTCTCATTGTGAAATAATAATGCGCCGTGTTCTCCTTTTTTGATTACCACATATTTAGGTCCCATCGTATGGATTTTAGCCGCTGCTTTCACTAATGAATATTCTCCCGAAAGTTGTCTCGCTTCCTCATCATTAATTGTGATTACGTCGATACGTTTCATCACGTCCAATAATTCTGGTAAGGCACAGTCCATCCAAAAGTTCATTGTGTCTAAAACAACTAACTTAGGTTTTACTTCCATTTGGTCCAAAACACTGCTTTGCACCAATGGATGTAGGTTACCCAACATCACCACATCAGCATCCTTGAAGTTTTGAGGTACTTTAGGTTGGAAATCAGCCAAAACATTTAGTTCTGTAGCCAAAGTGTCTCTTGAGTTCAAATCGTTGTGGTACAAACCACTCCAAAAGAAGGTTTTACCTCCTTTTACCACTTCAAGACCTGAAATGTCAATATTTCGAGCAGTCAATAAATCCAAATATTCTTGTGGAAAATCGTCTCCAACTACTGAAACAATAGCCGATTGCAAATTGAAAAAAGAAGCCGAAAGACCAATATAAGTTCCAGCACCACCTAAAATTTTATCTGTTTTACCAAACGGAGTTTCAATAGCGTCGAAAGCAACCGTTCCAACAATCAATAATTTGTTCATTATTTTAGTTTCGAAATTAAGGGGCAAAGATAGTTTATAAGTTTTAGAGTTGCAAAGGTTCAAAGAGGCAAAGTGAAGAGAATTTTACATCCTCTAAATTGTACTATTACAACAGCTTTTGGTCTTCTTTTTCGTAGAATTCATCCACCGAAAGTTGTTTTTGAGTTGAAGCCATAACTGCTAATGCATCGCAACGCTCGTTTTGAGGATGGTTATTATGGCCTTTGATCCATTTAAAATCGACTTGATGCTTTTTGTAAATCAATAAAAATCGTTTCCACAAATCGGGATTTTTTTTACCCACAAAACCTTTTTTTTCCCAACCAAAAACCCATTTTTTTTCTACTGAATCCACCACATATTTAGAATCAGAAACTACAAGAACTTTGGTGTTAGGATTTTTTAATTTTTCGAGACCGACAATTACTGCCAATAATTCCATTCTGTTATTAGTAGTATGTCGAAAACCTTCGTAGAATTCTTTTTTGTACGGTTGCCCCACCCATTCCATAACTACACCATAGCCTCCAGGTCCTGGATTGCCCTTGGCAGCACCATCGGTATAAATATGTACTTGATGTAACATTGTAAGGTTATGGGGTTATTGGTTTAGAAAGTTATAAGTGATAGGACTCAGATCGTTACTGACTATCCGTTAGTTATCAATTTTTCAATCACTACTGGAAAATGGTCTTGTTCCAATTCATGAATTTTAGCAGCAACTACTTCTGGAGTATCGCTAATTAAAACCGTTACTTCTTTTTGAAAAATAACATTTCCTTCATCGTAATTTTCATTGACATAATGAATGGTAATTCCTGTTTTAGACTCTTTATTTTCAACTACAGCACGGTGTACATGCATTCCATACATGCCTTTACCTCCGTATTTAGGCAATAAAGCAGGATGAATATTAATTATTTTATCAGGATAAGCGGCCACGATTGTTTCTGGGAATTTTAATAAAAACCCGGCGAGCACAATTAAATCGGGTTGAATTGTATTAATTTCTTGTAGTACTTTTCCTGTTTCTAAATCGTTTTTGGAAAAAACTTGAGATGGGACTTGGTACTTTTCAGCGCGCTGTATCACTTGAGCATCAGCTTTATTAGTAAATACTGCTTCTACCGAAGCTGTTTTCGTTGCCTTAAAATAGCGAATAATATTTTCCGCATTAGTACCCGAACCAGAAGCAAAAATTACAATTTTTATCATGTTTTCAACCTATTTAGTATGCAAAAAAAGGGATAAAAAACGGAAAAAAATAGCATTCTTAAACCTTTGTTAAAATAAATTTTATATTTTCGTTCGCACATTTATTAACTAAATAGTTGTTTTAAAATAAAGTTTTTTATTTTTGCCAACAAATTAAATTCTAAAATTAAAGATTATGTCAGACATTGCATCAAGAGTAAAAGCGATTATCGTAGACAAATTAGGTGTTGACGAAAACGAAGTTGTAACAGAAGCAAGCTTCACTAACGATTTAGGAGCTGACTCCTTAGACACTGTAGAGCTTATCATGGAATTCGAAAAAGAATTTGATATTCAAATTCCAGACGATCAAGCAGAAAACATTGCTACTGTAGGTCAAGCAATCTCTTACATCGAGGAAGCTAAAAAATAATACTAAAACACCCGATACTTTTTGTACTCGGGTGTTATTATTTTTCTTAAATTTAATACATGATTGAATTTCAATCAAAAACACATATATAATTCAGCACCCACAGCTCTTTTGTAATACTAATACAAAAAAGAAATCGTGGGTTTTGTTTGTTTAAAGATAAAAATACAGAAGCTATGGAATTACGTCGCGTAGTTGTTACAGGTTTAGGAGCATTAACTCCTATTGGAAATAACATTCAAGAATATTGGGACGGACTAATTAACGGCGTTAGTGGTGCTGCTCCTATCACTTATTTTGATGCTTCAAAATTCAAAACGCAATTTGCTTGTGAATTGAAGAACTTCAACGTTGAAGATTTTATTGATCGAAAAGAAGCTCGAAAAATGGATCGCTACGCGCAATATGCAGTAGTTTCTTCAACAGAAGCAATGAACGATGCTAATTTTGATTTAGAAAAATTAGACAAAGATCGTGCAGGAGTGATCTGGGGATCAGGAATTGGCGGACTAGAAACATTTCAAATTGAAGTGTTGAATTTTGCTGCTGGCGATGGAACTCCAAAATTCAATCCATTTTTTATCCCAAAAATGATTGGTGATATTGCTTGCGGACACATTTCTATAAAATACGGTTTTAGAGGCCCTAATTTTGGAACTGTTTCAGCATGTGCATCATCAACAAATGCAATTATTGACGCATTTAATTATATTCGTTTAGGCCATGCCGATGTAATGGTAACTGGTGGTTCTGAAGCTGCAGTAACTATTGCTGGTATGGGTGGATTTAACGCCATGCACGCCCTTTCTACTAGAAATGACGATCCGAAAACTGCTTCAAGACCAATGGACAAAGACCGTGACGGATTTGTACTTGGCGAAGGAGCTGGAGCCTTAATATTAGAAGAATATGAACATGCAGTAGCTCGTGGCGCTAAAATTTATTGTGAAATTGGCGGAGGCGGAATGTCAGCTGATGCGTATCATATTACAGCACCACATCCAGAAGGATTAGGTGCAAGAAATGTAATGTTGAACTGTTTGAGAGATGCGGGTTTAAAACCTACAGATGTTGACGGTGTAAATATGCACGGAACTTCAACTCCATTAGGTGATTTAGCCGAGTCTAAAGCCATCGAACAAGTTTTTGGCGATCACGCTTACACTATGAACTTGAATTCAACTAAATCAATGACAGGTCACCTTTTAGGTGCTGCTGGAGCAATTGAAACTATTTCGTCTATTCTTTCTTTGAAATACGGAATTATTCCTCCAACAATCAATCATTTCACAGACGATGAAAGTATCGATCCAAAATTAAACTTCACTTTTAACGTAGCTCAAAAAAGAGATGTTAAAGTATTGATGAGTAATACTTTTGGTTTTGGTGGACACAATGCCTGTGTATTGGTTAAAAAATTAGACATCTAAAATAGTACTATGCGTATTATTAGAAAAATATTTTCGAAATCCCGTTCTCTTGAAGACGGGATTTTTTTTGGCGCTATCGAAAAAATCTTAGGATTTGCACCTAAAAACATTGATTTTTATAAAAAAGCATTCACGCATCGTTCCTCTAATATTTTAGACGAAGTGGGCAATCCTATTAATTACGAGCGTTTAGAATTTTTGGGTGACGCCATGTTAAGCGCGGTGATTGCTGCACACCTTTTCAATGAAGCGCCAACTGGTGACGAAGGTTACTTAACTAAAATGCGTTCCAAAATTGTCAGTAGAGAGCATTTAAACGAACTAGGTAAAGACTTAAATCTAGTTCAATTTGTTGAAAGTAAAGTACCCGTTCAACACTTTGGAGACAACATACATGGAAACATATTTGAGTCCTTAGTAGGTGCAATTTATTTGGATAAAGGATACGAATTCTGCAAAAAATTCATTCAAAAAAGAGTTATTACTCCTTATGTTGACATTGCTCGACTAGAAGGTAAAGTAATTAGCTACAAAAGCTTAGTTATCGAATGGTGTCAAAAAGAAAAAAGACAATTTCATTATGATATTTTTGAAGATAATGGCATTGACGGGGAACGACTTTTTGGCGTTAAATTAAGTATTGACGAAAAAGTAATTGCCAAAGCCAGAGCTACTTCCAAAAAGAAAGCAGAAGAAAAAGCATCTCAACGTGCCTATTTTGCATTTCAAGAAAAAATAGATAAAAAATAATACGATTTTCTCCAATCTATAACGTTTTCGTTGATAATTTAACAAAATCAACGCAGGTTTCAGGCTACAAGCTAAATTAGAAATAGTATATTTACACCTTATTTTGTGATGAAATGGCTATTCATAAATTAGATCTTGACGATTTCGACGAAATAGATTATTATCTAATTGCCATTCATACTACATTGGAAGATTACCGATTGGCTTATTTTATCAATCAACACCTTCCAATCAATTTAAGTAAAAGTAAAGAGGAAATTCACATTAGCATTAAGGAAGGTGAAACCCAATTTTCAAGATTTTACTTTAATGACGAAGATAATTTCATTTCTTGGAATCTGATTCAGAACAAAAATGAGGTTATTGGACAAAAAGAAATAATAAACCAAGATTTATTTTCAAACAGTTCTCAGGAAGTGGCCACAAAAGTGTTTTTACTTCCCGAATTGAAAAAGGTGGATTATTTTTTAAAAATTGAAAGCGATGAAGATGACGTAAAAATCACTGACATTATAAGAAAACTAAAAACCATTAAAAGTCTATCTACCGTTTATGTAGTGGACACAGAAACCATAAAATCTAAAAACAATTTAATTTTTTAATAGAAATGCTTAAAACAAACAAGAAAACAAAAATTGTAGCCACACTTGGACCTGCATGCAGCACTAGAGAGATCATCAAAGACATGATTGAGGCAGGAGTTAATGTGTTTAGAATAAATTTTTCGCATGCCGATTATAATGATGTTAAAGAACGAATTAACGCTATCCGTAGTATCAACGAAGAATACGGTTATACAACAGGAATATTAGCCGACTTACAAGGGCCTAAACTTCGTGTAGGAGTTATGGAAGAAGGTGTAGTAGTAAACGATGGTGATTTAATCACTTTTACTACAGCCGAAGATATCATTGGAACAAAAGACAGAGTTTTCATGAAATACCAAAACTTTCCAAACGATGTAAATCCGGGGGAAAGAATTTTGTTAGATGATGGAAAATTGATTTTCGAAATTGTTTCAACTGACAAAAATACTGAGGTAGTTGCTAAAGTTATCCAAGGTGGTGAATTGAAATCTAAAAAAGGAGTTAACCTTCCAAATACTAAAATTTCACTTCCGGCATTGACTGAAAAAGATATTGCAGATGCTATTTTTGCTATTGGACAACAAGTAGATTGGATTGCACTTTCATTCGTAAAAACACCAAGAGACTTACAAGACCTTCAAGAATTAATCGCTGAGCATTCCGAATTTAAAATTCCAATTGTTGCCAAAATCGAAATGCCAGAAGCATTAGAGAATATGGACAAAATTGTAGCTTATTGCGACGCTTTAATGGTAGCTCGTGGAGATTTAGGGGTTGAACTTCCTGCTCATGAAGTACCATTGGTACAAAAAGAATTAATCGTAAGAGCTAAAACAGCTCGTATCCCAGTTATTGTAGCAACACAAATGATGGAAACGATGATTACTAGTTTAACTCCAACTCGTGCTGAAGTAAACGACGTAGCTAACTCGGTTATGGATGGTGCTGATGCAGTAATGCTTTCTGGAGAAACAGCAGCAGGAAATTATCCTGTTCAGGTTATTCAAAAAATGACTCAAATCATTGAAGCAGTAGAAGATTCTCCGCTAATCAAAGTGCCTCAAAACACGCCACAAGTTAGAACGAATCGTTTTATTACTAAAACAATCTGTCAACACGCAGCACAAATGGCTAATGTGATCAAAGCAAAAGCGATTTGTACATTAACTAATAGTGGATATACTGCTTTCCAAATTTCTTCTTGGAGACCATCAGCTCATATTTTAGTTTTTACATCAAACAAACGAATCTTAACTCAATTGAACTTGTTATGGGGAGTTAAATCTTTCTACTATGCTAAATCGGTTAGTACTGATGACACGGTAACCGATGTAAATGAAATGGCAAGACAAAAGGGATATGTTGAAAAAGGTGATTTCTTAATCAACTTAGCAGCGATGCCTATTACTGACAAAGGAATGGTAAATACTTTAAGAGTTTCTGAAATAGAATAATAGAATCTATTTATAGTTAAAAAAGCCCTCTTTCGGAGGGCTTTTTTTATTGTAAAATTTTATGAATAAATAAACATTTAGTTATCAAAATATATTTTACTTTTGAACAACTAAATCTAAAGTATTATGAGTTCAAATTCAAAAAACCCGTTTTTAAACAATAAAATTTTTACTTCTGCCAAAGAAGAAGTTCACGAAGCAACAATAATTGGTCACGAACAAACAATGACTATAGCCGGAACCATGAACAAAAGTTTAATTCTGTTTTTACTTTTGACCGCAGCTGCTATGATAACTTGGTGGATGGCAGCTAATGGACAAAGTCCAATGGTTCCAATGATTGGAGGCGCTATTATGGGACTTATTCTAGTAGTAATTGCAACTTTCAAACCGCAACTTTCTGGTTATTTAGCCCCTGGATACGCTATTTTTGAAGGCTTATTCATTGGGGGAATCTCAGCAATATTTGAAATTAAATATCCCGGAATCGTAACCCAAGCCGTTGGAGCTACATTGGTAACCTTTGCCATTTGTTTGGGATTATACAAATTCAAAATTGTTCAAGTTACTGAACGTTTCAAATCCATCGTAATAGCAGCGACATTAGCCATTGCTACTTATTACTTGATTTCTTGGTTGATTTCTTTATTTACCAATTTTGTGCCTGTACACTATGGAAATTCGATGATGAGTATTGGAATTAGTGTTTTCGTTATTGTAATTGCTGCCATGAACTTATTCCTTGACTTTGACCAAATTGAAGAAGGTGCCAATAGAAAAATGCCAAAATATATGGAATGGTATGGCGCTATGGGATTGATGATTACCTTGGTTTGGTTGTATATGGAATTCTTACGATTGCTTTCAAAACTAAACAGTAGAGATTAGTTATAAACCTACCCAATAACAACAAACCCATTAAGAAATTTCTTAATGGGTTTGTTGTTTAAAAAAAGGCTTCCAGCCTTCAGAAGGCTGGAAGCCTTTAATATATTAAAAAGCAAACTGTAATTGCACCACTACCGTTTTCTTTTGTTCTGTATTCAAATTACTCAACGAAATTCCGAGTAGCCGAACAGAATCTTTCATTCGCTCTTGGTACAACAACTCTTTTACATTTTCTAAAATCAAACCTTTATCAGCAATAAAATAAGGTACCGTTTACTCCTTGTTTGTTGTGTAAAATCGCTGTATTTGATTTTCAAGGTCACTGTTTTTCCTGCAATATTGTATTTTTTTAAACGACGTTCTAAGCTGACCGCAATTTTTTCAAGTTGTTCCAACATAAAAATTTCAGAAGACAAATTGGTATCAAAAGTATGCTCTGCCGCAACTGATTTTGTGATTCGATCAGGTTTCACTTCGCTATTGTGAATGCCACGCACGACATGATAATAAAACACACCCGATTTACCAAAATGGGTTGATAAAAATTCCAATGATTTACTCTTTAATTCTAATCCAGTAAAAATCCCTAGTTGATACATTTTCTCTGTGGTAACTTTACCCACACCATAGAATTTTCGAATAGGCAATACTTCTAAAAATGAGAGAACTTCCTCTGGATTGACCGTCTTTTGTCCGTTAGGTTTGTTGTAATCACTTGCAATTTTGGCCACAAATTTATTTACTGAAATTCCTGCCGAAGCAGTCAAACCTACCTCGTTCAAAATACGCAATCTAATTTCCTGCGCTAATAAGGTGGCGCTGGGGTTTCCTTTTTTATTATGAGTGACATCCAAATAGGCTTCGTCAAGCGAAAGTGGTTCTACCAAATCCGTATACTCATGAAAAATGGTATGAATCTTTTTTGAAATTTCTTTGTAACGCTCAAAACGAGGTTTGACAAAAATAAGTTCGGGACAATTTTTTTTAGCTAAAACGCCACTAATCGCACTTCGAACACCAAATTTTCTAGCTTCATAACTTGCCGCCGCTACCACTCCTCTGTTTTCAGAACCTCCAACAGCAATGGGTTTTCCTCTCAATTCTGGATTATCCATCTGCTCCACAGAAGCATAAAATGCATCCATGTCAATGTGAATAATCTTTCTATTAGAGTTATTTTCGAGCATAGCACAAATTTATACAAAAAGGATTAGTTGAAAACACCTAACTTTGAAAACAAGAAAATCAATTGGATCGATGGTAGAAATAGAACGCAAATTTTTAGTCACTTCAAACGCATTTAAAAGCGACGCTTTGCGCGAAAATCATATTGCACAAGGCTATTTAAATTCCACCCCTGAACGTACAGTACGTGTGCGTATAAAAGGCGAAAAAGGATTTCTAACTATTAAAGGAAAAACAAACGAAGCAGGAATGTCGCGTTTTGAATGGGAAAAAGAAATTCCAGTTGCTGAAGCAAAGGAATTATTGCTATTGTGTGAAAAAGGAGTAATTGAAAAAATCCGCTATGAGATACAAGTGGGGCTACATCTATTTGAAGTAGACGAATTCTACGGAGAGAACGAAGGTTTAATTATGGCTGAAGTAGAATTACAATCAGAAGCTGAAGTTTTTGAAAAACCAATTTGGCTGGGAGAGGAAGTGACTCAAGATCATCGTTATTATAATTCTTATTTAAGTCAACGTCCATTCAAAAGTTGGTAGAATTAATTATCTACTACTTCTATTTTAACCCGCATCATTCCACTTCTTTTATTTTGAGCAATTTCCATAAAAGCACGTTTGGTAAGGTCTATTTCTTTGGAACGCACAAAAGGCCCCCTATCTGTAATTTCTACAATTACTGAACTCCCATTAGCTTCATTGGTAACTCTAACTTTTGTTCCAAAAGGCAACTTTTTATGAGCTGCGGTATAGCCACTATTACTAAATTTTTTTCCACTAGTCGTTCTCTTTCCATTAAATTTATCAGCATAGTAAGAGGCAATTACTGATTTTTTATACAGTTTCCATTGTATTGGATCTATAAAAGCACTGTCTATTTGGATTTCCTGCGGTACTAATCCTAATTTATTTTTTTTAAGAGTATCTTTTGCTGTTATTACTTTTTGTTTAACTACAGCCGCTGTCTGGCTCCAAGCCAAACCAACTATAGCAACCAAAAACAATACTACTATCCTTTTTCTCATTTATTCTGTATTAAATTGATATCTAATTGCATTACACTAGATAAAAAAAGTCCTTTTCAGGACTTCATAATTTTAGAACCACAAATTCCAAGGAATCCTGCTTAAGATTAAAACCAATCCTAAACCATAAAAAATAGCAATGGATTTGAACTTAGCTTCATTTGTAGCTGCTTTTTTATGTTTAGACCAACCAATTGTGATCAAAACAATAGCAATGATATTAATTAATGGATGTTCTAAAGATGTTAATCGGTAGGCCTCGTTTTTCATTTGTCCAAAAACAGCTAACCCTAATGGAGACACAAAATACAAAACTAAACCCACAAGCAATTGAACATGAGCTCCTATTAAAGCAAACAAAGCAATTTTTCTGTCTTTAGTTGTAAACTCTTTTTGGGATGATTTCCCAATAAAGGAATTAACCACCGCTATTACTAAAACTAAAATGGCTAAATACGCCCAACCTGAATGAAATTTTTGAATGAATTCGTACATGTTTTTTATTTTATTGAATTTCAAATATAGTAAAAAAATGGTACAAAAAAAACGGCAACTCCTTTTTATGGGAGTTGCCGTTTGTATGTAGTAACTTTCTTTACTTAGAAGTTATAACGCAACGTGAAGTTCCATGTTCTTCCAAAACCAAAGAATACTTGGTTAGCATCAGCTACTCCTTTGTATGTTCTTCTCATCATATCATAAGTTGGTCCTGAAGTTCCAGAAATATAATCACTAGCGAAAATGTTAGTTCTTGACTCAGCAATATACACTTCATCTAAAAGGTTATTGATATTCAATCTAAAATTCAATGATTTTGATTTATCAGCACCTAATAATAATTTATAAGAAACTCCTGCATCAACTAAACCATAAGAAGGCAACTCTAAAGTTCCTTTATTTGTAGCTAAAGTTTGTTTAGTAGGATCTAAACTTGCATATAATTTATCAGATAATCTATAGTTAGCATCAATATTAACTCTAGGAGCTAGTTCATATGCAGCGCCAATACTAGCTGTCATTTGAGCAACATCTCCTACTCTTGTTCCATCAACATAATATGTTGTTGTTGTTCCACCAGAGATATTATTATTGTTTACATCAAATCTTCTACCTGTAATGTTACCTTCATATACCCATTTTCCTAATGAGAACATCCCGTTTAATTTTAATTTATCACCCACTTTTGCATTCATATCAACTTCAACTCCTGAGTGAACTTGAGTAATTCCAGCAAAATCATAGTATCCTCCTGGATTATCAGTTGCAGCGTCATTTGCTCTTTGGTATCTGTCTTTCCATGAAGTATGGTATAGATTCACATTAGCGTTAAACACTGCCGAACGGAAACCATATCCTGCCTCTAATCCTAATACTTTTTCATTAGTTAAGTTTTCGTTAACTAAAGATTGATTATTTGGATACACTGCATTAAAGAAAGGTTGTTTTGAATAATACCCTGCATTCACAAATACATTATGGTTGTCATTGATGTTGTAATTAGCACCCCCTTTAACGTTACCACCTAACAAGTTTTTATAGTCTGTAGATGACAAAGGGTTAGGAGTTAAATACAAGAAATAATCATCTCTTCTAAATCCTTGATTAGAAACAGCTCCTTGGAAAAACGCTGTTAATTTTTCAGCAGAATACTCTAACTGGGTGAACGCACCGTACCAATTCACTAAACCATCATTGTTGTAGTTTATTTTAGCTGTTTGATAATCTAAACTAAAGAATGGATTTAAATTTGGTCTTGCTGCATAGGTTGCAGTTAACACTCTATTTGGATTGTTTTTGTCGTTATTATCTAAATAATTTTTCGCACCTAACAAATCAACTATGTTTTGGTAGTGAATTCCTCTATATGTTCTAGCATCAAGACCAAAATCTAAAGTGAATCTTTCAGATAATTTGGTATTCAAGTTAATTACACCTCCATACCAGTTGTGTGAATTGATAGAAGAAATTTTTGTAATACCATTTGTAGTATTGTTTGAAGTAGTAGAACTATTTTGGAAAGCACCACTAGTAAGTGTTCTAGTTGAAATGCCTGTTGAACCTGGAATAACTACACTTGATCCAGAATTCCAAGCTTGAATTAAGTCAACATTGATAATCCCATTTGGCAATCTTAAATTATCTGAGTTGAATCTATTTCCTCTTATTGCTCCAGCACCATTAGATCCTCCACCACGACCCCAAGAACCGTACACTACTGTAGATAATTTAGTTTTGTCGTTGATTTTGTAATCCCAGTTAATAGATGCAATTGGTTTGTGGTAATAATTAGTTCTAAAGTTATATTCTTGACCATTTAAAATACCCCAATCATTGTTATATCTTCTGTTTGGCTCACCATTAGTACCATATTTAATAAACTGAGCAATTGTTGGAGCTGTAGATCTTTGATTGTGCCATTGAGGTGCACCAGTGATTGTAAATTCTAAATCGTGTTTTGCATTGATTTTATAACCAATTCCGATAAAGTAGTTTCCTCCTTCGAATTTAGTTCCATCAACATAATTATCTCCTGCAGTTTGACTTAACAATACCGAAGCAGATAAACCGTTTTTCATTACTCCAGTTGAGTAAGATGCTGATTTTTTCAAGTAATTATTGTTAGCAAAACCAACAGCTACATTACCACCTTCTTTCATATCAGCAGAACGAGTTACTACGTTAATAGTTCCTCCTACAGATGAAATAGCTAGTTTAGAAGAACCTAAACCTCTTTGTACTTGCATAGCCGAAGTTACATCTGACAAACCAGCCCAGTTACTCCAGTACACAGAGCTGTTTTCCATATCATTAACAGGAACCCCGTTAATCAAAACCGCAATATTTTTTTGATCAAATCCACGGATATTGATTCTTGAATCTCCAAAACCACCACCTGATTTAGTAGCATATACTGAAGGCGTATTTGCTAAAACCTCTGGAAATTCTTGAGAACCCAATTTTTCTTGAATCTCAGCAGCTTTAATTGTAGATACAGCTACTGGAGTTTTTCTGTCTTTAGCAACGTCTACTACTGAACTTCTTACTACAATTTCTTGTAATTGATTATCATCAGCAATTAAAGCAACAGTACCAACATTAGTTGCACCATTAAACTTAACTGTTTTTGATTTGTAACCAATAAAAGAAATAACTAATTCTCCTGAATTAGTTGTTGTATTGATAGAAAATTTTCCATCAAAATCTGTTGAAACAGCAATTTTTGTTCCTTTAATAACAATATTTGCTCCAGGTAAAGAACCTTTACCATCTGTAACAGTTCCAGTTACTTTCCCTTGTGCGAAAGCTGTAGAAACTATTAAAAACATTAATCCTGTAAGTAACCAGTTTTTCATTGTTTTCATTGTTGTTTTGTTAATTTATTTTTGGCAAAATTATAACATTTTTGTCTTAATACGTTAACACAACGTTAAAAAATTCACTTTTCCCGCGTCTTTTTTGAATTAATGATGATTTTACAAGGGGTTTCAATTAAAAAAACACAATTAAAACATTTTGAATTCCTTTTTTATTGATTTTGCAATAAATAAAAGTACCCTCCAAATAATTATCTTTAAAAAGACCAAAATTCAATAAAAAAAGCGCTTTGAAATAAATCAAAGCGCTTTTTTATCTACTATTTACAATCTAAGTTCTCAACTTATTTATTTTGTAAAAAATGATTCAATAAAAACGAAGTAGAACTATCGTGGTTTTTAACTGTTTTAGTATTGATTTCATCTAGAATAGAATTGGCCAATTGTTTTCCTAATTCCACTCCCCATTGATCAAAACTAAAAATATTCCAAATTACCCCTTGAACAAAAATTTTATGTTCGTACATCGCAATCAATGAACCCAATGATTTTGGAGTTAATTTTTGAATTAATAAAGTATTCGTTGGTTTGTTTCCTGTAAACACTTTAAATGGCAACAAAGTCGCTGCTTTTTCTTTTGACAGCCCTTGTTTGTCAAATTCAGCTTGTACTTGCGATTCTGTTTTACCATGTAACAACGCTTCTGTTTGGGCGAAAAAGTTAGACATCAATTTGTCATGGTGATTATCATCTCCATATAATGGTTTCACAAATCCAATAAAATCAGCAGGAATCACTTTTGTTCCTTGATGAATCAATTGAAAAAAGGCGTGTTGCGAATTCGTGCCTGGCTCTCCCCAAATGATAGTCCCAGTTTGATAGTTGACTGGTTTTCCATCACGTCCTACACTTTTACCATTACTTTCCATTGTTCCCTGTTGTAAATAAGGGGCTAATTTTTGTAAATATTGCGTGTACGGAATCAAGGCTTCACTTTCGGCACCAAAGAAATTATTGTACCAAACGCTCAATAGAGCTAATGTTACCGGGATATTTTGGTCAAAGTCAGTGGTTTTAAAATGCTCGTCCATTTCATTGGCTCCATTCAATAAGGCATCGTAATTTTCAAATCCAATAGCTAAACTAATAGAAAGACCTACCGCACTCCACAATGAAAAACGACCTCCAACCCAATCCCACATTGGGAAAACATTATCTGGATTAATTCCAAACTCTGTTACCTTATCTAAATTAGTAGAAACTGCAACGAAATGTTTGGCTACATCTTCTTGTTTTGCTGATTTTAAAAACCATTCCTTAATAGTTTCTGAGTTTGTTAAGGTTTCTTGTGTGGTAAATGTTTTAGAAACAATCACAAACAAAGTGGTTTCTGGATTGATTTTCTTGATAATTTCATTGACATGGTCTCCATCTACATTGGAAACAAAATGAACATTCAAATGATTTTTATAAAATTGCAAGGCTTCTACCGCCATGGCTGGTCCTAAATCAGAGCCACCAATACCAATATTAACAATATCGGTAAACGTTTTACCAGTATATCCAGTTCTTTTACCAGAAACTACTTCGTTAGTAAACGCTTTAATTTTATTTTTTACCGCATACACTTCTGGCATTACGTTTTGACCTTCTACGTTAATTACCGCAGATTCTTTAGCACGTAAAGCCGTATGAAGCACTGCTCTGTTTTCTGTCTGATTGATTAATTCTCCCTCAAAATAAGACGCAATAGCTTCTTTCAAACCCACTTGATTCGCTAATTCTAACAATAAAGTTACCGTTTCTTGATTGATTCTATTTTTAGAATAATCCAAAAGAAAATCATTCCATTTTAAATTGAATTTTTCTACGCGCGACGCATCTGCTTGAAATAATTCTTGCATAGTAGTCGATGCAATTGCATTATAATGTTGTTGCAATTTTGCCCAAGTAGGAGTTTGGGTAGGATTAACTGTTTGTAAAGCCATTTTTATAATTGGTTTGTTCTATTATTTTTTAATTTCGGGCAAAAATACTGAAATTAGTTTGAATACCACTTGTACCCAAAACATATCACAATTTTAAGAAAAAGAACTGTTTTTATAAGTTGGCTACACTATCCAACTCTCTTTTTAGGGGTTCGATTTGTTGTAAGTATCGCTTTTTAGAAGCACCTGCCATTGACTCTCCTGTAGGGAGTTTTAAGCGCAAGGCATCTACCTGAACCCCGTTTTTCCAAAAACGATAACAAACATGAGGCCCTGTGGCTAATCCTGTACTTCCCACTCTACCTATAATTTGTCCTTGAGTTACATGCTGACCTCGTCTAACCAAAATTTTCGACATATGAAGGTATTGTGTCGAATAAGTACTGTTGTGTTTTACTTTCACAAAGTTCCCGTTTCCTGTAGTAAAACCCGTTTGTTCTACCACACCTGCTGCAGTAGTTGTGATTGGCGTCCCATGAGGAGCCGCATAATCAGTTCCTTTATGAGCTTTCCAAATTCCTTGAACGGGATGCAATCTATTCGAGCTGTATCGCGAAGTAATTCTACTAAATTTAATTGGAGTTTTTAAGAAGAAATTCTTCAATGTTTTTCCTTCGTCGTCATAATATTCAATCTTTCCTGAAGAATTTGACGAGTAAGGAAACGCATATACTATCTTGCCTTTGTATTCAAAAAATGCAGCTTCCAAGCTATCTACGCCATCATAAATGGAATCGTTGATATACCTTTCGGTAAACGTTAAAGCAAAACGATCTCCTTTTTTTAATTTGAAAAAGTCAATCGACCACGCATATATTTTTGTGATTTTACTTGCCAAAGCTCCTTCTACTCTAGCACTTTCCAATGTTTCAGAAAGCGAGCTTTTTAAAACCCCACCAATCGTTCTTCGTTTGAGTGTAATAGGTTTAGTTTTTTTATAAGCTACGACCGAAGTATCTCGTAAATCAACTACGTAGTAATTCACCGCATCCGGTTGATAAATAAAAACCTGTAATTTGTTCTTTCTGTCTTTTGACCTAAGTAATACATAGGGTTTGTTGTATCGCATGATACGCACATCAAAAGTGTCTTTGACTTTTTCGATAATATCATACACTTCCTTATCTCCTATATTTTGTCTTTCAATGATGCTGCCAAAAGTATCTCCCTTTTTGATTGTATCATGAATAACATTAAAATCAGCATAGGTAAAACCAAACTCACTCTTTTTAGGAGCAGATTGAATTTCCTGTTCATCCAAACTTTCTTGATTTTTAGTACAAGAAAGAACAGATAGCAGAATAATTATGATTAAGAAAAAGGGCGGTATTCTTTTTAACATTAGGCAATCATATTATTTAGTTTCTCCCCAATTGGCTAATTCCTCAGCACTCCATAATTCAGGAAAAAATATTCTTCGTTGGTATTTAGGGTGCATGTATTTTTTCCAATCACTACCTCCAGTAGCTTCTCCATCTCCCAAACCACTTTGGTCTATATATTTAATAGCGACGTTCAAATGTTGCATTACCCAAGTAATATTTACCGTATAATCCAAATGACGCATCGCTTGGATTAATGTTGTATTTTGTTGATCTTCAAGCGGCAATTGTTGGAACTTTTGCCAAATATTTATCGTATTATATTCTTGCATATGACTCAAGAAAATATTTTTGTATTTTCTTTCGAACTCTTCCAAAAGAAACGATTTTTCTCCTGTCTTATAATCTTTCCCTGCGGCTTGCCAATACAAATGTTCAAACGCATATTCAAACGAAGTATCTCTATCAATAGAAGCTCTAAATCGATGGTCTATTAGATTAATTAAATCGGTAGAGCAAAACTCAATTAGACGGTACTGTGCACTTTGGAAACCACTGGCTGGGGTTAATGTAGTTCTAAATTTCATGTACTGCTCCACTTCCATCCCGTTTTCCATGATTTCAAACGAAGTGGTCAACATATCAAAATAACGACTAATGCGCATTAAACGTTCGGTAAAAAAATCAATTTTGATGTCCTGACAATAGGAAATTTGACGCATTTCCCACAAAATCATTTTAAAAATTAATTCATTGACTTGATGATACATGATAAATACCATTTCGTCAGGAAGCGTAGTTCTTTGCGTTTGAAGACTCAACAAAGCATCTGTTTGAATGTAATCCCAATAGGTTATTGGCTTAGACCAAAGCAACCCTTCGAGTTGAGTTTCGGTTTTTTGATTGATTGCGTCGTATTTTAAATCAATTTCTTTTAAAATAGCTGCTGAACTATTGGTACTAGTCATTACTGTTTTACTTTAAATGGATTTTTCAATCCTTTGAATGCATCTAAATCTGCTTTGATGGAACCTACGGCTAAACTAGCTTGAATTCGAAGAGGAATCTTATTATCATCATCTGAAATCCAAACCGTTACACTTTCTTGCTCTTTAAAAACCCTTCCTGATTGTACTAAGGGTCTAAAAATCATCGTAGCAATAGTGCCAAATTTAGTTTTAATATCGTCCCGACCAATGAATTTTAACTTAAACTTTGTAGTTTCATCGTCAAAAAACATATCAATAGCAACAGACTCGCCTGGCTTAATTTTATTAATATTGGGAGAATTTCGAAGATAATAAAAAGCAGAAAGGATATCTTGAGTGTTTTTTGGAATCACAAAAACTTTTTCCGTTCTGTGTTTGTAATCTTTTACCACAACCTTATTTAGGTTTGTATTGAAAAAACCTTCTTGGTTTTTAGTATATCCTCCTTCGTCAATTTTTCGAACAAACTGATATGGAACAAATGTTTCTTTATTGATGTAGCTTTCATATAAATCGTCCACTTTGAAAAAAAATCGAGAAAACCCTGTCGTATACCCTTTTCCTACTAAATGGAAAACTTTTTCATTATTAACACTCGCTTCCTTTACTTCTAGAGTAGCATAACCTGCATTAACAAACCCATAATGAATGCGGAATTTAAACCATTCTCCCACATCAAAAGTAGCCTCACTTTGGGTATCAAAACCAAGTGTTGTCAGTAGGAGCAAAAAAAATAGTGCTTTTTTCATAATATAGTTGGGGTACTTCATTTATGGTTTTTACCATTTCTGTACCAAAAGTATTAAAACAAAAAAACTCAGTCAAATATTGACTGAGTTTTTGTGCTATTAACTAACCAAAAAACTATAAATTATGAAATTTATATCAAAACCGAAAGGAAACCACCCCTTTCATTTTTGTTTTACAAATTTACAGCAAGTTCAATAGTTTTTTTTCATTAAAATAGACTTTAACAGAAGATTTGTCATTTATAAATCCGAAAACACTTATTTTTTTACATAATAAAAAAATAAGTGCCTTTTTTAATGATTATTTTAATTTATTTTAAACATATTCCATCAAAATTCTCAATAAAATTCAAAAAATTAAGAGTTTTAAAAGCTAAAAACGCCTGGTTGAAGCACTAAAACCAAAAACCAACACTAAACCAAGTATAGCCTTTAGCATTTTCTGGAGACCAAGAATATTTTGCCTCTATAGGCCCAATAGCTGTTTCTAATCCATAGCCAACAGCATAACCAGAGTGTTTTGGAAAAGCAATCCAATCACCGGATTGAAAAAGATTGTCACCCAAATTCGCAAAATTTGCAGAAAAGTTCAAATGATTCTTTCTATAAAATTCATAATCAATAGTTCCTGTCGCTTTTATATAACTATTAGCCGCTACACTCAAGAAATCGTAACCGTAAAATGGTCTAAAGTTATTGATGCTATTATACCCATATCCACCTAAAACAAAATTAAAAAATGGCACGCCATCATTTCCAATAGGCAAACCCCCATCTCCTTGAAATTTTAATATTAATTTATCCCAAATCGTTACAGCCTTCTCAAAATTAGCCTTAAAAATTGAAAAGGGTTTAAAATTGTTGTTATAGTCAGACGAAAACAAATAGGATTGAAAATCAGCCGTAAAATACCATCCTTTTTTTGGAAAATATTTATTATCAAACGAATCAAATTTGACATATCCAAATCCACTCCAATAACTACTTTTATCAATTATCGGATTGGCAATCGCTAATGTTTGTGAAGAAATACGCAAGTATTTTACTTCTACCCCTGCACCAACCAAAAAGCTCTGTGCCAAGCCTTTTTGCAAATAGGCCTGAGTGGATAAATCCATAAAATCAACATTGATTTCATTTATACCAAATGATCCCAAGTTTAAATCTGTAATATTCTGCGAAACATTCTTATTAAACTGATTGAATTGTGATTTAAAACCAAAACTAAAATTGAATCCATTATCAATGTAATAATCTAAATTGTATCTAAAATTATCCCCTAAAACCAAATCTAAAGAAGCAAGATCGTTTTTAAAAAGAGTGTTTTTATTAGTCAAATTAACCAAGACACCGCTTTTAAATAAATCATCATAATGCAATCCAAATTTCAAATATGTCTTTATTGGATTTTCTACCAATTTCAGATTAAGATTCTCTCCTTTTTCTTCGTTTTCAAAAGAATAACTAATCGCATTAAAATTTTCTGTAGCATTAATTGTATTTATTCCCGATTGTAAGTGAGAATACGTTATTTTTTGGCCAGGTTTAAACCGTAATTTACCCAAAACATAATCTTCAGTAAAATTATTCAATGGGTTCGTCTTAATTTGAACCAATTGTAAACTGTCTTTTACAACATCTAATTTGGGTTTTATATATGGATTCTGAGAATCCGCAAGAGCATAAATTTTTTCGTATACAGAGAACGCAGCTTCTTCTCCCTTTCTTATTATTTCTTTGCCTTTGTCAAAAGAAATAACACCGTAATCTTTGATATCAGGATTAATATAAACATCAGTATCTTGAATTTTGCTCTTCATTTTTTCAATTGACTGGAGATTAGTAATCTGAACCAATATTTTAGTTGCATTTTTAAGCTGATTTCGATCTAACAATTCATCCTGAACATCCACACCTATAACTACATCAGCACCTAAATTTCGGACTTCTTCAATCGGATAATTATTTGCTACACCACCATCAACCAGTAATTCTCCATCAATTTCAATGGGTGAAAATAACGATGGGAAAGCAGCACTTGCCAACATGGCTTGTGCCATATTTCCTTTATTAAGCAGCACCTGTTTTCCTGTCTCAATATTGGTTCCAATGCATAAAAATGGAGTGGGCAACTGATTAAAATCTTTCACATGTCTCACATTTCTAGTCAACCTGCTCAGCAAATTAAAATTGTACAACCCTTTAGACAATGCTTCGGGAATTCCGATGCGAAATTTATTAAACGGAAGCACTAAGGCATACGACTCGTCATTGCGTTTTTCGTAAAAACTCTTGGAAGACCTTGGAATAAAGTCATTTAATAATTCGTCAAAATTTGTAGTTTGGAAAATAGAATCTATTTGAGCCGCATTGTATCCCGAAGCATACAAACCTCCAACAACAGCGCCCATACTGGTACCTCCAATGTAATCAATTTTAACTCCAGCCTCTTCAATTACTTTCAAAACTCCAATATGAGCAAATCCTTTGGCTCCACCCCCGCTTAACACCAACCCAATTTTTGGTCGTTTTTGTTCTTGTGCAAAAGTATTTTGAAAACTAGATACGAATAGCACCGTAAATAGCAAGCCCCAGATGGAAGTGGAAAGCCCCGAAAGAACAAAGCCTATTTTTTCTTGAAAAAAAAGAGCGACCACAGAAGCTCCTTTTTTTTCCTTAGAAAAAAAGGGTTTTGATAGAGGACTTGGAACGGACAGCTGGGATAGGCTCATAAAAAATTATTTGGTAGTGTAAAAGTCGGTAATTTTTTTGGCTTTTGATAGCCCCACCACCTCAGAAATTTCTTTTTCGGTGGCCAATTTCAATCTTTTAACACTTTTAAAGTGCTGAATCAGAGTCGTCATAGTCTTTTCGCCAATACCTGGAATGGATTCTATAGACGAATTGAGGGCGGCTTTGCTGCGTTTGTCACGATGATGGGTAATTCCAAAACGGTGCGCCTCGTTACGCAATTGCTGAATGACTTTGAGTGTTTCTGATTTTTTGTCGAGGTAGAGCGGAATGGAATCGCCAGGATAAAAGAGTTCTTCCAAACGTTTTGCAATACCGATAACGGTGATTTTTCCGCGAAGACCCAGATCGTCAATGCTTTTCAACGCCGAAGACAATTGTCCTTTTCCTCCGTCAATAATAATCAACTGAGGCAAGAGTTGGTTTTCGTCCAAAAGGCGCTTGTATCGTCGGTATACTACTTCTTCCATTGATGCAAAATCATTCGGTCCTTCGACCGTTTTGATATTAAAATGACGGTAGTCTTTTTTGCTCGGTTTTCCATCTTTGAAAACTACACAGGCCGAAACAGGATTTGTTCCTTGTATATTAGAGTTGTCAAAACATTCAATATGGCGTGGTTCTACGGGCAAACGTAAGTCTTTTTGCATCTGCGCCATAATTCGGTTGACGTGTCGGTCAGGATCAACAATTTGCAATTGTTTCAACTGCTCGATACGGTAAAACTTGGCGTTGCGAATGGACAAATCTAAAATTTGCTTTTTATCGCCTAATTGAGGTACGGTGATTTTGATATTTTCACCCAGATCGACTTCAAAAGGCACAATAATTTCTTTAGACAATAACTGGAAACGTTCCCGAAGTTCGATTATGGCTAATTCTAGCAGTTCTTCGTCGGTTTCTTCCAATTTTTTTTTGATTTCCATCGTATGGGAACGAATAATTGAACCGTGAAAAATTTGCAAAAAGTTGACATAAGCCGCACTTTCGTCTGAAATAATTGAGAACACGTCAATGTTCGTGATTTTCGGATTGATAATCGTAGAACGCGACTGATAATTCTCAAGAATTTCTATTTTTTCTTTGATTTTTTGGGCTTCTTCAAAACGCATTTCTTGCGCCAATTCGGTCATCAAGCGTTTGAAGTCTTTCATGCTTTCTTTAAAATTCCCTTTGAGAATTTCGCGAATAGCATCGACTTGTTTTTGATATTCAGCAACGGTTTCATAGCCTTCGCAAGGGCCTTTGCAATTACCGATATGGTATTCCAAACACACTTTGAACTTACCACTTTCAATATTATTAGCACTTAAATCAAAATTGCAGGTGCGCAACGGATACAATTCTTTAATCAAGTCCAAAATAGTATGTACCGTCTTGAAACTAGTATAGGGTCCAAAATATTCCGAACCGTCTTTGACCATTCTTCGGGTAGAGAAAATACGTGAAAAAGGTTCTTTTTTAATGCACAACCACGGATAACTTTTATCGTCTCGCAACAACACATTATAACGCGGTTGCAGGGTTTTTATTAAATTGTTTTCCAGCAAAAGGGCATCGGTTTCGGTAGGCACCACAATGTGTTTGATGGTCACAATTTTCTTGACTAAGACATTCGTTTTGGCTGTATCGTGAATTTTATTGAAATACGACGAAACTCTTTTTTTTAGATTTTTGGCTTTGCCCACATACAAAATCTTCCCGTCCTTATCGTAGTATTGGTAAACACCCGGATTGTCCGGCAGGGTTTGTATTTGTAAAGCAATGCTTGGTGGCGTCATTTTGTATTGGCTCGAATTGTTTCCAAATTTACAAATAACATCTTTGCAAATCAAAATCAGGCGTTTTCTTTTACGGCGCGAAAATTAATAGTACTTTTAGATTCTGGAACCATTAAGAAATTACCGCTCATTAAGTGATTTCCTTAATTTAACTAATTCCTTAATGGCGAAAATATTTCATAATATGATTTCTTATTTTTGCCTATTATGACAAAAAACGAACTGCGCAATCAATACAAAGCGCTCCGCACCAATCTTTCAGAAGCCGAAATCGAAGAAAAAAGTTTGGCTATTGCCAATGGCGTGTTGGCACTTGACATCTGGGACAAAACCTATTTTCATGTTTTTTTACCCATTGAAGAGCAAAAAGAAGTCAATACCGAATTCTTACTGCATTTGCTATCGGGGAAAGACAAAGAAATTGTGATTTCGAAATCCGATTTTACCACGCGAAAAATGACGCATTTTCTATTAACTGACAATACCAAAATCAAGAAAAACGACTACCAAATTCCCGAACCTGTGGACGGAATCGAAGTGCCTTCGTCCAAAATTCAAGTGGTGTTTGTGCCGCTTTTGGCTTTCGACACCCTTGGAAATCGTGTTGGTTATGGCAAGGGTTTTTACGATCAATTTTTGTCTGAATGCCAACCCGAAACCATCAAAATTGGCCTTTCTTTTTTTGAAGCCGAAAACACTATAACAGACGTTTTTGAAAAGGATGTTCGGCTGGATTTTTGCATCACTCCAAAAAAGTGCTATCGCTTTTAATTTCAACTGAAAAATTGGCTTTTTTTTACTTTCTTTACAACTTCAATAATTTGTTTTTTTTATGAGATTCAACAAGAAGAAAATAGGAATTACTCTCGGAGTTCTTTTGGTTTTATTGGCTTCTACTTTGGCAACTTTTTATTATTTCAGAGACGAAATTTTAAAAGTAACTTTAGAGAAAGTAGCGGTGAAAATGGATCGTGATTACGATAGTAAGTTTACTATAAAAACGGCCTCTTTTGACGGAATTTCAGCCGTAAACCTAACCGATGTAGTTTTGGCTCCCAAACATGCCGACACTTTATTCAAAATTCAAAAGATGAAAACCAGTATCAGCTTTTGGCATTTGCTGATTGGTGATGTGCAATTGGGTACTTTAGAAATCAAAAATGGTTTGGTGCAACTCATAAAAAAAGGGAATGTTCGCAACTTTGATGCTTTCTTAAAAAAGAACAAAAATCAAGAAGTAACGGATGAAAAAAGAGACTACGCTGCTTTAGCAAAACGCATTATATTCCGATTGTTGAATTTAGTTCCAACGGATATGGATATCCAAAATTTAGTTTTTAAATTAGACGACAACGGAAAAAAAGCTACGATTGACATTAAAAAATTAGCCTTAGACGGTGGCGATTTAGAAAGTGTAATTCACGTTAAAACCAACACGTTTGCACAACGTTGGCGCATTGCGGGAGAAGCTGATCCAAGAGACCGCACTGCTGATATTCAGTTTTTCAATATGGATGGAGGACCAATAAAAGTTCCGTATTTTGATGAACGATTTCATTTGGTTTCTAGTTTTGATTCCATTCGTTTGAATATCGAAAATATTGAAAGTGATGGTGATGAATTTCATATTGATGGCTACTCGTCCATTGCCAATTTAAAAGTCAATCACTCCAAAATTGCGAGTAAAGATGTAGTCATTCGCAATGCTCGTTTTGATTACCGTTTCTTGCTAGGCGAAGATTTTATCTCCTTAGATAGCACCTCAACGGTTCAATTGAATCAGATTAAATTTCATCCCTATTTGGCTTACGAAACCGAAGAGGATACCATTTATAAAATGAATATTCGTATTCCAAAAATGCAAGCGCAGCATTTTATCACTTCGCTTCCTGATGGACTATTTACTAATTTCCAAGGCATGTTAGCTAGCGGTAGTTTTGATTATAAATTGGATTTTATGTTCAATAAAAACAAACCGGAAGATATTGTTTTTGACAGTAAATTGAACAAAGAAAATTTACGAATTTATCGTTTTGGACAAGCCAATTTAGGAAAACTCAATGGCGAATTTGAATACCGAGCCATTATTAACAATGTACGTCAGCGTCCTATTTTTGTAGGTAGTTCCAATCCCAACTATACTCCGATGGATCAGATTTCGCCTTACTTAAAAAAATGTGTTTTGACTACTGAAGATCCTTCTTTCTTTAGACATCGCGGATTTATTACAGAGGCATTCAAACAATCCATTATTAAAAATATCAAGACGCGAAAATTCTCCCGCGGAGGTAGTACTATCAGTATGCAATTGATTAAAAATGTGTTCTTAACTCGTGAGAAAACCTTGTCGCGTAAATTAGAAGAAATTCTATTGGTTTACATTTTGGAAAACAACCGAATTGTAAGCAAAGAACGCATGTTAGAAGTCTATTTCAATATTATTGAATGGGGTCCCAACGTATACGGAATTGGCGAAGCGAGCCGTTTTTACTTTCAGAAAAGTCCTGCCGATTTAACCTTTAACGAATGTTTGTACTTGGCTACTATTATTCCGAGTCCAAAGAAATTCATGTATCAGTTTGACGACCAAGGAAATCTGAAAGGTTTTGCTTTAAAAAACCAACGCTATTTGAGTAATTTAATGTTGCGCCGTGGCATTTTAAATGCTAGCGACAGCATTAATCCGTATGGCGTATCGCTTTCCGGAAATGCGCGTTCGTTCTTAACTATTCGCAAAGCGCAAGATACCACTGGTATAGCCGTAGATTCCATTCCGCCGAAAGAAGACTTTGATTTTGAGTTTCTAAAAACGGATGAGGAATAAGTAGATAGACGATTTACGATATGCGAAGGACGATATACGAATTTTCCATGTAACAATTGATTGATTTAAAAATGGATACATTTTAAATTCATTTGGAAAAATTAAACCGCAGATTCGCAGATTTTTCAATACAAAATCTGCGAATCTGCGGTAAATAATTTAATTACGATCGACCCTCGAAACTAAGGTGCAGGATCTGGAATTATCGCCTGGATACCATCAATCGCTTTCAACACTTCCTCTGAAAGTGTTACCTGAATGGTAGCAATATTTTCTTTCAACTGTTCCATTGTAGTAGCACCAATAATGGTACTGGTTACAAAGGGCTGTTGTTCAATAAAAGCCAATGCCAATTGTGTTAAAGTTAATCCGTGTTGTTGGGCAATTTCATTGTACAAACGAGTAGCTTCTGCTGATTGTGGGCTGCTGTAACGAGCCATTTGAGGAAATAAGGCCAATCTAGAAGTAGGATGTTGTTGCCCATTCAAAAACTTTCCTGACAAAAGTCCGAAAGCCATTGGAGAATAGGCTAACAAACCAACATTTTCGCGCAAACACACCTCAGCATTTCCCACTTCAAAAGAACGATTCAACAACGAATACGGATTTTGTACGGTTTTGATTTTAGGTAAATTGTGGTACTTGTGTTCTTCCAAGAAGCGCATCAAGCCCCAAGGCGTTTCATTAGACAATCCAATATGTTTGATTTTTCCTTGTTTGACAAAACCTTCCAAGCTAGTCAACACCTCGTGAATATTATCTTCCCAAGCGTCGTCTTGTGCTTTGAATCCGCGTTGTCCAAAGAAATTGGCTTTGCGTTCTGGCCAATGCAATTGATAAATATCTATATAATCCGTTTGTAAACGTTGCAAACTATGATCCAAGGCATACTGAATACTCGCTGGCGAAAAATCAACTTTTTCTCGCATATAGGTAAAGGCAGGATTCGGTCCTGCAATCTTTGTAGCCAAAACTACTTGGTCACGATTCCCTGTCTTTTTAAACCAAGTCCCTATAATGCGTTCAGTGCTTCCATAGGTTTCTTGACGTCCTGGCACCGAATACATCTCGGCTGTATCAAAAAAGTTAACCCCTTGCTCCAAGGCATAATCCATTTGGGCGTGACCCTCTGCTTCGGTGTTTTGTTCACCAAAAGTCATGGTGCCTAAACAAATTTTACTGACTTTAATTTCGGTATTGGGTATAGTGGAGTATTTCATGTTTGTATGTTGCTTTTTTTGAAAAACAAATATACAAAGGAATGGCAATTGCAATGGCAAAAAAACAAACTCAATTTCAAGATTAATACAATTGTGAAATTGATGTTTGAAAATGGTACACGGATTACACTGATGCTCCGCAACACGGATTCAAACGGATTTATAAATCAAAAAAAAGCGCAACTAATTTGCGCTTTTTAATATATAAAATCTGTGCAATTGGTGCAATCTGTGTTTTTAGATTGCTTCGTCGTACCTCCTCGCAATAACTCTACTACTTTGCTACTCTGAAACTCTAATTAATCTCATTCAACATTTCTGCAATGGCATCCAATCTTGGCGTTAAAATAATTTCGATACGACGGTTTTTAGCTTTTCCTTCAGCAGTAGTATTACTAGCTAATGGTGAGAATTCTCCTCTACCAGCAGCAGTCAAATTTTGTTTGTTGATTTTTTTGTTTTCACTCAAAATCCCTACAATTGAAGTGGCTCTTTTAGTTGATAAATCCCAGTTATCTGCAATAGGTCCCGAAGCGGTAAACGCATCATCATCGGTATGACCTTCAATTAAAACGGCAATATCTGGATTATCGCCTAGTACTTTTCCCAATTCAACTACGGCTTTTTTACCTTCTGAACTTACCGCCCAACTTCCTGAACTAAACAACAATTTGTTTTCCATTGAAACGTATACTTTTCCGTTTTTTTGTTCTACGGTCAAGCCTTTTCCTTCAAAACTATTTAGGGCTTTAGATAAGGTTTCTTTTAGCTTTTTCATGCTTGCTTCTTTAGCGGCAATCATGTCTTCTAGTTCTTTCAAACGTTGCGCATTTTTACCTAATTGCTCTTGTTCTAGAGCTAACGCCTTCGCTTTTTCGTCTAATTCGTCAAGCAATTCACGATTCTTTTTCATGTTTTTTTCCAAAGACTCATTGCTGTTTTTTTCTAGAGCCGCATACGAATCCTGAAGCGCTTTGTATTTATCTAAATTAGTTTCATGTTCTGCTTTCAATTTGGTGTAATCTGATTTTAGCTTATCCAAATCGGTTTTCAAAGCTGCACCGTCTAATTCCAGTTGGTTTTTGGCTTTCGCCAAAGCGGCATTTTCGTCTGCAAGTGTTCTGTTTTCTTTCTTTAAATCGGTGTATTTGCTTTCTAAATCGGTATAGATTTTTTTGGACACACAAGAAGTGCTTAACGCCAATACTAACAATGCGATGGAAACTTTTTTTATCATGATGTGAGGTTTTTATTTCATGTTTATTAAACTACTTTTTATCTTTTTTATGTGACCCTAGCCCTGATGGGAGCGACATCCTGTGACGACGGAGTTCGGCGGCACAGATATAGCGTACAGCAGGAAATAGCTCCCAACAAAACTACTCAATTTCTACCAAAATCGGACAATGATCCGAATGTTTGGCTTCGGGCAAAATTAAAGCGCGTTTGATTCGGTTTTTCAAAGGTTCGCTAACCAAACAATAATCGATGCGCCAGCCTTTGTTATTCAATCTTGCGGTGGGGAAGCGCATAGTCCACCAGGTATAATTATCGGGTTCTTTGTTCAAAAAACGGAAGCTATCAATGAAGCCGCTTTTCAAGAAATTGTCTAGCCAAGTACGCTCGGCAGGCAAAAATCCGGATACATTTTTATTGCGAATCGGGTCATGAATATCTATTGCCTCATGGCAAATGTTATAATCACCACAGATCACTAAATTTGGAACGTCCTTCTTTAAATCGTTAATATAGTTTTGAAAATCATCCATGTACATGAACTTATGATCCAAGCGCTCCGAATTGGTTCCAGAAGGTAGGTACAAACTCATCACCGAAACCTCATCAAAGTCCACCCGAAGGTTACGCCCTTCAAAATCCATGTGTTCGATTCCGGTGCCAAAAACAATGTTATTGGGTTTTATTTTGGATAAAATAGCCACGCCACTGTACCCCTTTTTGGTAGCTGGAAACCAGTAATGATAAGGATAACCCGCTAGTTCAATATCTAAGGTCGGTACTTGATCGGCTTGGGCTTTAATCTCTTGAAAACAAATAACATCTGGATTGGCCTGTTGCAACCATTCGAGCAGTCCTTTTGAAATGGCCGACCTGATTCCATTGACATTGTAAGAAATAATCTTCATTGAAAAGTAGTGTTTTATTAAAGCTTAATTGGGCAGAATACTGTCTTCAAATGTAATAAAAAAGTAGAAGTTTGAACTAGAAAAGATAGAAAATGGAGTTTTTTGTTATCTTTGTCAATCGCCTCAAATACAAAAAAAATGATATGGGTTTAGTAACTGCTAAAGAAGTTGCGAAAGCAATAAATACGGATAAATACGGATTCCTAGGTACATTTTCGGGCTGGGTACTGATGAAAGTGCTTAAGATTTCTGAATTAAATAATGTCTATGACAGAAATAAACATTTGAGCGAAGTAGCGTTCTTAAATGGTGTTCTTGACGACTTACAAATCAAATTTGAAATTCCTGAAGAAGACCTAAAGAGGCTTCCTAAAGAAGGACCCTATATTACCATCTCTAACCATCCATTAGGTGGAATTGATGGCGTGTTGTTATTGAAATTAATGCTCGAGAGAGAGCCTAATTTCAAAATTATTGCCAACTTCCTTTTACACCGTATTGAACCTTTAAAAAAATACATCATGCCCGTAAATCCTTTTGAAAATCATAAGGATGCTAAATCGAGCGTAGTAGGAATCAAAGAAACATTACGTCATTTAAGCGACGGAAAACCGTTAGGTATGTTTCCGGCTGGAGAGGTTTCAACCTACAAAGATGGGAAATTAATGGTAGACAAACCTTGGGAAGAAGGTGCTATCAAAGTAATTCGCAAAGCACAAGTCCCTGTGGTGCCTATTTATTTTCACGCTAAAAATAGTGGTTTATTCTATTTACTTTCAAAAATCAGCGGCACCTTGCGTACAGCCAAATTACCTTCGGAAGTATTCAGTCAAAAAAACCGTATCATTAAAGTGCGTATTGGCAAACCGATATCGGTAGCAGAGCAAAACGAATACCAATCATTAGAAGACTATTCAGAATTCTTAAGAAAGAAAACCTATATGTTAGCCAATCCTTTTGAAAAAGGAAGTAAACTATTGCCAACACCCAACTTAAAATTACCCAAAAGTCCTAAAGAAATAGTGACTCCGGCAAATCAAGATAAAATCATTGCCGAAGTAGATGCACTACGAAATTCAGACTGTCGCTTACTACAAAGTAAAAATTACGAAGTGTTTTTTACTAAAGCATCTGAAATTCCAAATGTGTTACACGAACTCGGTCGCCTACGCGAAATTACGTTTAGAGAAGTAGGAGAAGGAACTAATGAATCAATTGATTTGGATCAATTTGACCAATATTATCACCATATGTTTTTATGGGATGATGATGCTAAAAAAGTAGCAGGAGCTTACCGTATGGGATTAGGTTCTGAAATTTATCCTAAATATGGAATGGAGGGATTTTATCTGAATGACCTATTTCGTTTTGAACCTGAATTGCATGATATGATGAGTAAATCCATTGAAATGGGTCGCGCTTTTATCATCAAAGAATACCAACAAAAACCCATGCCTTTATTCCTACTTTGGAAAGGAATTATCCATACTACTTTACGTTATCCAGAACATAAATTTTTGTTAGGAGGAGTTAGTATCAGTAATCAATTCTCTGATTTCTCAAAATCATTGATGATTGAATTCATGAAATCAAACTATTACGATCCCTATATTGCCCAGTACATTCACCCTAAAAAAGCATTCAAAGTCAAATTAAAAGATGCTGATAAAGATTTTATCTTTAACGAAACTGAAGCTGATTTGAATAAATTTGACAAAATCATAGACGAATTAGAACCTGGCAGTTTACGCTTACCTGTTTTGATTAAAAAATACATTAAACAAAACGCACGAGTGGTCGCTTTTAACGTAGACCCATTATTTAATAACGCTATTGATGGCTTGATGTACATTCGTGTCGAAGACATTCCAGATAGTACTATGAAACCTGTTATGGAAGAATTTCAAGCAGAGTTAGAACGAAAATTAAGCGAGAAAGAAGAGTAAACCAATTTCAAAATCAATAGCAATAGCAAAAATCAAATTATGGATTTGATTAATTCTATTGAATTGTGAACCTTAGCGACCTTGTGCCTTTGCGGCAAAAAAATCAGCTATAAAGAGCTTTTATTTTATCAACAATAACTTGTGCCAATCGTTCGTGACTTTCAAAAGTCCAACCTGCGATATGAGGAGTCAAAATAACATTTTTAGCATTCAGCAAATACTGAAAAGCTTCGGGTGTAGTTGCCTCTTGGAATAAAGTTTCGAAGGACAATTTTTCATATTCTAAAACATCCAATCCAGCGCCTAACACTTTCCCTGATTGTAAAGCCGCAACCAAATCCGCTGTGACAATGTTTTTTCCGCGCGACGTATTGATAATCCAAAGTGGTTTTGCAAATCCATTAATAAATGCCGCATCAACCATTTTATCTGTTTCGGGAGTCCAAGGAATATGTAAACTTAATACGTCTACTTTTTCTTGAAATTCGGCAAACTCAACTTGTCTGGCATTTTCATCACCCACATTTTCTTGAATATCATAACACAAAACATCCACCTCAAAACCGCGTAGTTTTTTGGCGAAAGCCTTGCCCATATTTCCGTAACCGATAATTCCCACCGTTTTACCGTCTAATTCGTGTCCGCGATTGCTTTCACGGTTCCAATGTCCCGCTCGAATCTCAGCATCGGCTTGGTTGAGATTATTAAAAAGCGATAAAATCATTCCTAAACTGTGCTCTGCAACTGCATTTCGATTGCCTTCGGGTGCGGCAATGAGTGCGATGCCTTTCGACTGCGCATACTCGCAATCAATACTTTCTAGTCCGGCGCCTACTCGAGCTATGAACTGCAAATTAGTCGCTTTGTCTAAAAAGGCTTTGTCAATTTTAAATCGGCTACGAATAACAATCCCTTGGTAGTTGTGAATTTTAGCTTCGATTTCCGCTTTGGAAGAGGTAAAATCTTCGTGATTCACGAAACCCGCTTGTTCTAATTGATTCCAAAGCAAGGGATGATTGCTATCGATATGAAGAATGTGTACCGCCATAAAAGGATTGTGTTTTGCAAACCCAAATTAACAAAAAAATTAGGTGTGAAATGTGTAAATTGCAGGCAATCTCATTAAAATGCAAAACTATGAACGCCAGCCGATTGTTTCGAGAATTTTTTGAAAGTGAAAAAGCAGGCGGTTTACTATTACTTTTGGTGACGCTGATCTCTTTAACTCTAGCCAATTCTCCTATCCAAACGGACTACATTGGGTTTTGGGAAACCGAGATAGGACATCATTCCCTTACCCATTGGATTAACGATGGACTCATGACACTTTTCTTTTTGTTAATTGGTTTGGAATTGGAACGCGAATTGTACGGTGGGGAATTATCCAACATCAAAAATGCTGCTTTACCGATTTTTGGTGCTTTTGGCGGAATGATACTTCCTGCAGGTATTTTTTTAGTGTTCAATTTAGGTACACTAACACAAAACGGCGCCGGAATTCCAATGGCTACCGATATTGCATTTGCTATTGGGATCTTATCCCTTTTGGGCAATCGAGTACCAACATCTTTAAAAATCTTCTTGACCGCTTTGGCTGTCATTGACGACTTGGGAGCAATTCTCGTCATCGCGATATTTTATACGGAAACGATATCCTTTCTATATTTAGGTTTGGCATTGGGTGTAATGGGTTTGCTATTTCTTTTAAATAGAAAAAATGTACACAACCTGATTCCGTATCTAATTGGTGGGGGTTTAATGTGGTATTGCATGCTGAATTCAGGCGTTCATGCTACGATAACGGGTGTGCTTTTAGCCTTTGTCATTCCGTATGGGAATGGCGGAAAAACCACTTCTTCTTACCGATTGCAACACGTTTTGCACCGCCCGGTAGCCTTTTTCATTTTACCTTTATTTGCTATCGCTAATACTTGTATTGCTGTTGATTCGGATTGGCACGAAGGACTCATTCAT
The DNA here is from genome assembly GCF_024642105.1 of Flavobacterium sp. Classification (GTDB taxonomy): domain Bacteria; phylum Bacteroidota; class Bacteroidia; order Flavobacteriales; family Flavobacteriaceae; genus Flavobacterium. The sequence goes on from NZ_JAHEBT010000052.1 coordinate 511,146, forward strand.
ACCAACTCAATCGGAATTATGGCGGGATTGATTTTAGGAAAACCCATTGGAATTACTCTTTTTGCTTTTTTATGTGTCAAATTAGGTGTTGGATCGCTTCCTAAAGAGTTGCAATGGAAACACATTCTTGGTGCCGGAATGCTAGGCGGAATTGGGTTTACTATGTCTATTTTCATTACGCTTTTGGCCTTCAAAAACGATGGCGAAGCTGTAATTACCTATTCTAAAATAGCCATCTTGGTTGCTTCGTTTGTTTCTGGGACTCTGGGTTTTTTGTGGTTGAAAATGAGTTTGAAGAAATAGTTTTTTTGGACACGGATGCAACGGATTCGCTTTGCGAAAACACAGATGACTGCTGATTCCTAAACATTTTCACATTAAATAAATTGTTCCATTGTTCCATTATTTTCTTATATTTGAAAAGCCCCTGTAACTGCAATAGACCCCAAGTCGTTTTCCTTTTACAGATTTTTATAATGAAATGTAACGCTTATGCAATTAGGATAACGCTTTCGTTATTTTGAATGCGTAATTTTTATTTATTTCATAACTTTTATTAAAAATTTGTTTCTTATTTAGGAAACTTTTACCTTTGATATGAAAATAATAGAACCCAAATTTAAAGTAGAATTTTTAGAAGACGTAAAGCTCTTTTTGGACGAAGTTGACGAAAAAGCGAGAGCTAAAATCATTTATAATATTTGGAAAGCACGAAGCACTAATGACAAAGAACTTTTCAAAAAATTACAAGGTGAAATTTGGGAGTTTAGAACTATGTACAACAAAACATATTACCGCCTATTTGCATTTTGGGATACAACAGACAAAAGCAATACCGTCGTAATTTCAACTCACGGTTTAATTAAGAAAACTGACAAAATTCCAAAAAACGAAATTGAGCGCGCTAAAAATTTAAGAGAAACGTATTTTAAAAACAAAAGCAACAAACCATGAAAACCTATAGTTTAGAAGAGTTAACCAATGCCTACATAGGTAAAATTGGCACAAAAAAACGAGACGAATTTGAAAATGAATTGCGCCTTGACTTAGTGGGTCAAGCCATTAAACAAGCAAGACAAGAACGCAACTTAACACAAGAACAGCTGGGCGAATTAGTGGGTGTAAAAAAAGCGCAGATTTCAAAAATTGAAAACAGCACCACCGATGCACGATTTGAAACCATCCTAAAAGTGTTTAAAGCATTAAACGCTAAAGTGAGTTTTAATGTCGAGTTGTTGAATGAGCATTTGATAATTGAATAACCCCTCATTTTCAAATTTTCAAATTAATCCATTTTTACATTAAATTAGCTACATTTGAAAAGCGTATCAAAAAAATTGAACTAAAAACAGGCAAAACTTTCGTCAATATTGCCCATTTGGAATAAAAGTAGTTTGAAAGTTTCGCATATAAACGAGTTATGCACTATTTAAAAACCCGAAATAAATGAGAACATTTGCTTTTATCTTTTCCTTAATTTTATTTACAAGTTGCAATTCTCAAAGTAGAAAAGTTGATGAAGCAATTTTAAAAGTTAAAAACCTGATAGCGCGGATTTGCAATCCGTGCCTGCTAAAACAACGAACCAAAAAAGGCCGCTATTTACAGCAGCCTTTCTCTTTATTTAAAAAGTATATTTACCCCTTAATCTGTTTCAACGAAGTTTTAATCCCTCTAATCAAAGACGAACTAAAACCGTGCAATTCCATTTCGTTCAAACCAGCAATGGTACAGCCTTGAGGCGTAGTTACTCGGTCAATCAATTGTTCTGGATGGGTTTTTTCTTCTAGTAGCATTTCGGCAGCGCCTTTTACAGTTTGGGCAGAAATAGCCAAAGCCGTTTGCCAGTCAAATCCAATTTCAATACCCGCTTGCATTGAGGCACGAATGTAACGCAAGGCAAATGCCGTTCCGCTTGCTGCCAAAACGGTAGCCGCATCCATTAATTTTTCGTCAATAATAGGCGCTGTTCCTAAACCTTCAAAAAGTGTAACTACTTTCTGAGCCGCTTCTTTATTGCTTTCTTGAAACGCAATACAAGTCGCCGAAGCACCAAATTGCGAAGCAATATTCGGCATGATGCGCACCGCTTGGTGGGTGGCGCCAATTTTATTTTGCAAGTTTTCAATTGACAATCCACTCACTGCCGAAGCAATGGTTTTATTGGCAATTGCAGGCAATATTTCGGCCAAAACAGAATCTACTTGGTACGGTTTAATAGTCAAAATAATAATATCTGCTTCTTGAATATTGTGTTTGTTGTCGGTAGAAACGGTAACCCCTAGTTGTTCTAAGTGCAAAATACTCTTTGTATTTCTTCTTGTTACGGTTACTTGATTGCCTTCGGTGAATTTAGCAATCCCGATGGCAATTGAGGCTCCTAAGTTGCCCCCGCCAATAATGTGTACGTTCATGTTGTGTAGTTATAGTGGTTGTGTTGTGTGTTCTTTTAAACTCCCAAAATCAATTTAGCAATGGTAAAATACAAGATAATTCCAAATACATCATTGGTAGTAGTGATAAAGGGTCCCGTCGCAATAGCCGGGTCAATTTTCTTTTTATGTAAAAATAAAGGCACTAAAGTTCCCAAAGTAGCTGCAAATAAAATCACCACAATAATCGAAATGGAAATGGCTAATCCTACTTGGAATTGCCCGTACATAATGGTATGATAGGCCAAAACTAATAAGGAAATAATGGTTCCGGAAATCATAGCAACAGTAATTTCTTTGCTAAAATATTCTCGACTAAATCCTTTTAAAGTACCATTTGCTAAACCTTGAACAATAATTGCCGATGCTTGTACCCCAATATTCCCTGCCGTAGCCGAAAGCAAAGGCATAAAAATAATCAAAGTGTAAAATTCTTGCGAAGTCGCTTCATTGCCTTTCAACACATACGAAGCTACTAATTCAATTAGCATTCCCATAATCAGCCAAGGCAAACGCGCTTTGGTATGTTCGTAAACGCTATCGTCGGCTTCTACGTCTTGGGTGATACCCGCCGCCATTTGGTAATCCTTGTCGGCTTCTTCCTTGATGACATCCACAATATCGTCAATGGTAATTCGGCCGACCAAACGACCCAATTCGTCCACCACCGGAATGGCCTCTAAATCGTATTTTTGCATGATACGCGCCACCTCAACGTCTTCGGTATCTACATTCACCGAATTTAGCTTTCGGATATAGACATCATTGATAGGTGTTCGCGAAGAAGTAGTCAATAAATCTTTAAGCGACAAACGTCCTTTCAAACGGTCTTCATCGTCTACCACATAAATCGAATGCACTCTTGAAATATTTTCGGCTTGAATGCGCATTTCTTTCACGCAAGTCAACACATTCCAGTTTTCGTTCACTTTTACCAACTCCTTGTGCATGATTCCCCCCGCAGTATCCTCTGGATAACGAAGCAAATCAACAATATCTTTGGCGTGTTCAACGTCTTGTAATTCCGAAATTACTTCTGCCTTAATTTCTTGCGATAACTCGGCAATAATATCCGCAGCATCGTTCGTTTCTAACTCATCAAGCTCTTCTGCAATTTCTTTTGGAGAAAGTCCTTTTAAGATATTTTCACGTAAATCGTCCTCTAATTCTAAAAGAATTTCGGCCGTTTTATCACTATCTAAAACTTTAAAAATATAGGTTGCCTCTTCAAAATCAAGCTCGTCTAGCACTTCGGCAATATCAGCATGGTGCATGTCATTCAACAAAACTTCCAGCTGTTGGTCGTTCTTCGATTGAATGAGTTGCTCTAATTCTTGTATTAGTTCTTTGCTGATTTTAAATTCCATCGGCTTCGATTTTTTGAGTGAGTGCTATAAAGTCTTCAACACTAAGTTGTTCTGGTCGAAGATCAAAAATGGTGTCTTCTCTTAAATTATCGGACAAATTTAAGGTTTTTAAACTGTTACGCAAGGTTTTTCTACGTTGTTGAAAGGCCGTTTTTACTACCGTGAAGAATAATTTTTCGCCACAAGGCAAACTGTAGTCTTCTTTTCGTCGCAAACGCATCACCCCCGATTTTACTTTCGGTGGCGGATTGAACACGTGTTCATCTACCGTAAACAAGTATTCGGCATCGTAAAAAGCCTGTGCCAAAACGGACAAAATACCGTAGGTTTTGCTTCCTTTTTTCTCGCAAATGCGCTCTGCCACTTCTTTTTGGAACATTCCAGAAAACTCGGGAATTTGATGGCGAAATTCCAAGGTTCTAAACACAATTTGAGTCGAAATATTGTATGGAAAATTCCCAATGATGGCAAATTGCTTGCCTTCAAAAATCTCGTTGATATTGTATTTCAGAAAGTCCTTCGAAATGATTTTATCTTTCAACTTGGGGTAATTGGCATCCAAATACACCACTGATTCTGTATCGATTTCAATCACGTAAGTGTTAGTGGATTTGTCCAATAAATATTTGGTCAAAACTCCCATTCCTGGTCCTATTTCCAATACATCATTGTAGCCTTCTAAACTCAACGTATCGGCAATCGCTTTGGCAATGCTTTCGTCTTTTAAGAAATGTTGTCCGAGATGTTTTTTAGCTTTTACTTTTTCCATTGAGTCATTGCGAGGCACGAGGCAATCTCGCTATTTTTTTAATTGTGTTCAGAAATCAATTCTAATTCCGTTCTAAAAGCCAGCATTTTTTCGCCAAACAACTGGTAACTTTCTTGACGGAATTGCGGTGCATCTTCTGCATAGTATTTTTCCAAAGTCGCTTTACTATCCGTCGTAAATTGAACAGAATACGTAGTTCCTCCCATTTCTTCTTCAATCAACACCTTCACAATTTTAGCCGAAGAAAATTTTCCTGTTGCTAAAATAGCCGGAATTCGTGTTTGTTGCATCCACTGTAACCATTGGTCTTGAACGCTTTCGTGTATGTTAACTGTTACGTTGTAAAGTATCATATTAGCCCCCTAACCCCCAAAGGGGGAAATCCTACTAGGGGTTAAGTAGGGTTAAATAAATTGTTTTTTGAACTTTCTTTTAATCTGAATCTATTGGCTCCTAATTCCCCCTTCGGGGGTTAGGGGGCTCCTTATAAATTGCTATCTCCTCTTAATTCTCTATATTTTCGCCTTGCCTCCACAAAATAAATACTGTCTTGGTGGTTGAAAATTATTTTTTCATACAATGGCTTTGCTTTTTCGGGCAATTGCAATTGATTTTTATACATTTCTGCCGAAAAATACAATGCTTCATCTACATAAATTCCGTCTGAATGCTGCTCTATTATATTTTGATATTGAGGCAAAGCCAATGAAAAATCGCCTGTTTTCTCGTATAGTTTTCCCAATCGCAATAAGGTAACTGCCTCAATCTCTTGCCCTTTGTATTGTTTCAAAATCACTTGAAAACCCTGAATCGCTTCTTGATTTCGATTTTGATATCCAAGGTAATCCGCTTTGGCGAAAGCCTTCAATGCCACTTGTGTCGAATCGGCAACGGTATTGTCATTAATGAGCAAAAAATACTCCAAAGCGTCATTCGCAATCAATTGTGTACTCGCCGATTTCAACTCTTTGAATTGTTTCAACGCCCATTCTAAATCAGTTTTGAAATAACTCGTTTTAGCCGCTTTCAAACTTGCTTCGTGCGCTACCGCATCGTTCTTTAAATCGTTTTCAATTTGCGAATAATACAATAACGCCTGATTGAATTTGGCTTCGTACAGCAAAATATCCGCCAACTCCATTTTGGCCTGCGCCGTTTCGTATTCGTTCAAGGGCAATTCCAATGCAGTTCGAACAATTGCCTTTCCTGCTTCGGGCTTTTTTAAATTGAACGTCAAAAAATGCGCGCGCATCAGCTGCAAAGATAAGGTAAAAGGACTGATTCCGTATTTCGTGACCAAAGCTGATAATTCGGTTTCGATACCGGCCCAGTCTTTTTCGGGAGTCGTGTCGATTTTGAGTTGCATCAAATAGCGATTGGCTTGTACTAGTAATTCGATTTCGGTGGTGTTTTCCAACACAAACCCTAAGATAGTTTTGGCTGTTGCATCGTCCTTTTCTTCAATGGCGAGTTGTGCCAAATTGACTATCGTAGTCAGCGATTCAGGATTACGTTTGTAAATGGCTTTTTCCTGGATAAAGGCTTTGCCGAATTCTTTTTGCTGAACATACAACCAACTCAAAAATTGGTTCCAATATACCTCTTGATTCTTTTGAGTCCGTGTAATTAATGCTTTACGCAAATTAGCCGAAAAGCCTGCATCGCCTTCATCTGTTATAAAACGCGAAAACTGATTTTGAATCAAAATGGTACTCTGTTGATGGACAAAAGCCTCGTCTAAGAAAGTACTAATCATCATATCCGTATTGCCCAACTGCCCATACAACAAGCCTATTTGGTAATTGAAATTAAAAGTAGGTTGCAGTTGCACTGCCGTTTGATAGGCTTTTAACGCATAGTCCAGCAAGACTTTTTTCTCAAAGGAATTCGCTATGCCATACACTTCGTTAGGATTGGATTTGATTTTAGCCAAGGCTTGTTCAAAATACTTTTGGGCTTTGTCTTCCTGTTGTTGGATTTTGAAATTATAGCCTAGTTCTACCAAAAGCGAACTTTGTTTGTACTTGTCCAATCGAGTTTGAATAGCTTTTTCGGCGACATCAAATTGTTTTAATTGTTGGTAACAATCAATGGTTCTGATAAAGTATTGGTAATTTTGAGGAACGGACTGTAAAAGTTCTTCGTAACTGATTTTGGCTTTTTCAAAATCGCCTTTGTCGTAATAATATTGGGCTAATTGCTCGTTTTGAGAGAAACCAATCAATGAAAAAAACAGGCTGATATGTAGGAGTAGTTTTTTCATTGAATCTCTTGAATAAAATTCTTTATTAAAAACGTCAATTCGAGTGTTTTTTGTATATCCAGATAATAATCTGGATATACAAAAAATGTATCGAGAATAGTTTTTAATGAAATTTTACTTGTTCTCGATACGATTTTCTGACGAAAATCACTCGAACTGACGTAAAATATCATTAAAAAAGCAATTAGTCTATAATATCAAACCCGCAATACGGACGCAATACTTCTGGAATTACAATTCCTTCTGGTGTTTGGTAGTTTTCTATAATGCCTGCCAAAACTCTTGGCAAGGCCAATGAACTTCCGTTCAAGGTGTGTGCCAATTGGTTTTTTCCGTCTTTGTCTTTGAAACGCAATTTCAAACGGTTCGCTTGGAACGTCTCAAAATTAGATACAGAAGAAATTTCCAACCATCGGTCTTGTGCCGTAGAAAACACTTCAAAATCATAGGTCAATGCCGAAGTGAATCCCATATCGCCACCACACAAACGTAAGATTCTGTATGGTAATTTGAGTTCTTGTAAAATATTTTTCACGTGTTCTACCATACCGTCTAACGCTTCGTAGGATTTGTCTGGATGCTCTACGCGAACAATTTCTACTTTGTCAAATTGGTGCAAACGGTTCAAGCCACGCACGTGCGCTCCATACGAACCCGCCTCACGACGGAAACATGGCGTGTAAGCCGTACACAAAATAGGCAATTCACTTTCGTTCAAAATTACATCGCGGAACAAGTTAGTTACCGGTACCTCAGCTGTTGGAATCAAATACAAATCGTCAATGGTCGAGTGATACATTTGCCCTTCTTTGTCTGGCAATTGTCCTGTCCCGTAGCCTGATGCTTCGTTTACCAAATGCGGCACTTGCATTTCTTTGTAACCTGCTGCTGTATTTTTATCTAAGAAATAATTGATTAAAGCACGTTGCAAACGCGCTCCTTTTCCTTTGTACACCGGAAAACCTGCCCCTGTGATTTTCACCCCCAACTCAAAGTCGATGATATCGTATTTTTTTACTAATTCCCAATGCGGTTGAGCGCCTTCGTGCAGAACAGGAATAGTCCCTTCTTCAAAAACGTTTAGATTTTCTTCTGGTGTTTTCCCTTCCGGAACAATGTCGGCTGGTAAATTAGGTAAGGTATATAATTTCTGCGTCAATTCTTCGGCTAAAGCCTCGGCTTTCTCCCCTAAATCTTTGCTTTTCTCTTTTAACGCAACGGTCTTTTCTTTTAAAATGGCGGCTTTTGCTTTTTCGCCACTTTTCATCAATTCGCCAATGTCTTTAGACAATTTATTAGATTCGGATAAAGTGTTGTCTAATTCTACTTGAGTAGCGCGACGTTGCTCGTCTAATTGAACTACTTCGTCCACAATTCCTTTGGCGTCGATGTTTCTTTTTGCCAAAGCTTTGACTACTTTTTCCTGATTCTCTCTAATAAATGCAATTTGTAACATAGCTTGATTTTTATAACTCTCTGTAATTTTTTGCGCCTTGCGCACGCAAATTTAAGGAAATGTTTGCTAAGAACGAGACAAAGTTTAGAGTTTTCCAAAGAGCGCATTCGCTTCAAAATAGTTTCACCGCAGATTCACAGATTTTAAAAGAACTTAATAGAATACATTTTGCTTGGTTCGAGGTAAATGAAAATTAACATTTTAATTCAACGAAATACTATTGTAAATCTGCGAATCTGTGGTTGATTTTCCAAAAGTCAATCCCATAGTTGTAGTTGTCCCTATGATAAAAAAAGTTATTTTTGCACTCATTCTGAATTCATTTCAGCATTTTTAAACTGTTATTATGTTAGAAAATCCAACAAGATATACCATTACGGCAGCCTTGCCTTATACTAACGGCCCTATTCACATTGGCCATTTAGCGGGGGTTTACGTGCCTTCGGACATTTATTCTCGCTATTTACGATTGCAAGGAAGAGACGTGTTGTTTGTTTGCGGAAGCGACGAACACGGCGTTGCCATTTCGATGAAAGCCAAAAAAGAAGGCATTACGCCTCAAGAAGTAATTGATAAATACGATGGCATTATCCGTAAATCGTTTGTTGATTTTGGAATTTCTTTTGATAATTACTCTAGAACTTCGGCAAAAATTCATCACGAAACAGCTTCGGAATTTTTTAAAACTTTGTATGACAAAGGCGATTTTATTGAAGAAGTAACCGAACAATTGTATGACGCCAAAGCCGATCAATTTTTGGCAGACCGATTTGTAACGGGAACCTGTCCGAAATGCGGCAACGAAGAAGCTTACGGTGACCAATGCGAAAAATGTGGTTCTACCTTGAACGCTACGGATTTAATCAATCCGAAATCGACCATTACCGGAGAAACGCCTGTTTTGAAATCGACCAAACACTGGTTTTTACCTTTAGATCGTTACGAAGCTTTTTTGAAAGAATGGATTTTGGTTGGACATAAAAACGACTGGAAACCGAACGTGTACGGGCAAGTAAAATCTTGGATTGATGGCGGATTAGAGCCTCGTGCCGTAACCCGTGATTTGGATTGGGGAATTGACGTACCCGTTGCAGGTGCTGAAGGGAAAAAATTATACGTGTGGTTTGATGCGCCTATTGGTTACATCTCTTCTTCAAAAGAATGGGCGGCACGCGAAGGAAAAAATTGGGAGCCTTATTGGAAAGACCAAGACACTAAATTAGTTCACTTTATTGGAAAAGATAATATTGTGTTTCACTGCATTATTTTCCCAGCGATGTTGAAGGCAGAAGGAAGTTATATTCTGCCTGATAATGTACCAGCCAATGAGTTCTTGAACTTGGAAGGCAACAAATTATCGACTTCTAAAAACTGGGCGGTTTGGTTGCACGAATATTTGGAAGAATTCCCAAATCAGCAAGACGTGTTGCGTTATGCTTTGACTTCGAATGCGCCAGAAACTAAAGACAACGACTTTACTTGGAAAGATTTTCAAGCTAGAAATAACAACGAACTCGTAGCGATTTTTGGTAACTTCATCAATCGTGTGGTAGTGTTGACTAATAAATACTACAACGGCATCGTGCCACAACCGAATGAACTTTCGGAAGTAGACGAACAAACTTTGGCGGAACTAAAAGCGTATCCGGCGGTAATTTCGAGTTCTATTGAACGTTACCGTTTTAGAGAAGCTTTGGGCGAAATGATGAATGCCGCGCGTTTAGGAAACAAATATTTGGCCGACGAAGAGCCTTGGAAAGTCATCAAAGACAATCCAGAGCGTGTACAAACCCAAATGTATGTAGCCCTACAAATTGCCGCTGCTTTGAGTACGCTTTGCGAACCATTTTTGCCTTTTACGGCTAAAAAATTAGCGCGTATTTTGAAAATAGAACAAGCCTTGAACTGGAATACAATTGCTGAACATAGCGATTTACTAGCTGCAGGACACCAAATTGGTGAAGCAGAATTGCTTTTTGCCAAAATAGAAGACGAATCGATTCAAAAACAAATAGACAAATTGGAAGCAACAAAAACAGCGAATAAGGCCGAGATTGCTTCGTCCCTCGCAATTACCGAACCACAAAAAGAGGCAATTCAATTTGAAGATTTTGCCAAAATGGATTTGCGTGTAGGAACGATTTTGGAAGCCGAGAAAATGCCAAAAGCCAACAAACTTTTAATCTTAAAAGTAGATACTGGAATTGACGTTCGTACCATTGTTTCGGGAATTGCAGAGAGTTTTGCACCAGAAGATATCATTGGTAAAAAAGTAACTGTTTTAGTGAATTTGGCACCAAGAAACCTTCGCGGAGTAGAAAGTCAAGGAATGATTTTGATGACTACCAATGCCGAAGGAAAATTAGTTTTTGTAACCCCAGACGCTGAAGGTGTTGGGAACGGAGAGACAATTAATTAAAAAGTAAAACACAAATTTCACGAATTCTCATAAATAGTTTCTATAGAAATTCGTAAAATCTGTCTTTAAAATAAAAATTATGAACCCAAAGATAATAGCTTTTGATGCAGATGATACGCTTTGGCACAACGAACCTTATTTTGATGAGGCGCAGGATAAATTCTGTGAATTATTTAGTGGTTACGCGTCCAAACAAGAGTTATTACGACTTATATTAAATCATCAAATTACCAATTTGCCTTTATACGGTTTCGGAATTAAAGCATTTACGTTGTCTATGATTGAATCGGCTTTAGAGTTGACTAATCATAACATTTCAGGACAAAATATTGAGAAAGTCCTTCACATTGGGAAAGAGCTGTTGCAAAAACCAGTGGAGTTATTGCCTGATGTAATTGCCGTTTTGGAACAATTAAAAGGAACTCATAAGTTAATTGTAGCCACCAAAGGCGATTTGAAAGACCAACATCGAAAATTACACGAATCAGGAATTGGCGCTTATTTTCATCATATTGAAGTGATGAGCGACAAAACCGAATTGGATTACGAAAAAATGTTAGGCCGTTTGGATTGTCAAGCAGCTGACTTTTTAATGATTGGAAATTCGTTAAAATCAGATGTGTTGCCTGTTTTGAATATTGGCGGACACGCTGTTCATATTCCGTATCATACTACTTGGGAATACGAACAAATCGATTTTGAGATTGAACACGAGAATTTCCGTGCTTTTGAAAAAATTACCGACGTTTTGCAATTGCTACAATAACACGAATTTCACAAACGGGGAAAGCTATAGAAATAATGAAACAAAAACTAGACCTTGACACTTGGAACCGAAAAGAACATTTTTTGTTTTTCAAACAAATGGATGAGCCTTTTTATGGCATTACCACCACAATAGATTGTACTCAAGCGTATACCAAAGCGAAAGCCCTTGGCATTTCATTTTTTAGCTATTACCTTCATAAAACCTTGGCCGCAGTGAATGCGATTGAGAATTTTCGGTACCGAATTATTGAAGACGAAGTCTATCTTTTTGACGTGATTGATGCTTCGGCAACAGTGATGCGAGAAGACAAAACGTTTGGCTTTTCGTATATGGCTTCTGCTGAAGACCCGATTGATTTTGCACAAATCGTACAAACTGAAATTGAACGTATTCAAACTACCACAGGAATTTTTACAAGAGAATATCCAGATAATTTGATTCATTTTTCGGCCTTGCCTTGGATTAATTTTACTTCATTGTCTCATGCACGAAGTTTTACTTGGCCAGACAGTTGCCCTAAAATTTCTTTTGGAAAACTAACCGAAGAAAATGGTAAAAAATCAATACCAATATCCGTTCATGTGCATCATGGTTTGGTTGATGGCTACCACGTTGGTTTATTTATTGAGCGATTACAACAATTGATGAATGAATAAAAAGGGTGTCTAAAAAACACTGATCTTGTCATTCCGAATTTATTTCGGAATCTATAATTATATTAGAAACTGAAACAAGTTCAGTTTGACAAATAAATTGCTTTTTAGTCACCCCCTTTACTTCTTGGAATATCTATTTTCCTAACAACAGCACTTCATTCGCAACGATATCGGTTACATACCGTTTTTCTCCATTTTTATCTTCGTAAGTGCGGTGTGTTAATTTGCCTTCAATGGCGATTTCTTTTCCTTTGGTTACATATTTTTCTATAATTTCAGCCGTTTTACCCCAAGCCGTAACGCGATGCCATTCGGTTTGCTCTACTTTGTCTCCGTTGTCTTTGTAATAGACATCATTCGTTGCGATTGTGATAGTGGCTACTTTTTTTCCTCCTTCTAGGTTTTTAACTTCAGGATCTTGACCTACTCTTCCGATTAATTGTACTCTGTTTTTCATAAGGCTTAAATATTTGTTAATTAATGTTTTATGTAATTCGCATTTCATTAAGTTTTTGCCTAAGGAAAATGCTCATTTTATGGCGTATAAATTTAAATGGTTAAAATAAAATGAGTTAACTGATTCGTTTCAATCAACAGTGCAAAGATGGAGGAGGTTCTAAAAATTATTCGGTTACTAACTATTTACTTTCGGTTGTAACTATTTGTAAACATTTGTAAATGGAAAATATTTGATATATTTGATAGATTTTAAATATATTTATTGCGCATTATACACTATTTTAAGTCAAAAAATCCCAATCTTATGAATAAAAGCTGTTTAGAATGCGGAGATAAAATTATTGGCCGTGAAGACAAAAAATTTTGCAGCGATGGCTGTCGCAATGCATACAACAACAAAATCAACAAAGACAGCAACAATTTTATGCGCAACATCAACAACAAATTGCGTAAAAATTATCGCATTTTGTGTGAATTGAATACCGAAGGAAAATCCAAAACTACCCGAACTAAATTATTGAGTAAAGGATTTGATTTTGACTATTTCACCAATATTTTGCAAACCAAAACAGGAAATACCTACTATTTCTTGTACGACCAAGGCTATATGGCTTTAGAAAACGACTATTTTATGCTTGTTAAAAAAGATATTTAATACCACACCCAAATCTGCCACCTCCAATGAAAAAAAATTATTCTGCTCTTTACAGTTTCCTTTTCCTGCTAGCGATTCTTGCGTTAGCCTTTCTTACTATGATGCCACAATGGACATCGGGTGAAGAAGGTCCGCTAACCGAATTCTCTACCCAAAGAGCTTTCAAACAAGTGAGAGCTATTTCGCGTCAACCTCATTTTGTAGGTTCTAAAAACCACGAAGAAGTAGCTAATTATCTACTAAAGGAATTGCAAAAATTAGGATTGGAAACTTCCATACAAGAAGGCTATACGTTAAGTGATTGGGGGAATTTGGTGAAATCAAAAAATCTTTTGGCAAGAATCAAAGGAACCGATAGTTCCAAAGCCTTATTGCTTTTATCGCATTATGATAGTGCGCCACATTCGTATTCCTTAGGCGCCAGCGATGCGGGTTCGGGAGTAGCTACCATTTTAGAAAGTGTCCGAACATTTTTATACAACAAAACCGCACACAAAAATGATATCATCATTCTCTTCACTGATGCCGAAGAATTGGGTTTGAATGGCGCAGCGCTCTTTGTTACCCAGCATCAATGGGCAAAAGAAGTGGGGGTCGTTTTGAACTTTGAAGCGCGCGGCTCATCAGGCCCTAGTTATATGTTGATGGAAACCAATGGTGGAAATGCCGGATTGGTACACGAATTTGCTGCCGCAAAAGTGCCGCTTCCCGCTTCCAATTCCTTGATGTATAGTATTTATAAAATGCTACCCAACGATACCGACTTGACTGTTTTTAGAGAACAAGGCAATATCCAAGGTTATAATTTTGCATTCATCGACGATCACTACAATTACCACACCGCACAAGACGATAGCAAACACCTCAACAAAAAAACATTAGAACATCAAGGCACGTATTTAATGCCTTTATTGCATTATTTTGCTAATGCCAATTTTGACGCTACTGTTTCCAAAGAAGACTACGCTTATTTTACCCTACCATTTACTTTTGTCAGTTATCCATTTAGTTGGATTGTACCAATGGTATTGATTGCTTTAGGACTTTTTGTGCTCTTGGTTTTCGTAGGAGTTGGAAAGCGCATTTTATCATTCAAAGAAATTGGCAAAGGTGGTATTCCGTTTTTGGGTGCTACACTTACTAGCGGATTGTTGGCTTATTTTGGTTGGAAGTTGTTGCTGAATTACTATCCGCAATACAATGACTTACTCAACGGATTTACTTACAACGGTCATTCTTATATTGCAGGATTTGTAGCTTTAACTTTAGCCATTTGTTTTATCTTTTACCATTTTTTCTCAGAGAAGAAAACCACAATGAATCATTTTGTGGCACCCCTTTTCCTTTGGATATTGATTAATTGCGGATTGGCCTTTGCTTTAAAAGGAGCTGGGTTTTTAATTATTCCGGTGTTTTTTGGTTTGATTGCCTTTGGATTTTTTATTCTGACGCAAAAATCAAATGCCCTACTCAATTTAATTTGTAGTATTCCTGCACTTTTAATTATTGCACCATTCATTCAAATGTTCCCTATTGGGCTAGGACTTAAAGTGCTTTTTGGAAGCGCTATTTTGACCGCTTTGACCTTTGGATTGCTGTTGCCGGTTTTTGGGGCTTACGCCAAAAAAGGATCGTGGTCATTATTGTTTTTGGCGATTGCCGGTGTCTTTTTTGCAAAAGCGCACGTGCAATCGGGTTATGAATTAGGCAAAGCCAAATCCAATAGCTTGCTCTACATCTATAATGCCGACACCCAAAAAGCCAATTGGGTAACTTATGACACCAATTTAGACCCGTGGACTAAAAACTATTTGGGGAACCATCCTCAAAATGCTGATTTTATGAAAGACACGCCGTTGTTTAGCAAATACAATTCCGGTTTTACCTACGCTGCAGAGGCGCCTAAAAAAGAATTGGCTCAACCTACCATCGAGTTTTTAAAAGATCAAATAGTAGGTAATCAACGCCAATTAAAAATTAGAATTACACCCAATCGCAACGTGAATCGTTATGATATTTTTGCTTCCGAAGAAATGATTCTTTATAATTTCAAGGCAAATGGCGTTCAAGCTATTGGACAAAAAGGCGCTAAATACGACCGTAAAAAAGGGAAAAAAATATTGAGTTATTATGTAGTAGGGAATGAACCGCTAGAAGTGGAATTCAGCATAGATAAGCTAGTTCCTTTCGATATGGAGTTATTAGAAAGTTCATTTGACTTGATGCGCAATGCCTTGTTTCCAATGATTCAAAGGCAAAATTGGATGATGCCAACTCCATTTGTTTTGAATGACGCAGTTGTGATTCAAGAAAAAATTATTCCAAAACCTGTAGTGAAAACGGAGATGAAAAAAGTAGTAGCCGTTCCTGTAGTTCAAGATAGTCTGACCGAACCAAAACCTGGGATAGAAATCGAAACTCCTAAAGTACCTTAAGAGGTAATCAATATGGCGCAAATTAGTATTTTAGGCTGTGGCTGGCTAGGTTTCCCTTTGGCGAAAGCCTTAGTTCATAACGGATTTTTGGTAAAAGGTTCGACTACCTCAACAGAGAAAGTATCTATTTTAAAATCGGCAGGAATTGAGCCTTTTATAGTACAATTAGAAGAAGAAAAAATCAGTGAATCTGTTGCTGATTTTTTGGCTCATAGCCAAATTTTAATTGTGAACATTCCGCCTAAATTAAGAGGCAATTCAACTGAAAATTTTGTTGCCAAAATAGCCACTTTACTTCCTTTTATTGAAAAATCAACGGTTGAAAAAGTGCTTTTTGTGAGTTCGACTTCAGTGTATGGCGAGGATAATGAATTCGTTACTGAAGACACTCCTTTAAACCCAGACACAGAAGGTGGGCGCCAACTGGTAATTGTAGAAAGTCTTTTGCAAAAAAACACCCATTTTGAGACGACCATCTTGCGTTTTGGAGGTTTGATTGGAGAGGATAGAAATCCGGTTCGGTTTTTATCGGGACGAGAAAATATTGAAAACCCAGACGCACCCATTAACTTAATTCATCAAGACGATTGTATTGGTAGTATTGAAAAAATTATAGCCTTAAATTCTTGGAATGAAATTTTTAATGCTGTAGCGCCTTTTCACCCAAGTAGAAAAGAATATTATACTCAAAAAGCAACCGATTTGAATTTGGCTTTGCCTAAATTTGCTGCTTCAAATTCCATTGCAGGCAAAACGATTTTGAATGACAAACTCATTAAATACCTGCAATATTCCTTTATAAAACCAAGATTATAACGTGAGAACCCGAATAAAAAATGCTTTTCTAAACCAAATCAAAACTATTGGTTTGCCCATTTTAGCCCTATGTTGGGTCAGTTTTTTTGGGGTACTACTTGGATTGCTTCCAAAGAAGGTGTGAAACACATGCCCGCTTTGCAACTCGCTGCTATCCGACAATTTATACCTGGATTACTTTATATCATTTTTTTCACCATTCGAAAAGCACCTTGGCCCAAGGGTAAACAGTGGAAAACGATTTTCATTTTGGCTGCACTAAATTTTGTGCTAAGCAATGGACTCAGTACTTGGGGGGTAAAATACATTAGTAGTGGATTAGGCGCTATTATTGGTGCTTGCGTTCCACTATGGGTGGCGATTATTTCATTGATTAGAGGAGAACGTTTAATTCGTTTAACTTTCATTGGTTTAATAACCAGTTTTAGTGGTGTTTGCATCGTATTTTATGACCATTTAAATGACTTTCTATCGCCTGATTTCCAATTCGGAATTATTGTGTCCATAATATCTACTGTAACTTGGGCCTTTGGAACTTTATATACCAAGAAAAAATCAGCTAGTTTCAATCCTTATTTTAGTTTAGGATTACAAATGTTTATTTCGAGTATTATTCTATTTGCTTTTACAGGAGCTACGGGTACCGCTGTACCTTTAGATACTATTCCTGCCATTTCTTGGTGGGCTATAGGGTATCTAGTTATTGTAGGTTCAATCCTCACTTTCACAGCTTTTATCTATTCATTACAACATCTTCCTGCTCATATTAGTACCATTTATGCTTATATAAATCCAATAGTAGCAGTGCTTTTAGGCACTATTATTTTCAATGAGTCATTAACCTTTCCTATCATTATCGGTGGAAGTATTACTCTGATTGGTTTGTATGTAGTAAATCAATCCTTGAGAAAAAATAGAGCATAACAGTGAGGAAGTAGTTTTTTAATTCTAAAAGAAATGAGTGAAGAATACATCAAGCGAGTGAATACAATATTGACTTATATTGACAACAATTTAAGTGGCGATTTATCTTTAGAAACTATTGCTAAACTAGGCTTTTATTCTCCTTTTCACTTTCACCGCCTTTTTAAGTCAATAACTAATGAAACTTTGAATGGATATGTGACTCGCAAAAGGATTGAAAAAGCAGCTTCATTACTGATGCATAAGAAAGACGTAAACATTGCTGAGCTTGTTTTACAATTTGGATTTAGTAGTAATGCTACATTTACAAGAGCCTTCAAGAAATATTACAAACAAAGTCCAAGCGGTTTTAGAAAGTCTCATTTCAATTCATTTAGCAAGATTAGCAAAACGAATAGCAAGAAAGGAAAAGAAAATAGCGCTTCAGAAGAATACATTTGTACCCTTACTAACCTAAAAGAATGGATACAAATGAATGCTACAATTGAAATTAAAGAACTCCCTAAAATGGATTGGGCTTTTATCACTCAGATTGGTCCCGAAGGATTAGATGCTGCTTATGGAAAATTACTCCAATGGGCAATTCCTAAAGGTCTTGTTGGAGAAAATCTAAAAATGGGGCGTATTTATCACGATAGTTTTAAAATAACCGAACCTGATAAAGTACGAATG
Organism: Flavobacterium sp.; assembly: GCF_024642105.1. GTDB lineage: Bacteria > Bacteroidota > Bacteroidia > Flavobacteriales > Flavobacteriaceae > Flavobacterium. The sequence continues at coordinate 529,238 of NZ_JAHEBT010000052.1, forward strand.
AGCGCTTGTCTTTTGCTTCCATCACCGATTGAACTGACTGGCGAAATTGGTTTAACAGCAACTCCAAAAGGAAAATGCATCGTAGGTCATTTTGAGATAGCACCTCATGATTTTGGGAAGTCTTGGCAATCCCTATTTATTTGGATGAATGAAAATGGATATAAAAAAGCAGACGAAAATCCATTTGAAATAATCCACAATAATTTCAATGAGCATCCGGAGAAAAAATGCATTGTAGACTTGTGTATTCCTATCGAATAAAAATAAAAAAACCGATTATTGCTAATCGGTTTTTTTGTTTTTTATAATTCAAGATTACCAAATTTTAACTCTCTTTTCAGGAGCGATATACATTCCGTCAGTAGGCTGTATATTGAAGGCTTGATAAAACGTGTCTACATTTTGTAATGGTACATAGGCACGGTACATTCCTGGAGTGTGTGGATCTGTTTTTACTTGACTTTTCAAAGCTTCGTCTCTCATTTTTGAACGCCAAATGGTTGACCAAGAAATAAAGAAACGTTGTTCTGGAGTGTATCCGTCGATTAATCCAGGATTTCCATTGGCTTTCAAATACAATTGCAATCCATCATACGCCGCATTTACGCCTCCTAAATCTCCAATATTTTCTCCTAAAGTAAATTTACCATCTACAAAAGTTCCAGGCAAGGGTTGTAATGCACTGTATTGTGCTGCCAAAGCTCCAGTTAGAGCTGTAAATTGTTTCAAATCGTCTGCTGTCCACCAATCTACTAAATTACCATCAGCATTGTATCTTGCTCCTGAATCGTCAAATCCATGAGAAATCTCATGCCCGATTACAGCTCCAATTCCGCCATAATTAACAGCTTCATCTGCTTGATAATTATAAAATGGGGGTTGCAAAATCGCCGCTGGAAATACAATTTCGTTATACGAAGGATTGTAATACGCATTTACCGTTTGTGGAGACATTCCCCATTTTTCTTTATCAACCGGTTTTTTCAATTCCGCTAAATTTTCATTGAACGACCATTGCGAAAGGTTTTTTACGTTTTCAAAGTACGTTCCTCCCTCAGCTGGCGCTTTGACTACCAATGCAGAATAATCTTCCCATTTGTCTGGATAACCAATTTTGATTCTTGATTTTTTCAATTTAGCAATCGCGCTTTTCTTGGTCTCTTGAGACATCCAAGCCAAATTATTAATTCTATTTTCGAAAGCTAAGAATACGTTTTTAATCATTTTCTCTGCTTTGGCTTTGGCTTCAGCTGGGAATTTTTTCTCTACATATAATTTCCCTAAAGCTTCGCCAATAGCGCCATTAATCACTTGAAGTGCACGTTCTTCAAGTGGTCTTTGTTTTACAGCTCCTGTTAGGGTTTTTCCATAAAACTCCCAGTTGGCATTTCCCAATTTAGTTGACAATTGACCCGCTGACTTATTTAAAAGCGTCCAACGCATATAGGCCTTCCAATCTTCTACTTTATTTTCTTTTAAAATACCTTCTAAAGCCGTTAGGTATTTAGGCTGAGAAACAATTAATGAATCGGTTTTAGGTAATCCAATTTGCGTTAAATAGCTATCCCAATTAATTGACGGCGTCAATTTTTGTAAGTCTTTAACCGTCATTGGATTATATGATTTTCTTCTATCTCTTCGTTCCACTCTATCAAATCGCGGTTTTGACATCGCGGTTTCAAAAGCTAGTATTTTTTCTGCTTGAGACTGTGCTTCAGCTGGTTTTTCACCTATCATTTGCAACATCTTGGCCACATGAAGTACATACTTAGCTCGTTTTTCTTTCGAATCAGCATCTTCAGAAACGTAGTAATCTCTATCAGGCAATCCTACACTACCTGGGCCCACATTAATGATATTTCTGTTGCTGTTTTTAGCATCTACACCAATACCAACACCAAAAAAACCAAGACCTCCTACAGGTGCCATTTGAGTTAACAAAGCTTGCAAATCGGCAGTGTTTTTCACCGCATTAATTTTCGCGAGGTAAGGTTTTAATGGAGCATATCCTTGCTTGTTTCTACTAACAGTATCCATTATAGATTTGTACAAATTGATTGCTTTCCCTTGGTCTGTATTCGATTTATAAATAGGGTTTTTTGCCGCTTCTTTCAAGATAGCCAAAGCATCTTCGTCTGTTTTTTGACGTAATTCATCAAAACTTCCCCAACGTGTTTTATCGTTAGGAATTTGAGTATTATCTAACCAAGTTCCATTGACAAAACGGAAAAAATCGGTGCTTGGTTTCACCTTTTGATCCATAAAATTTAGATTAATTCCAGGTTGTTTGTTTTCTGTTACAGTCTGAGCTTGAGTTGCTGTAACCGATAACATCGCTGGAATTACAAAAAGCATAGTACTCTTAAATAACTTTTTCATTATTGATAATTTTAAAGTGATATGACAAATCTATTGATAAATTATTTAAACAATTGCTTTTAATGTGATTTTTTAATAAAATTGATTCTGTAAATACACTTTTGAATTTCGTATTTTTGCATCAAATTTATAAGATGAAATCTTTTTTATACAGATATAGAATTTTCTTTGGCGTACTAATTGTATTTTCAATTGTTACTATTTCTTTGTTTTATTCGGCTTTAAAACCGGCTAAAACCTTACCCATCTACAACCCTGCTGATGTGAATCCAGAGTTGGTGGATAGTGCGGTACAATATGTGAGTAAATACCATACGATTGCTGATTTTTCTTTTGTGAACCAAAATGGAAAAACCATTACTCAAAAGAATTATGAAGGTAAAATTTATGTCGCCGATTTCTTTTTCACCACCTGCGGTTCGATTTGCCCAAAAATGACCACTAATTTAGAGGAAGTACAAAAAGCGATTATCAACAACCCGAAAGTCATGTTACTTTCTCATACCGTTTTCCCCGAAACGGATAGCGTTCCTGTTTTAAAAGAATATGCCATCAAACATCATGTTGACGATAGCAAATGGAACCTCGTTACAGGCGATAAAAAAGCCATATATACTATGGCGCGAAAATCCTATTTAGCAGTAAAACTAGGCAAACCTTCAGAGCTATATGACATGGTACACACCGAAAATTTTGTGCTGGTAGACCAAAAAAGACGCGTTCGCGGATTCTACGACGGAACAAATAAAGAAGACGTCCAACGCCTCATCGAAGATATTGCCTTTTTATCAGAACAATAAAACTTCTTTTTGATTGATTTTTTAGTATAAAAATGATATTTATCATTTGGTTTACTATTAAAATCTGTACTTTTGCAATCTTAATTCAATCTAAATAAGGTTTGCGCACCACATTAAATATTCTCAAAAAAGGCGAAAAAGCAATCATCAAAGAATTTGATGTTGATGCTGTTCCTTTGAAATTATTGGAGATGGGATGTTTACCTGGAAACGTGGTTGAATTGCTTCAAATTGCCCCTTTTGGCGACCCCTTGTATCTAAATATTAACGGTTCTCATGTAGCCATTAGAGTAGAAACCGCCAAAGAAATCGAAGTTGATTTAATCGAAAACCACTAATGTTAAGCAGTCACAACATCAATGTAGCGCTAATTGGCAATCCAAATGTGGGGAAAACTTCGGTTTTCAACCAACTTACAGGATTGAATCAACAAGTGGGGAATTATCCCGGCATTACGGTGGAGAAGAAAATGGGTTTTTGCAAATTACCTAATAATTACAAAGCCAACATTCTTGATTTGCCTGGCACCTACAGTTTGAATGCGAGTTCCATTGATGAGAATGTGGTGATTGAGCTGCTATTGAACAAGAACGACAAATTGTACCCAGACGTTGCTTTGGTGGTGACTGATGTCGAGAATTTAAAACGTAATTTACTGCTTTTCACCCAAATAAAAGATTTGGAAATTCCGACCATTTTAGTCATCAATATGGCAGACAGAATGCGACACAAGGGAATTTCTTTAGATATTCCGTTTCTAGAAGAAAAACTAAAAACAAAAATAGCTTTAGTTAGTTCGCGAAAAGGCACTGGAATTGAAGAGTTAAAACAACTCATCGTCAGCTATAAATCGATTCCGAAAGAACCGTGTTTGAACGCTTCTATAATAGACGAAGAGTATTTTGAGTCGTTACGCAAAACATTCCCGAATCAATTATTGTACAAACTATGGTTGGTAATTACTCAGGACGTCAATTTCTTAAATTTGGATCGAAACGAAATTCGTAATTCGTATACCAAATCACATTCTGACTTAAAACGATTACAACAAAAAGAAACTATAAAACGTTATCAGTTCATCAATGATGTTTTGAAAGAAGGGTTGAAAATTGATAATAGTATTGCCAAAGATTTTCGTTCTATCCTTGACCGAGTGCTAACACATAAAGTTTGGGGCTACGCCATTTTCTTTTTTATTCTTTTTGGAATTTTTCAATCCATTTTTGAATGGTCCAAAATTCCAATGGATTTTATTGACAACTCTTTTGCCTCTTTGAGTGCTTTGGCTAGCGAAAAATTACCTGCCGGCGTATTGACAAATTTAATTGCGCAAGGTATCATTCCGGGCATTGGAGGGATCTTGATTTTTATCCCACAAATCGCTTTTCTTTTTATGTTCATTTCTATTTTAGAAGAAAGCGGATACATGAGTCGCGTCGTTTTTCTGATGGATAAGATTATGCGAAAATTTGGTTTGTCAGGCAAAAGTATTGTACCGCTAATCTCAGGTACAGCTTGTGCTATCCCGGCAATTATGGCAACTCGAAACATTGAAAACTGGAAAGAACGATTGATTACTATTTTAGTCACTCCGTTTACTACTTGTTCTGCTAGGCTACCTGTTTATGCTATTATTATTGCCTTAGTTATTCCTGAAAAACGCATTTTTGGAGTCATCAACATGCAGGGCTTGACCTTAATGTTATTGTATCTTTTAGGTTTTGGAATGGCTATATTTTCGGCCTACATTTTGAATAAAATTTTGAAGATAAAAGGCAAAACCTACTTTATTGTAGAAATGCCCAATTACAAATTGCCAATGTTCAAAAATGTGGCCATCAATGTCATCGAGAAAACAAAAGCATTCATTTTTGGAGCAGGGAAAATTATTTTGGCCATTTCCATTGTATTGTGGTTCTTGGCTTCTTATGGACCAGGTGAAAAATTCAATAATGCTGAAAAAATCGTAATGGAGAAAAATCTTGCTAAGCCCTTGAATGCATCTGAATTACAAAATGCCATCGCTTCGCAAAAATTAGAAAATTCGTATATCGGATTGATGGGAAAAACCATTGAGCCTGTTATTTCTCCTTTGGGTTACGATTGGAAAATTGGAGTAGCTATTATTAGTTCGTTTGCAGCAAGGGAAGTTTTTGTTGGAACACTAGCCACGATTTATAGTGTGGGAGATAGTGACAACGACAATACGATTAAAAACAAAATGCAAGCCGAAATTAATCCTGAAACAGGTCAAAAAATATTCAATTTTGCCTCAGGAATTTCGTTATTATTATTCTACGCTTTTGCCATGCAATGCGCTAGTACCATTGCCATCACTAAAAAAGAAACCAACTCTTGGAAATGGCCTTTAGGGCAATTAATCTTCATGAGTGGACTAGCCTATTTAGTGGCTTTGATTGCTTTTCAAATTCTAAAATAGCACATTATGACTCAAGAAATTCTAGCTTTTGGAATACTGATTTTGGCCATTGCTTTTTTGATTCGAAAATATTTTTGGAAGAAAAAATCAGACAAGAATTGTGGTAATGGCGATTGCGGTTGTAACTAAACTATTTTCACAAACAAATTAGTGGCGATTTTATTGGAAATAGTCACTTCCTTTCCGTCTATTTTTATTTTTAGTGACGAATCAAAAACTTCTTTTGTCAAAATCTCAATAGTAGAACCTAGTGCAATGCCTTGTTTGTCTAGATATTTTAAAAATTCCGAAGACGTATCTTTTACGCCTACACAAATTCCTGATTGTTTTTCTGAAAGTTCAGAAAGAAGCTGTTTTTCCACTTTAATAATTTGACCATTGGCATCCGGAATAGGGTCACCATGAGGATCTTCGGTTGGATTTCCTAAAAAATCATCCAATCGATTGATTAATTGTTCGGATTTAATATGCTCTAATTGTTCTGCAATATCATGAACTTCATCCCAAGAAAAAGCCAACTTTTCAACTAAGAATACTTCCCACAAACGATGTTTTCTCACAATCATCTTTGCCGCCAATTTCCCTTTTGGTGTCAAAAAAACACCCTGATACTTTTTATAATGAACCAGGTCTTTTTCTGCTAATTTTTTAAGCATATCGGTCACTGATGATGCTTTAGTTTCCATCATTTCAGCAATAGCATTTGTACTTATCTCCGTGGATAAAGAAGTGGTTAAATGATAAATAGTTTTAAGGTAATTTTCTTCTGAAAAAGTCATTCTTTTGAGTTTACAGATTATTTTTTTACAATTAACAAAGGTATCGAAATCTTATGACGTAATTTATCTACAGTGGTACCAAAAAGTAAATCTTTTAAACCCGTATGACCATGAGTTCCCATAACTAAAATATCAAAATCGGATTGATTTACAATTTCTGGAATAACCGTATTAGGTCTGCCAAATCCAAGTATAGTTTCAACTTGAAACCCTTTTTCATTTAACATTTTCTCATACTCTTGCAATAGTTTTTCGTCGATTGTAGTTTCATGATCGTCGGCATTTTTACCATACACAATGGCTCCAACAGTTTCTACAATATGAATAAGAGTATATTTTGCTTCCATTCCGCCTAGTTCAAAAGCACTATTTAAAGCAACTTCATCAGCAAAAGAAAAATCAACAGAAATAGCAATATTCTTTTTATGCTGAAATTCGGACTCCGAAAATTTCAACGCCATCAGATGAGGCGAATGATTATGAATATGCAGCTTCACTTTTGAAATAAAAGGTTTAAAGACTATATAAAGTAACAAAAACAAAAATCCAACAGCAATCGGAACTACAGTTACCCATAAGATTAAAGGATGATTCGTGGTTTCTAACCAGCCACTAATTTCGGCATAAACCAATCTGGCATTAAGAGAAACTATTATAGTCGCAATAATCCAAGCTGCAATTTGAGTCATTTTAGAGATATGAAATCCTTTCATTTTTGATTTATCGCTCACAAAATGGATTAACGGAATTATAGCAAAACCTAATTGTAAACTCAAGATTACCTGACTCAAAATCAATAATTTCCCAGTGACACTTTCTCCATAAATTAAAATAACGATAACTGCAGGAACAATCGCAATTAATCGGGTAATGATACGCCTAACCCAAGGTTGAATTCGCAAATTAAGATAGCCTTCCATCACAATTTGACCCGCTAAAGTTCCTGTAATAGTGGAACTTTGACCCGCTGCTATCAAGGCTACTGCAAATAAAATTGGCGCCCATTGTGTTCCCAAGAGAGGTGCTAAAAATCGATGAGCATCCTGAATTTCAGCCACTTCATACATACCATTTTTATAAAATGTGGCAGCTGCCAAAATCAAGATGGCGGCATTGACAAAAAAAGCTAAATTCAATGCAATGGTAGAATCAATAAAATTGTACTTTAATGCTTGTTTGATTCCCGAATCGGTTCGGGAAAATTTTCGGGTTTGTACCAACGAAGAATGCAAATATAAATTATGAGGCATTACGGTAGCTCCGATAATTCCGATAGCTATATACAAAGCCGACTCATTAGGTATAGACGGAATTAAACCGTAAATTACTTTGCCCATTTCGGGTTGTGCAAAAATCATTTCGAAAATAAACGAAAACCCAATGATAGCCACCAACACAATGATGAAAGCTTCCATTTTTCGGATACCTTTATTAATTAAAAAGAGCAGTAAAAACGTATCCAAAACCGTAATCAAAACCCCTTCAAGTAACGGGATTCCAAATAATAAATTAATCCCAATTGCCATCCCTAAAACTTCCGCTAAATCACAGGCTGCAATGGCTATTTCTGCTAAAAAATAAAGAATGTAATTAATAAACTTAGAATACGTTTCTCTTGAAGCTTGTGCTAAATCACGTTGCGTCACAATTCCTAATCTAGCACTTAAACTTTGTAGTAATAAAGCCATTAGATTACTCATTAATAAAACCCATAACAAAGCGTAACCAAACTGACTTCCGCCCGCAATATCTGTCGCCCAATTTCCAGGATCCATATAACCCACACTAATCAAATAAGCCGGTCCAAAAAAAGCAAGAATTTTTCTAAAAACAGACGTTTTGTTCTGAGTTGAAACAGACTGATTGACCTCTTCTAAAGATTTGCTCATAGCTAAAAAATAAATTATTAAAGCAAATATACAATAATCAATTTTTATTAGAGTAATATTTTTTTTAGATTTGTCTAAATTTTTAATTAAATAAATCTAAAATGAAAATCATTCTGTATAAAATAGTGTTTTTAATGGGACTTGCCACTGGCTGTTTTGCGCAAAATACAGACCCAATTCAAACGGATCGCCCCGATCAAACAGAATGTCCTTTCATAACACCAACCCATTTTTTACAATTTGAAATTGGTTTTCCTTATGAAAAAACCAACACGCACTCTACAAAAATGAGTCTTCCTACTATGTTATCCAAATTCGGTATTAACGAACGTTTTGAATTACGATTGATTACCGAACATCTTATAACTTCTGAAATTACTAATGAAAATTCAGGATTTACTCCTATTGCGATAGGATTTAAATCACAACTTTTAAAAGAAAGAGGAATACTGCCAACTTTAGCTGTTATTGGACATTTTCATTTGCCAAAAGTAGCCTCAACAATATTTCAAACTCCATATTCCGCACCCGCATTTCGATTTACAATGCAACACACTTTAACTCCAAATCAAACTTTGAGTTACAACATTGGAGCTGAATGGGATGGAGACACAGGTATTCCAACTTTTATTTACACACTAACCACAGCCTATTCTTTTTCAGAAAAAACAAGTGGTTATATTGAGTTATATGGTTTTCTACCTCAAATATATTTAGGCAACCATCGCCTAGACGGAGGTTTTAATTACTTATGGAACCCTAATCATCAATTGGATATTTCAGCTGGGATTGGGCTAACCGAAAATGCTCCAAAATATTTTGTTGCTCTAGGTTATTCATTCCGATTTAAAATTTAATTTTCTTTTAAATTGGTTACTTTTGAATGGAATTTTCGAAAAACATATGAAACAATACGACTACATTTTTACGGGCGCAGGCTTATCCGCTTTGATGACGGTGTATAAAATGGTCGTGTCTGGAAAATTTCAAAACAAACGCATTTTGCTTTTGGACGAAAACACCAAACAAACGAATGACCGAACTTGGTGCTTTTGGTCAGAAAACAAATCTATTTGGGGACCTAGTATTTCGAAAAAATGGGATTCGGCTTTGTTTGCCAATGCTGATTTCCAAAGGAGATTAGAGTTACGTCCTTACCAATACAATAAAATTCAAGGATTGGATTTTTACAATCAGGTGTTGGAATTGATTGCAAAGCAAAAAAATATTGATTTCGTCCAAGAAAAAGTAGTCGAAATTGAAGAATCAGAAAGTATCGTCTTGGTGAAAACCGAAACCCAAAGTTTTTCGTGCAGCCAACTTTTTAATTCGATTTACAATCCTTCTCTAGCAGCTAATCAGTCTAAATATCCCTTGTTGCAACAGCATTTTGTAGGTTGGTTTATCCAAACCGAAGCGCCTGTTTTCAATCGGGAGCAAGCTACTTTTATGGATTTTTCGGTGGAACAAAAAGGCAACACGCGCTTTATGTATGTTTTACCTATTTCTGAAACGGAAGCCTTATTGGAATATACTTTGTTTTCAAAAGAGTTACTTTCGAAAAAAGAATATGAAACCGAAATCGAGAACTACATTCATAAATTAGGTATTCGCCAATACCAAATTCTCGAAAAAGAAGCTGGAACTATACCAATGACTTGCTATCCTTTTTGGAAACACAATACCCAAAATGCGATTAATATTGGAACTGCAGGTGGCTGGACCAAAGCCAGCACAGGCTACACTTTTAAAAATGCCGACAAAAAGTCGAGCCAACTGGTTTCGTTTTTGGAAACCCAAACTGATTTTAGAAAATTATATAAAAAGACTAAATTCTGGTGGTACGATTTACTCCTTTTAGACATTTTAGATCAAAAAAATGAAACGGGTGCCGCTATTTTCTCTGCCCTTTTCCAAAAAGGAAATCCGCAACTTATCTTCAAATTTTTGGATGAAGAAACTTCGTTTTGGGAAGATTTGCAAGTCATTTGGAAATGCCCAAAAGGACTTTTTATTACTGCTTTGCTGAAAAGGCTATTTCATTTTTAATTTAGCTATGTAACGATAACAAATCTTTATGATTAGAATCATTCTAAAGACACAATTTCTATTTATCTTTGCCTAAGATTTTTTAAAATCTAACATCGTATATCATAAATCTAATATAATAATTATGTATCCAGAAGAAATGGTAAGACCAATGAAAGCGGAATTAGTTGACGCTGGTTTTCAAGATTTACATACTGCTGAGGCTGTTGAAAACGCCATCAAAGCAGCAGGAACCACTTTAGTAGTAGTGAATTCTGTTTGTGGTTGTGCTGCAAGAAACGCACGTCCAGGAGCAAAAATGAGTTTAGAAGGTGCCAAAAAACCAGATCATTTAGTAACGGTTTTTGCAGGTGTGGACAAAGAAGCAGTAGATGCAGCGCGTCAACACATGTTTCCTTTCCCTCCTTCTTCGCCAAGTATGGCTTTGTTCAAAGACGGTGAATTAGTTCACATGTTAGAGCGTCACCATATTGAAGGTCGTCCAGCCGAATTAATTGCTGAAAACTTACAAGACGCTTACGCTGAATTTTGTTAGACTAGCCACAAACCTGCCAGCCGCAGGCAGGGACGCTAAGTCACAAAGATTTTTTCTAAACCATTAAGAAATCAAGAAAATTAAGTCAAAACTTAATGAAGCTTAATACCTTAATGGTTTTTTATTTATGAACTATTTTGGCTGAGTTTTGTTAGACTAGCAACAAAGGCGCTAAGTCACAAAGAAAATTATTTACCGCAGATTCACAGATTTTTAATACCAATCTGCGAATCTTCGGTTTGTTTTTTATAATAATTGGCAATTCAAAAAAAATCTTTGCGCACTTTGTGAAAAACCTTTGTGGGCTTTGTGGTTAAATATTATCTTTGCACCCGAGTTCTTCCAATTAGAACTCCTACATAATTTCTCACTTAAACGTTTATAGCATGCAACTGTACAACACCTTAAGCGCAGAAGAAAGAGCCGAGCTGATTGATCAAGCGGGCAAACAAAGACTTACTTTGTCTTTCTATGCGTATGCCAAAATTGAAGACCCTAAAAAATTTAGAGACGATTTATTCGTTGCTTGGAATGCATTAGATGCGCTTGGTCGTACTTATGTAGCCAAAGAAGGAATTAACGCCCAAATGTCGGTGCCTGCCGAGAATTTCGAAGCCTTTCGCGAAACTTTAGAAGCCTATGATTTTATGCGTGGCATTCGTTTGAATGTGGCCGTAGAACACGACGATCATTCGTTTTTGAAATTGACCGTAAAAGTCCGCGATAAAATTGTAGCCGATGGATTGAACGACGAAACTTTTGATGTAACCAATATTGGTGTGCATTTAAAAGCTAAAGAATTCAATCAAATTTTAGATGACCCCAACACCATTGTGGTCGATTTTAGAAATCATTACGAAAGTGAAATCGGTCATTTTAAAGGCGCCATTACTCCCGATGTGGAGACTTTTAGAGAAAGTTTACCCATTATCAACGAGCAATTACAAGACCATAAAGACGACAAAAACTTGGTAATGTACTGCACAGGAGGTATTCGTTGCGAAAAAGCATCGGCCTATTTCAAACACCAAGGTTTTAAAAATGTGTACCAACTGGAAGGCGGTATTATCAATTATGCCAAGCAAATCCAGGAAGAAAACTTAGAAAGTAAATTCATTGGAAAGAACTTTGTATTTGACCACCGCTTAGGCGAAAGAATTACAGACGATATCGTTTCGCAATGCCATCAATGTGGGAAACCGTGCGACAACCATACTAACTGTTCTAATGACGGTTGCCATTTATTATTCATTCAATGTGACGAATGCAAAGCCGCAATGGAAAATTGTTGTTCTACCGAATGTTTAGAAACCATTCATCTTCCAGTTGAAGAACAAATAAAATTACGTCGCGGTAAACAAGTAGGCAATAAAGTATTCCGAAAAGGAAAATCAGAAAATTTAAAATTCAAACATTCGGGCGAACTTTCGGATACTGCTTTGGCCACAGCCTCAAAAACAACTGATATTCGTCAAAAAATAAAAGTAAAAAAAGTCCTTTTAGGCAAAGTCGAGCATTATTACGTTAAAGCACAAGTAGGTCTTTTTATAATAGAAAATAATGAATTTAAGATCGGTGACACGTTAATAATTTCTGGACCAACTACAGGAAATCAAGAGTTGATTCTAGAAAAAATGTTAGTGAATGGAACCGAACATTCAACTGCAAAAAAAGGTGACAAAGTAACGGTTGAAGTACCTTTTAGAGTCCGATTGTCTGATAAATTGTATCTTAAAATACAAAATTAACGCAACTTAGTCTTTAAAAATTCTATCCCATTTCGTAACTGAAATGGGATTTTTTCTTTAACAAAAAGGCCATCAACTTAAAACTAAAAAATACTATCTTTACACCTTATTCGTTTTAAGAACTTAAGTTGCATTCATTGCAACACTACATATAAAATTATGGCATGTACAAGTTGTTCAACTGCTGATGGTGGTGCACCAAAGGGTTGTAAAAATAATGGGACTTGTGGCACCGATAGCTGCAACAAATTAACGGTTTTTGACTGGCTTTCTAACATGAGTGCGCCCAATGGCGAAGCTCCTTTTGACTGCGTGGAAGTCCGTTTTAAAAATGGAAGAAAAGAATTTTACCGCAATACCGAGAAACTAACCTTAAGCATTGGTGACATTGTGGCTACGGTAGCTTCACCCGGTCATGACATCGGAATTGTTACTTTAACGGGCGAATTAGTTCGAGTGCAAATGAAGAAAAAAGGAGTCAATCCTGAAAGTGCCGAAATTGCAAAAATATACCGAAAAGCCTCTCAAAAAGACATTGACATTTGGTCAGCAGCAAGGGATCGTGAAGAGCCTATGAAAGTGCGCGCACGTGAACTGGCTATCGATCAAAAATTAGAAATGAAAATTTCTGATATTGAATTCCAAGGAGACGGTTCTAAAGCTACTTTTTACTATACTGCCAATGACAGAGTCGATTTCCGTCAGTTAATTAAAGATTTTGCTAAAGAATTCAGCACCCGAATCGAGATGAAACAAGTGGGTTTTCGTCAAGAAGCCTCTCGTTTAGGCGGAATTGGCTCTTGCGGGAGAGAGTTGTGTTGTTCTACTTGGTTGACCGATTTTAGAAGTGTAAATACCTCGGCGGCACGTTACCAACAATTGTCTTTGAATCCGCAAAAATTAGCGGGTCAATGTGGTAAATTGAAATGTTGTTTGAACTATGAGTTAGACACCTACATGGATGCCTTGAAAGATTTTCCTGATTTTGACACCAAATTAGTGACTGAAAAAGGAGACGCTATTTGCCAAAAACAAGATATTTTCAAGGGTTTAATGTGGTTTGCTTACACTAATAATTTTGCCAACTGGCATGTATTAAATATCGAACAGGTTAAAGAAATTGTTGCTGAAAACAAATTAAAAAACAAGGTTTCTTCTTTAGAAGATTTTGCAATTGAAACCGTTGACGAACAAGAAAAGAACTTTAACAATGCGATGGGACAAGAGAGTTTAACTCGTTTTGACCAACCCAAGAAAAAGAAAAGACCGAACAAAAAACCGAGACAAGCTGTGGAGGGCAACGCAGGAAACAACAGACCTGCTAACCCAAACAACAACAAGCCTTCAGGAAATAACAACAGACCTAACAATAACAAGCGTCCGAATCCAAACCAAAAAAGCGGAGAGCCAAGAAAACCGATAATTATTACTAAAAATGAGGATAAAAAATAGTCTTATTTTTCTTTTAATGGGAATTCTCTTTTTTTCTTGTGATAAAAAAAGAGTGTTTGACGAGTACCATTCTGTGGGTAGTGCTTGGCACAAGGACAGCACGGTCACTTTTCAATTACCCGAATTGGATTCGACTAAACGGTATGATTTATTTGTCAATTTGAGAAGCAATGACAATTATCCGTTCAACAATTTGTTTTTGATTGTGGCGTTAGAATTACCTAACGGTTTTACCAAAGTAGATACTTTAGAATACCAAATGGCAAAACCTGACGGAACCTTACTTGGGGAAGGATTTACGGACATCAAAGAGAGTAAATTATTTTACAAAGAAAATGTAAAATTCAGAGGAAAATACAAAGTATACATCAAACAAGCGGTTCGTGAAACAGGTAAAGTACCTGGGGTAGAACAGCTAGAAGGAATTACAGACGTAGGTTTTAGAATAGAAAATAAAGAATAGAATTGTATTATGGCTATTATTAATCGAAAAAAAAATCAAGTACCAGACTCAGAAAAGGATATTCAATATTACTCTAAATTATTTTGGAAGTATTTCTTTTATGGTATGGGAGGCATCGCCTTGTTTTTCTTATTTGCTTCTTGGGGGCTTTTGGGTTCCATGCCTTCTTTTGAAGATTTAGAAAATCCCGACTCAAATTTAGCAACAGAAATTATCTCTGCTGACGGAGTAGTGATTGGAAAATATTTTGAAAAAAACCGTTCCCAATTAAAGTATTCCGACTTGCCTAAAAACTTAGTACAAGCACTTGTCGCTACCGAAGACGCGCGTTTCTACGAACATTCAGGAATTGATGGCAGAGGAACATTAAGAGCTATCTTAAGCTTTGGAACCAGTGGTGGAGCCAGTACGCTAACCCAACAATTAGCCAAGCAATTATTCCACGGAGAAGGTTCAAAATTTTTACCTTTCCGTATTATTCAAAAAGCAAAAGAATGGATTATTGCCATTCGTTTGGAAAGACAATACACCAAGAACGAAATCATCGCGATGTATTGCAATGTGTATGATTTTGGAAACAACTCTGTAGGGGTTAACTCGGCAGCTAAAACCTATTTTTCAAAAGAACCTAAAAATTTAACCATTACTGAATCAGCAGTATTAGTAGGAATGTTTAAAAATTCTGGCTTATATAACCCAGTTAAAAATATTGAAGGGGTAACTAACCGACGCAATGTGGTTTTGAAGCAAATGGAAAAAGCTGAGATTATTACCGAAGCTCAAAAACTAAAACTTCAAAGTTTACCTATCAAATTAAACTTCAAATTAGAAAGCCACAAAGACGGAACAGCTACTTATTTCAGAGAATATTTGAGAGAATACATGAAAAAATGGGTAGAAGAAAATAAAAAACCAGACGGATCTGATTACAATATTTACAAAGACGGTTTACGCATTTACACGACTATCGATTCCCGTATGCAATTGTATGCTGAAGAAGCTGTAGAAGCCCACATGGCTAACTTGCAAGAAGAATTCTTCGACCAAGCCAAGGAGAATAAAAACGCTCCATTTGTCAATATTTCTCAAGCCGAAACCGATCGTATCATGAAAAAAGCCATGAAAGCTTCTTCCCGTTGGAACATCATGGAATCGATGGAAAAAAGCGAAGAAGAAATCATTGCTTCGTTCAAACAAAAAACCAAGATGAAAGTCTTCACTTGGAAAGGAGAAAGAGATACCATTATGACGCCCTTGGATTCCATTCGTTATTACAAACACTTCCTTCAATCTGGCTTAATGGCAATGGAACCTCAAACGGGTAATATTAAAGCTTGGGTAGGTGGCATCAATTACAAATACTTCCAATACGATCACGTAGGTCAAGGAGCAAGACAAGTAGGTTCCACTTTCAAACCATTTGTTTACGCTACAGCTATCGAACAATTAGGCATGTCGCCTTGCGATTCGATTTTGGATGGCCCTTTTATGATTCGTAAAGGAGAACACAATGTAACCGAAGATTGGGAACCACGAAACTCGGACAACAAATACCGCGGAATGGTCACTTTAAAAAGAGCTTTAGCCAACTCCATTAATACCGTTTCAGCCAAATTAATTGACAAAACAGGTCCTGAAGCCGTTGTCGAATTAACGCATAAATTAGGAGTAACTTCTGAAATTCCGGCGCAACCATCAATTGCACTTGGAGCAGTAGAAATTACCGTACAAGATATGGTGGCGGCTTATAGCACGTTCGCTAATCAAGGAGTATACGTAAAACCGCAATTTTTAAGAAAAATTGAAGATAAAAGTGGTGTAGTTCTTTACGAACCCGTTCCAGAATCACACGATGTATTGAACAAAGACATTGCATTTGCAGTAATTAAATTATTAGAAGGTGTAACCGAAGGCGGTTCTGGAGAACGTTTACGCACCGAAGGTGGCGGAAACGGAGACAACCGTTGGACAGGCTATCCGTACATGTTTAAAAACCCAATTGCTGGTAAAACAGGAACCACTCAAAATCAATCCGATGGTTGGTTTATGGGAATGGTACCTAATTTAGTTACTGGAGTTTGGGTAGGTTGCGAAGACCGTTCAGCTCGTTTCAGAAGCCTTACTTATGGTCAAGGAGCTACTGCCGCCTTACCTGTTTGGGGTTATTTTATGAAAAAATGTTACGAAGACGAAACGCTCAACGTATCCAAAGAAGATTTTGACAGACCCGCTAATCTTTCTATAAAAGTAGATTGTTATTCTAGGCCGGCCGCAGTAGTAAAAGATAGTACGGACACCGAACAAAGTACCGAAGAATTCGAATTATAAAATAAATTGCGAGGAATAAAGCATTCTCTAGGAGCTATTTCCCGCCATTCACTGTATCTTTAAGGCTGAACACCAGCCTTAAAGGATGCCGTTGCTGTCAGGGCTAGGGTTTTTGTTTTCAGTTGGAATAGACGAAATTTAATACTGTTTTCATTTCATGACTAAATACCAAAAAACATGATTAACAAAAAAGTATCCTCCGTACAAGAAGCCCTTCAAGGTATTGAAGACAATATGACCCTTATGTTGGGTGGCTTTGGTTTGTGCGGCATTCCCGAAAATGCTATAGCTGAATTAGTCCAAAAACAAACCAAAAATCTCACTTGTATTTCCAATAACGCAGGAGTTGATGACTTTGGCCTAGGTTTATTGTTACAGCACAAACAAATCAAAAAAATGATTTCTTCCTATGTGGGAGAAAACGCCGAATTTGAACGTCAAATGCTTTCAGGCGAATTAGAAGTAGAACTCATTCCGCAAGGGACACTGGCCGAACGTTGCCGCGCAGCACAAACCGGAATAGCCGCTTTTTTCACTCCCGCAGGTTATGGTACCGAAGTAGCACAAGGAAAAGAAACACGAGAATTCAATGGAAAAATGCACGTTTTAGAACATGCCTTTCAAGCCGATTTTTCTATTGTAAAAGCTTGGAAAGGCGACACGGCGGGCAATCTTATTTTCAAAGGAACGGCACGTAATTTTAATCCGTGTATGGCAGGTGCCGCAAAAATCACCATCGCCGAAGTCGAAGAATTAGTCGAAGCGGGTACTTTGGACCCTAATCAAATTCACATTCCAGGCATATTCGTGCAACGCATTTTTCAAGGTAAATTTTTTGAGAAACGAATTGAACAAAGAACTACTAGAAAAAAATAATTTGAAAATTATTCAATTTGAAAATTTGAAAATGAAATGGCATTAGACAAAAATCAAATCGCAAAAAGAATCGCACAAGAAGTCAAAGACGGCTACTATGTCAACCTAGGAATTGGGATTCCGACCTTGGTGGCAAATTATGTACGCAATGATATTTCAGTTGAATTTCAATCGGAAAATGGCGTGTCAGGCATGGGACCTTTCCCTTTTGAAGGTGAAGAAGATGCCGACTTAATCAACGCGGGTAAACAAACCATTACGGCACTTCCTGGAGCCAGTTTTTTTGATTCGGCATTGAGTTTTGGGATGATTCGTGGGCAACACGTCGATTTAACTATTTTAGGTGCTATGGAAGTGGCCGAAAACGGGGATATTGCCAACTGGAAAATCCCCGGAAAAATGGTCAAAGGAATGGGCGGCGCAATGGATTTAGTGGCCTCTGCCGAAAATATAATCGTAGCTATGATGCATGTCAACAAAGCCGGCGAAAGTAAGATTCTTAAAAAATGTACCCTACCGCTTACGGGTGTAGGTTGCGTCAAGAAAGTCGTAACTGAATTGGCAGTGATGGAAGTCACTCCAAAAGGGTTTCAACTACTAGAACGCGCACCAGGTGTAAGCGTCGAACATATTATTGCTGCAACCGAAGCCAACTTAATCATTGAGGGAGAAATTCCTGAAATGAAAATTGACTAATATACTCGCTGCAATTGCAAAAATCAATTTCAAAAAGCAAAATTAAATTTCAAAATTAGATTGTTTTAATCTCTAGAGATGGAATAGTATTTAACCACATAGAAACATAGACTTGATAATAAAAAATTAAGAATAGATAGACGTTTCACTATTCACATAGGGAGAAAAATGGAAAGGATAGTTAGAAACCTTCACTCCTTTTCAAATTCTATTGATTAATCCCGTAGGGATTGTATATTGGTAACACAACGCTCCATATGAGTCAGAAGTCCCTTAGGGACGATATGGTCTTTAGCTAATTCCATGTGTAGAAATCAAAAGAAAATCTACTTTAAAATCAGGAAATTAATTTTATATTGCTACATATTGACACAATGAAAACTAATCAACCAAAAACTATAGTATGAAAAAAGGGCATACCCAAATAGACCACAATGAGAAAGAAGACCATTGGTATTATATAGGAGATTGGTATTTTTACAATGAAATGAGACAACTCGATTCTATAAAAACCTATAAAAAAGAGGAGTATAAAAAATAGCTACTATCCTTCTGAGGGTTTTATAAGAAACCCTCTCCTTCAAGATAGACCGCGTTAGGGATAGAAGCGGCATCCTTTTGTTTTAGATTGCCGCGTCGTGCCTCCTCGCAATGACTGAAACAAAAGATAAAGCGTACAGCCCGGCCAACGCCCAAAAAATAAAAAACCTGCAAGACAATTATGCTTTGCAGGTTTTGTATTTTAAACCTACAAGGTTTTGGAAACCTTGCAGGTTAGGTCTTATTACATTACAAATTCTCAAAGAAGTCATTCCCTTTATCATCGGTAATAATGAAGGCTGGGAAATCTTTCACTGTAATTTTACGCACGGCTTCCATGCCTAATTCTTCAAAGTCCACTACTTCTACTTTCAAGATGTTATCTTGTGCCAAGATAGCGGCTGGTCCACCAATAGACCCTAAATAGAATCCGCCGTAGGTTTTACAAGCATCCGTCACTTGTTTGGTACGGTTTCCTTTGGCCAACATAATCATACTTCCCCCTGCTTTTTGGAACTCTTCTACATACACATCCATACGGCCTGCAGTGGTAGGCCCAAAACTTCCTGATGGCATTCCCTCCGGAGTTTTAGCGGGTCCTGCATAATAAATTGGGTGGTTTTTAAAATAGTCGGGCATTGGTTTACCCGCATCCAATAATGCTGCGATTTTGGCGTGAGCGATATCACGTGCCACGATCAAAGTTCCGTTTAATTTCAAACGGGTTTTGATTGGGTATTGCGACAACTCGGCTAAAATATCTGCCATTGGTCGGTTCAAATCCACCTCAACGGGTGCTTCCAAATGTGGTGGCGTAGCTGGTAAAAATTGTTTTGGATTGGTTTCCAATTGCTCTAGAAAAATCCCGTCTTTGGTAATTTTTCCTTTGATATTTCTGTCTGCCGAGCACGAAACTCCCAAACCAACAGGACAAGAAGCGGCGTGACGTGGTAAACGAATCACACGCACATCATGAGCAAAATATTTTCCACCAAATTGCGCTCCAATGTGACTTTCTTGACAAAATTCCAACACTTTTTGCTCCCATTCTAAATCACGGAAAGCCTGACCTGCCATATTTCCTGAGGTAGGTAAATTGTCGAAATAGCCTGCTGAGGCTTTTTTAACTGCAGCCATATTCGCTTCGGCAGAAGTACCTCCAATAACTAAAGCCAAATGGTAAGGCGGACAAGCCGAAGTTCCTAAGTCTTTGATTTTTTGACGAACAAAAGCCTCCATCGATTTTTCGTTCAACAAGGATTTGGTTTGTTGGTACAAAAACGTTTTGTTGGCTGAACCGCCGCCTTTTGCTAAAAACAAAAACTCATACGAACCGCCTTTTTTAGCATAAATATCGATTTGTGCTGGTAAATTAGAACCTGAATTTTTTTCTTCAAACATCGAAATTGGAACAATCTGCGAATAACGCAAATTCTTCTTTTGATAGGTATTAAAAATTCCTTTTGACAACCACTCAGCATCATCGACACCAGTATATACATTTTCACCTTTTTTGGCCATAACAATTGCCGTTCCGGTGTCTTGACAGGATGGCAACTGACCTTCTATGGCTACGGCTGCATTTTGCAATAAATTATAGGCCACAAAACGATCGTTATCTGTTGCTTCGGGGTCGTTCAAAATGTTGTTTAATTTTTGCAAATGTGTTGTTCGCAACATAAACGAAACATCATTCATAGCTTCTTGCGCTAGCAATTCCAATCCTTTTGGATCAATGGTTAGAATTTTTCTATCGCCCAGTTGTTCGACTTGTACAAAGTCAGAACTAATTTTTTTGTACTGCGTATCGTCTTTTAAAATTGGATACGGATCTTGATATATAAAGTCCATGTAATGAATTTTTAGAAAAGTAAAGTTACGAATAACCTGCAAGGTTTCCAAAACCTTGTAGGTTTATAATCTTCTACTCAAAAGTAAATTTTTCCGAGACTATTTCACGTTTGAAATCGTGACAATAAATGAAATTTTCAACTCCTCCGAAGCAAGTGAGAACTTCATCTCTTACTAATTTAGTGGGTTTGTCTGAAATTATTGATTGATACGATGAAAACAAAAAAAATTTGTAATCAATATCTAAGTGATGTTGCGGATTGAGATGAACATATTGAATTAAATTGGTCAAGTACGTTTGACTTTCAATTTGTATTCTTCTGAAATGCTTTTCGAATAAACTTCCTGTTCTGTCAGATTGTTTGTTGAATGCTTTAGCATAAGCATTGAATAAATTAGACAAGGCTTGGGTGATTTCTTCTTCTTTAAGAACACGTATTACAAAATGAAAATGATTATCCATTAAACAATAGGCAAAAGTATCCGCTTTGTTTTCTAAATATTTTAAATAGAGTTTTAAAAAATAACGTTTGTTTTCACCAGAAGCAAAGATAATTTCTCCATTTATACCACGATTATAAATGTGATAGAACTTGTCTTTTTCTAAAACTTCTAATTTCATTGGATCTTTTCTTTTTTTCATACCTACAAGGTTTTGAAAACCTTGCAGGATAATTCAATAGTTCATGATGAAAGGTCTTTTTTTGGCCTTGTAAGAAAATGGGGGGGTTCTCCTGCAAGGTCTTTTTGACCTTGTAGGTGTTGCTTTGTTGATACCTACAAGGTTTTAAAAACCTTGTAGGTATCCTATTTAAAAAAACCAACTCGCTACCAAAATCGCTGTAATGACACAAATTAAATCTACCAAAAGCATAGTACTAAGGGCATAGCGTGTGTTTTTAATGTTGATAGAACCAAAATATACCGCAATTACATAAAACGTACTTTCGGCACTACATTGAAAAATACTGCTTAATCTTCCCGTTAACGAATCGGCGCCAAAAGTATTCATGGAATCAATTAAAAATCCTCTAGATCCAGCAGAACTAAAAGGTCGTAACATAGCTACCGGTAAAGCGTCTGTGATTTCTTTGCTTACGCCAATATTCGAAAACACAAAAGAAATTCCGTTGCTGATGATTTCAAACAAACCACTATTTCTGAATAACGAAATAGCTACCAACATAGCCAAAACATAAGGAAAAATAACGACTCCCGTTTTGATTCCGTTATTAGCTCCAACCACAAAGGATTCGAAAACTGTTGTTTTTGCTTCTGTGAATTTTTTCTCTTTAACGAATGAGAATATCAATGTGAAAACTATTATAGCAACTAATATTAAAGCAGAAAGGTTACTTGTAAAATAGTTTTTACCAATTAAATCCAATGAATTTACATACATCAATAAACCCACAATAGCTGCAATTAAAACCATTAACGACACTACTAAAGAAGCGCTTTTAAAATTGATTTTTTGCTTAATTCCAACAATTAAAAAGGCGGCAATTGTTCCAATAAACGAAGTGATAATACAAGGTAACATCACGTCGGCAGGATTGCTAGCGTTAGCTGCCGCACGATATCCAATTATTGAAGTGGCGATCAAGGTTAGTCCTGAAGCATGCAAACACATGAACATGATTTGGGCATCACTAGCTTTATCTTTTTCTGGATTGAGTTCTTGCAAACTTTCCATTGCTTTTAAACCAAACGGAGTGGCTGCCGAATCCAATCCAAGGAAATTAGCAGCAAAGTTTAAGGTCATGTACGAAATAGAAGGGTGATTTTCTGGAACAGAAGGAAAAACTTTTACAAATACGGGACTCAAAATTTGAGCTAATTTACCAGACGCTCCCGATATAATTAATAACTCCATCAAACCACAAAAGAAAGCCAAATAAGCAATAAGAGGTAAAATCAAATCGACCAAAGTGCTTTTGCAAGTGGCTAATAAACCATCCGATTTTTGGACTCCACTATAGATTTTAACTGTTTTGTTCGCGTACACATAAGTAGTATCTGCATTGATTACCATCGTTTGATCAGGTGCTTTAGTAATGCTGTCTTTGACAAAAGCAGGAACTTGTTCCAAATACTTTTCAGCAACCAAAATAGGATCGTCTTTCTTCCCATTTAACAAATGATCAATAGTATAATTGTCACCCGAAAATAAACTAAAAACTACAAAAGCAATGGAGGAAATAAAAATAACCAACCAAAATCTACTTAATACCATAATTTATATTTTTTGTAAAAATATAGATTTAAACCCAACAGATTTAAAAAAAATAACACGGATTACACAAATTATCACTAACTCAATTGGTGGAATCTGTGGAATTTGTGTTTCGATTAAACATGAATAATTTCGTCATCAATCAACAAATCTTCGCGTCGCAAGCGAAGGAAAATCTGTGCTACGGCAATCGTGTCTTTTTCGCAATAGGTCACAATGCGGTCGATGTCTTTTTCTACATAATAAACATGCCCCACCTGACTGCCGTCGATATCGCCTTTTGAAGAAGGAATTCCCAATACTTTACACATCAATTTCAACGAAGTGAAATGCTTGTAATCGCCAAATTTCCACAATTCTAAAGTATCTAAATGCGGAATTTCCCATGGTTTTTTGCCAAATAAATTCAGCTTGTTCGGAATAGGAATTTGGTTGATAATCATACGGCGCGCTAGAAACGGAATATCAAATTCCTTAGCATTGTGTCCACACAAAATATGTTGGGCTTGATTGAAATGATTGTTCAACAAATTATTAAAATCGCGTAAAATTTTCTTTTCGTCGCCAAAAAAAGAAGTCACTCTAAAATTACGCACATCGCCTTTAATTACAAAATATCCCACCGAAACACAAACAATTTTACCAAATTCTGCCCAAATTCCAGCACGGTCATAAAACTCCTCGGGGCTAAAATCGTCCTTGCGTTGGTACTGGGTTTTGTTTTCCCAAAGCGCTTTCATTTCGTCGTCAAGCGAATGGAAATATTCTTCTTCTGGAACGGTCTCGATATCTAAAAAGAGAATGTGGTTGAGGTTAATTTTTTCGATCATGGGATATATGGGTTAGATAGTTAGACTAATTAGATTTTTAGATGATTAGATTTATGGATAACTAGATTATCAGAAAATAAATATACTAAACTGCCAGTATTTTAAGATTAAAATCTATCTAAATTTCTAAAAATCTATAAATCTAATCTGTCTCATTCAAAAAGACTTTGTTGCGTACTTGGGTTTTCGTGTTCGAGCAACCACTTTTTGCGCCACAAACCTCCAGCATAACCGGTAAGCGAACCATCCGTGCCAATTACTCGATGGCAAGGCACTACAATCCATAACGGATTTTTACCATTGGCCGAGGCTACCGCACGAATCGCTTTTACATCGCCAAGTTGTTTCGCTAATTCCAAATAACTCATGGTTTTGCCAAAAGGAATTTCGCATAATCCTTTCCATACTTTTTGTTGGAATTCAGTTCCAGCAGGATTCAATGTTAAATCAAAATGTGTTCTTTGCCCATCAAAATAGTCTTGGAGTTGCGCCACCGCTTCTTGTAAAACAGACGGAATTACCTTAGAAATTTCTCCTTCATCAGCAATCGAAATTATTGCAATGCCGTTTTCGTCGCCTTTAATGGTGGCCATTCCTAAAGGTGTTTTGATATTCACTGTTTCCATTGGATAAAGATAATCGATTTTGGTTCAAAATAAAAAACCACCCGAGTAGTCGAATGGTTTTTGTTGTTTTCAAAGCTTCCAGCCTTTTGAAGGCTGGAAGCTTTGGCTATTATTTCTTCAATAATATCGCTGCTTCTTTCGCAAAATAAGTCGAAATCAAACTGGCTCCGGCACGTTTGATGCACATCAATTGTTCCATCATAATTTTGTCGTTGTCGAGCCAACCTCTTTCGGCTGCAGCCTTAATCATCGCATATTCGCCCGACACATGGAAAACCGTTACGGGAACATTCACGGCATTTTTTACTTCGCGAACGATATCCAAATAGGCTATTCCTGGTTTTACCATGACCATATCAGCACCTTCTTCTACATCCCAAAGGACTTCTTTGATGGCCTCAATACGATTAGCATAATCCATTTGATAGGTTTTTTTATCTTTTGGCACTACTACATCCGATTCTCTTGGCGCACTGTCTAAGGCATCTCGAAACGGACCATAAAACGCCGAAGCATACTTGGCCGAATAACTCATAATTCCCACATTTTCAAATCCTGCTGCATCTAACCCTTGGCGCAAACGCAATACGCGTCCGTCCATCATATCGCTTGGTGCAACAAAATCGGCTCCCGCTTGTGCATGCGAAACCGCCATTTTTACCAAAGCATCGTTGGTTGCATCATTGGCTACATCACCATTTTCAATGATTCCGTCGTGACCATAAACAGAATACGGATCCAATGCCACATCAGGCATCACAATCATCTCAGGACAAGCTGCTTTGATGGCACGAATAGCTTGTTGCATCAATCCGTTTGGATTCCACGCTTCTTTGCCTATGTTGTCTTTTAAATCTTCGCTTACTTTTACGTAGATATTCACAGCACGAATCCCTAAATCGAATAATTCTTGAACTTCTTTTACGGTTAAATCAATCGAACGACGAAAAATTCCTGGCATCGATGGAATTTCGACTTGTACATTTTCTCCTTCTGCAATAAACATCGGAAACATAAAATCGGCTGGACTTAATGTCGTTTCACGAACTAAAGAACGAATGCTTTCGTTCACACGTAATCTTCTACCTCTGTGTAATGGAAACATAATCGGCCCCCTAACCCCCAAAGGGGGAATTCCTATTAGGGGTCAATAGGTTTTAAGTTAATTCATAATTTTATTTATAGACAAAACATCAGTTTATTTGGTGTTTCCCCCTTCGGGGGTTAGGGGGCTATCCATTCAACTGGTTTTTCTAACACTTTAATTAATTTTTCTTCTTCGCTTCCAGCCACAGGATGATGGTCATAATGCCATTGAACGTGTGGTGGTAAACTCATTAAAATACTTTCTATTCGGCCATTGGTTTTTAATCCAAATAAAGTGCCTTTGTCGTGAACCAAATTAAATTCGACATAACGACCACGGCGAATTTCTTGCCAAGTGCGTTGCTCTGATGTATAGGCTACGTCTTTTCTTTTTTCTACGATGGGCAAATACGCTTCAAGGAAAGAATTCCCAACTTCAGTAACAAAGTTGTACCAATCTTCCATCGATTGTTCTTCGGTTGCTTTTAAATAATCGAAAAACAAACCTCCCAATCCTCTGGCTTCGTTTCTATGTGCGTTCCAAAAATACGCATCACATTGTTTTTTGTATTTCGGATAAAAATCAGAATTGTGTTTGTCACAAGCTGTTTTACAGGTTTGGTGAAAATGAATGGCATCTTCTTCAAACAAATAATAAGGTGTTAAATCTTGGCCTCCGCCAAACCAACTATTGATTACCTTTCCGTTGTCATCGTACATTTCGAAATAACGCCAATTGGCATGCACCGTTGGCACCATTGGACTCTTAGGATGAATGACCAAACTCAATCCGCAGGCAAAGAAATCAGCTTCGCCTACGTTGAATAATTTTTGCATCGAATCCGGTAATTTTCCGTGAACGGCTGAAATATTAACGCCTCCTTTTTCAAAAACGTTACCGTTTTCTATCACACGCGTTCTTCCACCACCGCCTTCGGGTCTGTCCCAAAGATCTTCACGAAATTTGGCAACGCCATCTATCTTCTCTAATCCTTGACAGATTTGATCTTGCAGGTTTTGTATGTAGGTATAGAATTTGTTTTTCATTTTTCTCTTTTCCTGCAAGGTCTTTGAGACCTTGTAGGTAGTTATATTATTTTTTAAAACCTACAAGGTTTTGGAAACCTTGTAGGTAGTTTCTGATTACTGACCGTACTCCTTCACCGCTTCCACAAACGCTTTCGCATGCTCTACGGGAATATTGGGTAAAATACCGTGACCTAAGTTAACAATGTAATTGTCCTTGCCAAATTCGTCAATCATTTCATGCACCATTTTTTTGATGGTTGGTATTGGAGACAACAAACGACTTGGGTCAAAATTTCCTTGTAAGGTAATATTGCCACCTGTTAAATAACGGGCATTTCTTGGCGAACAGGTCCAATCTACACCTAAAGCTGATGCTTTTGATTTGGCCATTTCGCCTAAAGCAAACCAACACCCTTTTCCGAAAACAATTACTTTGGTATCTTCCGCAAGTGCTTCTACAATTTGGTTGATGTATTGCCAAGAAAACTCTTGATAATCTACTGGAGACAACATGCCTCCCCAAGAATCAAAAATCTGAATGGCATTACAACCTGCTTTCACTTTTTCTTTCAAATATAAAATAGTGGTATCGGTAATTTTTTGCAACAACGTATGCGCTGCTACTGGGTTTGAAAAACAAAATCCTTTTGCTGTGTCAAAACTTTTAGAACCTTTTCCTTCCACCGCATAACAAAAAATCGTCCAAGGAGAACCAGCGAAACCAATCAATGGCACCTCATCGTTCAACATTTCTTTGGTCAACTTGATGGCATCAAAAACGTATCCCAATGTTTCGTTTACATCTGGAACAAATACTTGATTCACTTGCTCCATCGTACGAATCGGATTGGGAATTATCGGACCTAAATTGTCTTTTAATTCTACGTGAATACCCATGGCACGTGGCACCACCAAAATATCAGAAAACAAAATGGCAGCATCTGGTTGCACAATACGAATAGGTTGTACGGTAATTTCAGCCGCTAATTCAGGGGTTTCGCAACGCGTAAAGAAATCGTATTTGTCACGTAACGCTCTAAATTCTGGCAAGTATCTTCCTGCTTGACGCATCATCCAAACGGGCGGACGTTCTACTTTTTCATTATTTAAAGCTCTTAAAAAAAGGTCGTTTTTAATCATTTTTATTTGTTTTGCCACAAAGGCGCAAAGGCACTAAGTTTAATTATAATAATATTCTTTAACTTCTGTAATTACATTTTCAACCGAAGGATATTCGGCAATTACGATGTTTTTTATGTGTTTGTTTTCCAAAGCCTCAGCGGTAGTTTCGCCAATGCAAAAGCATAATTCTTTTTTGATTGTATTCTCTTTCAAATAACTTGCTACTCCTGACGGACTAAAAAATAAAATCGCATCTACCGTAGTCGTTATCTTGTGTGGGTTCAATTTCGTTTCGTATACTTCAATTTCGTTGAACTCAATTCCGGCGTCTTTTAGTGCTAAAGGCAAAGTTTCTTTTCTCAAATTGCCGCTGAAAAAAGTATAGCTTCCATTAGCATAAATCAAACTGATGATCTCGGCTAAGTCCGAAGCATAATCTGTGTAGGCTACTACTTCAAAACCCGCATCGGTCAAAATTGTTTTACTTTTTACGCCTACGCAAAATACTTTTTTCTGCTGAAGTTCCGATTTTAATTCCTCAAATTGGGGGTGAGTTAAAAAACTTCGCACCGCATTCTGACTCGTAAAAATCAAATTGTCTTTAATTCCTTTTAAATCAAAATTTTTGGTTTCCACTTGAATGAAATTGGACTCCAAAACATCCAAACCAACATCCATCAAGACTTGTTTTTGATGACTCAAAAGCACTTTCGTCGATAAAATACGCGTTGGATTTGCCATTATTTTTTTAAAGTTGCTTTGATTTTTGTCATCAATTCGGCACCTCCGTTATTCAAAATTTCTTGAGCAGAATGGAAACCTAATTTTTTCCATTCGGATATATCCACTGATTTTTCAATTTCGATTTTTTGTTTTCCATCAACTGAAAACAATACCCCTTTAAATTCGATGGTGTCTTTTTCTTCGTCGTATTGTGCCAAAGCTCCAATTGGTGCGGTACATCCGCCCTCTAAAGTCTTTAAAAATTGGCGTTCAATATAGGTGCAAATTTCTGTTTCAATATCGTTCAACTGACTCACAGCGTCTTTGGTAAATTCGTCATTCGCCATTGCCACAACTAACATTGCGCCTTGTGCGGGAGCAGGAATCATCCAATCTAAATTGATATAATTTTCTGGTTTAAGATTGATTCGTTCCAAACCAGCGGCGGCAAAAACAGCTCCGTTCCAATCGCTTTCAGCTAATTTTTGCATGCGGGTATTTACATTGCCACGCAAATCAACTACTTGATGACTCGGATATTTGTGCCACCATTGTGCTTGACGACGCAAACTTCCGGTTGCAATAGTTCCTGTTGTAGTTAGGAAATCCAAGTTGCCTTTGTGAACCAAAATATCAAGAGTATTGGCGCGTTCCAAAACAGCGGCTTGTACAATCCCTTGTGGTAAAGCCGTTGGCACATCTTTCATGGAATGCACCGCAATATCCACCTGACCATTAATCATCGCAATATCCAAAGTTTTGGTAAAAATCCCAGTGATTCCTAGTTCGTATAAAGGTTTGTCAAGAATAATATCCCCTTGCGATTTTACCGCCACAATTTCGGTGGTATAGCCCAAATCATTCAGTTTTTTCTGAACGGTATGCGCTTGCCAAAGAGCCAATTCGCTATCACGGGTTCCTATGCGTATCGTTTTACTCATTCTTTTGTGTTGTGCCAATATTAAACACTTTCTCAATCCACTCAATACTTTCATCCACCATCGTTTCTTCGTCTTTAAGATGATTCGCAAAATGATTTGTGATTTTTTGAATGATTCTATTGCTAATGATTTCGGCTTGTTCTTCGTTAAAATCGGATAATTTTTTACGTTGAAAATTCAACTCTCCGTCTTTTATCGAATGTAATTTTTCTTTTAGAGCGTGAATCGTTGGAGCAAATTTTCTGCCTTTGGACCAAGTCAAAAATTCGTCTTTGATTTCTTCAATAATGGCCTCAGCAGCTGGGATATGTTTCTTTCTGTTTTCTAGCGTTTCATCCGTGATTTGTGATAAATAATCCATGTGAATCAAAGTAACTCCTTCAACATCTTCTACATTTTCATTCACATTTTTAGGGATGGATAAATCCAAAATCAACAACGGTTTTTTCAAATTCAAAATCGTTTTGTCCACCGTTGGGTTCTGAGCGCCAGTAGCCACTACCAATACATCCGCTTTCTGAATTTCCAATTGCAAATCAGCATAATCTTTAACTACCACATCTAATTTTTGTGCCAATTTTTCAGCTTTGTCTTTGGTACGATTGATTAAAGTAATTTGTTCGTGTTTCGAATGTTTCACTAAATTCTCGCAGGTATTTCTTCCGATTTTTCCTGTGCCAAAAAGCAAAATATTTTTGTTGCCAATATCATCCACATTATTCAAAATGTACTGCACCGAAGCAAAAGAAACCGAAGTCGCTCCCGATGAAATCTCGGTATCCGTTTTGATTTTTTTACTGGCTTGGATTACCGCATTCACTAAACGCTCTTGAAAAGCGTTCACTAAATCCACGGATTTGGCTTGAAAAAAGCTCGTTTTAATTTGAGAAATAATCTCAAAGTCGCCTAAAATTTGACTATCTAAACCGGTTCCCACTCTAAAAAGGTGACCTACCGCTTCTTTATTTTTGTAAACAAAACCATATTTTTGAAAGGCTTCAACCGACCCTTGACTGTTTTCACAAATCAATTTAATCAGTTGAAAAGGGTGTTCTGCAAAACCATAAATTTCAGTTCTGTTGCAAGTAGAAGTCACAATCAAACTTTCAATTCCTTCTGTTTTTGCTTGCTCCAGCAGGCGCATTTTTGCAACCGCATCCAAACTAAATTTTCCTCTTATCTCCGCATCAGCTTTTTTATAGCTTAAGCCAACGGCATAAAAAGAATGAGGTTTTGATGTATGATGGTTCTCCATAAAGTATACTTTTCTAAAAAGTGGAACAAAAATATCATTAAGGGTTTGATAAAAATAACGCTACAAGGGCTAATTGTGTCGCTGAATGATTTTTTGAATTGAATTCGTACTTTTATAGTAAAAAAATCTATTTTTGTACTAAAATCAAGTCTGTTTAAATTCGGTTTTGAAACGATTTTAAATCCTACTCTTGGATTTTAATCCTTTTTAGTTGCTAAAAAAATATCGCTATGGGTTCACAAGAAGTTATAACCATCGAAGACGACTTTACGCTAATTCGCTTTCAAAATGATAGCGCCGATCCTTTTCACGCACAACGCGAAGTGGGCAGTGGGCTGATTCAGTTTCATTTTGGAATTAAAGGGAATGCTAAATTCATTTTCAATCAAGGGAATTATGCTTTGGAATTAAAGGAAGAAAAATCACTGCTGCTGTACAATCCACAAAAAGAATTACCGTTGAATTTAGAATTGGCACCTAATTCTTGGGTGATTTCGGTAATTATTTCCATCAAAAAATTTCACGCGTTATTTTCTACCGAAGCCAATTATATCACATTTTTAAGTCCCGATAATAAAGATAAAAAGTATTATAACGAAGGAAATATCAGTCCGTCGATGGCAATTGTATTAAGTCAGTTGTTTCATTATAGCTTGCATCCTTCCATTAAAAATTTGTATTACAAAGGAAAAGGCTACGAATTATTGAGTCTGTATTTCAATAAAAGCGAAGACCCTAATGCCGAACAATGTCCGTTTTTAATTGACGAAGACAACGTTTTTAAAATCAAAAAAGCCAAAGAAATTATCATTGCCAATATGGCCGAACCACCTGGCTTACAAGAATTAGCCGACCAAGTGGGACTCAATTTGAAAAAATTAAAAATGGGTTTCAAACAAATTTATGGCGACACGGTCTATGGCTTCCTTTTTGATTACAAAATGGACTACGCTAGAAAATTACTCGATAGCGGCTCCTATAATGTCAACGAAGTAGGATTAAAAATTGGCTACAGCACCGGAAGTCATTTTATTGCGGCTTTCAAGAAAAAATTTGCCACCACGCCCAAAAAATATTTAATGTCAATTAACACCAACGTATAAAAAATAAAAAATGAAAGGAGTATTATTAGTCAATTTAGGTTCGCCAGAAAGTCCAACCGCTAAAGACGTAAAGCCGTATTTAGATGAATTTTTAATGGATAAATATGTAATTGACGTTCCGTTTTTATTGCGTGCCTTATTAGTTAGAGGGATTATTTTGCAAACAAGACCAAAAAAATCGGCGGAAGCGTATGCAAGAATTTGGACAAGCGAAGGTTCCCCTTTGATTGTGCTTTCTAAAAAAATGCATGAAAAAGTAAAAACTTTGGTAGACATTCCTGTAGCATTATCGATGCGATATGGCACAATGACTATTTTAAAGGGATTACAAGAATTACACGACAAAGGCGTAACAGAGGTGATGCTTTTTCCTTTATATCCGCAACACGCCATGGCTTCTACTACTACAATTTTGGTATTGGCAGAGGAGCTTCGCGCCAAGCATTTCCCGAACATGAAATTTACTAATGTTCCTGCTTTCTACAACAAACCAGGATATATTGAAGCCTTATCCAATTCTATCAAAAAACATTTAGAAGGTTTTGAATACGATCATTTATTGTTTTCGTATCACGGAATTCCGAAACGTCATATTCGTAAAACCGATGTTACCAAATCACATTGCACGATTGATGGTTCGTGTTGTAATACGCCTTCGCCAGCTCACGAATTTTGTTACCGTCACCAATGTTATGAAACTACAAAACAAGTAGTAAAATTACTGGGCATTCCAGAAGGAAAATACAGCCAAACCTTCCAATCTCGTTTAGCAGGTGACAAATGGTTAACGCCTTATACTGATGTGGAAATTAACAAAATGCCAGAAAAAGGAATTAAAAAATTAGCGGTGGTAACTCCAGCATTTGTTGCTGATTGTTTAGAAACATTGGAAGAAATTGCGATGGAAGCCAACGAACAATTTTTACACCACGGGGGTGAAGAATTTATGGCTATCCCTTGTATGAACGATGAAGACGAATGGTGTCAAGTTGTAGCAGATTGGATAAAAGAATTTGAAGCAAAAAAATAAAAATGAATTAGTGTTATTTACCGCAGATTCGCAGATTTCAAAAAGAATCTGCGAATCTGCGGTTAACAATTAATAATTATGGAATACTACAACTACCTAAAATCACTGCATCTTATTTTTGTCATCACTTGGTTTGCGGGATTGTTTTATATCGTGCGCCTTTTTGTGTACCAAATTGAAGCCTCGGAAAAACTGTCTCCCGAAAAAGAAATTTTGCAAGAACAATTGAAAATTATGAGTTACCGTTTGTGGTATATTATCACTTGGCCTTCGGCAATTTTGGCTAGTTTTTTTGCTTTTTGGATGTTGTTTTTTACCGAAATGGGCAATGCTTGGCTTCAAATGCCGTGGATGCAGGTCAAATTAGGGTTTGTATTTTTGTTGTATTTGTACCATTTGAAATGCCACCAAATTTTCAAACAACTGCAAAATAATGAAGTAAAACACACCGGGAATTTCATGCGAATTTGGAATGAAGGAGCTACTATAATTTTGTTTGCAGTCGTGTTTTTAGTCATTTTAAAAAATGCCGTGAATTGGATTTTTGGCGTAATTGGCATCTTTTTGTTTTCAATTATTATTATGCTTGGATTCAAATTTTACAAACGAATAAGAGAAAAAAAGTAATTAGTAAATAGTGATTAGCTCGTCACTATTCACTTTTTACTAATCAGTAATCACTCAATATGGCTAAAAGCTTTAAAATAACAATGCTTTCTCTTCGAACTAGGATTTTCCTGTCGATGATTGTATTGATTATTATGGCTTCTATTATTTTGGCTTCTATTTCGATTATTCAGTTTAAAAACGAAGCGAGAGAATACCATCAAGAGCGTTTGGAACGTAAGGAAAACGAAGTCAAAGAACACATCAATTATGTGCTTTCGACAAC
The DNA here is from genome assembly GCF_024642105.1 of Flavobacterium sp. Lineage (GTDB taxonomy): Bacteria > Bacteroidota > Bacteroidia > Flavobacteriales > Flavobacteriaceae > Flavobacterium. The sequence goes on from NZ_JAHEBT010000052.1 coordinate 562,936, forward strand.
AACCTATCCGTTGACAACGCGTAATTTGCCTTTGATTTTTAAGGATAAAATTCACGAATTGGCACAAATTCATGCCATCGAAATCAATATTTACAGCCTAGACGGGAAACTATTGAAATCCTCCAAAGAGTCTTTTTCAGTAGATAAAGTGGCGCCGCCTATCCCTAAGTACATTTTAAAATTAGTGCGTTCCTCCATAGAGAAACGTTTCGTTGATATAAAAACTATTGACGGCGTGAAAAACCGATCTTCGTATAGTCAAATCAAAGACGACAAGTTCAAACCGCTGGGGATCTTAAATCTACCCTATGTCGAGGACGACAGTTTTTATGATAAAGAGTTGAACGGGTTTTTGATTCGTTTGGGGCAGGTGTATTCGTTCATGCTGTTAGTCGCTTTTGGCTTGGCTTATTTTCTTTCTACTTATATTACCAAATCGCTAAAAACGATTTCTGACAAATTGAGTGAAACCAGTTTGAATCAGAAAAACGAAAAAATTGGCGTGGAAGCCAGCAGTAAAGAAATCAATCTATTGATTAAATCCTATAATGCGATGGTGGACGAATTGGAAATTAGTGCTGTTAAATTAGCTCAAAGCGAACGTGAAGAAGCTTGGCGCGAAATGGCAAAACAAGTCGCCCACGAGATTAAAAATCCACTAACGCCAATGCGTTTGACTGTGCAGAGTTTTCAACGAAAATTTGAACCCAACGATCCCGAAATCAAACAAAAGATGAAGGACTACTCTGAAACTTTAATTCAACAAATTGACACGATGAGCGCAGTAGCCTCCGCATTTTCGAACTTTGCTTCGATGCCGGCCCAACAAAACGAAACGCTGAATGTGGTAGAAGTGGTGGAATTGGCTTTGGATATTTTCAACGAAGAGTATTTGGTTTTCGAAAAAGAATCAGAGGAAATTATTGCTAAAATTGACCGCACACAACTCATTCGAATCATTACGAATTTGGTTAAAAATGCCATTCAAGCTATTCCAGACCAACAAGAAACCAAATCCATTGTGGTGCGGGTTGAAAAAATCACAAAAATGGTTGTAATCACCGTGAAAGACAACGGAATTGGCATTAAAGAAAAAGATAAAACCCGAATTTTCGAACCTAAATTCACCACCAAAAATAGCGGAATGGGATTGGGTTTAAGTATCATCAAAAATATTATCGAAAATTACAAAGGAAGCATTACATTTGAAACACAATATGGTCAAGGCACCTCTTTCACCGTGAGTTTGCCTATTTTAAATTCTTAAAATATACCCAGATGAACTACGAAAATCTTTTGATTGCTATAGAAAATAAAATAGCGTTGGTCACTTTGAATCGTCCAGCAAAATTGAATGCATTAAACAAAGAAACTCTTGCCGAATTGCACGCCGCTTTTACTGATTTAGAAAAGAACGAAGCCGTTCAGGTGATTATCTTGACCGGAAGCGGTGAAAAAGCGTTTGTAGCAGGTGCTGATATTGCTGAATTTGCCAATTTCTCTACTCATGAAGGAACGCAACTCGCTGCTGACGGACATCAAAAGGTATTTGATCACATTGAAAACTTAAAAAAACCAGTCATTGCCGCTGTTAACGGATTTGCCTTAGGAGGCGGATTGGAATTAGCAATGGCTTGTCATTTTAGAGTAGCCTCTGATAATGCCAAAATGGGATTGCCTGAAGTGACTCTGGGATTGATTCCAGGTTATGGCGGCACACAACGTTTACCTCAATTAGTAGGGAAAGGTCGTGCCATGGAAATGATTTTAACCGCTACTATGATAACCGCTGCCGAAGCTAAAGAATACGGCTTAGTCAACCACGTAGTACCTCAACCCGAACTAATTGAATTTTGCCAAGGCTTGGCGCAAAAAATTAGCAAGAATGCACCTGTTGCAATTACGCAGGCCATTCAAGCAGTAAACGCTAGTTTTGACAAAACAAAAAATGGTTATGAAGCAGAAATTAATGCTTTTGGTAGATTGTTTGGCACTGCCGATTTCAAAGAGGGGACGACTGCCTTTTTAGAAAAAAGAAAAGCTAATTTTAGCGGAAAATAATTCAAATTTTAAAGGAAACAAATGTCTTTTCAAACCGAATTTGCCCATTTTTGGGAAAGTGTAAAAGAAAGTATGTCGAATTATACTTTTGCTAAATTAACCTTGGCAAAAACCATTGGCGATACCGAATTAAAAAACATTTATATGCGTCCCGTTTTAGTGGATGATCAAGTGCGTATTTCGCTTATTGCGCGTTACAAAACTGAGGAAGTAGAAAGTTTTCATACCTTAGAAGAAGCCTTCTTTGTATTGTCTTCGTATATGAATAATCCTTTTTTGACGGCATTATTGTTTACTACCGAAAATGACTTGACCTTCAAATTGAACAAAAAAAGAGTAGGCAGTATTGTGGAACAAGCTCCTACTTTTAAAAGTGCTTCGGATGTGGTTTTAGAAATGCAGGAGAAAAATATTATTCTTTAACAATAATTATTTTTCGACATTCACTATCTCTGACAAAGGGACATCCAATGCTTGACTTATTCTATATAAACTATAAAGTGTTGGATTAGTCCTTCCAGATTCAATTCTTGAAATATTAGTAGTATCTATTTTTTCTTCTATTTTACCCACTAAATCTACTTGCGACATACCTTTACGAATCCTTATTTCTTGAATATTTCTACCAACTTTTTTAAATAATTCCAATTTTTCCATACTGACATATTTGACAAGTCAAGAAATGGTTTATATTTGCACTTGTTAATGTCATATATGACAAGTTTCTGTCTAATTTAAACAATAAAAAAATTCAATAATTAATGATCATTTATTAGCAAATATTATAACCCAAAACATCATGAAAAAAATTGCATTTATTACAATGGCTAGTCTTTTATCTATGACATTAGCAAATTGTGCATCAGGAAAAAATCAACTAAACAACTTATTAAACCAAGTCTATATTGGAATGCCAATAGCTGAATTCAATAAAATCTGCCCAAAAAAACAGGTGGAGAAAATGGAAAATAATATAACTATCTACAGGGTTACAAAACAAGTTTGGTATGATTCTGATGGGAGTGGTTCAGACTATGGTTTTTTTTATTTTGTTGATGGTAAATTAGTAGAAATGAATAAAGGAGAGAGAGCAACAGATTATAGAATTAAAATCGAATAAAACATAAGTATGTATAAAAGCTTATTAATTGGATTTTTATATCCCATAACTATAATATTTAGCGGGTGGATTCGAGTTCTTTTATCATTTATTTCTATTTCTTTAGGAAGTGGAATCCCAACTCTATATTTTCTAATGGGAATTTCATTTGTGAAAATTTTTCCAGATACTATTCCTTTTTGGCCTGGTTATATATTTGGTTTAATTTTCTCTATCATCATAACTAATTATACAATAAATCACGATACTAAATTTGGATATTACAGCACCGTTTCAACATGTGGAAGTGGTTTTATTATTGGAAGTATTATTGGTTTGGTCTTTAGACTTTTTTAATAAGAATAGAATAACCTTTAAAGGTTATTCTATTCTTATTTTCTCCCCTCCCATTCGGCATAAAACCGTTCCAAAAAATCTTCCATATAACGGTGGCGTTCTTGGGCAATTTGTTTTCCTGTTTGGGTATTCATTTTGTCTTTCAACAACAATAATTTTTCATAAAAATGATTGATGGTGGGTGCCTCATTGTTCTTGTATTCTTCTTTCGTCATGGACAAATTGGGAACAATTTCAGGATTGTAAAGCGCTCTGTTTTTGAAACCACCATAATTAAACGTTCTGGCAATGCCAATGGCACCAATAGCATCCAAACGATCTGCATCTTGAACAATATCTAACTCAATAGAAGAGAACTTTCTTTCTACTTTGCCGCCTTTGAACGAAATATTTTCAATTATTGCGATTACGTGGTCAATTGTTGTTGCGACAACATTTTCAGACTCTAAAAAAGTTCGTGCTGTCTTTGGACCAATGGATTCATCTCCGTCATGAAATTTACTTTCTGCAATGTCGTGAAGCAAAGCGCTTAATTGTACTATTTCCAAATCACAATTTTCAGAAGCAGCAATCAACAACGCATTTTTATACACTCGCTCAATATGAAACCAATCGTGACCGCCTTCGGCTTGGGCTAAAGTTTCTTTTACAAACCGTATTGTTTTATCAATCAAATTAGTGGTGTTCATATTGAAAATGATTTTATAAAAAAGCGTCTAAAAAGCACCTATTTTGTCATTCCTAATTTATTTCGGAATCTATAAAAATAATGATTATAGAAACTGAAACAAGTTCAGTTTGACAAGAACAAGACTTTTAGACGCTTTTTTTATTTAAAAATACTACAATTTTACAATGTAGCAGGCTCTACCCATTTAAAGATATACGACTCTTGAGGAATCACTATTCTTTCTGAAATTTTAGCCATTCTTGCTGGTAATTTCATCAAGTAATCACGTGCCTTTTCGGCTTCGTCAGTCAAACCTCCAATTTTATCAATTTGCCATTTGTCAATTAACTTTTGCATGATTTCTACATAATCATTCGCCGTATATACTCCAATACGTTGTGCTGAATCAGAGAAATTTTCAAATGCAGAACTTATTTGTTGTCCTGATTCTCTCAAGAAATGCGCCGGCATTACGATTTTTTGTTTCATCATATATTGAAACGCTAACATCATTTCGCTTGGATCTACTTGAAAAATTCGGTTCACAAATTCGCTATACGCATGGTGGTGACGCATCTCATCTCCCGCAATCATTTTACACATTTTAGACAGTTTATTGTCTCCGTATTTTTTAGCAATTTGTGATACTCTATTGTGCGAAACGTAAGTCGCTAACTCTTGGAAACTCGTGTACACAAAGTTTTTATACGGGTCTCTTCCTGTACCAATATCGAAACCGTCGTTAATTAAGTGTTGGGTAGTAATTTCTACCTCACGCATGTTGATTCGTCCTGACAAATACAAGTATTTATTCAATACGTCTCCGTGGCGGTTTTCTTCTCCCGTCCATTGGCGAATCCAGCTTGACCAGCCATTTCTTTCTAAATTATTAACTCCTTCTACTTCCATTAACCAAGACTCATACGTTGGCAAAGCTTCTTCGGTAATGGTGTCTCCCACCATAGCTACCCAAAAATCATACGGTAAATCTTTAGCAATTTCTCTTAGTTCTTTTACTTCTTCGAAAAAGTTTTCACTTTGTGAATCTGGTAAAAAATCAGTGGGTTGCCAAATATTTTCTACTGGAATTAAGTACTGTTCTACGAAGCTATCCACGTTTTTTTCCAAAAACTGCATCACTTCTAAACGAATGTTTTTAATTGACATTTTGTTATATTATTAAATTTGTATTCCTTGTACTACTGCGCTTTCCGTTTGTTCTATCAACTCCTCAAACGAATAATCACTTACCTTTAAGGGTTGGTGAATTGTAAATTGGAGACGATTGCCTAAACCCATTGGGAAAGCACCAAATTGCACCATTTTCCATGAATTGTTAATGGTAATTGGGACCACATAAGCAGAAGGGGCGTACTTACATAATATTTTCAATCCGCTTTGCGCGAAAGGTTTTGGTTTTCCAGTTTTACTACGCGTTCCCTCTGGGAAAATCACTGCAGAACGGGTGTTTTTTTCAATATATTCAGACAATCCTTTGATAACAGGAATGGCTTGTTTGGGGTCTTTTCTGTCGATTAGAACAGAACCTCCGTGATTCAAATTATACGACACACTTGGAATCCCTTTACCCAATTCTTTTTTACTAACAAACTTGCAATGGAAGTCGCGCAAATACCAAATAATGGCCACAATATCATACAAACTCTGATGATTGGCTACAAAAATTACGGGCACATTTTTAGGAATAACTTCTGTGTTTTCAAACTGATAAGTCGTTCCTAAAAGATTCGTACAACGCACCAAAAACAGGTTCAAATAATCGACACTTTTTTTGTGTGCTTGGTACCCAAAAACATTGAAACATACCCATTGAATTGGATGAAAAACAACCAAACAAAGTCCAAAACACAAATAGTAGATGATGGAGATGGGATACGAAATTAGTTTCTGCATGCGTTAATAATGAACTACAAAAATACGAAATTAATTTTTAGGGCTATTTAAATCCTAAAGAATAACACCTATTTAGGGTTTAATTGTACCTTTGCCAACTAAAATTAGTGGTATTTTTCTCTGAAATGAACTTCAATTATCCAAAAAACGAAAAACTAAAAAGCAAGATTACTATCGGACTGTTATTTTCCGGAGGGAAATCAGTGTCAAAATACCCCTTGCGATTAGTCTATCATTCGGGCACTTTGGGTGACGAGCAACACTTAAAAGTAGGCGTTTCGGTTTCTAAAAAATACTTCAAAAAAGCCGTTGATCGGAATTATTTCAAACGTGTTTTGCGCGAGACCTATCGTCTGAATCAACATTTGCTAAAAGACCACCTCAACCAACCCTATGCGTTAATGCTTTTTTACCAAAGCAAAGACCGATTGTCGTTTGAAGAAATCAACACCAAAACCATTCAATTATTTGAAAAATTTTTGGCACAAGTAAACCCTGTTACAAAAAAAGACCCAAAATAAAACAGTTTTCAAATCGCTCAGTATTGACAATTTATTCTTATTTTAGACCTTTCAATCTAAGCTTTTAGTACTATGATTTCCTCATTCAAGAAAAGATATATTATTCCTGTTGTTGCTGGCGCCTTTTTGTATGTAGGTGCAAGTTTTAAGGAAGATTTTTTTGAGGTAGCCAAGCAAATTGAAATCTTCACTACACTATTCAAGGAATTGAACAAAAACTATGTAGACGAAACCAATCCTGGCGAATTAATGGACAGAGCCATCAAAGGAATGTTGGCCAGCCTTGACCCGTACACGGTTTTTTTCAACGAGCAAGATGTAGTGAAATTCAAAATCAACAATACGGGTGAATACACCGGAATTGGCGTATTAATCACTCGTAAAGAAGACCGACTAATCATCAAAGAACCCTATAAAAATTTCCCTGCTGACAAGGCCGGACTAAAAGCTGGAGATGAAATTATCCAAATTGGTGATGTCCTTTTAGCCGACTTTAAAGACGATGCTTCGCAATTATTAAAAGGGGCAAAAAACACCAAAATTGACATCAAATACATTCGACAAGGAAAAACCAACACTACCCAAATTGTATTGGACGAAGTCGAAATCAAATCGGTACCTTTCTTTGGAAAAATAGATGACAAAACGGGTTATATTGTATTGGCACACTTCAACAAAAAAGCAGGGTTGGAAACCAAAAATGCCTTGGAACAACTCAAAAAAGAAGGAGCTGAGCGTATCGTTTTGGACTTGCGCGATAATCCAGGCGGATTGTTAAACGAGGCGGTGACTATTTGCAATTTATTTGTTCCCAAAAACGAAATTATTGTTACCACAAAATCAAAAATCGACAAACACAACAATACCTACAAAACTACCAAAGAACCTATTGAGACTGAAATTCCTTTAGCGATTATTGTCAACGGAAGAAGCGCCTCGGCTTCAGAAATCGTTTCGGGAGCTTTACAGGATTTAGACCGCGCTGTCATCATTGGTAGTCGTAGTTTTGGGAAAGGATTAGTCCAAAGACCCGTTGATTTGACGTATGGAACTCAGTTAAAAGTAACCATTTCGCGTTACTACACACCTTCGGGTCGTTGCATTCAGGCTTTAGATTATGCTCACAAAGACAAAAACGGAATTGCTACAAAACGTGACGAGAAAAATTATACCGCTTTTAAAACCAAAAAAGGAAGAACGGTTTATGATGGCGGTGGCATTCAGCCGGATATAGCGCTAGACGAAACTAAATTAAGTCCTATTGCCGAAGCCTTAGAAAAAAACGATGCGATTTTCAATTTTGCGACCCAATATTATTACAAAAATCCAAACCTAGGCAACACGATTCCGACTATTTCAGAAGCAGATTACCAAGACTTCAAACAGTTTTTAAAATCAACTAAATTCTCTTTTGATACCCAAACGGAACTGGCATTGAAGGCAACTTTGGCTGCAGCCAAAAAAGAACAAATTGACGAAACTATTACCACAGAATACCAACAATTATTGACTGCGCTTCAAAAAAGTGAAACCGCCTTATTGGATAAAAATCAAAAAGAAATCAAGAACTTAATTCAGGAAGAACTGATCAAACGCTACCAATACCAAGAAGGTTTATACCTGTTCTATCTTAAAAATAATCTTGAAATCAAACGCGCCGTTCAAATATTGAACTCGCCTGCTGAATACAAATCCATCTTAAAAATGTAATGAAAAAATTATTCAAAATAGGATTTTTAGTACTGTTCTTAAGCGGATTTGCTCAAGAAAAAATTACACAAAATATCTATTTTGACTTTGACGTGGACCAACTTCGAGAAAACCAAAAGAACATTCTTCGTGATTTTTTTCAAAAAATTGATAGTAGCCAAATCCAATCTGTTCGCGTTTTTGGGTATTGTGACGATCGTGGCACGGCTCCTTACAATTTCAATTTATCGGACAGGAGAGTCGGTACCGTTGAAAAAATCTTACTGAACATTGGACTGAATCCTAAAAAATTAATTGCTTTAGAAGGCAAAGGAAGGGTTTTGGTCAACAAAGACACGGTGCCTGACCTAGACCAAACCCGCTCTAAAAATCGCCGAGTGGAAGTCGTGGTAGAACAACTCGCCAAACCGAAATTTTTCATGGGTATTCCGCGCTTGTTTTCTGATTTTCATTTGCCACACCAAAAAGGAGATCGGATCTATTTAGAAAATGTACGATTTAGCGTAGGAAGTAGTTATTTGGACTTAAAATCCCGAGCTATATTGGATAAGATTGTCGTTTTTTTGAAGAACAATCCGTATGTAGAATTTGAAGTTCAAGGCCATGTTTGTTGTACGCCAAAATACTTTTCAGATGCCATCGACAAAGACACCAAAGAAAGAAAGTTGTCTTATAATAGAGCCAAAGCCGTGTACCGCTACTTAGTGATGCGAAAAATTAATCCGTCCAGAATGACTTTTAAAGGCTATGGCAATCTATTCCCTATTGGTAAAGAACCTGAATTAGACCGAAGAGTCGAATTAGTGATAACCAAATGTTAAAATATTTTTTCAAATGTACATAATTATGTACATTTGAAAAAAAATGAAATGAAAACCATTAGTGTATCTGAATTCAGAGGAAATATAAAAAAATATCTTGATATTGCTAAAGATGAAAAAGTAATTATTCACAGAGGAAAAGATAAGTCGTATGCCATTGTACCTATTGACGAAATAGAAGATAGCCCCTACGACCCCGAATTTGTGAAAAAGATTTTGCAAGGAAAAGAAGATTCCAAACAAGGAAAAGGTAGAGTAGTTACTCTTGATGAGCTAAATTCATTATGGAAATAATTTTTTTACCAAAAGCTGATCAAGATTTAATATTTTGGATAAAGAGCGGAAACAAAACTATTTTAAAAAAAATAGGCGCTCTAATTACAGATATTTCAAAAAATCCAACCAGCGGAATAGGAAAACCCGAACAACTTAAACATGAATTACAGGGACTTTGGTCAAGAAGAATAAATCAAGAACACCGAATTGTTTACGGAATTAAAAACAATACTACTATTGAAATTTTTTCTCTGAAAGGACATTACTAATCTTTATTAAAATCTAATATTAAACGCTCTTCTCCATTTGAATGTGCGGAATATCATCTTCTAAATACATTTCGCTGGTTTGAACAAATCCGTGACTTTCGTAGAATTTTTTTAAGTACAATTGGGCGCCAATTGTAATCTCAGTCTCTCCATAATGATGTAAAACACCTTCAATAGCTTGGCGCATTAATTCGTGACCCCATTTTCTGTCTCGGTATTTGGAATGTACTACTACTCTACCAATAGACGCATGGACAAACGAAATTCCGGGTTTAAAAAGGCGCGCGTGTGCTACAATTTTGCCTTCAAAAGTTCCAAAAAGATGCAATGCTTTTTGGTCTTTGCCATCCAAATCAAGATACACACAGTTTTGCTCAACAACAAAGATTTCGCTTCGCAAACGAAGAATATCGTACAACTCGTGTACAGAAAGTGATTCAAAAGATTTGATCTTCCATTCTAATGTCATGAATTCTATTTTTTATGTGGGGTAAATGTATTGTTTTTAAGTAAATGAACCGAATGTATTATAGCCTCTAACTCATGCATGACGTCCCTTTTTTCTTTGGAGGGTGAATAACAAAATCCTTCTAAAACTAACAGCCGATGGTTTGTTGTATCTACAATGGTGTAATTGATAAAAGGCCCAGACATATAATCGTTTTGGAGTTGCCACGTTCCTCTAGTTTCATACGCCAATCGATTGTCTATCTTTGATTTGAAAAAATAAGGGGTATACCCTGTTTCACTAATCATATAGGTATTGGGTTCCGTTCCTTTAATGTATTTGCCAATAGAATCTCTCATTGTAAGGATATCAATGGCTGCATTAGAAGTTGTAATCGTATTCAACGGCACCTGATAAAGCAACAAACTACTGCTTCCACTAATTATTTTTTTCTTTAACCAAACAAAATTGGGCTTTCGCAACACCTGTTCAAAGTCGGAAGGAACTTGAATTGTAAGCTGAAATTCTTTTTTAAAAGATGTGGTTTGGAGTAGCGCTTTTTTATTGATACGTTGGCTTTCTGCAATTTCTCCTTGTTCAATACGGTAAATGATTTCCGGTGTATGTTCTTCCAATAATTGCAATATTTCAGTAGCCGTTTTGCCTGAAATATGAAATACATTTTGAGGTGAAGCGTATTGGTTTTCCTTGATTTCGAATTTGTTTTCGGCTTCTTTTTTAATTACCAAAATCGCACGGCTATCAGTAGCAAAACCTTCTAATAATTTAACAGGATATTGATTGATGGTGAAGAGCGGTTCTTCTTCGGGTAGTCCAATTACTGGAGAAGCAAATTTATTTCGAATGCTGTCGCCAATTTCTCCATTCCACAATTGGTCATCAATAATTACTGAAATCGTATTGATTTTACCTGTTGTTTTACGAGGTAAGTCGGCTTCTTTCTTGAAACAAGAAAACAAAACAACCGAAAGGAGCAGGCATAAAAAATGGGCTTTATTCATGATTCTTACATTATGAAATAAAACCCAAATTTAAATTGATCCATCGAATTATCCGTTAATTTTTAATTTCATTCCCGGTTTCAATTCTTCTTCTTTGATGTTATTCCATTTCTTTAAGTCAGAAATAGTCACACCTGGATATTTTTTGGAAATGCTATACAATGAATCTCCTTTTTTCACATAGTATTCTGCTTCTTTTTTAGCAGGAGTGGTATAATCGTCTTTCTTTTTAAAACTAGCTACTGTTGCTTTATTGGTTACAATCGCAATCTCATTTTTGGCAACAATTAATGTACTTCCTAAAGCAATTGCATTCGACCCTAAATTATTCCATTGCTTTAAATCGTCTAATGAAGCTCCAAATTTCTTAGCAATGTTCCCTAAATTGTCTCCTTTTTGAACAATATATTGAATGTCTTTTCTTTCAGGAGCAGCTGCTACTTCTTCTTTAGTAGTTGGGTTTTTCACTACTTGAAGCGAAGCCCCTAACTGAACATTGTTATTGTTTAACTTGTTCCAATCTTGAATATCCGCTACGGTAATGTTGAATTTTTTAGCAATATTACTTAAGTTATCTCCTTTTTGAACCACATAAAACGATGCTGTTGTAGTAGCCACGCTGTCTTTCTGAACTCCTTTTTTGTCAATTTCAACTTTGGCTACAGCCGTCGATTTCTGTTCTGCCTCAGTTCCATTGATTTTTAAGTTTTTACCGTAAGCAACTTCATTCCCCTTAATGTTATTCCATTTTTTAAGATCGTCAACTGCAACGTCATATTTCTTAGCAATGGTACTCAAATTGTCTCCACGCTTGACACGGTAATAGCGCACTTTGGCTTGTGCCAATCTTTGAAATGTATTTACAGAGTCTTGAGGTACAATTGGTCGAACAATTTGGAATGGCTTTTCTCTTAAGTTAGCTTCTCTATCCACATAAGCATAAATCTTAGATTCATTAGAAGTGAAAACCGCCATCTTGTCTTGTGGTAATCTCAAATAATGGCTTTGGTCTCTGTAAGACGGCACCACATTTAATTTATACGATGGATTCAAAATTTGCAATTGAGCCACTGGAATATCAATCAATTCTGAAATTTGTTTAAAAGACATTTGTCTTTTAATCATTACCGTATCTGTAGCAAAATGCTTGATAGGCGCTCTTTCAGGCTTAATTCCGTGTTCTTTATGGTATTCATAAATGTACATTGTTGCTAAAAAAGCAGGTACATATCCTTGTGTTTCTTGTGGTAAATTTTTACGAATGTTCCAATAGTTTTGTTGTCCTCCAGAACGTCGAATGGCTTTTGCTACGTTACCTGGTCCTGAATTATAGGAAGCCAAAACCAAATCCCAATCGCCAAAAATAGCATACATGTTTTTCATGTATTGGGCAGCAGCCTCACTCGCTTTTAAAGGATCGCTACGTTCATCTACATACGAATCAATTTTCAATCCGTATTGTTTTCCTGTTTGGTACATGAACTGCCAAAGTCCTGTAGCGCCAACTCTAGAAACAGCTTTTGGATTTAATGCCGACTCAACAACGGCTAAATATTTGATTTCAAGAGGCACATTTTGTTTGTCAAATGCCTCTTCAAATAAAGGGAAATAATATTCTGAAACAGCCATCAAACGCTCAAAAGAACGCTTTCTGTTTTTCAAAAATGACTTGATGATGTTTTCTAAACCTTGGTTGTATTCAATATGAAATGGCGACTTCTCATCCATTGCTTGCAATCGTGCTTTCAACAACTCAGTAGGTAATTCATAATCAACTTTTTCGTCAATATTGATTGTTTGAATATCCTCTGTAAGGTTATTGTAAATGTCTAAATTGGTTAATTCCTTTAACCACAAACTGTCCACACAAGCTGCCAAATCATCTTTGACAAATGTTTTCTTGATAGAATCTAAGTAGGTAAGTTTAATTTCTGGTTTTGGAGCATTTGTTTTCTCAACTGTTTCTTGCGAAAAAAGTGAAAAAGATACTAACAGAAAAAAAGGAAGTATAAGGTTTTTTATATTCATATTTAATGCATTCAAGGGGCTAAATTTCAAATGATTATAAAATCATTTTTACAAACTTACTAGGTTCTAACTGAAAAATTACATAAATATTGTTAAAAAATCAGTTTTAGGGGCTTTTTTAAGCTTTTTTGCTCGATTTAATACGAAAATCCGTCTTAAACCTAAGGAGACTAACGGACTAAAAATTAAAAATCCTGTCTCTAAAAAAGGAAAACCTTAGCCAGAAATTTCATCGCTAAGGTTTTCTATTCTATTGAATCAAGTCTATCTTGACTTGACTATTGTTTAAAAAGTACTTATTCTAAAATAGCAGCAATTCCAGGTAACACTCTACCCTCTAACATTTCTAACATTGCTCCTCCTCCTGTTGAAACATAGCTTACTTTGTCTTCAAAACCAAATTGTTTTACAGCAGCAACAGAATCTCCACCTCCTACAAGTGAGAAAGCGCCGTTAGCAGTTGATTCAGCGATGAATTCTCCTAAAGCAATAGTTCCTTTTGCAAAAGTTGGCATTTCAAAAACACCTAAAGGTCCATTCCAAAGAATCGTTTTAGACTCTAAAATTACTTTTTTGAATTGTTCCAAAGATTTTGGTCCTGCGTCCATTCCTTCCCATCCGTCAGGAATTGCAGTTACGTCAACCACTTGTGTATTAGCATCATTTGAAAACTTATCTCCTGCTACTACGTCAACCGGAATATGAATTTGAACTCCTTTTTCTTTAGCTAAACGCAAAATTTCTAAGGCTAATTCTTGTTTGTCATCTTCACAAATAGAGTCTCCAATTTTTCCACCTAAGGCTTTTACAAAAGTAAACGTCATTCCACCACCAATAATCATGTGGTCTACTTTGTCTAAGATATTTTCGATAACCGTGATTTTTGAAGATACTTTTGAACCTCCAAGAACAGCAGTTACTGGTTTTACACTATTTTTTAATACTTTGTTTAAGCTTTCAATTTCTTTAGCTAGCAACGTTCCAAAACATTTATCGTTTGGAAAAAATTGCGCGATAATTGTAGTCGAAGCGTGCGCTCTGTGTGCAGTACCAAAAGCATCGTTTACATAGATGTCGCCTAATGACGCTAATTCTTTGGCAAAAGCCACATCTCCAGCTTCTTCTTCAGCGTGAAAACGTAAATTTTCTAACAACAATACTTCACCTGCTTGTAATTTGTCTGAGGCTGCTTTAGCTTCAGCTCCTATACAATTTGCAGCAAATTGAACTGGAACATCTAAAATAGCCGAAGCTGTTTTTAAGATGTGTTTCAATGAATACTTCTCTTCAGCTCCTTTTGGACGACCTAAATGCGACATTAAAATTACACTTCCACCATCAGCCAAAATTTTATCAATAGTTGGTTTTGCAGCTTCAATACGTGTAACATCTGTTACATTAAAATTTTCATCCAAAGGCACGTTAAAATCAACGCGGATAATTGCTTTTTTATTTTTGAAATTAAAATCGTTTACCGTTTTCATTGTATCTGTTTTTTAGTTTTTCTGAAAGAGAAACAAAGATAGAACTTTTAGCGCAGTGACAAATTCTGAAAAGGAATAAAAATTCAGATTTTCTTAACGAAATCGTTGTAAATTAATTAATCTGTTATTTTTTAGTCTCTTTTTTTCAAAAAACCAACCTCTAAGCGTAAATAGGGCTTTTATTTAAATAAATATCCAATTCCTACTGAAAAACCATAGTTTTTTGAATTTTCAAAAGGCGATTTTAAAGCATTGGAAAAACCGATGAGATAATTTGTATTTACAACAAAATTTGATTTGACTTTATAGGATAACCCAATAACACCCCCAAATTCAAATTTTTCAGCTAAATCTGTCTGTGTGGGATAATCAGACGTAAACTGATCGTTTACTAGAAAATTAAATGATGGCCCTATTTCAAATGAAAAATTCTTAACTAAATACAGTTTTGCCAAAACAGGAATCTTGATATAATCTAACTTGTGTTCAGCATAAACTACAGGCATGGTTCCAGGAACAATTGAGATAAAATTTACAAGTTCTTTTCCTTTAATTCCTTGACTTGAATATACTATTTCGGGCTGAATTGATAATTTTTTACTCAATGGTATTTCAACAGTTGCTCCAAGATAAAATCCAGTCTTGTATTTTTCATCATATAAATAATCATTAGAGGTCATGTTGGTGAAATTGACACCTCCTTTTACTCCAAATTGGATTTTCTCTTGCGATTTTACTGTTGGAATTAATACAATTGTGACTGCGATAATTAAAATTATTTTTTTCATGTGGATTAGGTGTTAATTATGTAAAATACTAATACATTATTTTTAAAATAGAATTTACAATTAGGTTAGAACTAATTCAAATGTAAGTTTTTTTTTATTATGAGTCAATTTGTTTAAAATTTTAACAATTTAAAAATCCCAAAATCACAACTGCTAAATAATAACCATCAATCGTGCAACGGACTTTGTGTACAAGGACAATCACTTATTCCTTGAAGGAAATCAAATCCCAAAGTAACCATGTGTGTCCCTGAATTATAGGCAGTAATTTGGTTCAATATAACTTGATAGGAATATCCAAAATAGAAATCGGCTTTTTTAAATCCAGCCATTGGACCCACCGTCAACGGCTTGAATGATTGATCGTTCAAAAAGCGATAAGAAACGCCTGCCCAATAGTAGTCGTCATAACTATTATAGTGTCTGTATTTTAAATTGAGATCCGTAGTCGACCGTTTATCTCCTGCAAAAAACTGATAATACACCGAGGGTTCTATTTCGACATTTCGGTTATGGCTATTTTTGATCACATAGCCAGAATACAATTGGTAATTCAAAACCAAACTGGGTTCGATGCCTAAATAATTATCTTTGGTTTTGGGCAAAATATTAGACGCATTGAAACTCACATAAAAACCTTTATTACGATACAAAAGCCCTACGTCAAAATTATTATTGGAGATAGATCTATTATCGGTAATACTTGGGTCAATAATCGGTATTTCATGAGTTGCGTTGAATTTGCTGATGTCTATTTTAAAATTATTGATGTTGTACGAAAGCCCAAAAGACAAGTATTGTTTGGAATAATAATCTAAAATAATGTGGTGCGCAAAAGAGAACTTAACACCCGTTTGAAACGTATTCCCATTACTATCATTGTATAATGAAATTCCTATTCCTGAGCGATTGGCCAATCTAAAATCAGCATAAAGCGATTGGTTTTTTGGAGCGTCTTTGATGCCCACCCATTGGGTTAGTCCATTGGCGCGTAGTCGCAAATTATCTCCAATTCCAGCAAAAGTAGGCGACAATACAAAGTTATTATCCGCTAAGTATTGTGTAAAAACAGGCAGATGTAATTCTTGGCTAAAGCCTGAAAAACAAATGGACAAAAGGGTATATATAACTATTTTTTTCATTGATTTTTCTTTTAATGAATTATCTGTAAAGTGTAAAATGACCTACAAATTCTCTGTCGTCTTTTGAATTATTGAGCTTCAACACATACCAATAATCACCAGAAGGCAGCTCCACTCCTTGGTATTTGCCGTCCCAAGATTCACCCAAATTATAAGTGCCTAATTCTCGTCCGTAGCGATCTAAAATGGAGAAAGTTAAATCTTTGTAATTAACAGTACAACCTGGCGCCCAAGTGTCGTTGAGTCCGTCGCCATTTGGCGTGAAATAGTTAGGTATACAAATATCAATGTAATTGAATTGTTGAGTGACTTCGGTTTTACATCCGTTGGCGTCTTGAACAGTGACCAAATAGTCTTGAGTTTTATAATAAATATAACTCGGATTGGCATTATTAAATTCGCCATCAAAAGTGTACTTGTAATTGCCTCCACCACCAGTAGCCACTGCAATTATTTCATTTAAACCCCCTTCTTTTAAATTCAAAATCAAAGGATCAACTTTTAGAATATTGAAAACAGGGGTGTCTTTAATGCAGCCACTGTTGTGTTTCACTCTTATAAAATGATCTCCTGGGGTAAAATTGGAAAACACATTACTCGGTTGATACGTTCCTCCATCTAAGGCAAATTGAAACAAGGCATAATCAGTAATACTAGAATCTAAATTTACGGTAACCGTATTATGTTGTGCTTTGCTTACACAATCATAATTTATAATTGTAGTTGGGTTCAATTTCACCGACTCGTTAAGATTGACAATCCGATCCAACGTACAATTGTTAGCATCTTTAATATATGCCGTATGTGAACCGCCTTCCAAATTAGTGAAATCAAATTGTGTTTGAGTGGCAGTTCCTGTTGCAAATGGACCCGTTGGATTGTCTAAAGACACACTATATGGTAGTGTTCCGCCAGAAATTACAATACTAAACTGAGCATTCTTATCATCATAGCACATTCCTTGTACAATCGATGTATTGATTATTTGGGCTGATAAAACCGCTGGTTCTCCAATTGTAATCGACTTTTTTTCATAACATCCTAAAGCATCCTGAACCAACAAATCATAAGTTCCTGCCGCTAAGTTTTCAAAAAGATTTGACTCGGTAAACTGACTCAAATTAGGCGAAATAGCGTGCTTAATAACCGCCGTACCTCCTGAAGAATTGATTTTTACAGTACCGTCATTAGACCCAGCGCACAAGATATTAGTTAACGAATAGGCGGGATTTAATTTTGCAGTAGGCTCAGTAATTGTAATGGTAGTTGATTCCGCTGGAACACAATCAGCACTGGTTACTTTTACCTTATATTTTCCTGCCGAGAGACCTGTAAAGACACCCGTTATTTGGGCTGGCCGAACCAAATTATCAACCTCATCTAACAATATGTACAAATAATTTCCTAAACCACCTTGGGCTGTTGCCAAAATAGACGCTGTGCTATTCCCTTTACAATTTACTTTGGCAAAAGTAGTATCTATTGCAACTGACAATCCCTTTAGAGATTCTACCACCACATCATTAGACAAATAACTTCCGCATCCATTATTGTCTTTGACAAAATAGTGATTCATACCCGTGTTTCCATTTAAAAAAGTTAATGAAAACGGACTAAAAACACTATTGTCGGCACTGAAACTATAAGGAGGTGTTCCGCCTGAAATTTGCAAAGCCAATTGGGACAAAACCATACACGTTGGGGGTGTTTTTAAAGATAATGTGGCAACTACATGGGTTGGTTCTTGAATTTCGATTATTCCTGATGTAGCCTTGCACGACCAATTATCAGTAACAGTTACACTATATTTACCAGCCCCTAAATTTTTAAATTCATTTGAAGTTTGTGAACCAAAAACAGTTGGATTGGGACTTGTTTCATTTAGAGTGTACCAATAATTACTGCCCTGACCTCCTGAAACGTTTGTTGTAAAAATTATAGCGGTTCGGTCAGCAAAACAAGGTAAAAAAGCAACATCAGAACTAGCGTTAAAAGTAATTGGTGTAGGATTGATTAAAGCAATATGATTTTCTGCTTCACAACCTTTTGCATCACGAACATAAAGCGTATAATTTCCTTGAGTCAAATCAGTTACTGTTGTAACGTCGCCCCAATCTTGAAGTACCGTTCCCTCTTTTTCCCATTTAAACTCATACGAGTCTGTCCAACCCCCTTGAGGCAAAGCGGTAATTATTCCGTCATTATTACCCACTGCACAAGTAATATCTGAATGAGATTCTACCAAAGAAAGTGCTGAAGTAGGCTGACTAATCGTAAATTTTTTAGTCACACTACAAAATGGCGCGTTACTCAAAGTCGCCGTGATGGAGTAAGTGTCTGCTTTTAACCCTGAAACTGTAATTGGGGCAGCAGAGGTAGTTGTTGAAGACTGTATGCTATTCCCCAAACTATCTTTAACAACATAACTAAAAGCACCCGCCTTACTCGGAGTATTTTTGTCGGTTAAAGTAATGTTAGCACTTCCATTACTTCCTCCAAAACAGGTAACATCTACCACCGAATCAATGGTTAAACCAAAAGTATTCGGTTCATTGACGGTATATACTTCTTGAATACTACAAAGAGTTACTGTGTTCTTTACAGTAATTAAATATTCTCCAACGGTTAACCCAGAAAAAATTCCATTGGAATTGGAAGAAAAAATTGTCCCTACCGAACTTCCTGAAATGGTACTTAACGAATAGTCTAAATTAGTTGGCGTACCACCGATGCCTGAAACGGAGACTTTGATTGTTTCGTTTGCAACACAACTGATTGGACTTATTGGAGTAACATTAATTGTATCTAAAATATAAAATGGGGAGACGGTTGCAGAAGTACTTCCCGAACAACCTCTGTCATCATACACGTTGACGGTATAACTACCCCCCGCTAAGTCCGACTCAACATACGTTGGATTCGATCCAAATTGAACGCGTGTTCCGTTTTTTATAAATTCGTATTGGGTATAGGTTCCCGAACCTCCCGTTACTCCATTTACAGTAATCGATGCGTTATTCAAATTATTGGTAGAAGAACAGCCAAACTGAACAATTGTTGGTGTTGGAACACTAATCGCAGCAGGTTCGGTAATTAAAAAATTGGTTTGGCTAGCTACACAACCTCTTCCTGAAATCACCTCAACGGTATAACTTCCTGCAGTTAATCCTGAAAAAATATTAGACTCTTGTGGTATCCCACCATTGAGGCTGTATTTATAAATAGGATTATCGTTTGTCCCAATTGCTGGAATTGCAATTGTTGCCGTTATGGAGCCGTCATCTCCTCCGTTACAGGTTACAGGTATCTGAAATAAAGTCAAACCAGTAATAGGAGTAGGTGCTTCTAAATTTACTGCAATGCTTTTTGTACAATTAGTCGTTGTATCTCTAAACTCAATTGTATGATTACCAGAACTTAGCCCTATAAAATTCGAATTAGAGACATAGCTCCCACTGTCGATTTTGTATTCATAATTACCTGAACCACCTTGGGCAATAGCTTGAATTTCGCCATCATTAAGTGCGCAAGTCGGTTGTTTAATAACCGTTGAAGACAATCCTAATGGACTATGAATTTTTAACGTTTTTGTATCCGAACAACCATTCACCTCTTTTACACTAATACTATACTCTCCTGAGTTTTGATTCGATAAAGTATAGGGCAAAGTAACTGGACTAAAAATACTCCCGTTTACGCTTATGTAATAAGGAGCAATTCCAGCCCTTGCTTCTGTTATATTTATTGCAAAAGTTCCTTCAGAAGCACAAACATTTGATATAGATAAACCAATAACTGGTTCAGGGTCTTTGTTTATAGTTACTGGCTGGGACTTGACACAACCATAAGCGTCTTTCACAAATACGGTATAACTACCTCCTTGACTCACTGTAAATGTGTTGGAGGTTTGCCAAATTCCATCTGGAGATGGAGGCGGAGGCGGAATCAATCCTATATTACTTGTTGGGTTTGAAGTTGCTCCACTTACCGCCGAAATTTGATAGTAATACGGTGCTTTGCCGTCTTTGGCTTGAACGCTAATTATACCGTTTTCATTACAATTTACATTTTTTAAAATTGTAGCCGAAAGACTTAAATCAATTGCAGACTCTGTTATATTAAATGAATCAGAGGCTATACTACAACCAACATTTGTAGCGCCCAATTCTTCTTTTATCAACACAAAATAATTCCCAAAAGGCAAGTCGCCTAAATCAGTAATGGTTGTGCTACCAGTTGCGGGTATCGTTGTGGTTCCCGAAACCCCTGAAACAGGAACTAAAGATTGTGAATTATATACTTGATACGAAATTGGCGTAGCAATTGCATACTTGTTTTTTACCGTTAAGGATACTTTCCCATTGGCTGCGCCTTTACACGTTATATTTTTTTCCTCAAGATTATTTACTCCTAATGTAGAGTTAGTAGTTATTGCACTTTCAGCTGTCTTGTAATGATAACATCCCGTTTTATCATCATACACAATGAAGGTATATTTTACTCCGGGCAGTAATCCGGTAAAAATGGTTGATTTACTAACGTCGCCTACCTGCCATGAAGAATCTGTTGAGGAGTAAACTAATCCTGGTTTATAAATAGCAAAATAGAAAGGGCCGGCAGAGCTAAATGCATTTGCCTTTGCAACAGATACTTTTGTCGTTCCTCCTGAAGCACAATTTATTGTTGAAGTTGAAACATTTATATCTAAATCCTCGGGAGGAGAAGATACCTTGATATTTTGTTGTAACACAGAACACCCATTGGCATCCACCACATTGATTTGGTACAAACCAAAATCTACTACATCAAATGTATGGGAGGTAGTCCCTGCATTATTTAACTCTAAATTATTGTATCCATTTACTCCTATTACAAAATAATTGTACGAAGGAACACCGCCAACAACTCCATCCACAATTACCGATCCTTTGGAGACTCCTGAACTAGTACACGTTATATCAACCGCATGAAAAGTAACATTGATTTTGTTAGGTTGTAAAATAATTTTGGTTCCTTTGGTTGTACACAAATTAGCATCGGTAACCGTAACTTCATAGGTTCCAGCGGTCAAGTTTGAAAAAATTGAGTTGCTCTGATTTGCACTTCCGTTTATTGAATATGTAAACGGAGCCAATCCCTTAGACGTATTTAAATTCACTTTAATCGCTGCTGTATTTTCTCCGTGGCACAAAATGGATTGAACTTCTGTTAAAGAAGTAATTTCAGGATTTACTTTTGGCCCAACGGTAATTGTATTAGTAGTTTTTATACATCCATTGGCATCGATAATTTCGAACACATAATCTCCTGTTTGTGTATCCCTTACTAGATAAGTAAAAGATGAGGCTGAATCAGGAATAGTGATGTCATTAGTAGTAATTTTTGATCCATTCTTAAAAACTCTGTATCGAATTGATTTAACTCCACCCTCAACGGTTACTTTAATAACTGCATCTGGGCTTGAAGTACAATCCAACGCTTTAGTCAAAACGGCAGCTACTTTTATTTCGTTGCCAATATTGATGTTTTGAGTAACTGCTTTACAATTATTAGCGTCCATTACTTCTACTTTGTGCGTTCCTGGTCCAACATTCGTAAAAGTACTTAAGGTTTGATAAGTCGCTCCGTCTAAGCTAAACGAAAAAGGTGCTGTTCCTGAACTTACATTAATCTTTATGGTAGCTTGATTAATCGCATCATAACATAAATCCGAACTAGAATCTGTAGATGGAATTGGTGTTGGAGGTGGAGAAACTGTTATTGCAACAAGAGTTTCATTGGCACAACCATTGGCATCAAGCGCGCGAATTACATATTTCCCTGGGGGCACATTATCAAAAATTCCCGAGTTTTGAACTGGACGTAACTTTGTTACATTGAGTTCGTCCCATAACTCATACGTATAAAAAGGTGTTCCTCCAGTAGAACTAGCTGTGATACTTGCTCCTCGACTACAAGTCGCTAAAGTGGTGACATTAGCCGTAGTAATTAATGAGGTTGGAACTGAAATAGCAATGGGTGTAAATGATTTAACGCAAACACCCGTTGCACTGGCATTATAACGCACTTTTATAATATACGTACCTGCTCGCAAACTATCAATTACAAAAGGTGAAGTCATTGCTGTTTGCCAAGTTGCTCCGTTATCTTTTGAATATTGATAGCCTGTAACGGTATTAAAATTTTGAGCGGCAATTGTAATTTCGCCATTGTTTGCTCCTGAACAAGTTGCATTTTTTGTATTGGTAATTGAAGCTTCAAATGCTTTCCCTGTTGGGATAACAAAACTTATAGTTTTAGTTGCAGCACATAATTTAGGGGTTTGATAAGCCGTAATATCATCTATAGCTAAGTCGTTTCCACTTTGATTTTGTTCTATCGAACGTATCTGAAATCGTAAAGTTGTGTTATTTCCTGGATTGAGTTGTGTTGCGTATTTTTGCCATTTTTCAGTTTTAGGAATTGAGCCTGTATTATAAAAATCAACCTCGACTCCTGATGCATTCACTAAAGCAACTCTTAAATTAGGATTGTATTGAGTATTTCCTATTCTTAATAAATTTGTAGCATAAAATTCAACCGCTATCGACTGGTTGGGTATAATTTCATTAATTGTTTTTTCATAAATAATGGGACGTGTATTGTCTCCTTGTATATTGACAACTAAATAGCGTCCTTTCGCTATCGTGGGATTAGTATGATCTATTGGTCGATACCAAGCACCGAAAGGATATACAATATATGACGTAACAGCATATTCTCCATCATTAATGTTTAATCCCCAACCCAACTGTGCATGGCAGGTAACAGGGCCAACTTGCTTCTCAAAACAATAAGCCGCACTCATTCCCGGCGAAGTAGTATCGGCTCCATAACCAAAGTCTTCTTTTAGTAAATTACTATACGTAGGGACTATCAAAGGTTGATAATTCACTGCAAGCGTATGACTTCCTGGGTGCAAGTTGGTAAAGTTTTTAGAGGGTTGGAAAGCACCTCCGTCTAACGAATAAGCATAACTAAAAGTAGTAGTAGTCGCTGTGACACTATTGACGGTGCTATTTGCTGTTCCATCACAATTAAAAGAATCATTTAGAACCGAAATTATTGGAATTCCTATATTTTCTACCGACACCTTCGCCAATGCAGAAATACATCCATTAGCATCTTTAATATGAAAAACATAATCGTCTGTAGGTTTTAAGATGGACGTGTTTGTCGTCCAAGTAGCTTGATTATCATAACTGTATTGGTATGGCGGTGTTCCTCCTTGCGGATTGGTAATTCTAATTTTAGCCTTATCTTCATCAGGAGATGGCAAACAGCCAATTAATTCAGAAACCACAGCCGTCGCTGACAAACCATATTGTGGCTGAACAATGATTATATCTTCAGCCTTAGTACATTTAACTCCGCCATACGAATATTCAATAATTGTTTTAAAAGTAGTCCCTGCTGGAGTTGCAGATAATCCCTGAAAAACAGGATTTGTCGAAAAAGTTTGACCGTTGTTAATACTATATCGCAAACTATTCCCATTGGCATTCGCAACATTGAACTTAATTTGCCACGAGTTGGGGTAATAGCAATTTTCATTCGTTTTTTCAATAGTATAAACTGGAGTAGGTTGATTTGGTACCTCAACTGGTATTGTGATAGTTTGATGGTTACTATCAACCACTTTAATAGTATAAGTACCTGCAACTGAAACACCAATTAGGTTCCCTGTTTCTGGAGTAGTGTTTCCATTAAAATAATACTGATAGGGAGGTATTCCGCCTGTTACTAAAACTTGAATGCTTCCAGGTTGACAAGTAACTGGTTTAACGGTTGGGGTAATTTGAAAAGGGAAAATGGAATTAATTATTATATCGCCGGATTTCCAATCACAATCATCTGTTTTGACTGACCAAGTATAGGTTCCCGAATTCAAATTAGGAAAAGTATAGTCACTATCAGAAATCGGTCCAACTTCATTGATAATTGTAGCAGCTTGGGTTATTTTATAAAAATACTGTTCTCTAACATTTGTCGCCGTGAGTTTAATAGTTCCTTTATCACCAGAAGTAATAGGTTGGGTAACTGTTGTGACAACTGCTAATTCTTTCTTTGCAATAGTTACAGGGATTTCAAAAATACAATCTGTTAGTGTTGCTCCTACTCGTCTTACTTTGACAATATATGCTCCAGCGGTTGCGATAGAAAATCCATTGGAATCTTGATAGGTCACTCCGTCTAAACTGTATTCATAACCTGTTAATTGGGCTATTCTAATTTTTCCTGGTTTTCCACAATAGATATCGGTTGTAGTAATCGGAATATCCAAACCATTTTGGTACGTATTAAAATAAAATATATTTTGACTATTATCCGTATAAACCGCTCTAATTCTATATTGACCCGCTCCTGAAACAGTAAAATTAGGCCCTATAGCAACTTGTGTCCATATACAAGAATTGGATTCATTCGGACAATCTGTGGTAGTTACCGTTGTACAAGTTCCCTCATTTAATTTTTCCCATATTAGAGTTGCTCCACTAATAGAAGTAGTTATGGTGCGAGATGCATTATTACCGCACAAAAATATTTTAGGGAGTTTTTTTCCTGTTTCTGTGCAAATAGAGACCAAATCATTAAAAGTAGGATCTTCAACAGGATTAGAAACTGTTATTTTTTCAGCTAACGTTACTTTTTTTGTTTGGGAAAAACTCTCATTACAAGAAAAGATTATAGCTGCCAAAAAGACTATTTGCAAAAGCAAAAAAAGGTTTTTAAATCGGTGAATCGAATTCATTTGGGATCTATGTATTTTAAATCAACTTTATTTTATTCCTTTTCCGTTTTTCTGTAGGGATTAAAAAACCATTTGAAAAGAGTACCTCTATTTTTTATTCCTTTTCAATTTTAACTATGGACATCTTGCCATTGTACGGCAAACTTCCTCTGGCATTTAAAGCCTGTTTTGCAGCTTCAATGGTGTCGAACGAATCGTAATAAAATATTTACTTGAATTGGCTGGGCATTACCATTCAAAAACGCCAATAGCAAAAGCACTATTGTTGGGGCAAAATTTTTCATAGGTACAAGGATAAAAAATGGGACAATTCAATTTCTTGAACAACAAGAATTGGTAAAAAAGACCTAATTAGTTGTCTTCAAACTCGTGTAGCGATTTTAAAATATTTTCATAAAATAAAATGGCGGCAATGAGTCGATTCTTGTCGGCATAAGGCAAGATTTTTCTTTGAAAATTAGTCGTTAATTCAAGATAGGTGGTGATTTCTTCTTCTTGATCGTCTAATAGTTTTCGATAATCTGATTCGTCAGGAATTCCAAGGTCAATCATGGTAACTCCAGATTTTGTTGCTAAAGCAACATACGGAAGGGTTTTAGTAATTACCGAAGCGCGTTCAATACACAATTCCAAAAGTTCTTTTTTGGGCATTGACGACAATTCTTTACTGTCATGGTATTTGCTGATTAATGCACTACGTTGAATAATGCTTTTAGGAATTACTTTTTTTTGTCCAAAAGCGATTGCCGAAAGGAACAAGAAAAGCGTACAGATAAGGGATACTTTTGCTTTCATTATTTAAATTTTATGTTTCAAAAAAAATCTTGAAATAGGTGGGTAACTATTTTCAAGGAAATAAAAGTATACTTTTTTTTGAAATAGTGATTGTTCTTTTCAAAAAAATATTCGTGGATTTTGTGTAAATAAGCAGAGTAAATTTGTTAAAACAAAGCTGATTTTTATGTTTTGGGTGCTAAGTGTTTCTTTATTAGCAAAAAACAATTTATAAAAAGAGACACCTACGCTTGTTAACCCTAAAAAGTTTAGAACCTAAAATTTTTGACTCTCTCATTTTCTGTTATCTTTGCTTTATGCAATTCTCAGAAATTTTAGGGCAAGAACATATTAAAAGTCACTTGACTAAAAGTGCCGATTTAGGCCGGATTCCGCATGCACAATTATTTGTAGGACCCGAAGGAAGTGGAACCCTCCCTATGGCTATTGCTTATGCGCAATATATATTGTGTGGTAATGCCAATGGCGAAAATGGAGGCGAAAATGGAGGCGAAAACGAATCTTGCAATATTAAATTTGATAAAATTTCGCATCCCGATTTGCATTTTGTGTATCCAACCGTATCTACAGAAGATGTAAAAACCAAACCTAAAAGTATTGATTTCATTGCTGATTGGAGAGCATTTGTTACTCATAATCCGTACGGGAGTTTGTTTGATTGGTATGCTGTTTTGGGAGTAAACAACAAACAAGGTTTGATTAGAGTAGAAGATGCAAGTGATGTTTTAAAAACATTGGCTTTAAAATCTTACGAAGGCGGCTATAAGATTATGATTGTTTGGATGGCTGATAAAATGAATGTAGAAGCATCCAACAAATTACTAAAATTGCTCGAAGAACCACCTGAAAAAACCATTTTCATTCTCATCTCTGAACAAGAAGAAGATATTATTCAAACCATACGTTCGCGTTGTCAAGTGTTACATTTTGGCGGATTACCAGAAAATTGTATTGCTGAGACTTTGGTAGCCAAAAAACAAATTGACTCTAAATTAGCCGCTACTATTGCTCATCAAGCGCAAGGGAATTATAATAAAGCGTTGCATTTATTGCAAAATGACGAAGACGATTATCCGTTTGACGAATGGTTTGTAACTTGGGTTCGAGCTGCGTTTAAAGCCAAAGGAAATGCGTCGGCAATTCAAGATTTAATTCAGTGGAGCGAACAAATCGCTGGACTTGGAAGAGAAACACAAAAGAAATTTTTGGAATTTTGTATTGAAATGTTTCGCCAAGCGTTGCTGCTCAATTATGAAAGTCCGAGTTTAGTATATTTAGAACCTAAGGTCGAAAAATTCCAATTGGCTAATTTTGCTCCATTCGTTAATGGAAATAATATCCACGAGATTTTCAAAGAATTATCGGATGCGATGTACCACATTGAACGCAACGGAAATGCTAAAATTATACTCACTGATTTATCCATCAAATTAACCCGTTTAATCCATAAAAAATAAAGACTATGAATAATGTTGCATCCATCTTAATTTTAGTTTTTTTAGCCATTACGTTTCTTCAATCTGGTTATGACAAACTCTTTTATTGGAAAGATAATGTAGAATGGCTAAAAGGTCATTTTGCTAAAACTCAATTAAAAAATCATGTGCCTCTAGCGCTATTACACGTTTTAATTTTAGAGTTAATTTCAACCATTTTATGTGTTGTGGGAGCAATTGAATTATTGCTCAACAGTGGAAGAGTGTTTGGTTATTATGGCGCTGTCTTTTCTTGTATCACATTATTGATGCTTTTAATAGGGCAACGTTTAGCTAAAGATTATGATGGGGCAAGAACCATAGTAATCTATTTTATTCCAGCTGTAATGGCCGTATATTGGCTTAATTAATTTTTATGATGACACCTAAATACCCTTCGGAATCGTTAACCGTTTTGACCGACTTGGTTTTACCAAGTGAAACCAATCATTTGAATAATCTTTTTGGGGGCGAATTGTTAGCCCGAATGGACAGAGCAGCAAGTATTGCAGCGCAACGACATTCGAGAAATATTTGTGTAACAGCATCAGTGAACCATGTGGCGTTTACCAAAGCCATTCCGCTAGGAAGCGTGGTAACCGTTGAAGCTAAAGTATCCCGTTCGTTCAACAGTTCAATGGAAATTTTTATTGACGTTTGGATTGAAGACCGTGCTTCGGGCGACAGAACCAAAACAATGGAAGCCATTTATACCTTTGTAGCCGTAAATGCTACTGGGAAACCAGTTGAAGTTCCACCTATAATTCCTCAAAGCGAATTAGAACAACAACGTTTTGACGCCGCACTACGACGCAAGCAATTGAGTTTAGTTTTGGCAGGCAAAATGAAACCCAATGATGCCACTGAGTTAAAGGCATTATTTACTTCATAAAAAAATCCCCTTTTATTAATAAAAGGGGATTTTTAATTGGTGGTATTGCTACCGCTATTTAAAACTTAAACTGTAATAAAATTTCGTTAGTGTTTCTAGCACTAGCTAAGGCTGGGCGTGTACTCATTTCATACGCAAACCCAAACAATAATCGGTTACTGATTAACACACTAGCCATAGCGGCATAGGCCTTATCAGTTCTATACATTCCTCCTATTTCAACTATTTTTTCGATTTGCAACATTGTAGTGAAATCTACTGATACAGGGGCACCACTTACATAGCGCAACATTGCCGATGGTTTTAAAATAAGGCTCGAGAATTCTCCTTGTAACGGAAGATCATAACCTCCGCTTAAATAAATATGCGGACTATCAGTAGCTACGCTAGCATAACCTGCATCGTTTTTAGCTCTCTTGGTATTCAATAGTCTTGGAATAGATAACGATACATATAATGGTCCTTCTTTGTAAAGCGCTCCTACTCCAACATTGGGATTAAAGGTACTAATAGAAGCTAAAGCGGGGTCAGCCTGTACGTTGTAAGTTTCTAGACCGGAGGTATTCACATTATAAGAGTTCCCTCCTGCTTTGATACCGAAGTACACATCGGCTGTCTCACTCATTTTTAGTTTGTATGAGAAGTCTACACTAAAATAGGTTTGTTTCTCAATGAAGGTTTTATCGCTAATTACTGTCATACCAAAGCCTACTTTCTTACCTAAACTAGTGCCAAAAGATACCGCTTGGGTCTCTGGTGCATTAGCTACGCCTGTCCATTGTTTTCTCAAGGTACTTGTAGCTACTGTAACACTATCCATTCCTGCATAAGCCGGATTGACTAAATTCATATGCTGACGATAAAACGTATAAGCACTCTCTTGTTGTGCCATAGCAACACTACTTACTAGAAGTAGTGCAGTGGCTAATATATTTTGAATTTTTTTCATCTTTTGTTTTTTTATTTTGTGATGTATAACCAACCTTGAGAGTCTATTGTTCCATCTCCTCCTAAATCAATTTGATACATATAAGAACCAACCGGTAGCATTTCGCTACTGCCTTGGTAATTTCCTGTCCAATTGTTTTGGTAGTTCGCAGAATAAAATACTTGCATTCCATTTGCATTGAACACACGAACTGTGGAAGCTGGGTGGTTTCCTAAATTATAGATTACCCAAGTATCATTGATTCCGTCTCCGTTAGGTGTTAGAGCCTGTGTTACATCCAACTCAATAGCATCACAAACATCGCCCGCACCGTCTGAATCTCTATCGGCTTGATTCGTGTTGGCTGAGTTTGGACAATTGTCCGAAGTGTTGTTTACTCCATCGCCGTCTTTATCTGAATCACAGCTATCAATAATACCATCTGCATCCATATCGGTTCCATTATCTGGAATTCCGTCGCCATTACTATCCACATCACAAGCATCTAAGATACCATCATTATCATCGTCAGTATCGGCATTGTTTCCAGTACCATCGCGGTCAGTATCGGCCCATTCCAATCGATTGAGTGGAAAAGCATCGTTACGATCTAATACACTATCGCCATCTGAATCTACATCTAGATAATCTGGAGTACCATCACGGTCTGTGTCTCTAGAAGCTCCTGGATTACGGAAATTATAACCTTCTTTATAGTTAGATATTCCATCCGAATCAGCGTCTGGAGCATCTGAAATAGCAGGGTTGTTTCCTAACTGAATTTCGATATAATCTGGAACACCATCACCATCCGTATCTTTCGCTCCTGGAATAGTTGGACTCGTTCCTTGTTGTACCTCGATATAATCTGGAACGCCATCGCCATCCGTGTCTCGTGCGCCTGGAGTAGTTGGACTTGTTCCTTGTTGTACTTCTACATAATCTGGAACACCATCGCCATCCGTGTCTCGTGCGCCTGGAATTCTAGGATTAGTGCCTTGCTGAACTTCAACATAGTTAGGAACTCCGTCTCCATCGTTATCTAACAGTTTATCTCCTGGAGTAGTTGGACTCGTTCCTTGTTGTACTTCAATATAATCTGGAACACCATCACCATCCGTATCTCGTGCGCCTGGTGTAGTTGGACTTGTTCCTTGTTGTACTTCTACATAATCTGGAACACCATCACCATCGGTATCTTTTGCGCCTGGAGTGGTTGGACTCGTTCCTTGTTGTACTTCTACATAATCTGGAACGCCATCGCCATCCGTATCTCGTGCGCCTGGTGTAGTTGGACTCGTTCCTTGTTGTACTTCGATATAATCCGGAACGCCATCAGCATCCGTATCGATAACAACGTTACCCGGTGTGGTTGGACTCGTTCCTTGTTGTGTTTCTACATAATCTGGAATTCCATCACCATCCGTATCTCGTGCGCCTGGAGTGGTTGGACTTGTTCCTTGTTGTGTTTCCACATAATCAGGAACACCATCGCCATCCGTATCTCGTGCGCCTGGAGTAGTTGGACTCGTTCCTTGTTGTACTTCGATATAATCCGGAACGCCATCAGCATCCGTATCGATAACAACGTTACCCGGTGCGGTTGGACTCGTTCCTTGTTGTACTTCAATATAATCTGGAACACCATCACCATCCGTATCTTTCGCTCCTGGAATAGTAGGACTTGTTCCTTGTTGTACTTCGATATAATCCGGAACACCATCACCATCGGTATCTCGTGCGCCTGGAGTGGTAGGATTCGTACCTTGTTGTACTTCTACATAATCTGGAACGCCATCGCCATCCGTATCTCGTGCGCCTGGCGTAGTTGGACTCGTTCCTTGTTGTACTTCGATATAATCCGGAACGCCATCAGCATCCGTATCGATAACAACGTTACCCGGTGCGGTTGGACTCGTTCCTTGTTGTACTTCAATATAATCTG
>NZ_JAHEBT010000052.1:594471-610570 GCF_024642105.1 Flavobacterium sp.
TCTGGAACGCCATCGCCATCCGTATCTCGTGCGCCTGGCGTAGTTGGACTCGTTCCTTGTTGTACTTCGATATAATCCGGAACGCCATCAGCATCCGTATCGATAACAACGTTACCCGGTGTGGTTGGACTCGTTCCTTGTTGTACTTCTACATAATCTGGAATTCCATCGCCATCCGTATCTCGTGCGCCTGGAGTAGTTGGACTTGTTCCTTGTTGTGTTTCCACATAATCTGGAACGCCATCACCATCGGTATCTTTAGCGCCTGGAGTGGTTGGACTCGTTCCTTGTTGTACTTCGATATAATCCGGAACGCCATCAGCATCCGTATCGATAACAACGTTACCCGGTGCGGTTGGACTCGTTCCTTGTTGTACTTCAATATAATCTGGAACACCATCACCATCCGTATCTTTCGCTCCTGGAATAGTAGGACTTGTTCCTTGTTGTACTTCGATATAATCCGGAACACCATCAGCATCCGTGTCTTTAGCGCCTGGAGTGGTAGGATTCGTACCTTGTTGTACTTCTACATAATCTGGAACACCATCGCCATCCGTATCTCGTGCGCCTGGCGTAGTTGGACTCGTTCCTTGTTGTACTTCGATATAATCCGGAACGCCATCACCATCCGTATCGATAACAACGTTACCCGGTGTGGTTGGACTCGTTCCTTGTTGTACTTCAATATAATCTGGAACACCATCACCATCCGTATCTTTCGCTCCTGGAATAGTTGGACTCGTTCCTTGTTGTACTTCTACATAATCTGGAACGCCATCGCCATCGGTATCTTTTGCGCCTGGAGTGGTTGGACTCGTTCCTTGTTGTGTTTCCACATAATCTGGAACGCCATCTCTATCCGTATCAATAGCATCTCCTGGAGTTGTCGGATTAGTTCCTTGTTGGGTTTCTACATAATCTGGAACGCCATCTCTATCTGTGTCTTTTGCACCTGGTACATTTGGATTGGTACCTTGCTGGATTTCTACAGAATCAGGCACTCCATCAGCATCTGAATCCGCATCGATCATCAATGAAATTATTTTAACATCTGAACCCGCAGCATTAAGTGCTGTAATAGTGTAATTAGTGGCTACTTTTGTTACCAATGGCGTTCCTGAAATACTACCCGTAGTAGTATTAAACACCAAACCATTTGGTAGTGCTGGGCTTATTGAATAACTACTAATAACACCCCCAGTATTAGTAGAAACAATTGTAGTCATAGCTACATTAACCAATCCTGTATAACTAGACTGCGCAAAACTAATACTTGGTGGAGCCAAAGTTTGGATGTTAGTATTAGTAGTTGTCGCTGCAGGGTTTCCAAATCCGTCCTGATATACTAAAGTTACGTTATAAGTTGTGAAGCCTAAAGCTGTACCAGAGACAACATTTGAAATTAGTGTTGGATTAGTTCCTACTGTATAACTAAACACAGCTGATGTAGTATTTGTCATCGTCCAAATAATTGGCGAACCCCCTGCTGTCGGCGTAAAAATTAATTTTACTGAACCTGCTAATGGTCCTTCAGAAAGAGTATAATTAAAGTTTAATGTGGTGGATCCCGTTGCATTACTAACAGGCGAAGTCAATACCGGTGTTAAAGTAGTTCCTACATTTACGGTAATTGATGTGGTTGTAGTACAACCATTATTATTTGTAAAAGTAATTGTAGTTGAACCTGTGGTTAACCCACTTACTACTCCTGTGTTAGAAACTGTAGCCACCGCAGGATTTGAAGAAACCCATGGATTAATTGTTGATGCTGTTGTGGTTGAGGTCAATGTGATAGTGTTTCCTGCTCCAACTGTTGTTGCACCTGAAATTACTGGTATTGGAGTCACTGTAATAGCATAATTTGCCGTTGAAGCACCTGAACAATAACCACTAGTAACTGTTGCTCTATAAGTTGTATTTTGAGTCAATGTTGGGGTAATCAATGTAGCATTTGTCGCTCCTGTTAGATCTGTCCAAACAGAACTATCGTAACGTTGCCATTGGATAGTACCAACACTTCCTGACAATGTTAATGTAGATGTTGCTCCTGTACAAATAGCATTTGTTCCAGAAATTGTTCCTGCAATAGATGCTGGCGAAACTACAATAGCGCCCGAAACGTTGCTTGTAACAGCTGGTGTACAAGTTCCGCCCACTACACAATAATAATACAATGTACCTGCAATAGTTGTTAATGGGGTATAACTTGCTGAAGTGGCACCTGTTATTGCTGTTCCTCCTGTCGTAGATACAGTTGTGTTTTTATACCATTGGTAAGTCAAACCTGTACCTGTTGCAGTAACTGTTAGTGCCGTTGCGGTAGTATTTAAACATAATGTTTGAGATGCTGTTGAAGGTTGAACTGTAATTACTGGTATTGGATTCACTGTAATAGCATAATTTGCCGTTGAAGCACCTGAACAATAACCACTAGTAACTGTTGCTCTATAAGTTGTATTTTGAGTCAATGTTGGGGTAATCAATGTAGCATTTGTCGCTCCTGTTAGATCTGTCCAAACAGAACTATCGTAACGTTGCCATTGGATAGTACCAACACTTCCTGACAATGTTAATGTAGATGTTGCTCCTGTACAAATAGCATTTGTTCCAGAAATTGTTCCTGCAATAGATGCTGGCGAAACTACAATAGCGCCCGAAACGTTGCTTGTAACAGCTGGTGTACAAGTTCCGCCCACTACACAATAATAATACAATGTACCTGCAATAGTTGTTAATGGGGTATAACTTGCTGAAGTGGCACCTGTTATTGCTGTTCCTCCTGTCGTAGATGCAGTTGTGTTTTTATACCATTGGTAAGTTATACCAACATTTGTAGCGGTTACTGTAAGCGGTGTTGCAGTAGCATTTAAACATAACGTTTGTGCCGCTGTTGATGGTTGAACCGTAATTGATGGTGCAACAATAGCAACCGCTTTAGTCGCTGTAAATGAACAACCATTCAAAATATAAGTATAGCTCAAAGTAACATTTTCGGACCCTGCACTTGTTAATAAACCTGAAGTACTAATAGTAGCGTTGGCTCCACTAGAAATAGACCAAGTCCCTCCTGAAATTAGATGCGTGTATTGCGAAGTAGTATTAGCACAAATTGATGATGCGCCTGAAATATCTAAATTGTAAACACTCCCCACAAAATTAGAAGTGGTTCCCGTTTTAGTAAAATTGGTTAAGGTACCGTTTGAAGCACTATTCACTGGGTTAACGATACTTGTTACTGCTGCATTATTTCCTTCAGCAACGCCTTGATTAAAATTATAATAGGCAACAAGTCCTGATTCATTACCATTTAATGCACTGTCTTTCGCTTGTTGAATTTGAGTAGCTGTTCTAGCTACATTCCATATGCGTGCTTCATCAATACTTCCATTGAAGAAATTTGATGGTGAACTATTAGTGTACATGGCTCCAATAGCCACTTTAATTGCCGTAACACTGGATGGTGTAATACTACCCGAAGCGGTAACAGAATTACTTAAAACACCGTCAATATATATTTTTAATGAAGAACCATCGAACACACCAGCAATATGATGCCATTCATTTAGTGGCAAACTAGTAGTTGCATTAACTACCCAAGGGGTATATTCTCTTGATAAATAAGGCACCCCTGTTGAACTAATTCCTAACGAATAGTTTCCTGCAACATTCCCATTTTGTTTTGCTATAATTACTGCATTGCTACTCGTTGCAGTAGTTCTTTTCACCCATCCTTCTAAAGTATAATTAGCCGTATTAGTAAATTGTAAACTAGTATTAGTTCCGGCATTATCCAAAACCACATAATCATTTACCCCATCAAAATTCAACGCGCTTCCAAAAGGTTGGGTACAATCTAACACTTTAATTATTGTCGTTGTCGTACAACCACCAGAAGTCGTGTAAGTAATTGTTGTTGTACCTAATGCTACTGCAGTTACTTCTCCTGTTGCCGAAATAGTGGCAACTGCAGTATTAGAAGATGTCCAAGGGGTAGAAGATGCAGGTGTTCCTGAACCTGTTAATTGTAAAGTACTTCCTCCTACTGTCATGTTTTGCGCTCCTGAAATCGTTGGAATCGCATCGACATTAACTGTAATTGCTGTACGCGGACTTTCACATGGATTGGCAATAGAAGTTGATGTTAATGTAAAATCAAAATCTAATGCTGAATTAGCAACATTATTTTGATACAGTACACCTGTTGAAGTATAATTATTTTTTACAGACATTAAGTATATAGAAACACTATTAGTACTAGTAACTTCAAAATAATAGGTCTGATTAGCATTTAAAACAATATTGGAATTTGCAAATGTGAATACAGGATTAAAATAACCAGAACCTGTCATAGTTGCATCTGCAGTTCCTAATAATGCACCTCCAAACCCATTATAAATTTTCACATTTATTACTGGAGAATATGCAAATATCTGTCCAATGGCTAATGAAGTAATTCTACTTGTGGTGGCTACTTGAAATGTTTGCCCAAAAGTAAGTCCAGAAACATAACTTGCTGTAGTTCCTGCGCTTGTACTTGTTGTAATCGTCGATGAATTTTGTTTCTGACTCACATAATAAATAGTTGAAGCTGCTGAACTCGTAGTTGGAGTTGGAGCAGTACTACTTGCTGTCCATCCAGTAGCTGCAGTGTACCATTGTAATGAATAACCACTAGTTGGTGCAGCAGACAAGGCTGTTGCCGTTGCACCTTGGCAATAATTAACAGTCGTTGTTGCTGTTGGAGCAGCTGGTGAAGCATTCACTGTAACAGTAAAATTAGAAGTAGTTACACTCGAACATGGACCACTTGTAACTTGAGCTCTATAAATCGTATTTTGAGTCAAGGTTGGTGTTGTAAATGTCGTGTTAGTTTCTCCTGTTAAGTCCGTCCAAACAGGATTATCAAAACGTTGCCATTGGATATTTCCTGTAGCTCCTGAAAGTGTTAAAGTCGTAGATCCAGAATCACAAATACTAGCTACTGACGAAGCAATAGTTCCAGCAACCGATACTGGATATACTTTTATCAATCCAGAGACATTACTGGTTACCGATGGTGAACAAGTACCACTTACTATACAATAATAATAGGTGTCTGCCGCTGTCGTGGTTAAAGGCGTGTAGCTTGCTGATGTTGCTCCTGTTATTGCTGTTCCTCCTGTGTTAGCTGATGTGGTATTTTTATACCATTGATAGGTCAGCCCAGCACCTGTTGCTGTTACAGAAAGAGCTGTTGCTGTTCCATTAATACAAACATTTTGAGCTGTTGTTACTGGCTGAGTTGTAATAGCAGGAATGTCTAAAACAGTAAACAGCTTCGTGCTTGAAAAAGTACAACCGTTAAACGTAAATGTATAAGTAATAGTTGCTGTACCTAAGGCATTAGCAGTCGCAGCACCAGTACTTGGATCAATTGAAATAACATTAGCATCTGATGTTGACCAAGTTCCTCCAGTATGAGAGTGCGTCAAAGTAGCAATAGCATTTAAACAAATACTTGGTGTGCTTAAAATAGCTGGTCCTGCCTGAACAATATTATTTGTTGCACTATTCATTGTCATTGATGAAAGCGTCAAATGATTCGCATTAGCTGTCAAATCTGTTAAACTTGTAATTGCGGTATTGTTTCCACTACCGATTCCTTGGTCAAATTTATAATAGGCAACCAATGCAGTTTCATTACCCACTAGTTGTGTAGCATAATTAGTTGAAATTTCAGCATCGGTTTTTACGGTGTTCCATACTTTAACCTCATCAATATTTCCAGCAAAATTTCTTGATGGAGAACCGTTTCCTGTTCCGTTATTATATCCTACTGTTAAATTAGCCGTTGTAAAATCAGGAACAAAAGACTGAGTTCTAGTATATGTATCAACTAAAACACCATCCACATACATTTTCATTTGTTTGGTAGATGCATTATAACTTGCCGCCACATGTTGCCATTTATTTAACGTTAAAACATTCGTGGCAGAGGTACGTAATTCCCAACTCCATGAACGTTCAATCATAAACGCCAATGCCCCATTGGTAGCTGTCATCAATTGAAAATCTTGTTTTGCTATAATCCCCGCATAATTATTAAAAGATGTAGGATAAATCCAAGCTTCTACTGTAAAGTTTGTTAACCCTAAAGAAGATGTTGTTGCTTTTGTTAAATAACCTGTTGACGAAAAATTAACTGCTCTATCATACGGATATGGCGCTGCAGGCACTGTAACTGTAACTGCACTAGTTGTTCCTACTGTACAAGCACCGCTTGTTACGTTAGCTTTATAATAAGTCGTTTTTGTTAATGCAGAGGTAGTATAACTTGCTGAAGTAGCGCCTGAAATATCTGTAAAAGTAGTATTATTTAAAGAAGACTGCCATTGAATGGTTCCTGTATTTCCTGTTAAAGAAAGTGTGGTAGTAGTGCCTGAACATAGCGTTGTAGCGGCTGCCGAAGCCGTACCTGCAACAGAAGATGGGCTAATCGTTACTGCCGATACTGAACTCGTCACTGTTCCACAAGAACCCGAAACTACACAATAATAATAGGTAGTCCCTGCGCTTGAAGTGGCTAATGTTAAAGTAGGCGTTTGAGCTCCGCTAGTTGACCCTAGGCTTGTTCCTCCTGTATTTGAATTAGAAGTGTTACTATACCATTGGTACGTTAAACCACTACCTGTAGCCGCTACAGTAATGGTATTTCCTGTACTGGCATTAATACAAATATTTTTAGTTGCCAAGGGTTGTGTGCCAATAGCTGTAGGAGCATATAAGGTTGCTGCTACTGCTTTGGTTACACTGGTTGCTCCGGTAGTAGTTGATGCCATAGTTATGTTACCTGAATAACTATTTGCTGCAATTGACGGTGTGGTTCTTACATATACTGTAGTGGTTGCAACACTTCCAGAACTTTGAGCTAAAGTTATTGCCGTTGGTGTGGTAGTTGTTCCTATCCAAGTGCTTTGATCGGTAGAAACTTGGAAGTTGGTTGGAGGTGTTACTGTTACACCTGCTGTTAAATTTACTCCCGAAACCGTATAATTTTCATAATATGACAACACCGCGATACCTCCTGAAACTATACCTGTAATTTGATCAAATGTAATTTGAGGGTTGGCTGAAGGAAAATTTCCAGCTAAAGCTTTGATTCCTGAATAGGTTGACATTAAATTGTTTAATGATAATGATGAAGCCCCGCTTATTCCCGTCCCGCCAGTTGTATATAAATAAGACCCATAATAGTTTCCATCTGCTGCATTTTTATATACTAGCAATGGATTGCCATAAGAATCAATATATACTAAATCAGATGATGTAATTACAATATCCGTACTCACTGCAGAATGATCCGCTATTACTCTTGGTGTTTTACAATTGGTAATGGTATTTAGCGCAGAACTGCTTAGAGTTATTGTTGGTAATTCACCTATTTTATTGATTAATATATTCAATGCTGTTCCTGTTGAATAAAGAATATCAAATTTGTCATCTTCATTAAGATCTACTAATTTAAAACCATATGATGTAACACTGTTTGATAAAAGAACATTACTATTTATGTTGAAAACAATAGTATTGCTTGTACTTGTACTATTTGGTACGTAATAAAAACCCGTTGACGTTGCATAAATAATATCAACATCGCCATCGCCATCTAAATCTCCTAATTGAATTCCTCTTAATGTTCCGCTGGGCACATTAATTGAAGAAGTAGTAAATGTTCCTGTTCCATTATTTGTTAAAATATTTATAGTTGAAGTTGTATTTGCTGCAATAATATCTAAGTCTCCATCATTATCCAAATCAGCAGTTCTTAAAATACTTGCACTTAAATTAATACTTGGTGATACAGCAATAGAAAGTGAACTTGCGTCATATGCTGTATTATTTGTAACAAAATCACCTACTGAACCATGTAACACAAAAAAATCAACTTTAGCATCACCAGTAAATTCTCCTTCAATTGCAGCAGTAACAATATTTAATGCTGATGCTCCCTGACCACGAGTACTTGCTTCAGAAAAGACACCATTTGTGGAATTATTTTTACAAAAAGTGAAGTAAGAATCCGTTCTATATGCTCCTAAAATGTCAATTCTACCGTCATTATTGAAGTCAGAAGTAATAACATCAGTCGCCAAAAAGTTATAAGTCAACGATGGTGTAAGTGTATATCTTGTATTGAAACTTGGAGTTCCAGAGCTTGAATTATTAATATTAACCCAACCCCCTGTTGATGAAGTTCCTGGTTCAGTTGTCATTAAATCAAGTAAACCATCATTATTGTAATCTCGTAACTGAGCGTAACGAACAGCATTTGCAACTGGTAAAACAGAATTAGTTATTGTATTAACTGTATAATTTAAACTTGAAGGTGTTGAAGAAGTTGCGGCAATTTTTAACGAATACCCGTTATTCATTGCTAAAATATCTAATTTTCCATCAGCATCTATATCTGCTGTTGAATAATTTTTCTCACTTGTAACTACAATACTACCTAAAGACGCTGGTGTGTTTAAATAAAATGAATTACTAACAACTTGAGCACCTAAAGTGGCGCTTTTAATTATAATTTTTGACTTAGAAATTGCACTAAGTTTATTAGTTACATTTACTACTTGAAAGTTATTATATGTTGTTCCTTTTGGAATAATCACAGATAAACTAGTTGAACTAGCGGCTGTAATCGAACATCTCATTCCATCAAGTAATACTACGTTATTTGCTGCCGTAGCATCAAACCCAGATCCAGCGATTGTTACAGTATCTCCCGGAGCTACTGTAGTTGGAGTAAATGATGTAATTACTGGAGGAGCTATTGTCACAGTCAATGTACCAGCGCTTGTTGCTGTACCAACTGAATTAGTTACAGAAATTGTTCCTGTAGTAGCTCCCACTGGAACTGTTGCTGTTATGCTTGTTGCACTCACAACCGTATATGTAGTAGCAGTAGTTCCGTTAAATTTAACTGCAGTTGCACCAGTAAAATTTGTTCCTGTTATAGTAACAGTTGTTCCAACAGGACAGCTTGTAGGAGTAAAAGAAGTTATAGTTGGTGGAGGTAAAACAGTTATTGACTGTGTTGCTTGGCATCCAAAAGAATTCGCGTAAGTAATCGTTACTGTTCCTGCACTAACTCCCGTTACAACGCCGCTAGAATTTACAGTAGCAACAGCCGTATTTGAAGACGCCCAAGGTGATGTTGTACTTGGAGAAACACTTCCTGTTAAAGTTGTAGTTTGACCAATCGCTAAAGATGAGTTCCCTGTAATTGATGCAAGTGATCGAGAACCAAAAGCTGCTAAAATCAATTTTCTTGCACCTGCAGCAATTGATGAACTAATGCTAATATTTACATTTTCACTTCCTAAATCTGCTCTATTGTAGCGAACGTAAACATTGGTTGCGGCAACCGTTCCTGAAACTTGAGGAATTGTTAAAGTAGAACTAAACGTTGTATTATCCAATGAATATTCAAAATTAGTAGCAGCTGCAATAACAATATCTGATGTTAAGTTTGTTCCTGAAATAGAAATTGTTTGAGCCGTTGATGGACTAGCACTACATTGTGTAAATGCAGTTAACGAACATGTTGCAAAAACACCAGATACAGAAGTAATCGTATTGCGGGTAAGACCTATGTTTGTATCTGTGACATTAGAAGTAATCATGTCCACTTTTTGATCTCCATTCAAATCTGCTGCAACTGCATTTCCTCTTACAAAAGTTTGTCTGTTTGAGAAAATAGACGCAGGTGTTCCTGTAGCATTATTAATGTACAACCAAAGATGTGACCACCAAGCTCCTAAATATATTTCAGGATAAGCATCCCCATTTAAATCTAAAGAAGAACTACCTGATGAACCTTCATCTACTAACGTATTAGTATATGTCGTGAAATTGGAACTAGTTAAGCTTCCAGTTGTGTAATTATTTTTTAAGTATTTATTGTAGAGGTAAATATCATTTTTACCATCCTTATCTAAATCATCAACTATAACATATACATGTCCAATTGCGATGTTAAAAGAATTTGACAGCGACAAACTTCCTATTGAAGAATTATTAACAATAACATCTGTTGAGTTTGTTTTTGATACAACGATATCAATTTTACCGTCATTATTTAAATCCCCTAAATCTAGCCCATAAAAACCTGTTGATGATAACGCAATTGCATTTGGAGTGTTAAATACAACTGATCCAACCGTTGAATTGTTTGTAAAAATATTTAAATTACCTCCTGAAACAGCTGCAACATCAAGTTTTCCATCAAAATTAAAATCCGCAATTCGAATACTTGTAGTTGAGGTAGTAACATTGACAGCAGCAGCAAAAGAAATAACACCAGATGTTGATGTATTTCTTAAAATACTTAAACCTAAAGTACTTCCAGTTACAAT
Organism: Flavobacterium sp.; assembly: GCF_024642105.1. Taxonomy (GTDB): domain Bacteria; phylum Bacteroidota; class Bacteroidia; order Flavobacteriales; family Flavobacteriaceae; genus Flavobacterium. Next base: position 604,869 of record NZ_JAHEBT010000052.1, read on the forward strand.
GTCTAATTTACCATCTGAATCAATATCTGCAATAGCAACTGTTCTAACTGTTCCAGAAACTGTATAATTAATTGGAGAAGAAAAATTACTTGCAGTAAATGTAGTATTGGTTCCTTTTAATAAATTTCTATTGATGTTTATATTATTGACTCCTCCTTTGAATACATCAGGCCAACCATCATTGTCAAAATCGGCAACTCCAACAATTACATCATTTGTATTTCCTGCAGATTCTCCGCCTGCAGCAATATTACTTACTGTAACAGATGCTGCAAAACTTAGTGGGGAAGTTGTGATTGAAGCTATATTATTATTGATTAAACTAAATTTTTTACTTGTTAAAGCTGTTTGTCCGTTGGTTGTTACAGCAATAAAATCTCTTGAACTACCATTTGGAACAATAACTGACAAAGTTGTAGTAGTTGCTGAACTTACTTTTGCTTGAACTCCACCGAAATATACGATATTATTTGCTGGAGTTGCGTCAAAACCAGTACCTGTAATGGTAACCGCATCTCCTACTTCTGCATTTGTTGGTGAAAAAGAAGCAATGGTTGGCGCTTGTGCATTCGCAAAATTGGCAGTTAATAAAAAAACAACAGCCACAAGCTGTTTCAATCGGGTTGAAAAAAGTAAATTTTTCTTCATAAAAGTAGGTTATTTGCGGGGTGAATAACTAAGTAATTCTATTTAACTCGCAAAAATATCTTTTTAGACAAAGCATTATTCTTAATCTAGCAGGAGAGTTGTCAAAAAAAAAATTTTTTAAGACAAATTTAATTCCGCAAAATTCCTACATTTGTGAAAACACCCCACGTTAATGCTACTATACGTTTCTATATTTACAATTTTATTATCGCTAATTCTATTGTTTAGTAATTGGAATATCAATAGAAATGCAACCTATCTTTCGCTGTTTTTAATCAGTTCTTCTGTTTATGGGATAGCGCATTATTTTGTAATGTATGGAAAATCTCCTTTTTGGTTAGCGATTTTTTACAACCATTTTACTCCTTTAATGTTATTGTTAGGGCCTTTTTTACTCTTCTACGTTAGGGGTACTTTAAATGACACCTATACCATAAAGAAAATAGACTTCCTTCATTTTATTCCAGCATTGGTTCACCTAATTGGAATTATTCCTTATACTCTTCAACCGTTTTCTGAAAAACTACAAATTGCGAATGCAATTATTCATAATATAGATACTATTTTAAATATCAACATTAATCTTTTCTACAATACTACTATCAGTTTTATCATTAGACCAGTACTCCTTTTATGCTACATTTTATATTGTATGTATTTACTTTGGAAGCGATTTTCTGTGTCAAATTTTGATTACAATATTCCTAAAAAACAACTATTAATTAGTGTTCGTTGGCTGATTATATTAATTGTTAGTCTGTTTTTTATTGTAATTGAATTCTTAATTATTACTTTTAATTCCATACAACTAAAACCAAGCATTGGACTGATTAATTCCTATCCTTTATATATCTTATCAGGGGTTGCTTACTGTATTATGTCTTTCTCTTTACTTTTGTTTCCCAATATACTTTATGGCATCCCAAGACGCACTCCTACAGAATCCACTAAAAAATCTAAAACTCCAAAACAAGTTCAATTAATACAAGAAGAAGCTACAATTATTGAGGAAGATCCTTTCTTTGATTTATCTGAAAATATCAAAAAATATTTAAATGACGAACGGCCTTTTATACATCCTGATTTTTCAATAAGTGATATTGCATTAGCCCTTCAAGTACCTCAAAATCACGTTTCTTATTGTATCAATACCATTATGCAAACCAAATTTTCTGCATTAAAATCAGATTTGCGGATAGACTATGCGGCAGAATTACTCTCAGAAAATTTAAACGAATCATTTACTATTGAAGGAATTGCACAACAATCTGGATTTAGAACTAGAGCTAGTTTCTATAATGCTTTTAAAGAAAAAATAGGGGTTACTCCTACCGAATTTATTGCTGCAAAAACTAACCCATCAAATATTTAAAAAGAAAAACCTCCACTATTCCTAGTGGAGGTTTTTTTATTGTTGACTTGAAACGTATTGTATTAAAACTTAAATTGTAATAAAATCTCGTTAGTATTCCTGGCTGCTGCAAGTGTAGGTTGTGTACTCATCTCGTAAGCAAAGCCAAACACAAAACGTTTGTTCAGTCTGATGGTACTCATCGCTGCATAGGCTTTATCGGTTCTATACATACCTCCTATCTCAAAATTGTTCTCAATTTGTAACATCGTAGTTAAATCTATGGACGTTGGTGCACCATTGGCATAGCGCAGCATAACCGATGGTTTCAATACCAAAGAAGGCGCCAAATCAAAATCATATCCTCCACTAAGGTAAATATGAGGCCTGTCGGTAGCCGACATGGCGTAACCCGATTGATTCACCGCTTTACTTGTGTTAAGTAATCTTGGAATCGATAACGAAGCATACCATTTGTCTTTCTTCAACACCGCTCCAACTCCAAAGTTAGGATTAAAGGTATTGATTGAACCTAAAGCCTGGTCTGATTGTACATTATACGTTTCTAATCCTGTTGTGTTAACGTCATAGAAGTTCCCTCCTGCTTTGATTCCTAAATACAAATCCATCGTAGCATCCATTTGGATTTTATAGGAGAAATCAACTCCTAAAAACGTTTCTTTCTCTATGAACGTTCTATCATTAATTACAGAAACTCCAATACCCATGTTTTTGCCAAGAGGCGTGCCATAGGATACCGTTTGGGTTTCTGGCGCCTCGGCTACTCCTGTCCATTGTTTTCTCAAAGAACTTGTCCAAAGTGTCTCGTCATTCATTCCAACATAAGCTGGATTGACTAAATTCATGTGTGATTTATAAAAAGCAAAAACACTTTCTTGTTGAGCAAATAGAGCACTACTTGTTAAAAGTAGTGCTAGAATTGCAATATGATTTATTTTTTTCATTGTTCTATTTTTTGATGTGGGGTTTTTATTTTGTAATGTATAGCCAGCCTTGAGCATCGATGGTACCATCTCCATTTAAATCAACTTGATAAAGGTAGGAAACTGCCGATGGCAAACTCTCGTTATTGTCTTTGTAACGTCCGTCCCAATCATTTTGATAATTGTTAGAGTAAAATACTTCTTTACCCCATCTGTTAAATACTCGAACAATACTACCTGGATGATTCTCTATGTTATAAATTACCCAAGTATCATTTACGCCGTCGCCATTAGGTGTAATCGCTTGTGATACATTAATCTCTACTAAATCACAAACATCTCCTCTACCATCATGATCTCTATCGGCTTGATTAGCATTGGCTGTTAATGGACAGTTATCTGCCGTATCTAAAACTCCATCATTGTCATCATCACCATCACAAACATCACCTTGACCATCGCTGTCATTATCTGATTGGTTAGCGTTTGGTGTCAAAGGACAATTATCTAGGCTGTCTGGAATTCCGTCGTTGTCTGCATCTAAATCTCTAAAATCAGGTATACCGTCATTGTCGGTATCTTTAGGAGTAATTCCTGTTCCTTTTTCTAGCGCATCAGTAGTACCATCATTATCTGAATCCAAATCTCTAAAATCAGGAATACCATCATTATCGGTATCCAATGGAGTGGTTCCGGGTCCTTTTTCTGTAGCATCGGTAATACCGTCATTGTCTGAATCCAAATCTCTAAAATCAGGGGTACCGTCATTATCAGTATCTCTTGGGGTAGTTCCAGGACCTTTTTCTGTAGCATCGGTAATACCGTCATTGTCTGAATCCAAATCTCTAAAATCAGGTGTGCCGTCATTGTCAGTGTCTAATGGAGTGGTTCCAGGACCTTTTTCTGTAGCATCGGTAATACCGTCATTGTCTGAATCTAAATCTCTAAAATCAGGGGTACCGTCATTATCAGTATCTCTTGGGGTAGTTCCAGGACCTTTTTCTGTAGCATCGGTAATACCGTCATTATCTGAATCCAAATCTCTAAAATCAGGGGTACCGTCATTGTCAGTATCCAATGGTGTAGCTCCAGGGCCTTTTTCTATCGCGTCGGTAATACCGTCATTGTCTGAATCCAAATCTCTAAAATCAGGGGTACCGTCATTGTCAGTATCCAATGGTGTTGCTCCAGGGCCTTTTTCTATAGCATCGGTAATACCGTCATTGTCCGAATCCAAATCTCTAAAATCAGGAGTGCCATCATTATCAGTATCTAATGGTGTTGCTCCAGGACCTTTTTCTATAGCATCGGTAATACCGTCATTATCTGAATCTAAATCTTTAAAATCAGGTGTGCCGTCATTGTCAGTATCTCTTGGAGTAGTTCCAGGACCTTTTTCTGTAGCATCGGTAATACCGTCATTGTCTGAATCCAAATCTCTATAATCAGGAGTACCATCATTGTCAGTATCCAATGGTGTGGCTCCAGGGCCTTTTTCTATCGCGTCGGTAATACCGTCATTGTCTGAGTCCAAATCTCTAAAATCAGGGGTACCGTCATTGTCAGTATCTCTTGGAGTGGCTCCAGGGCCTTTTTCTATAGCATCGGTAATACCGTCATTATCTGAATCCAAATCTCTATAATCAGGAGTGCCATCATTATCAGTATCTAATGGTGTTGCTCCAGGACCTTTTTCTATAGCATCGGTAATACCGTCATTATCTGAATCTAAATCTTTAAAATCAGGTGTGCCGTCATTGTCAGTATCTCTTGGAGTAGCTCCATTTGGTCCTTTTTCTATTGCATCGGTAATTCCATCATTATCCGAGTCCAAATCTCTAAAATTAGGAGTGCCGTCAGTATCGGTATCTACTACTCCGTCTACTGCATTAGGGATTCCGTCATTGTCACAATCAGAAGCATTCCATGCTGTGCTTGGCGCTAATGTTCGACTAGCCACAACAAAATCACATGAGTTCGCTGGAGAGGTTCCGTCCAAAACTTCTTGACTATCTAAAACTCCATCGCCATCAGTATCTTCATCTACATTAGTTACTGTAACAGTTAAAGTTTGAGTTGTACTATTCCCTGAACTGTCTATTGCTTTTATGATAACAATATAAGTATTTGTCCCTGAAGTATTTCCGTCGGTTGAATTTTCGTAATCAGGTGCCGAGTTAAATGTTAAAACTCCTGAAGAACTGATAGTAAATTTTGAGGAATCTTCCCCTCCATTTAGACTCCAAGTTACAGTCTTATCAGCGGTAAAGCTATAAACGGAAGTGCTATTTTCTGGGATTGTTTTATTGCTTGTTGATCCAGTAGTTGTACTATTCCCACTTGGTCCAGTAATGACTGGAGGAACAGAAATAATCGTTAATGAAACTGCTGTTCTAGTTAAACTTGTACAACTGCTATTTGAGCTTTCTGCATAATATGTTACTGTGCCAATGGTATTCAAAATTGGAGATGCAACGAGTTGTCCTCCTGTTAAAGCATTATACCAACTAATTACTCCTCCTGTTGCAGAAGCCGTTAGAGTCTGAATAGGATTACTTTCATAAACCGTTTGGTTACCTCCCGATGTTGGAGCAGCTGGAGTAACTGGTTGAGCGTTCACCGTAACACTTGTTGATGCTGAAGAAACACATGATGAAGCGTTCTTTGCTGTAACTGTATATGTTCCTGGCAAAACTCCTGAAAATATACCTGTTGTGTTAGTGTAATTTGTACCATCAATACTAAATGACAAACCTGTT
>NZ_JAHEBT010000052.1:610670-638794 GCF_024642105.1 Flavobacterium sp.
GTGCTTGAACTAACGGTTATAGTTCCTGTTCCAACTGAACATGTTGGCTGAGAAGTAACACTCGCTGTAGGGGTTGATGGTGTTGCTGGTTGAGCATTCACCGTAACACTTGTTGATGCTGGAGAAACACATGATGAAGCGTTCTTTGCTGTAACTGTATATGTTCCTGGCAAAACTCCTGAAAATATACCTGTTGTGTTAGTGTAATTTGTACCATCAATACTAAATGACAAACCTGTTGTGCTTGAACTAACGGTTATAGTTCCTGTTCCAACTGAACATGTTGGCTGAGAAGTAACACTCGCTGTAGGGGTTGATGGTGTTGCTGGTTGAGCATTCACCGTAACACTTGTTGATGCTGAAGAAATACATGATGAAGCGTTCTTTGCTGTAACTGTATATGTTCCTGGCAAAACTCCTGAAAATATTCCTGTTGTGTTAGTGTAATTTGTACCATCAATACTAAATGACAAACCTGTTGTGCTTGAACTAACGGTTATGGTTCCTGTTCCAACTGAACATGTTGGCTGAGAAGTAACACTCGCTGTAGGGGTTACGGGATTTGAATTAACCGTTCCAGAAACAGCGACATTTTGTGAAACTGAACCCGAAACTACTGAGATATTTCCACTAAGAGATCCTGTAGCCGATACAATCATTCTAACATAAACAGGTGTAGAACTTAACGTTCCTGCAGTAGGAGATATTGTCACACTAGAACCATATCCAGAACCATTTGTTAAAGAAACTTCAAAACCTGTAGGAGCTGTTACCACTACATTTGCTGTTAAACTTGTCCCAGAAACAGAAAAACTTTGAACGGCTGAAGCCGACCCTAAACACGTTGAAAATGGTACCAATTGCGAAACAGAAGTTATAACAGCTGGAACACCTGCTTGAGTAATCACCAGTTCATTAGTTGTGCTATCGCTCAAAGTATATCCGCCTGTATTCGTGATAGTTGCAGTAACAGGGTAAGTGCTTCCTGTCGTTAAAGCGCTAGAAATTGGCAAAGACCAAGTATTTCCTGTAATTACCAAACCATTAGCGGTTGTGTAAACAACTCCATTAACCGTAACAGATAAGGTTTCACCAGCCTGTATAGTTGCTGTTCCTGTAACTGTTGGTGTAGTATTAGATGTAGTTTGAGCCGTCACTGTCACGGGACCTGCTGGCCGTAATCCTTGTGTTACTGTTAAATAAGCATTTAAATCGTCTAACAAATTCTGCCCAGTAGCAGCATTACCGTTTTCCGAAGTATTATCAGTATACACAATCGGTTCGTTAATTTTATTTAGCACTAAACTACTTAAAGTATTTATAGTATATGTACCTCCTCCATATGAAAAACCAATTGAGGTTATTGTGGGAGCAGGAATAAATCCAAAAGATTTAACTGTATTACCATTTGTTTGCCTCCAAACAATTGCTCCTTGAATATCAATCACTTGACCCGAATTTAATTGAATTCTAACAACTCCTGGGATATCGTTTCCTTGAAGTTGAAAACTTGCAGAACTAGATTGTTGTACAAAAAAGGCCTTTGCTATACCAAGTGTAGTAAAAGTCTTAATTGAGGTGGCCGATTGGCCGTTTCCGGCAACTCCTATAAAACCATTCGTAAAAGGCACACTCACTTCTACTGTTTGAGCATGGAGTGTAGACAAAAAGAATATTGAAAAAAACAATATTGCTTTCTTAAAATGTTGTTGAATACGAGAAATACCTTTTCTGTTTTCCATAAATAAAAATTTAAGATTTAAAATTGACGAAATTAAAATGTCTAAGGGCTTGACATTCTAGTTCTAGAAAAGGGAATCTTGAAGATTAATTGTAAAAAATATTTGCAAAGTAAATTTTTATAATAATCTATTAAATCGCTCAAACACACAACTTTGTCAAATAAACCGAGAAAAAGGATAAATTGATTGTCCTTAAAAATTAAAAAAAAGACAACTTGTAAGCGCTAGTGTTTATACTAAAAACGGTAATTCTATATATTTGCAAGAACAATCCCCTCATCAATGCTTTTATATATATCCATTTTTACCATTGTAATATCCATTATATTGTTATATTACAATTGGAAATCCAATAAAAATGCCACATACCTCTCGCTAGTTTTTATACTAACTTCTATATTTGGTATTGCTCATTATTTTATAGTGTTTGGAGACTCACGATTTTGGTTAGCGGTGTTTTACAACAATTTTGCGCCTTGTATGTTCCTCATTGGGCCTTTCTTATATTTTTATGTTCGAAATACATTACTAGATAAAACCGTATTATCAAAAAAAGATAGACTCCATTTTATACCCGCAACAATTGCATTGATTGGAACCGTACCTTATCTTTTTCAATCCTTTGAAAAAAAATTACAAATTGCAGATCGAATCATTGAAAATTTAGATGCTATTCGGGATATTGAAATTAATCTATTTTACAATGTAGGACAGAGTTTTGCCTTTCGTACAATACTCGCTTTTTTATATTTAATCTACTGCATCTATTTACTTTGGAAAGCATATCCTTCCGAAATTAATGACCCAGAAGTACCAAAAAAACAATTTATGATCACCTATCGTTGGCTAATTATTTTATTAACCAGCTTATTGTTTATTTTTATTAGTTTCACAATATTGTCATTGAACGCAGCGGTTTCAAAACCCAGTGACACTATAGACGATGGCTATGTATTATATGTAATGGCAGGATTTGCTTATTGTGTAATGTCATTTTCTTTATTACTATTTCCAGAAATTCTCTATGGTATCCCAAGAAAAATTCAACAGAATAAAACCAAAAAGAAAAAAGAAAAGATCAAAATAGACCTTAGAGAAGATCCTTTCTTTGAATTATACAATACTATTTTAAAATACCTTGAGGAAAATAAACCTTTTTTAAACTATGATTTTAAAATTAGCGATATTGCGCTCGATCTTAAAGTGCCTCAAAATCACGTTTCTTATTGTATTACTTATTTAATGGAAACTAAATTTTCAAAATTAAAATCAGAGTTACGAATCAAACATGCAATTAATTTATTAGAAAAAGGATCTAATTCTAAGTTGACAATCGAAGCAATTGGCAAGAAATCCGGATTTAAAACGCGTTCTAATTTCTACTCTACATTCAAAGAAGAAATTGGTTTCACGCCAAGCGAATACATTGAACGACTGAACAAATCGCTTTAAAAAAAACCTTCGCCTTCTCAAAAAAAAACTATTCTATATACTTCGATAAAATTTAGCAAAAAACAACTCTTGTACTTCGAAAAAAAAATCTATTTTTACGAAAATATAAAAGGAAAATAAAATCCTTTATATTCCTTGAAATTGACAACTAATTAGATACAAAAAAGATGAGTTCAGAGAAAGAAGCTAAATTAAAAGCGCTACAACTTACGCTTGATAAACTAGACAAAACCTACGGAAAAGGGACAGTAATGAAAATGGGCGACAAAGCCATTGAGGAAGTAGAAGTGATTTCTTCAGGTTCGCTAGGAGTAGATTTAGCTTTAGGAGTAGGTGGTTATCCAAAAGGAAGAATTATCGAAATCTATGGCCCTGAATCGTCTGGTAAAACCACTTTGACCTTGCACGCTATTGCCGAAGCTCAAAAAGCAGGCGGAATCGCTGCTTTTATTGATGCTGAGCACGCTTTTGACAGAAATTATGCAGAAAAATTAGGCGTTGATATCGAAAACTTAATCATTTCTCAACCGGATAATGGAGAACAAGCATTGGAAATCGCTGAGAACTTAATTCGCTCAGGAGCAATTGATATTGTTGTTATCGACTCGGTAGCGGCCTTGACTCCAAAAAGCGAAATTGAAGGCGAAATGGGAGATTCTAAAATGGGTCTTCACGCGCGTTTGATGTCACAGGCTTTACGTAAATTAACAGGAACAATTAGCAAAACACATTGTACTGTATTCTTTATCAATCAGTTAAGAGAAAAAATTGGGGTGATGTTTGGAAATCCAGAAACTACAACTGGAGGTAATGCCTTGAAATTTTACGCTTCTGTTCGTTTGGATATTCGTCGTTCGTCTCAAATTAAAGATGGTGATAACGTAATTGGAAACCGTACTAAAGTAAAAGTGGTAAAAAATAAAGTAGCGCCACCTTTCAAAACTGCCGAATTCGACATCATGTATGGCGAAGGAGTTTCTAAAACAGGGGAGATCTTGGATTTGGCCGTAGAATTTGAAATTATCAAAAAATCAGGTTCTTGGTTCAGTTATGGAGATACTAAATTAGGACAAGGTCGTGATGCCGTTAAAGCATTAATCAAAGACAATCCAGAATTAGCCGATGAATTAGAAGAAAAAATCAAATCGCAAATCAAAGAATTAGCAGCCGAATAATATTCAAACACATAAAACAGAAGCTGTCTTAAAAGGCTTATTCTTGTCAAACTGAACTTGTTTGCTTCGCCAATTCGCAATCGCTCGAGTCAGTTTCTTTAAAACAATAATTATTAAAGATTCCGAAATAAATTCGGAATGACAGAATTGATACTTTTAAGACAGTTTTTTATTGGTATTACCTCTCAAATGAGACTAATTGGTCATAAATAATCTGAAAGGTTTCTTGTTTTATAGCTCTTCGGTCATCCAGCGTTTTTCCTTGTGTTTCGATATGGGTATGTATTTTTACTCGCATTACTCCCGGACTCCCACTAAAAAAAGTATAGGACAATCGTTTTTTATTATCCCCAAAAGAAATAGGAACAATGGGAATTTGATGTTCAATTGCTAAACGAAACGCCCCGTCTTTAAAGGTGTCCAAAATAATAGACTCATCATAAGGAACTCCACCTTCAGGAAAAATACACACACTCAAGCCTCGATTTAACCTGTTTTGTGCGCTTTCAAAAACCGCTCTTCGGCTTTGGGCATTGTTTCGGTCAACTAAAATACAGGTCCTTTTATAAAAAAATCCAAACAAAGGAATCGAAGCCAATTCTTTCTTCCCCACAAATACAAACGGACTATCTACCACTGCTAACATCAGCATAATATCAGTCATAGAGGTATGGTTAGCTACAATCATATAACTTTTGTTGGGTTCCAATCCCTGAATAGTTTCTACTTTATAATAAAAACCCATTCCAAAAAGAATGACTTTGGCCCAAATCCGAGCCATTTTAAAGAAATACGGATACCCACGCTCAGAAAGTATAGATAAAAGCAAAAACGGCAACATCACCAGAATAGGAATAGCTATCAACACATAAAACCATACGCGCCAAAGTGTCCAAAAAATCATTTTTATTCCTCTCATAATACCAAATGTATGAAATGGAACGATATTTTGAAAAATAATTTTAAAATTCAAGATGTATCCCTTTAAAAACAATGGGGTATCAAAAACAATAGGTTACCTGATTTCTAAATCAAAAAAAATAAGAGCGAAAAAAAAACGAAATGTCAAAATATATTTCTCAAAAAAAGAATATGATATAAATTATCAAATATTCATCTTAATTGATTTTTTACAAAAAATAATTAAGTAATTTGGCTAAAAATCAATATTTTATTCAATTAAAATACTGAAATGTTTAACTTTTTTAAATAAAATTAAATATGCCAAATTTACTGCCGGAATTGAACCCAAAAGGTTGGGATGAAATGTTTTCTGATGATGGCGTAAGACATTCCTATCGTCAGGTGTTGCACACCTTAGAAAACTTAAACCTACAAAGCTTACAAGACAAACAGAAACAAGCCTCTGATTTTTTCATGAATCAAGGGATTACCTTTACCGTTTATAGTGATGATAATCAAGGAATTGAACGTATATTCCCTTTTGATATTATTCCGAGAATTATTACCAAAAACGATTGGCTAGAAGTTGAATCTGGAATCAAACAACGTTTGTTGGCTTTGAATTTGTTTTTGGAAGATATTTATAATGGGCAAAATATCATTAAAGATGGAATTGTTCCTGCTTCATTGATTGCTTCTTGTCCGCATTACATTCAGGAAGTACAAGGCATCAAAGTACCGCACAACATTCACGTTCATATTGCAGGAATCGACTTGATTCGCGGAGCAAAAGGCGAATTCTATGTCTTAGAAGACAATTTAAGATGTCCGAGTGGGGTCAGTTATATGTTGGAAAACAGAGAAATTACCAAACGTATTTTTCCTGACATGCTCACGTCAAATCACGTGAGTATGGTGGGGAATTACCCTATGATTTTCCACAATATTTTAGTTTCGCTTTCGCCAAGGAGCATTTCAAATCCCAATGTAGTTTTATTAACGCCGGGTATTTATAATTCGGCATATTATGAACACACCTTTTTGGCACGCCAAATGGGAATTCCCTTAGTAGAAGGACGTGATTTGGTTGTAAACAACAACAAGGTGTATATGAAAACTACCTCAGGCTTACAGCAAGTAGATGTCATCTACCGCCGTTTGGACGACGAATATTTAGATCCATTAGTCTTTAAACCTGATAGTGCTTTGGGTGTTCCTGGACTTATAAGCGCTTACAAACAAGGTAATATTGCGATTGTAAATGCAGTAGGGAATGGTGTTGCCGATGACAAGGCGGTGTATGCTTTTGTCCCTGACATGATTAAATACTATTTGAACGAAGAACCTATTCTTAAAAACGTTCCAACCTACCAAATGGAAAATCAAGGCGAACGCGAACTTGTTTTTGCTGATATGGGAAATATGGTCATCAAAGAAACCAACCAAAGTGGAGGCTACGGAATGATTATGGGAAATAAAGCAACTCAAGAAGAACTCGACGCTGCTAAAATTGCCATTTTGGACAATCCAAGGAATTTCATTGCCCAACCCATCATTCAATTAAGCACTGTGCCGTGTTTAATTGATGGCCAACTCAAATTGCGTCACGTGGATTTGAGACCTTATGCTTTGTGCGGCCCAAACGGCGTAGAAATCGTTCCTGGAGGCTTAACTCGTGTAGCCCTAACTGAAGGTTCTCTTGTGGTCAATTCGTCACAAGGAGGCGGTAGTAAAGACACCTGGATAGTAGAATAATTAACCTAAAAACCTACTCAATGAAAATAGATATGCTTAGCCGAGTGGCGGACGGAATGTTCTGGCTCAACCGATACATGGAAAGAACAGATGGAATGTTGCTGACCTTAAATACCTTTTATATTCTGTCGTTCGACAAAGAATTGAATGACACCCAAGGATACAAACCATTATTGGAACACTATACGGATTTACCTCTAGAAACCATAAACGAGGTACAATACGATACTAATTTTGTGTTGAAATACATTATTTGCGACAATCACAACCAAAACTCTGTCAAGAATTTAGTAATTAAAGCGCGTGAAAATGCTCGAGGTTCTCAAGATAAAATTACCAAAGAGCTCTGGGAACACATCAATTCGTTGTATCATTTTATGAATTCCCCTAACCTGCCGCATCAACTAGAAACCCAAGATGCTTTGGCTATTATTACCAAATTGAACAAAGATTTTTTATTGTATAATGGAATTCTCCAAGTAACCATGCCTCGGGGATTGGGCTGGTGTTTTTCGAGTATTGGCAAACACATTGAACGCTGCCTACAAACTATTTCGCTAACGCAGGCTTATTTTTCTCCAATAGGATACAATCTCGAAGGCGAAGAAGACTTGTTATACTGGAGACGGTTATTGCTATCGCTTTCGGGCTATGAAATGTATTTGAAAAGTTACAGCAACATTCCGCACAATAGAAAGGTGGTACAACAAGTGGTGTTCAACCGCGATTTTGCGCACTCGGTCATTTACACATTAGACTTGATTAACGTGTATATCAACTATTTATTCAAGGATAATGTGCTAAGCGAAGCCCGAACGCTGCACAATCAATTTGGAAGGCTAAAAAGCTATGTCGAATACACCGATTACCATCACCTGAGTAACCAACAATTAGAAGAAGTGCTTCACAATACCAAAGTGCAGCTGAACCAATTTTCTACTGATTTTTCAAAATTATTCTTTTCTTATACCTAAAGCTATATGGCTCTTTTTAAAATCGTTCATATTACCAAATACCAATACAATTGGCCCATCAAAGAAAGCATTAACGAAATTCGTTTGTTTCCGCATAATTTTGAAAACCAAGATGTCTTGCAATACGAATTATTAATTACCAACAATCCCGAAGTCAATTTCTCAACGGATTATCACGGGAATCGTGTGGGGAATTTCAACACATTGGAAGCCCATACCGATATGACCATCGAATCCCGAATGTTGGTTCGTGTGAATCATTCTCTTAAAATACCCGATTTTGAACATTCGTATGTGAATGATTTGGCTACCGAAAAAGAAAAAAACATCAACCTTTTACGATTGTGTTATCCAGAAACCATTTCCAAACAAGATACAATTTTAGATATCCTGAATGAAATTGGTTGTGAAAATAAAACCATTATTGAGATTGCTCAACAGTGTAACAATTATATTTTTAACCACTTTACATACACCAAAGGAATTACAAATATTGAAACGACTGTAGACGAAATTTTGGACCATAAAAAAGGAGTGTGCCAAGATTTTGCCCATGTTCTTTTACAATTGGTTCGCACGGCGGGAATTCCGGCGCGCTATGTCAGCGGTTACATTTGTCCAAACGAAAGTGGCCTAAGAGGCGAAGGAGCTACTCACGCTTGGGTCGAAATTTACACACCAAATCAAGGCTGGTTAGGAATTGACCCTACCAACAATATTTGGACTATGGACAACCATGTTAAACTAGCTGTGGGACGCAATTTTATAGATTGTACGCCAGTAAAAGGAACTTTTAAAGGACTGGCAAAGCAAACACTTTCGGTTTGTGTTTCCATTGGCTACGAAGACGGAAGGCATTTTGAAGAAATCAATGATGTTGCACTAGAAGAAGTTTCCTCAGAAGTACAAGAACAACTGGATTATATCGAACTCTTACACCACCAACAACAGCAACAACAATAAAAAAAGCACTACTATCGTAGTGCTTTTTAGTTTATTATTTAATTCGACAACCAACCCGCAGGATTGATGTACGAAGTGTTTTGATATATCAAAAATTTAAGCACTGTTTTACCGGTTTCTCCATTGGAACGAATGCGCCCTAAAGCTTGTTTACGACTTACTTTATCTCCCATACTCACATTCACTGAGCTTAAGTTTTGATAAACAGTGAAATAATCCCCATGCTGAATCATTACTGCCTTAGTAACTTTTGTTAAATCAAAAACACTAGTGACTACCCCATCAAAAACGGCTCTTGCAGTAGCACCCTGATCGGTGGTAATTTCCACTCCACTGTTGTGTACCATTAGGGATTTATACACTGGGTGGGGTTGGTATCCAAAACCTAGGGTGATTTTACCACGTTCAACAGGATAGGGCAATCTTCCTTTGTTGGCTCTAAAATTATCCGCTACAATTTTTGCTTCGGGTGTTAAATCAATTTTAGTAGACGAAATTGGTTTTTTGGCTTCTTCTGCCGGTTCTTCTTCCACTACAGGTTTAACCACAGTTTTAATGGTCTTACCGGTTTTATTAGCACTCGCTAATTCTTTTGCAGCGGCAGCAGCAGCGGCTTTCTTTTCTTTGGCAGCAGCAGTAGCGGCAGCTTTTTGTTTCGCCCGCTCAGCAGCAGCCTTTCTATTGGCTTCGGCAATGGCTTGACGAATCAAACGATCAATTTGCTTGTCAATTGCGCGCGCTTCTTGTTGTTTTTTCTTGATATCAGTAGCAAGTTTATTTTTGTCTTTTTTAATCGCATTGACCAACTTTTCTTGTTCTTGCTTCTCTTTTTCCAAAGACAAACGTTCTTTTTCTTTTTCGTCAATTAATTTTTGTTTGGCCGATTTCTGAACCTCTAATTTTTGGTTATAACCTACTAACTCTTTTGATTTTCCTTGAATTTCTTCTCCTTGAATTTTTCTAAAACTAGTATATTGTTTCATATACTGTAATCGTTTATAAGCTTGTTGAAAATTTTTAGACGACAATAAAAACATCGCTCTACTTTCTTCCGAACGGCTTTTATAGGACTTCATAATCATCTTTGCGTAATCTTCCTTTAAGACAACTAGCTCCTTTTTGAGCTTGTTGATTTGTACCTGATTGATGTACATGTCATTGCTCAGGAGTTTAGCTTGTTTCTCTGTGGTCTTTATCAAATTTTCTTTCAGCGCTATTTTTTTCTCTTGAATAGCCATAACACTAACCGCTGATTTTTCTTTTTTCTTAACCGATTGCAAGAGTCTCTCATTCTCTTTTATTTCTTGCTGAATTTGAGCTTTTCGTTGTTCTAGCTTTTCTTGTTGCGAGTCTTGGCTCCAAACCAAAGTGGTGGTGCAAACAAAAAGTAGACTAAGGAGAAATTTTGGCATGGTAAAATGTTTTTGCAAATTTACTTAATTAAAATTCTTTTATACCCATTTGGAATGCTATATGGAAAAGAAAGTTCTTCATTGAAATTAACCGTATTGTAATTAAAACTAATTTCGGTTTTTCCTTTTGTTTGGAAAGTGTGAATCAAAATCTGCATTGGAACACTTCCCTCATTAAATGAAGCGCGTTCTGAATAACTCACCTGAATCATTCTGTCTTGCTCCGGTTGATTGATTTCTTGTTTTTGAATTTGGGATTTTTCTGTGTCCAAAAAGAAGGTTTTCTTAGTTTTGCCTGATTGTAAATCAGTCAATTCAAACCCCTGTTCGCTTTTTGACAAGGCATATTTTCCTTGTTGTAAATTATCAAATGCTTCGCCCAACAACATATTTTGAATTTTAGAAAAATCCAAATCGGTGCCAAGCCATTGACTCAATCCGCTGAAATCGCCCTCAAAATACGTTCCGTTCATCTTCTCATAATAACTCACCGATGTAGGTGTAATTAAGGCTTTCGCCATCGTAATTCCTAAGAAACGCACACTAATCAAAATTTGTTCGTCTTTCTTAATTTTAATTTCTGCCGTTACATTCTGTGTTTGCTTTTCATCCGAAAATCGCACATTCGATTTGATATAAACGGTAGCAAAGTTGATTTTGTTGTTGTAATGATTCGCTATTATTTCTTCAGCCGAAATCCCTTTTGTTTTAGGAACTTCAGGAGCTGCTGCCACAACCGCTTGTTGGGTTTTGCACGAAGCCAATACCATTAAAAACAACAACGCCATTATTCTTCTCATTTCTTTTTCTTTTGTATTAATTGATCCGCTTTCGCAAAAAAGCTGTCTTTCTTCTTAAAATCACCTAACCCATTATAAGCTTCTGCCAGTTGCAAATTAAAATTAATTTCCAAATCCAAATCATCTATCACAAAATCCAAACCCGTTTCTAAAGACGTTTTCGCTTTGTTAAATTCGCGCAATTGGTTGTTGGCTAAACCCAAATAATAATAAAAATACGCCTGAGCGGGATACAATTCTATTCCTTCCTGTGCTTTTTGGGCTACTTTTTGAAACTGCTGAGCCGATGTGTAGGCTTGAAGCAAAAGCAAATTGGTTTCCACCACTCCTACTTCTTTTTGAAGTGCTAATTCATAAAAACGAATGGCTTTCTCCGTTTGTTTTTTGTTTTGATAGAACTTTCCTATGGCTTGAGCCACATTCACTTCTTTGTCTGAATCGAAAAGCGAAATTGCCTTTTCTAAATTGCCTTCAAATTGCGGATTAGTAAAAGCAAAAATCAAAAATTCATTCACTACTCGATGCTTAACCGCATTGGGTATTTGGCTGTTTACCAAAATGCTATTCATGGTTTGAACCGCTTGGTTTCCATCATTGGCATCCAAATATTTTTTAAAATCACCCACTTCTTTCCAATCGGAAGTTTCGTTTTTGGTAGCCAAAAGGATTTGATTTTTAAACTGTGTTCTTTCTTGCGATTTACCATATTTAGCATTCATCTCGCCAATCAAGGTTAACGCTTTTTCCAATTGATTGGTTGCCATATACAACGGAATCAAATCGTCTTTATACCGCTCGTCAAACAAAATCAATTGTTGTACCGCAGTCATCGCTCGGTCGTAATTCTTGGTTTGAAAACTCAAATCATATATTCCTACCCAAAACCATCTGTTTTTAGGCTCAATTTGTGTTGCTTTTTGAAGCGATTGGTAGGCGTTTTCATATTGCTTTAAAGCCAAATAATTTTTACCTAATTCAAAATGAATTGTTGCATTATTCGGTTGGCTTACCAGACATTTCTCCAAAGCCACAATCGCTTTGTCGTAATTCTCAATGCCTTTTTGCAAAAGCGATTCGTAAAACGCATCTTGAAATTCGTCAGAAACCATAGCAATATCCTCTGGTTCTGTTTGCGTCCATCCCGAAGACGGCAATACAAACAGACTTAAAAAGAAAAAAACTATAGTCTTTGTACTCATACTTCTTTATTCCAAAACCGAATAATCCCCGATACTGATGCTGGTAAAATTCCCGTCAAAACTCGCATGATTTCCAATCATCGCATTGTCTAAATTAGCATTTTTAATATGTGAATGCGTTTGTACCAAACTGTTTTTAATGGTGCTATTGGTTACATGACATCCTTTTCCTAAAGAAACATTTGGACCCACGGTAGCATTAATCAACACCACATCTTCGCCAATATAACAAGGTGGAATAATCGTTGAATTTTCTGATTTTACACCATAATCTACCAAATGTTCTCCGTCATTGTGCAAAAAGCCTAACATTCTAGTGTTAGTTTCTACAGTTACGTCTTTGTTTCCACAATCCATCCACTCGGCCACTTCTCCTGGAACAAATTTCATTCCTTTGGCCATCATTTGCTTAATTCCATCGTTGATTTGGTATTCGCCACCGTGAATGATATTATTGTCTAACACCCATTGTAATTCGTTTTTCAACACTGCAACATCTTTGAAATAGTATATTCCAATTACGGCTAAATCTGAAACAAATTCTTTTGGTTTCTCTACTAATTCTATGATTTCGCCTGAGCTATTCAAATTGACTACTCCAAATGCTTCTGGTTGATCTACTTGTTTCACCCAAATTACGCTATCTGCATTTTGATCCAAATCAAAGTCGGCACGAATTAACGTATCGGCATAGGCAATAACTGCTGGACCGCTCAAGGAATCTTTGGCACACATAATGGCGTGACCTGTTCCTAAAGCTTCGTTTTGGTAATAAATCGTTCCTTTAGACCCCAGTTTTTCAGCAATGGCAATCAAATCGGCTTCGACTTGTTTACCAAAACTTTCATGGATAATAAAAGCAATTTCTTCAATATCTTGATTCAAAACTCCCGCAATATCTTCCACCAAACGGTGTACAATTGGTTTTCCCGCAATAGGAATTAATGGCTTAGGAATCGTTAATGTGTGTGGGCGAAGACGAGAACCACGTCCTGCCATTGGTACTATTATTTTCATGTTTTTGTCATTGCGAGGAACGAAGCAATCTCATCCTCCTGTTAATTTATTTTTAACCGCAAAGTTCACAAAGGTTTTTCGCAAAGTTCGCAAAGATTCTATTTTGATATTTTCTGTATACTAACCCGAATCGTTGGGACTGAACACTGAACACTTACTTCACCCCTGTACTCCCAAAACCACCTTCTCCTCTGGATGTTTCAGATAATTCCTGAACTTCAATCCATTCGGCACGTTCGTGTTTGGCAATGATTAATTGAGCGATGCGTTCGCCATTCTCAATTACAAAATCTTCATTGGATAGATTCACTAAAATCACTCCTATTTCTCCTCTATAATCAGCATCGACTGTTCCTGGGGAATTCAAAACGGTAATTCCTTTTTTGATAGCCAATCCGCTTCTTGGGCGAACCTGCGCTTCATATCCAATGGGCAACTCAATAAACAATCCCGTTTTTACAATAATTCGTCCTAAAGGAGCCAATGTGATGGGAGAAGTTAAATCGGCTCTTAAATCCATTCCTGCTGACGCAAGCGTCTCGTAATTAGGCAACGGATGCTGCGACTTATTGATGATTTTTATTGTCATTTTATTTTTTTCGTTTAATGATAGACAAGATAGTTGCTTTTTCGTTGTGGTACACAAAATACACAAACAACAACAACAACGGAATTCCCACAAAATAATTTTCTCTGAATCCGTAAAAAGAAATGGCCGAAAATAGAATAGATAATCCTAAATAGCCGCCAATTTTTTCCATATCATACGGAATGGGATAATAGCGGTTTCCTAAAACATAGGAAATGAACATCATACTCCCATAAGCTGCAATGGTTGCAATAGCCGAGCCGTAATAACTGAATTTTGGAATTAAAAGGTAATTCAACACCAAAGTTAAAACAGCGCCCACAATCGAAATATAGGCTCCCATTTTGGTTCTATCGGTCAGTTTATACCAAACGGAAAGGTTGTTGTAAATTCCCAAACAAAAATTGGCCAAAATAATCAACGGAACCACTTTCATGGCTTCCCAATACGACTTATTGTCTAAAAGCAAGAACTTCAACACATCCGCAAAAACAATTACTCCTAACAAAATCAAAGAACCAAAAATCACAAAATATTTGGTAATCATGGCATACGTCTGTGGTGCATTTTCATTCTTAGAATGACTAAAAAAGAAGGGTTCAATTCCTAAACGAAAGGCGGTAGCAAACAACACCATAAACAACCCCAATTTATAACAGGCGGAATAAGCTCCAACTTCCGACTTAGCTACGTTTTCGGGTAGCCAATACCCTAACAGAATTTTATCAAAATGTTCGTTTACTGCAAATGCAATTCCCGCCACTAAAATAGGCAAACCGTATTGCATCATCTTTTTCCAAAGAGCGGCATCAAATTTTCGAGTCAAAGAAAGATAATTAGGAGAAAGCACTAACAAAGTCAGTAAGCTAGCTGCTAAATTAGAAACGAAAATATAACCTATTTCGTAATTTTCAACGTACAAGTTCCCAATAAAAGAATTTGGATTAGAGGCTGCAATTTTTGGTAAAAGCAATAAGAAGAAAAGGTTCAATACTAAATTTATAGCGACATTCCCAATCTTAATAATGGCGTACAGCATTGGTCGTTGGTTGGCTCGCAACTTCGAAAACGGCACAATAACCAAAGCATCCAACACCAAAATCCAAATGGCATAGGTAATGTACTGCACCTCTACATTGGCTAACGAAGCCAAAGTTCCTCTAAAAATTAAGGCGCCAAAAAGAAAAATAATCGAGGACCAAAAAATAGAAATGGTAGACGTAGCAATAACATTTTGTTTGTCGGTCTCTGAATTATAGAATCGGAAAAAGGCGGTTTCCATTCCGTACGACAACACCACATTGAAAAAAACCATCCACGAAAGCACTATAGAAACTTCTCCATACTCGCCTGTGGGCAGAATACCTGTATACAAACGCACGAGTAAAAAACTCAGCATTCGAGGCAAAACGGTGGCTAATCCATAGATTGCCGTTTGTTTGAAAAGACTTTTATATAATCCCAAGTTGGTTTGGTTTAGGTATTGATAAAAACAAAAATAACGAATTCTTTGGTTTAATTTGGGTTTTAAAATTGGTTTTGTTAACAGCTTTTTTAAGATAATCCAGCTTCGTTCAAGGTTTTAATGAAATGAAAGCCCCTTGGATAATACCCTTGATTATAATAAAAACGATGCGCTGTAAAATTGCCAGTAAAAGCATCCAAAACAATCATGGTACAGCCCGCTTCTTCTGCCTTTGTATTGATATAATCAGTCATTAATTTTGCGGCACCTTTATAACGATGATCCGGATGCACAATAAAATTGTCTATCTCAAAATAACGCCCTGACCACAATTTAATTCCCGACCATAAACCCGAAAGTCCAATGCACTGCTCCTCTTCAAATACGGCGATTTGAATATAGTTATGAGGAAGCATCTCGGCAAGGTAGGCTTCGTACTTTTCTAAAGTAAAATTATTGCTATATAAATATTGCATCAGCTCAAATTGAGCTAGCATGTCTTCTAGTGTAGTAAGTTCTCTAATTTCCAAAGTGTAATTTTTTATAAAAATACTCAAAAAAAAGAGCCCCGCAATGCGAGGCTCTTGTGGTATATTTCAAATTGATATTATCCGTTCAAGGCTTCAGCTCCACCAACAATCTCTAAAATTTCATTAGTAATTGCTGCTTGACGCGCTTTGTTGTAGGTTAATTTCAATTGGTCTCTCAATTCTGTTGCGTTGTCTGTTGCTTTATGCATAGCAGTCATACGCGCTCCGTGTTCAGAAGCAAATGAATCTCTAATTCCTTTGTACAATTGTGTTTTCAATGATTTTGGAATCAATGTCAATACAATTTCTTCTTTAGAAGGTTCAAAAATATAATCTCCTGAAGTAGCTGGTTGATCCGATTGAATTGGAGCCAAAGGCAAAAATTGTTCTGTTTGAATAATTTGAGTCGCCGCATTTTTAAATTGGTTGTATACCAATTCGATACGATCATATTCGCCAGCCACAAATTTTTGAGTTAACACCTCTGCAATTTGAGCTACATTATCAAAAGTCAAATCGTCAAAAATGGCGCTTTGATTATCAATAACTGTAAGCGTTTTGCTCAAAATATCATTCCCTTTTTTACCAATTGCAAAAACATCTACTTGTTTTCCTGTATAGTAATCAGAACGATTTTTAACTTCTTTAATTACATTCGAATTAAAAGCGCCACACAAACCTCTGTTAGAAGTGATGGCTACTACCAATACTTTTTTGATTTCACGTTGTGTCGTGTAATCTCCTCCTACATCGCCATCTAAGGTAGCAGAAAGATTTTGTAATAATTCCGTTAATTTTTCGGCATAAGGGCGCATCGCTGTAATCGCATCTTGTGCTTTCTTTAGCTTTGCTGCAGAAACCATTTTCATTGCCGATGTGATTTGCATCGTAGATGAAATGGAAGTAATTCTATTACGGATTTCCTTTAAGTTTGCCATTCTAAATGTGAAAATTTATCAATTTATCAATGTGGAAATGGCTATCATTTACACATTGACATATTGTTATATTGATTAATTATACTTCGCTGAAACTTCTTTTGCTACTTTTTCGATAACATCAGTAATGTTGTCATCTAATTTACCTGCTTTCAAAGCATCAAGAGTGTCTCTGTGTTTGTTGTTCATGAATTCTAAGAAATCTTTCTCAAATTCTTTTACTTTATTTACAGGAACATTTCTCAATAAGTTTTTAGAACCAGCATAAATAATAGCTACTTGATCTTCAACAGTATAAGGTTCGTTCAAACCTTGTTTCAAGATTTCAACGTTTCTTTTTCCTTTTTCAATTACGTTTAAAGTAACTGCATCCAAATCAGAACCAAATTTAGCAAACGCTTCCAATTCACGGAATTGCGCTTGGTCTAATTTTAAAGTACCTGATACTTTTTTCATGGATTTAATTTGTGCATTACCTCCAACACGAGATACCGAAATACCAACGTTAATTGCAGGACGAACCCCAGAGTTGAACAAATCTCCATCCAAGAAAATTTGACCATCTGTAATCGAAATTACGTTGGTTGGGATATATGCAGAAACGTCTCCCGCTTGTGTTTCGATAATTGGTAAAGCCGTCAATGAACCTCCTCCTTTTACGATTCCTTTTAAAGAATCTGGCAAGTCGTTCATGTTTTTTGCAATATCATCATCAGCAATCACTTTACAAGCACGCTCTAATAAACGAGAGTGTAAGTAGAAAACGTCTCCAGGATATGCCTCACGTCCTGGTGGTCTTCTTAATAAAAGAGATACCTCACGGTAAGCAACTGCTTGTTTAGATAAATCATCATAAACAATCAAAGCTGGACGTCCAGAATC
Organism: Flavobacterium sp.; assembly: GCF_024642105.1. Classification (GTDB taxonomy): domain Bacteria; phylum Bacteroidota; class Bacteroidia; order Flavobacteriales; family Flavobacteriaceae; genus Flavobacterium. Next base: position 628,467 of record NZ_JAHEBT010000052.1, read on the forward strand.
TCTGAAATACTCCCCAATTGCAGCACCTGCCATTGGAGCATATACTTGCATTGGAGCAGGATCAGAAGCATTAGCAGCAACGATAATCGTATACGCCATAGCTCCTTTTTCTTCTAACATTTTTGCAATTCCCGCAACAGTAGACGCTTTTTGTCCAATAGCAACATAGATACAAAATACAGGTTTTCCTGCATCGTAAAATTCTTTTTGATTTAAGATCGTGTCAATACAAACAGTTGATTTTCCTGTTTGACGGTCACCAATAACCAACTCACGTTGTCCACGTCCTACTGGAATCATCGCATCAACTGCTTTTACTCCTGTTTGTAATGGTTCTGTTACTGGTTGACGGAATACAACTCCTGGCGCTTTTCTTTCCAAAGGCATTTCGTATAATTCCCCACCTATCGGTCCTTTACCATCGATTGGTTGACCTAATGTGTTTACCACACGTCCTAACATTTGCTCTCCTACTTTAAGAGAGGCAATACGTTGTGTTCTTTTTACAGTTGAACCTTCTTTGATTCCTGTTGAAGCACCCAAAAGTACTACCCCAACATTGTCTTCTTCCAAGTTCAATACAATAGCCTCAAGACCATTTTCGAATTCTACTAACTCTCCGTATTGAACATTTGAAAGCCCGTAAACACGAGCAATACCATCTCCAACATTAAGTACTGTTCCTACTTCTTCTAGTGTAGCACCAGATTCAAAACCTTCTACTTGCTTTCTTAATATTGCTGAAATTTCAGCAGGTTTGATTTCCGCCATCTTACTTTATAATTTAGACACTTTTATGTGTAATAACTAATTACTAAACTCTCTTTTTAATACTTGTAATCTGTTAGCAACAGAAGCATTGTATTGCTTGTCGCCTATTCTTAGTATAAATCCTCCAATGATAGATGGATCTATTGTATTTTCTATTGTAATTTTCTTGTCTGAAAGGGTTGCGATTTTAGCTAAAACTTTAGCCTCTAAAGCCGCATCCATTGGAATAGCAGTAGTTACTTTAGCTACTTCAATTCCGTTTATTTCATCAGATAATTTATTGTATTCCAAAGCAATTGCTTCAAGAATTTCAAATCGTTTGTTTTCAAATAACAAATGAAATAATCCTTGTGTTACTGCATTTACTCCAGAAAAAACTTCCAACAACGCTTTCTCTTTTACCTCAACAGTAGTCGTTGGACTTTGAATAAACGTGTTTAATTCTTCGTTTCCGTTGATTGTAGAAGCAATCAATTTCATATCGTTATTCACTACCTCAGCCACTCCTTTTGCATTGGATAAGTCTAAGATTGCTTTTGCATAACGAATTGCTGCTCTTGTACCTGCCATAATTAGTTCAGTTTTACGTCACCTAACATTTTCTCAACTAATTTAGTTTGAGATTCTTTGTTAGACAATTCGTCTTTCAATACTTTTTCTGCAATGCTTAGCGACAAAGTAGAAACTTGTAATTTCAATTCTGCCATAGCTGCATTTTTTTCACTTTCAATAGCAGCTTTAGCTTGCTCGATCATTTTTTGACCTTGCTCTTGTGCTTCATTTTTAGCGTCTGCAACAATTTTTTCTTTCATTTCACGAGCGTCTTTCAACATAGCATCGCGTTCTGCTCTTGCTTCTTGAAGAATACGTTGGTTGTCTGCTTGTAAATTTTGCATTTCTTTTCTAGCGTTTTCAGCAGAATCCAATGCATTTTTAATTCCTTCTTCTCTTTCTGTGATAGAAGTCATAATTGGTTTCCAAGCAAATTTTGCTAATAAAACCAATAGAATAACAAGAATAAATGCTTGCCAAAAGAATAATCCGAATGAAAAATCGTGAATTAATTTATCCATTATATGATAGTATTTTAATTAAATCTTTTTTAAATAAACAATACCTGTAACCAACCGTTACAGGTATTTGTTTTCTTCCTTTATTATTTTCCTAAGATTAAAGCAGCAAATGCTAAACCTTCTAATAAAGCCGCAACGATAATCATTGCAGTTTGAATTTTACCAGCAGCTTCTGGTTGACGAGCGATAGCATCCATTGCTGAACCACCGATTTTACCTAAACCGATACCAGCACCAATTACTACTAAACCAGCTCCTACTAAATTTGGAATCTCACCCATAATATAAATATATAAAATTAAACTTCTAAATTAAAAACCTACTAGTGTGCGTGTTCTGCGTGATCGTGATCGTGCTCATGTTCTTGAACCGCCATTCCAATAAATAACGATGTTAACATGGTGAAGATAAACGCTTGCAAAAAAGCCACTAACACTTCAATAACTGAGATAAACAAAGTTAAAGCTAATGAAATAGGCATGTCCATATAAATGTTTTTAGTAACAAAAATCATCGCAATTAAGCTCATGATTACCACGTGACCTGCTGTAATGTTTGCAAACAAACGAATCAACAATGCAAATGGTTTAGTTAATGTTCCTAAAAGTTCTATTGGCATTAAAATAATTTTCATTGGTACTGGTACTCCTGGCATCCAGAAGATGTGTTTCCAATACTCTTTGTTGGCACTGAATTGTGTAATAACAAAAGTAAAGATGGCCAAACAAACTGTAATAGCAATGTTTCCTGTTACATTAATTCCTAGTGGAGTCATTCCTAATAAATTCAAAATCCAGATAAAAAAGAAAACAGTTAATAAATAACCCATAAACTTTCTGTATTTATCTTGACCAATATTTGGAATAGCAATTTCTTCTCTAATAAAAATAATTAGCGGCTCTAAAATTCTTCCCGCTCCTGTTGGAATTGGTCCTTTTTTGTAAGAACGCGCTAAACTCGAAAACAATACAAACATTAATACCGCCACAAAAAGCATAGAAACTACATTTTTAGTGATAGAGAAATCCAACGGCATTTCGTTAGTAGGATGCCCTGTCTCTTCATCTTCAGTAATTGTTCCAGCCGCATCTGTTTTGTAGATTTTACCGTGAACTAATTTGTAATAGTTTCCTTCTACTTCAGCAACAGCTTCTCCGTGGTGTAATTTTTCTGATGAAAATATTTTTAATCCATTATCCAATAAAATAACCGGTAATGAAAAACCATATTGCGCTTTTTCGGCTTCGTCTGAAAAGAAAATAAAATCGTGGCTATCTTGTAAGTGGTGTTGAATAAACTCATTTACTTTTTCTTGAGCAGAAGGTGCCTCTTTTTTAGCCTCCCCGTGTTCGCCTTCAGCAGGATTACACATTCCAATAAAAGGAAGTAAAGCGATAATGGTTGCTATGAAAAATCTTTGCGTTTTTTTAGAAATCAACATATTCAAAATAGTATCTTAATATTGTGGTCGTAAATTTTTTTGCAAAAGTAATTTTTTAATTTATATTTTCACCCTACGAATTGATTTTTTTAACAAAGAAAACGCAATTTCATCTAGCTTTTTTTCTTGTTTATTGTCTTTACTGCAAAAAAAACGTCAATCGCTACCGATGCTAGTAAAACAATCAAGATGTTTTTTTTCTCTAAAACACTCGCTGGAGTCTCTAAAGCTAATACTGGGCGAAGTACTAAATACCCAAAAACCATTTTCAAAGAAATCGCCGCAATGAATACCATTCCTACATACGTCTCATAGAAATCATTGATCTTAACGGTTGCCCACACTATGGCTAAAGAAAATAAAGCAAAAAACAAATAAATAATAGCAACTGAATAATAAAACGTCGTCACATCTATATTCAATAGTGTCAATACTAAATAATGAAGTAAATAACTAATAGTAAAGAAAATAACAAATTGAAATAGGTCTTTTTTACTCATAACTAATTGGATTTGTTGATGTTGTTGACTTGTTTTATTACGTTATACAAAGCAACAAAAACTCCCACTAAAACCAAAACTTGGTTGTAGTAAAAAATAGTGTTGGGATACGTTTCGTCTAAATAAGTGCCTGCATAAGAAAACAGAAATATTGTAACTCCCATTTGCGCAGGAATTGTCACCAATGCCAGCCACTTGTTCTTTTTTTGTGGGGGTTTATTCTCCATTATTAACAGTAGGTGAATTGGTTTTCATGGTACAAGTTGCGCTAAAATCAGCACCAGGTTCTACAGATAATTTACCCACAGACACTTCGCCATAAATGTTAGCTGTCGATTTCACATTAAGTAATTCAACTACCTGAATTTTTCCACTAAAACGCCCTTCAATATCGGCGCTTTTGCAGTCAATATCACCTATAACTATTCCGGCTGGACCAATGACAATCTTTCCTTCACATTGAAAGTTTCCTGTCAACTCTCCGTCCAATCTAAAATCAGCCACAGAATAAATATTTCCTTTTATTCGTGTTCCTTCTACAATTCGGTTCGTTTTTCCTAAAAGGTCGGTATAGGATTTGGTCTTTTTATCAAACATAATTTACTGCTTTTTTGAGGCTAAATAGCGGTCTAAATTTTTCTTGATTTGGACTACTTTATAATTATCACTCGAAATGATAATTGCAGGTTGATTAATAGTATATTCTTTATTTACCTTCATATAACTAATAATGTCATTTGCATACGCTTCTGACTTTATATTATGAATGACTATAAAATTTTCTTTATCGGTATAGACATCATAAGAATACGAGTGGTTGCTGATTTTCTCGTCAGCAATGAATTTTTTAATTTTTTCTTCTATTTCTTTCGTCAAAGAGTCTGACCTTAAACCTACTTTAAACACGATTTTCCAACTTTTAGCTGCCGAACTAAACTCCATTTTTTCCAAAATCGGAATTTGATTTTTCAAAATTTCTTGTGCTTGTTTACCTTCTTCGGTATTAGGATATTGTTCGGCCACTTCTCCCAATGCTTTTTTGTAGGCTACTACTCCAAATAATTTTGCCTGTGTATTAGCGCGTAACAATTCCATTTTTGGAAGAATTTCATCGCCTGAAAACTGAATAATTGCTGTATTTAATTTTTCTAAAACCTCCACAAACTGTTCTTCTTGAAACAATTTATAGAATTGATTGTATGTTTTATCTGGAGTTTCGACCTTAGAATTATTGGTATCCGTATTGCTGATAATCTGCGCATAACGTGAGCTAGGGTATTGCGAAACAATACGGTTTTTCATTGCCGTTGCCTTAGTTGCATCTGTAATTTGATAGATTTTATACAAATTGTACATCGCTGGCAAAACCAATTTTTCTGTCGGATTTTGTTCCAATACTTTTTCTAATTTGGCTGTAGCCAAAGCGTATTCTTTAAACTTTTCTTTGTAAATAATTCCCAATTGATAATAGGCAAAATTGCGCTCTTGGTTGATGCTGTCCAACACTTTTTTATCCGTCGGGATTTGATTTAGGTAATACTCAATCGCAAATTTATCTGTCGTTTTTTCAGATTTTTTTTGATTTTCAGCCCCCACAACTAAATCGTCAGGAGTAACCGAGACGGCAATGTCTCCAGAACTTGTTGTCATTCGCCAAAAACCATTGGAATTGCGTTTACCCCAATTTTTCTGAAATTCCAATTGCCCAAAAGCTACCGTAGTGGGATTGTAGAAATAAAACGTAGGATTCGCATTTCCTGTATCCAATTTAGGCAGAGAACGAACAGAGACGTTAGGCTTTAAAAATGTTGGACCTGCTGGAGCGTCATTTCCCGAATTTTCAAAATTAGCCATCGCTTCTTGTTGCTTTTTAGCCAACAGTTGTTTCTTTTCGTCGGCTTTTTTCAAAGCTTCAATGTGATTACCAAAATAAAGAATTCGGTCATTTTTAGAAAGTGCTACTACTTTTAAAATACTATCGTTTTTATTTGCCAATGCATCGTATTTGATTACATCATCTAAGTTTTTTCTAACCTTTTCTATTTGAACAAACTCTCTAGTTTTCTTATCTAATTTTACCAAAGTACTATCGTAGTATTTAGCCGCCAAAGGAAAATCGGCACTTTTAAAATACATATTTCCTACATTTCGATAATTGGATGCCGCTAAGTAGGTATTGTCTTTTGCCTTCTTTAAAGATAGGTTGTAATTTTTCAAAGCCAATTCTGAGTCATTGTTTTTATCATAATACACCCCCATTTGATGGTAAATCAAATCCAAAAACGGTCGGTTTTCTCGATTTCCAACTAATTGGGCGAACATTTTAGTTATTTGGGCTTTGTCGCCATTTTGAAAATCAAACAACTGTGCTTTTCTCGCATACGCCTGAATAACGTATTCTCTATCTGCCTTTCGATTCATATCAATCACCGATTGATAACTCGACAACGCTTGTTCTCTTTTACCTAATTCTTCGTACAACTGTCCCAGAATGAATCGGTAACGCGCTTTTTCAGTGTTTATTTTGGTAAATGCTTGAGCGATTTGGAGTTTAGTAACCGCGCTGTCTTTTTCTTCTAAATTCAAGAAGGCTTCCGCCAAAACAGCATTGGCATTCGCTTCCAATTGGTGATTTAATTTGTAATCTTTCAATAATTTCGACAAATTTTTGATTACCAAAGCATCATTACCCAAGCGCATATTGGTTTTTTCGCGCCAAATTTTAGCCTCATAAATTTTGCTGCTATTGGGATATTTGTACAAAATATAATTGAACGCGTCTAAAGCCGGAACAAATCGTTGGTCGTAATAACGCGCTTTTCCTAATAATAAATATGCCTCGTCCGTTTGATAATTACGTTCTTTTCCTCCAATATTCATAGAGTGTTTTTGAATGGCTTTGGTGGCTTTGGTTTCGGCCAAATCGAAATTAGCATTTTTAATGGTGTCAGCAATAGAACCGTCTGACAATTGCATTTTTTCTACGGGCAAACGCTTCCAAAAATTGTTCTTACTTTTCTCTTTAATGTCGGCAACGCCTTTATCAAAGCCAACACCTCCATTATACAATATATTGTATTGAGTAGTCATCGCGTGGTAATTTCGCGATACAAACGAATCCTTCTTAGTAGAACAAGCCACCAAAATCAATGCTGCAAAAAAACTAAGAATATAGTGAGATCTGTTGGTTTTCAATTGGAAACAATTTATAGCTTAAACTTCTATATGCCATCTTTTAGTATATAGATGGGTAAAATTAAGATTATTCTTTGAAACTGAAATTGATTTTTGAAATTGATTTTTGAAATTGCTATTGCAAACCTGATTTTTATCATTTTCTAAAAACCCTATGGTTTACTATATTTGTCAAAAATTATAATTATGCCTTCCTTTTTAAAATTAATCATTAAAGAAGTAAAACGCGAAACTAAAGACGCGGTTTCCATACTTTTTTCAGTTCCTGAAGAATTACAATCCAACTATACTTTCATTGCCGGTCAATACATTAACTTGCGATTGACATTGGACAACCAAGAAATTCGTCGTGCGTATTCTATTTGCTCTGCTCCAGATAGTGGCGAGTTGCGCATTGCTGTAAAAGCCGTACCTAACGGACTTTTTTCGCAGTTTGCCAATACCAAACTAAAAGCAGGTGACGTACTCGAAGTGGGTAAGCCAGAAGGAAAATTTACCTTTGAACCTCAAGCCGACCGCCAACGCAATTATGCTGCTTTTGTAGCAGGAAGCGGAATCACGCCAGCCATTTCTATTTTGAAATCGGTTTTGAAAAGTGAGCCAAAAAGTACCTTTGTTTTGGTATACGGAAACAAATCGCCAGAAGAAACGATTTTCCACCAAGAATTACACGATTTACAATCACAATATGTGGGGCGTTTATTTGTACACTATGTGTACAGCCAAGCAAAAGTAGCTACTGCTTTGTCTGGACGCATTGACAAAACTACAGTAAATTATATCTTGAAAGAAAAACACGCGAGTTTGGAATTTGACAAATTCTATTTGTGTGGCCCTGAAGAAATGATAAATACCGTTTCGGAGGCTTTGAAAGAAAAAAATATCAAAGAATCGAATATCAAATTTGAATTGTTTTCGGCTTCTGCCAAAGAGCATACTATCGAACAATCGTTAGAAGGACACGCTAAAATAACGGTGATGGTGGACGATGAAGAAACGACTTTCGAAATGTCGGCCAAACAAACCATTCTAGATGCTGCCTTAAAACAAGGTATTGATGCTCCCTATTCTTGTCAAGGCGGAATTTGCAGCAGTTGTTTGGCACGCGTTACCGAAGGAACTGCCGAAATGACTAAAAACTCCATCCTTACCGACAAAGAAGTAGCTAGCGGATTGATTTTGACCTGTCAAGCACATCCTACCTCAGCTACGATTCGAGTGGATTTTGATGATGTTTAATCTTTGCCGCTAGGGCGCTAGGGCGCAAAGTTTAAAAAATAATTATATATAGAAAACGAGAAGTGATGGCTTCTCGTTTTTTGTTTTACTCCTGCAAGGTTTACAAAACCTTGTAGGTGTTTCGAATTTTATACCTACAAGGTCAAAAAAAGACCTTGCAGGAAATATGTGTTTTTTTTGTCAAGCTGTCCCTAACCTAAGGGATGTTGAGATTGGTTCGTCGTGCCTTTTCGCAATGACTAATCCGTGAAATTAGTGCAATCTGTGTTACATATTAAGAATTTCTTCTATTCGAGCCACCACTCGCTCAGGAAGAATAGTCCGCATGGCATTTTCATACCCTGTCACAACTTTGTTCCCATAGACTGAAGTCGGCAGTTGTGGGAATTGGTTTCTGTCAGACACCAAAGCGTTATCTAAAGTTTGATTAAACGGTAAAAAACCGGCATACGGATGGGTAGCACCCCAAAGTGTAACTACCGGAACACCCAACATGGCCGCAATATGTCCGTTACCAGAATCCATAGACAACATAACGTCTAGGTTACTTATTAAATCCAATTCGGTGGTAAAGGGTACTTTTCCTGCCATATTGATAGCGTTTTTTTTATCGCCTACAAGTTGTTGAAGCTGCTTTTTTTCATTTTGGCCTCCGCCGAAAAGGAAAATAGTGTAGTTTTCATTGGCTGCCAAAGCATCAATTACTTCTTGCATCAAATCCAGTGGATAGACTTTAGAATCGTATTGGGCAAAAGGCGCAATGCCAATTACCTTTTGTGATTGGGCAACAATAGTCGCTAATTCAGGTTGGGAAATTTTGGCTTTTGGAGGAAATTTCGGCCGAGACAAATCGATTGGAAAACCTAAGCTTTCAAACACCAATTGATGCCTTTCAAACATCGTGGTCAAAGGTTGGAAAATTTTATTTTCAGCGCGTGTCAACGCTTTTTTCTCAGCACGTCCTTTGTCTACAAAAGCGGTTTTTTTGCCGCTTAATGCGAATAAATAGCGTACTACTTTAGAACGCAACACATTGTGTAGATCAGCAAAAGCATCGATTTGTAACGCTTTTAAATCTTGGAACAACCGCCACAAACCCAAAATTCCCTTATGGCGTTCTTTTTCGTCAAAAGCAAAAAAATGAAGGTGGGGAATGTCCTTGAAAAACGGTTGAAAAAACGGTCTTGAAACCACCGTAAGTTGCACTTCGGGATACTGTTGCGCAAAAGCACGTAAAACAGGAACCGTCATGGCGACATCCCCCATTGCGGAAAGTCTCATGACGGCTATATGTTGTGTTTTTTTGGACAATTACTTAATGTATAAAACCATTAAGAGATTAAGGTTCATTAAGTTTTACTTCATTTTCTTAATTCCTTAATGGTTAAAATATGGTTTCTTATTTTTTATTTTGGTACAAAACCGGATTCAAATCATCGTCATTGTACATTTTCATTTGTTTGTACACTTTCATGAATTTGTTTCCGTTTTCAATGTCGGTCAACAAATCGTCAATAGCAGTCGATAAATCGGTTCTTTGTTCCAACAACACATTCAATTTTTCTTGACACTTGTCTTTGTGTTCTTGCGAAGCGTCTGGACGACTCACCTCTTCTTGCATATGGTAAATTTTCAAGGCTAAAATTGACAAACGATCAAAAGCCCAAGCCGGACTTTCAGAGTTGATTTTAGCGTCTGGTTTGGCATTAACATGACTGTATTTTTGAAGAAAATAACTGTCAATGTATTCCACCATATCGGTACGTTCTTGATTCGAAGCGTCAATTCTTCTTTTCAAAGTCAAAGCCGCAACTGGGTCAATATTGGGATCCCGAATAATATCTTCAAAATGCCATTGTACCGTATCAATCCAATTTTTTAGATACAATAAATGCTCAAATTTATCCTTTGGGAAAGGATTGTTTATGGGCTGATCTACATTATCAAATTGATGATAATCTTGGATACTTTGTTCAAATACAGAATAGGCTAATTTTGAAAACATCTCTTTATAAATTAAAAGACAAAGATACTTTTTTATACATTTATAGTGTGGAAAAACAACTAAAGTTTTGCTGCTAAACTCAATAATTCATTTATGCAAATTCA
>NZ_JAHEBT010000050.1 GCF_024642105.1 Flavobacterium sp.
AATTGGTTTTAAATTGAATTTCGAAGTTAGGTATAAAACTGAAATATTCGTGAGATAGTTCCACAATTTCGTATCCTATAAACCACTAAAATTAACTTATTTATGCTCTGGAAAATCCAACAACGCTTACTTTACTTGGACAGCTTACTAGCCTTGCAAGCCACAGGAACACCTAAAGAACTAGCTAAAAAGCTTCAAATGACTGAAAGATCCTGGTACAAATTACGGGACGAACTTATTCACGACTTACAAATCCCAATCGTATATAATTCCAAACAGAGGAGTTACATGTACCAAGAAAAAGGAATGATAAAAATGGGTTTTCAACGATTCAAAGAAAACAGCTAATTATCACTGAATTTTTAGTTCAGTTGATCTAATTACATTTGAAGTATCTTACCATTTTGTAAGACGAACTAACTACTAATAGCTTATGAAAAAGTTAACCGAAAAAGAGTGTGCTAATCTCGTCGGGGGATGGGACTTTACTTTAAAGATTTTTGGCTGGGAAATTCTGGAACATGTAAGCCACCGGACTGGGGATAAATGGCATTGGTGGTTTGAATAATACAGAAATGTGTTCCACCGCCCTCTTCCAATGTTGCTGTAGGAAGAGGGCATTTATCTAAAATCATGAAAAACAAACATCCCCTACTAATCTGCCTTATCTTCCTGAGTCTTTGGCATGAAAACATAGCTCAAGAAAAAACGATTCGAAACGATAGCCTACCTGAAGTTTTTGTAAAAGGAAAAAGAATTGGCTATTTGGAGTTAATTAAAGAAAGTTACTCCAATTTCATCCGTACAACTCCACATAATTTTTCTCAAGAATTTAAGGGCTTTTCTATTTTAACTAGAAATGACAAATCAGAATTTGAATTAAGGGGCGGTATTTTAGTTGATTTTAAGGACTACCAAAATCTAAATTATTTTGTGCTAGCTAAACAAAATAACTATTTCCCAAAAAAGCGAATCTCTAATGAGGAAAATCTGACACTTTACCCGATGGATTTTCTGACTAAACTTGAATTGCGAGAAATTAAATCAATTATCAGATCGAATAATTATCAATTTAAAAATATTAAAGAGGATGAAGAATCGGTTGAACTACTATTTTATCCAAAGAAGGCAATTTTTCAATCACAAAAGCAAATCACTGATTTAAAAAACTTGGAAGAATTGGTCTCTGAAGACGCTAAGAGGTTTTACTATTTTGGAACTTTGAAAATAAACAAACGCGATTTAGCTTTTGAACGGATAGACATTCAACTTATGAAAAGCACTAAAAACACAACCGTAAGTTTGATCAAAAACTTTAAAGCACATGACAAATACCTAATCAATAACGAACACTTTCAGATCCTTTTTAATAAAAAACAGCAGGTATATGAATTAGAATCTATTGATTATAAAACAGAATGGCAACAATTAGATTTAGGCCAATCAAAAGAAATGGGGAAATTTCAATCCGTTGCTCATTTTGAAAATTCCCAAAATTTGAAAACGGAATACAGTTCTGTCAAATACGATTTATACACCATTTGCCACCCAGCGCCATAAATGAATTCAGTAAAAGCCAAATACAAATCATTCGTTAGACAACGAGGCAAATCAGATTGTGGTGTCGCATGTCTTTTAACTATTATTCGTTTGTATAAAGGCGATTGCCCTTATGATACACTTCGAATTTGGAGCCGTATGAGTGAGATGGGAACTAGTATAAAAGGTCTAAAAGAGGCAGCTAATCAGACTGGATTGACGGCGGAAGCGTATCTAGTAGATAATCTAAATGAGTTTAAAAATGAAACTTCATTTCCCTGTATTATTCATGTTCTAAATAGTCAAAACCTGCCTCACTATAGTGTGTGTTGCGGAATTTCAAATGACGGAAAATTCCTTATTTTTGATCCAGCTATTGGGTTTGAATTGTGGAATGAAAGCAAATTATCATCACGTTGGAAATCAAAAGTACTTTTACTTTTATCTCCGAGTGAGAATTTTATCATAGTAAGATTCACATAGCGAATCATGAACCACCATTCACCACTTACCATTCACCATTTAAGTCTATCGTCGCATCGAAAAGAACTCCTTTA
>NZ_JAHEBT010000008.1 GCF_024642105.1 Flavobacterium sp.
TGTTTTCGACTCTTATAATATAGATGACGATTTTGAAAACGATTTTTCAAAATATAACTCCGAACAATTTTGGGATAATTTCGACTATAACAAATACAAAACCAAAATTCAAGAACTTGCTGCTGAATTTTCAATGTACGAAATTGACGAAAATTTCGTAACAATTAAGGCGGGTGAATTATATAGCCCTAGATACTACAATTTTGACACTGACAATATTGAATTAACGGTGGAATTTGACAAAGTCAAATTATTAGAAAATTTAGATAAAAATGATTTTAATACGTTTTTGAAAGAAAATTATAGTTATTATGACGGCTTTTACTCGTTTACAGCCAATAACTTTGACGAGTGGTACATTGACTACAAAGACGAAAAAGAAACGGCTATCGGGGCTTTGTTAACGTATTTGTTTAAAGACTCAGAATATCAAGAAAGTTTTAATTTATACGTTTATGAAAATATCGGTTTTTACTCAGACTTTTACATTAACTAAAAATTTATAAAAAATGGAATACATCATCTGGGGACAAACAAACCCGCAAGAACCAGAAAAAATACTTTGTACAAAGGTAGAAAATAAACTAATAACGGATAAAACACAAGCCGAAAAAACTTTGTTTGGTATTTGAATGGTAAAGAGTGGAACGGAAATTTAATAGATATTAATTAATTATGAAATTAAAAGATATTCACAGCAATATAGACGAATCAATTTGGCTATTAAAACAATCTAGTGAATTTGAAACTTTAGCAAGTTTTAAAGAGAAAGTTAAAGAACTTGAAAGTATAAATTTGAAGCGTATGGAGTTAACCTTAAAACAGTTTGGCAAATTGCAAGATTCTAAAAAAGAATTTTTAGACCTTAATAATATTTTAGATATTGAAATTTCAAACATAGATAATCCAATTGCAAAAGCTAATATGCTAAAAACAAAATTTAAAACGTTAAAAATTATTCTTGAAATCGAAAAACAAATTAATAATATATGAATAAAGAAAGAATAATACGATTATATCTCGATTATGTTAATAATTTTATAAGCGTTGACAATTGGCGAGAGTACCACAATTTAACAAAATTAGAAAGCAACTATATATTAAAAAAAGGCAAAAGATTATGCAAGTAAAAAACCCTATAAAAAATACTAAGTTAGTAAGTAAAAAGTATTTTATTGAAGCGTTAAAAATTAGATTTGGATTAACAATTGATAAAGATAGTATTAATAAATATATTGATAATTTCAATTGTAACTCTCACACATATAACGAGGTAAGCCCAAAAGTATTTACAGTCACTTTTAAAGATAGTTTTGGATTTAGCTGGTCTAATACTCAAGGGTGGTTCTATAAAGAACATACAGAGCCAAAGAGTTTATTATTTAAAGAGTTTAAAGAGTTTATAAACTCACATACTTTTATAATTGATAAACACTTTTATGTATGAACTCAGTTAATAGTAAAGTAATACTTAAGAAACTTAACCGTTTAAATAATGTAAACAAATATGCTTATAATTTAGTTATTGATATAAGTAACGGACAAACGGAAATACAACCAGTATATAAAGTCCCCGACAAATTGACTGTTATTGATATATATGATGAACTTATAAGTATATTAATCAAATTAAACATTAACTTTGTAGTTGAGAATAATGCACCACGAAAGGGGCGGATAGGTATAAAAGTAATTATAAAAACTAAAATAGTTAACATACATTGTATGTTAGCTAAAAAAGCTAACACAAATGGAAACAATACAACAAAAATACCAACGATTAAGGGAGGAATTAAGGGCGGAAACGCAAGAGAATTTAATCTTAGCAAAGAAAATATACCTCAAACAATTTGAAATTGATAACAATTTAAACGAAGTTTAATTTATAATAGGAGAACAACTTATAAAATTAACAACAAAATAGGACAACTTTAAACCACGTTAACAGCGTGGTTTTTTTATGCGCAATCGTAGCAAAGTCAGGCGGTGCAAGGCTTTTAGTAGGGTTTAAATGTGGTAAGGGTTGACAAAAACATACAACGACAAAAACCAAAATGTACGCGCGCCCTTAATTACAATTTTGAAGCGAAAACCTTTAAAAGGTTACATTTTATAAGGTTTTACCCTTAAAAGGGTTGCATTTTGTAAGGTTTTACCCTGAAGCGAACACCTCTGAAGCGGGTAACCTTTGCCCTCTTTCCTTTGAAGCGGGTAAATTTTGTAAGAATTTACCTTTGAAGCGATAGCCCCGATAAGGTATAATTTTGTAAGAACCCGAACAAATTAACCCCGATAAGGTATAAAAGTAGCAGCCAATTGCCTTTTTAAAGGTTAAATTAGTACCCCCTACCCCATCGAGATTTGAGAGGAGAGGGGCTTATGACCCCCTATAAAAATTTTTACCACTAAAATACTATTAAGTTATTAACACTTTATTAACAGCAGTTAGTTAAGTTTACTTAATTAACTGAAATCAAATCAATATTTGTAGGAAGATTTTTCCTACATTTTAAAAATAGTTCAGTACACATTAATGTTTCATTAACACTTTTTGCAACGCATTTTAGGTTAAAAATATGTTCTTCAAGACCAAAATCAATGATGACTACTTCTTTTTATCTTTTCCAACTTTAGTTATAAAATACACTAAAAAAGCTATTCTATTTATTTTCAGTACTTTAGCTTTTTAGACAGTACGCATTACGTTGACAATTTGCGTTTTTTAGGGACACCCCCCTTGCTTTTTATATTTTTTAGGGGGGTGTCCCCTAAAATCCACTTTCAATGTAGTAAATGTGTACTTTATATATTTATTTATTTTGTATTAAAAAAAAGAGTATATTTGTAGCAGTAACAATATTATAATTATGGTTTATTCTGAATTAGAGAAGAAAGAGAAAATTGATTTAATAATTGATTTAATAGAAGAAGGTGGTTCTATTCGTTCTATTTTAAGACGACCTGATACTGTTGGTAATAAAACATTTTATACTTGGTTAGAAGCATCTGAGGAATTACAGGAGCGTTATAAAGCTGCTACTAAGAAGAGAGCTGATAATATCTTTGAAGAGTTATTGGAAATTGCTGATAAGCAGTCAGCAGATATGGAAATTAATGAACGTGGCGAACAAGTAATTAATCATAATGTTATCAATCGCTCAAGACTACAGATTGATACTCGTAAATGGATGTTAGGTAAATTGAACCCTACTAAATATGGCGATAAGTTAGATGTAACTTCAGGAGGAGATAAACTTCAAGCTGTGCCAATTGTAGGAATGAAAATTCTGAATGAAGAATAAACAAATAAGTTTAAATGTTCGTGGTAATGTTAAGCAGCTTCAAGCTGTTAAGTATTGGATAGATGATACTACGATTGACATTGCCTACGGAGGCTCAAAAGGAAGCGGAAAGAGTTTCTTGGGGTGTTCACTCATTTGTGCCGATGCACTTATGTACCCAGGGACTCATTACTTCATTGCTAGAAAGACACTGACTGACTTAAGAAAGTTTACAATTCCATCAGTTCACGAGATATTAGATATTTGGGGAATAGGGAAAGAGTACTACAAGTACAACGGTCAGGACAACTACTTCCATTTTCATAATGGATCTAAAATATTTTTATTAGATGCTAAGTACCAACCGTCAGATCCGAACTATATGCGTTTTGGTTCGATGCAGATGACAAGAGGTTGGATTGAAGAAGCTGGAGAGTTTGAGTTAGAGTGTAAGAATAACTTACAGGCTTCTATTGGTCGTTGGAAGAATAAAGAATATAACTTAGCTCCGAAATTACTTCAAACGTGTAACCCTTCTAAGAATTATTTATACAAGGATTACTACAAGTTAAACTTGGAGAATACACTTCCATTTTACAGAAAGTTTATTCAAGCATTACCAAGTGATAATAAGACATTGCCGAAAGAATACATTCCCAATTTGATTAATATCTTATCACCAAATGAAATTCAACGTTTGGTGTATGGGAATTGGGAGTTTGATGATAACCCGTATGCGTTATTTGATTATCAAGATATTTTAGGATTATATACCAATGAGTTTGTTAAGCCTACAGAGGATAGATATATCACAGCAGATATTGCTTATACTGGAGCAGATAAATTTGTGATTATGGTATGGGCTGGATTTGTAGTTGTTAAGATTATTGCTATTGATAAAATTGACGATACAATGGTTAGTAAGAAGATAAATGATTTGAGGATTCAATACCGAGTACCGCTTAAAAATGTGATTTATGATGCTGATGGACTGCAAACCTTTACAAGAAACTCTTCTAAGAGTGGTAATTTAGTAGGAGCTGTAGGATTTCATAATAATGGGGTTCCAGTTCGAATATTAGGAAAGAAAGAGAACTTCAAGAATTTAAAAGCTCAGGTGTACGAATTTTTCGCACAACAAGTTAAAGACTCAAAGGTATTTATTCAAGACACTTCTTTTAGAAAGCAAGTGATTGAAGAGCTGGAGCAAATAAATAAAAATCCAATGCTTGATGATGGTAAATATACATTAGAGCCTAAGAGTAAAGTAAGAGAAAGATTAGGAAGGTCTCCTGATTTTGCTGATGCTTTAGCGATGCGATTCTATTTTGAATTGAAAGGAAGACCTAAGGTAATGATTAGGTGGTAACCTATATAAATTTTCATAATGACGAATATCGTAATTATGTTAATATTTTTTAGTAAATTTGTAGCTTTAAACATAGAAAAATGATTTTCAACACTGACCAAGAAGCGATTGATGCTATCAAAGCCAATCTAAAAATAAACGAAGAGTTCCTTGAAATGCGTGAAAGCTCTGATGAGTTAAAGGCATTAGTAAATGGAGATGACTTTATCGAAGAACTTATCTGTAAGATTGATGGGATTGAAAGCGATAAAAAAGCCTTGGCTAGAGAAAAGTATAGTCGAAGTATTAAAGATTTATTTGAGAGATTGTTTCAACCTATTGATAATATTTACTATGCTACTGGTGGAGTTAAAGACTATGATATTTTAAATGAAAGTATTAAAACTGAGTTCATAAAAAAGATTGCAAGCATTAGAGATAATAAACCACTCTCGGAATGGGTACAGAAAAATGCGATAAAATTAATGAATACTGATCCTAATGGATTGATATTTTTAGAATATACCACAACTCCCACTGTTGACATTTATCCAACTTATAAGTCTATCGAGAAGATTAGATACTACGAATCTAATGGTCAATTAGTGGAGTTTGTGATATTTGAACCAAAGACTAAAGATGGAAGAACATTTTGGAGAATTGTTGATGATTTAAATGATAAAGTATTTGAGCAGATTGGAATGGACTTTGTACTTATTCCTGAATTGTCATTTGAGCATCCATTCGGTCAAACTCCAGCTTTAATCTGTTCTAATATTCAAATACCAGGAGAAGAGGAGAAGTTATCAGCTATTGACGGAATAATTGATGCAGCAAAAGAATATGCTAGAGATCAATCATTTTTGACATTATATAAAATTTATAAGGGAAATCCTATATTTTGGAAGTATGTTCAGTACTGTGGCGAATGTGCTGGAACAGGAAAAAGTGCTGAAGGAAGCTGTTCAGTTTGTAACGGTCACGGTAAGATGGTATCAAAGAATGATGTTACAGATGTTGTTGAGTTACCAGTTCCTGATAGTACAGATGCTCCAATTATTGCGCCTAATATCGCTGGGTTTATATCTCCAGACTTAGATGTTTGGAAACAGTACAATGAAGAGCTTGGAAAATTAGAAGAAAGTATCTATAAAACGCACTGGGGAACATTCTACGGAGTAAGTAAAAACACTGGAAGTATTAAAACAGCTACTGAGGTAATGTTTGATAAACAGCCAATGGAGAATAAACTAAATATGTATGCTGACTTTGTGGAGTATATTGAGTGGAAAATTTCAGAATGGATATTGAATTTTTACGATACAACTAAAGATAAAAATGAAAGTAGAATTACTATCAATTTAGGTCGTAGATATATTATTGAAAGTTATGATACTTTGTTAGAGCGTTATGAAAATGCAGTGAAGTTACAAGATAATAGCGTAGTGCTTGATAAATTATTTGGAGAGTATTTAGGAGCTAAATATAGAAATAATCCTATTGATTTGCATATCAATTTATTGAAAGCGAAATTAGAGCCATACTTGCATTTGAATTTAACAGATGTTATTGCTATCTTTGGACAAGAAGAAGCGCAAAGAAAAGTATTATTTAATAAATGGTGGAAGACCGTTACTGATTACTACAAATCAGAAGAAGAATTGAATACTGAGTTTAATGCTTGGTTCGAGATAAATAAGAAACCTATATCAACACCTACTGCTTAGTAGGTGTTATAACAGATTTATTTAATAACTAAAAACAAAAGAAATGATTGAAACACAAATGGCAGTTTACAAACTGCACAAATTAGCACGTTCAGGTAGTGGATTTGATTTAGCAGTACGTCTTGGATTGGAAAGAGACTTACACGTTGTTCAAACCGAATATGCAAATCAAGTAAATGCGCATTCACAAATGAATGGTTTATACTACGAGAAAGATGAAAGAGCTACTAAGTTATACTTAGAGAAAAAACCTTTTAAAATGGTAAAAGAGTATGTAGAATATGTTGAAGTAAAAGATGAAGAGATTATAACAGAAGAAATCGTGCTTCCAACTATCAAAGATACTACAAAATCTATCGAACAAGAATCACTTCCTAAGACAAGAGATGAGTTAGCTAAAATTTATGAGAAAAAATCAGGAAAAAAAGCTAAACCAATGTGGGGTATCAATAAATTAACTCAAGAACTAGAACTTTTAAAACAATAAGGAAATGGCAGTAGAAAATTTAAATGAAATTGAAACAAGTTTAGGATTAGAGCCTGGTAAACTATCAGAAATGATTACTTCAGAAGAATCTCATACAATTGATTTATCTGAAAGAATTATCCTACCAAAAGAAACGTATGAAGAGCGTATCTCTAATTTGAAAAAAGAAGCAGCTACAGCAGCTATTGAAATTGCAGTTAAAGAGCAAAGAAATGCACTTGGATTAGAATTTCAAGGTAAGACTATTGAGAATTTGGTTAATGCAATTAAAGTTAAAGTAGAGACTGATAGTAAAATTGAGCCTGAAGAAAAGTATAAGAACTTAAAGTCTGATTTTGAGAAGTTACAAAGTAATTTAGTTGAAAAAGAGAATGAGTTTACTACTTTTAAAACAAATATTGAAAGACAAAACTCTTTAGCTGAAATTAAGAATGAATTTACTAAGTATGTTCCTGACAATACATTAGTTTCTAAATCAACTATTTTTGTAGAAGCTAAAGAAAAAGGATTTAGCTTTGAAAAAGAAGATGGAAGAGTAGTTATTAAAGATGCAATGGGTAATGTGATCAAAAATGATAGTACATTATCTCCAGTATCGGTTAAAGAATGGGTTACTGAGTTTGTTACTCCATATTTACCAACTGCTACAGGTGGAAGTGGTAAAAAAGATGAACCAGGAGGAGCTAAAACTGGAAGTTTAGAAGCATTTATGAAAGAAGCTGAAAAACAAGGATGGAATGCCTCTCAACAAAATGAAGAGATGGCAAAAAGAATTGCTAATGGAACTTTAAAATTGTAATATGAAAAAGATATTAGAATTTTTACTATCTTTATTCTTTAGTAAAGAAGCTATAGCACTTGTAAGACAAGAGGCTGCTCATAATGGAAGAACTGCATTAACTAGATATGAAAACAAAAAATATTTGTCTAAATTTCAAACTAAAAAAAGGTACAGAAAAGTACCATCTGTCTAAGTTATGGGTCTAATCAAAGGTTACTCGCAAAAAAGCATCTCAAAAAATATCAAAACTGAGATGAAACACGGAAAAAGCCAACGTCAAAGTGTAGCAATCGCCCTGTCTATTGCTCGTGAAGCAAAAAAGAAAAAGAAATAATCTTAAAGCCTTACATAATTGTGAGGCTTTTTTTTTATTATATTTGTATTTCCATTCTTTCTATAACATTTTTTTTGATTAACCTACAAAATCTATTTTTGTAGGTTTTTTATTTTGCATTAATTATTTTTGTATATTTGCTGACAATGGCGGTATGCTACAAAGAAATTAGTCGGTATGACAACAAAAAATAGTAAAAAATATAATTAACTTTTTAAAATTACAAAATTATGGCGAATCGTGCCTCTTCAAATTTGGTTAAGGCTCAAGCTAGACTGCTTGGTGCTTTTCAATCATCTGAATTAAGATTCAGATACCCAGCTACTTATTTAGCTCTTAAAGCAATGTCTCCAGTTATGTTCCCTAATTACTCTGAATTGAGATTAAGAGAAGATAGAACTGTTGAAACTAACTTCGCTGCTCGTTCATCTCGTGCATTAGGAAGTGCAAGAACTCATAACCATACTGGTGTTAAAGGAGATACTGCAATTCTTACTCCAACTTGGGCAAGCTATACAGACAAATTTAATATGTCTTTGAAACAAGCTGACAAATCTTTGTATAATGCTGATGAGCAAATGTTTCAAGAAATTTCTAATGTAGTTGCTAACTTTATGGAAGGTTATGAAACTGCTGCTACAGCTTACTTGTTTAACAACCGTTCAGGAGTTTCTGCTGCTACAGCTTATGGAACTTTTGATGCTACAAATGATACTTTTGAAATTGGAGAAGCTAATCAAGATACAGCTATTCAAATTACTAAAATTGCAATGGATGCTAACAAATATGTTGGCGCTATGAAAGTTTTCTGTGATTCAGTTTCATTTGCTAAGTTTGAAAAACAAGCTGCTCAAGGTGTTTCTAATGCTACTAATTTATCTTTCCAATTTAATGGTGTAACTTTTGTTCACTCTGTAGAATTAGGTGCTTTAGCTGTTGCTTTGGATGCAACTTACACTAAAGGATTTTGGATTGTAGTTCCTGATGGAACTGTAGCTACATTGCCTTGGATTCCAAAACAAAATAGAGAAGGTGTTGTAACTACTGTTGCTAATTATTCTAGCTTGTTAAACCCAGTTGATGCTGAGTCTTATGCTGTACATACTTATGAAGTAGGTGCTGATGATTCTGCTAATAATGGTTATACTCAAGACGTAGTTACTCAATATGAAGTATCTCAAGATTTAGCTTTCGTTAAAGCTCCTTTAACTGCTGCTGGAGAAACTACTATTCAAGCGTTTGCAATCGTAGCATAATAAATGGTTAATATCAATAAAATACAAACAGCTTTGTTAGGTGTTGTAGGGTTTAAACAACCTTACAACCCTAACTATGCTATTGTAGATAGTGCGAATCAATTAAGTAGCTCAGGGTACTTTGTAACGGATAATCCGTATGCAAAGATTGAGTATATAAAAGATAATCAAGATTATTTGCAAATAAGTAATACTGATTTCAATCTTTTTCTTAAAGATTTAAAGAAATCTGCAATTTCAAATGTATGTAATCAAGTTTTTAATGAATTTGATTTTATTGATAGAACTTTACTTTACAAAAATGCTTCTAATAAAGAACATTTAGAGACTGTACAAGATGCGTTTGTAGGTTATAGAATTAGAGTAACTAAAGATAATGATGTTGCATTCAAAATTAATCGAGTTTTACTTGATTTTCAAGGTGGAGGAGATATTGAATTATTTCTTTGGAATACAGCTAAAAAAGCTGCTATATTCTCTAAGATAATTACTATAACTACAGATCATCAAGAAGAAATTCTTGATTGGGCAATTGATAACTCTGGTTCTACTTATAAGGGAGAATACTATTTAGGATATAATACAGCAACTACATTTACTACTCCATTTAAAAGAGATTGGAATGCAGGTAATGTATTGAGTCATCCTACTAATTTAGAGATTTATCCTATTAAAGTTTTAGGGCATAATACTGATTTGTTATTTGATTTAACAAAGATTCAAGGAATGGGCGAATCAAATGGTCTTAACTTTGATATTACAGTATATGATGACTATACTGATTTTGTGATTAATAATAAAATGTTATTTGCAAGAGCAATTCAATTAGATGCAATTATCAATTGTATTCAATTGTATTTATCATCTTTGAGAAGTAATTCAAACCAGGCTCACTCTGCTCAATTGTATGAAAAAATTATGATTGAATTAGAAGGAACATCTGCTGGAAGTATCGTAAATGTAGTTGGATTAAAAAATCAATTAGTTGGCGAAATTGCTACTATCAGAAGTGAAATTCAAAAGATGAGAATGGGATTTAAAAAAGCGAATCAAATTTTAGTATCAACATTACTATAATGGCAAATAATTTAAAGATAAACCCAATAGGCTTAGATGCAGTAATAGCTAAAATACAAGTAAAATTGTATAATAAGCTAACTACTTTATGGGGAGTAACTTTAGATGGTTATCCAAGATGTTATGAAATTAAAAGAGATAAAAAAACAACTATCGAGCATTTTGTAAATGCTAATGACTATGTTTCTTTAATTCACGTTGATAATAATAAATTCTTTTTTTTAAATAAAAAAGATTACAAACAAAATAGTAATAGAGCTTTTGATACTGAAGTAGAATTATATTTTATTTTAAATGTAAAAGAGTGTAAGGGTTCTATCAATCATCGTGCAGATGAGGAGGTTAGATTAGATGTAATGAATATTTTATCTACAATTGGAAATATAGGAATTGATACTGTAATTTCTACTGGTATAGAGAGTGTTTTCAAAGGATATGATTATCGATTTACTGATGATATGCAACCATACCATTGTTTTAAAATAACAATGTCTGTGAATGATTTTAAACTAAATCAAACAAACTGTAATGGCGAGTAAAAAAAGAAAAACTAATGTTGAAGAGCTAAGCTCTAACATTAAACTTGAAGTAACTGAAAATACAATAGTAGGAATGGGAGATCCTAATCCTAGTTTTAAATTAGAAGTTAAACAAGAGTTCAGTATATTGAAATCATTTACCTTAGATAAGCATTATCATATAGGAGATATAATTTTATTATCTGACAAAAGAGTAATTAAAGAATTAAAAATAAATAAATACATTAAATAAAGATGGCATTAATAGACCAATTAAACGTAGTAGCTTGTTCTCAAGGAGATTTGTTAGGAACTGGTATGGAAGGTTGTACTTTTGACTGGAATAGAGTAGCAACAATTGAATTGTCTCCAAGAGGTTATGCTTACACTGCTGAGCAAAACTTAGCTAACATTAAAGAAGGACAACAAAAAGGAGACTTGATTATCTTACAAGGTATCAAATCTTTTGCTTTAGTTCCTGTAGATCCAAATATCAATACTGCTGATGGTTCAGGTTATAAAACTGTAACTGGAGAGATGCCGTATGAGTATGATGTAATGTTTGATAACAATGGTGTAAACTATTGGAAAGCATTGCGTATGTTAAACTCAAAAGACCGTTATAATGTAGCTTTTTATGATATTGAAGGTAATAAAATCTTCACTCAAAATAAAGCTGGAGTTGTAAAAGGATTTGGAGTAAAAATGTTGTTCGTAGGACAATATAAAGGTAAAGAAGGAAATAATCCTGCTGAGGTTAAAATGCAATTGCAGTTAGCTGATTTTTCAGAAATGGAAAGACAGTCTTGGATTTCTGGAGACACTTTAGATTTCTCTGCTGAAAGTGACTTAGAAGGTGTTAATGATGTTAACCTAATCGCTAGTCCTTTAGCTATTGGAGCAACTGAATTAGTGGTTTCTGCTTTATTGTTAGATAAATCTCACTTTGTTGATGGATTATTAGCATCTAATTTTATCGTTAAGAAAAATAATGTAGCAGTTGCTATTTCTGGAGCTGTAGCTGATTCTAACGCTAAGACTTATACGCTTACTATTCCAGCGGCTGAAGCTGCTACATATACTGTAAGTACTTGGGATGCTACTTTAAGCACTCCAATTATTTTAAGTGCTGGAAGTGGATTGCTTTACAAATCTAATATCGCTACCGTAATCGGAGACTAATCAAATAGATTAATAAACTAAAGACCGTAATATTCTTACGGTCTTTTTTTATATCTTTGTATTTATGGCAGGCACTGTTAGTGATTATATGGAACGATTAATTCGAGTTCAATCTCAACTTGGGAATGAAGTCGATGATATTATTGTTAGTAAGGAAGAGCAGATATTAAATCTAAATAGAGAAGATCAATTATTTAACAAAGGAATTGATATAAATGGTTCGTTATTAGGTAAATATAGAAATACATTAAATGGAAGTGGAAGAGGTTATCCTAAAACAGCTGGAGACCCATTTAATTTTTATGATACTGGAAGTTTATTTAGTAATTTTAGTTTATTATCACAAGGAAATGCTAATAAAGTAGTTATTAATAACTCAGATAGTAAGGTAAACTTACTAACTACTAAGTATGGAGATTTTATAGGGCTTACTGAAGAAAATAAATATAGATTGAATTACGAGATAATATATCCTGAATTAATGGCATTTATAAAACAATACTTATAGAAATGGGAGTACCTTATAAAAACGGAAAAGAAACAATTGAATACTACGAAAGTATTAAAGAATTAATATTATGGTCTTGGGATAGATATTTAGCTACAAAAGATAATAATTTTTTTATAGTTGGATATGATGGAAGGCAGCCTAAAATAATTAATGAAAAATTAATTTCCTTAGAAAAACAACTTCAAGATGAGTATTTTATAGAAGTTGATGATAGAGATTTTAATAAGAAGATAGAGAAGTGGATGAAGATAGACAATCTTCAAACAAAATATACGGTAATTAATATGATGCTTGATAGAATGTGGATAGGATTTCCTGATTCACAAATGGATATTAGAGCTGCCTATATTAATAAATTGAATAGATTAGGATTTAAAATGTCTCTTATTAATACTGCTATTGGAGATGCTGAAGAAATACTTCGCATTAGAGAGGAATTGAAAGGCATTATAACACAAATAAAAATAATTAAGGATGAACTAAAGACAGATGCAGTTGTAGAGCATAGAAGCCTTAATTTACAGCTTAAAATTATGTCTAAAGCAATGGAGTTTGGGTTTCAATTAAATCCTAAGGAATTAACTGTTTCTGAATGGATTGAATTATGTAAAGAACTTAAAACTTTATCGCAAAAGAATTAAAATAATCACTACATTTGTAATGTTAAAGGATTAACACTCGGGGATTGATGTAATATACGTCAATCCCCTTTTTAAATTAAAAGATTATGGCAGATAATAGTATAGATTTAGTAGTAAGTAAGGTTGCCTTTGAGCAACTTGATAGATTACTTAACGAGATAAAATTAGCAGATGCAGCAATTACAGCATTAAATGAAAATGCAGGAAAGGCTAAAGCTACTCCAAGTGGTGCTGAAGGTAATGCTGCTGCAAATGCTGCACTCGTTGCTCAAATGAAAGCACTTACTGCTGAGATTGATAAGCAAGCAGCTCAAATTCAGAAATTATCAGAAGCTAAAAAGGCATACAATAGAGAAGTAACTCAAGATTCCGTAAATCAAACTATAAAAAATCAAAAACTAAGAGAGGAATTTAAAGCTACTAGTGACCAAATTGATAACTATCAAAGACTTGATGCTGCTTATAAAAAAGCAGTAAAATCAGCTCAAGATTTAGGAGCGCAATATGGAGCTAATAGTAAGCAATTTTTGACTGCTGCTAACGCTGCTAAAGAACTCGATAGCAAATTAAAGGCTATTGACGGGGCTGTTGGTAAATATGGAAGAAATGTAGGTAATTATGCTAGTGGATGGAATGGATTAGCTAACTCAGTTAATCAATTAACTCGTGAAGCTCCTGCGTTTGCAAATAGTTTGAATACTGGGTTTATGGCATTATCTAATAATATTCCTATATTAGCTGATGAAATTAATAATTTAAAAATAAAAAATGAAGAGTTAGCAGCGAGTGGTAAACCCACGTTATCTGTTACTCAATCTCTTATAAGCGCATTTTTCAGTTGGCAAACCGCTCTTTCCGTTGGTGTTACTTTATTAACTGTTTATGGCGGTAAATTATTAGAATATATTTTTAACACTAATGGTGCTAAAGAATCTACAGACAGATTAACAAAATCGTTAAAAGATAAAGAAGACCAATTAACTAAAAATATTAAACAAATAGAATATGAGGGAGAAATAGACCTTCAGATTGCTAGAAAAAGAGGTGCGTCTGATAAAGAATTATTAGATATAAAAAGAAAAACTGGTGTTCAATTAGTGAATGAATACGAAAAGAATTATGATGAAATAATTAAAAAAATTGATTCTTTTGATAGATATGAAGCATTAAGAGCTGAAGATAAAGGAAAAGCTCTTTTATTTTTACAAAAAAAATATAATGGAGATATAGTAAAGGCTAGAGATGAATATATTAGACGTGAAAAAGCTTATACTAAAGAAAATAGAGATTTATTAGTAGAAGAAAGAAAAAAATTATTAGAAAAACTTAAAAATCAAAATGATAAAAATATATTAGATGAATTAACTAATGAAGCTGATTTAGCTAATAAGAAAACTAAAATAAGAAGAGAGAGATTAACTTTAGACTTTACTGAACAAAAGTCTTTAGCTGCCTTACGAGTTGCTGAATATGAAAAAGAAAAGCAATTAATAGTTGATAAATTAAATGCGTATAAGATTTCTTCAGTAGAGAAATTAGCTTTAGAACAAGAGTTACAAGATAAAACTTATGATGTTTTAGTAAAACAATTTGAAAAAGAAAAAATTATTGCGCAAGAAAGAGGAGATAAAGATAAAGAAAGAAATGATTTACAATTAAAAAATAGTCAAAAAACATCTAAGGATTATGCTTTACATAAATCAAATATTGCCGCAATTGATAATAGAGTCAATAATGAAATAGCTACTGCTCAAGCTAATCTTGATACTAAAAAAGAAACTCAAAATGCTGAGTCAGCTAAAAGAATTGCTGCTTTCAATGCTAAAATGAATGAGCAAAACTTAAATTTAAGAATTGCTTATTTAGATAAAGAAATTGCTGCTAATAAATTAATAATTGATGATGCTGTAAAAGGACAGCATCAAACTTTTGATGATAGACAAAAGGCTTTTAATACTTATATGGTAGAAACTAAGTTGAAAATTGAAGCTGAAAAACAACTAAAATTAGCTCAAGCAACTGATCCTAAAGAAAGAGCAATAATTGAAGAGCATTATAAAGCTATAGCAGCCGCTTTAGATAATATTAAATCTCCAGCTGATAATGCTAATGAAGCTATGAGACAATTAGCAATATCATTTGCTGAAACTTTCTCTTCTTCATCTATATCTCCTACTTTTTTAAAAATGTTTGAAGGAGATAATTCTTTATTTAAGAGAATACAAAAAGGTTCTGCATTTACTAAGGAGTCTTGGATGGCAGATACTAATCAAATAATGGAGGCTACGCAAGAGATGTACAATTTTATATCAAATGCTTCTCAAGAAAATTTTAATGCAGAATATGCTCGTTTAGAAAAGCAAAAAGAAGTAGCTCTTACATTTACTGGAGATAGTGAAAGTGCCAAAGCTAAAGTTCAAGAGGATTATGATAAAAGAAGAAAACAAATAGCCGAAAGAGAATTTAAAGCCAAGAAACAACAATCTATGGTTAATATTGCTATTGATACTGCTCAAGCTATTATTGGAGCTATAGCTTTATCTCCTTTAACATTAGGTATGCCTTGGGCTGCGGCAATTGCTGCATTAGGTGCAGTTCAGTTAGGTGTCGTTGCGGCTCAGGAAATTCCTCAATATTTTGAAGGTACTGATAACCATCCTGGAGGACTAGCCTTAATTAATGACGGCAAAGGAGCTAACTTTAAAGAGACGGTTGTAACTCCTGATGGTAAGGTAAGACAATTTAGCGGAAGAGATGTAGTAATTGATGCTCCTGCTGGAACACAAGTATTTACACACGACCAATGGAATAATGAATTGAATACAATGATGAGAGAGAAAGGTATTTCAATGTCTAATTCATTCACTAGTAAAAGCGGTTTAACATATCAAGAAATGGACTCTATTATTGCTAAACATTTCTCTAAAATTACAACGCAATCGACTACTATAGATAAGAATGGTTTTAATACCTTTGTATCAAACGGAAATAGCAAAACAATTAGAAACCAATCTCGCTATTCGGGTACGGGATTTTCAGTATAAACTATGGGAGAAATATTTTATTTAGACTTTAAAAATGATAATAGTGGAAAAGTTCAAATTGATGAACCAATTGGTTATGCAGAAATGGATTTCAATTTGCAGCAAAAAGATAAAGGATATGGTAGAGATATATCTTTTTCTGGCGGAGAGGCGCAGTTTAATTTCGTTGACTATAGAACTCATTATTTGGATAAGTTACTTTATTTCAATCATTTTTACGGATTTGAAAGTAAAGTAGATTTAATTATTAGTCAAGAAGGCTATGATGATGTTATAGCTGAACTTGATTTTGCTTCTGCAATAACTGATGAGTTTCAGTATTTTAAATGTAAAGTAATTCAACAATCTTCTCTTCAAATTATAAAGAGAAGAAAATCAGTTAAGGTAGATTTATTTAGTAATAAAGATATTGATGGAAATCCTATTATGCCATTAGTTCCTGAGAATATGTTACTTTTAAATAAGCCTACTTTTCAAACATCAATTTGGCAACAAACAAGCCAATATGATTTTGGATTACGCTCTACTGCTACTGAGAAATATTTTATTAATCCAGCTCAGAATATTACACAATCTGATATAGATGGTACTGAGACTCCATTTGATATTGAACAGCAAGATTTTGAAGGAATGCAGTATTTAGAGGCAACTACTAATCTTAAAAAGATAACTATTAAATTGAATGGTTGTAGCGGTATTATATCTCGTGATACTGATAATGGAGGTACTGGATATATTGCTTTTCAATTAGTAGTTGCTTATGGAGCTACATTTGGAAACTTTAGAGAAGAAAAAATATTAACTTCTGCACTTATAGAAGCTAGTCATCCTTATTATTCGTTACCACATACAGATTATACGGTAACTATCGATAATATGGATAGAGGTGATAAATTATGGATTGGATATTATTTTAGATTAGAGGAAACCTCGTTATTTGGTAGATTAGAAGCTTTTGGATATATGAACTTAGAATCTATTAAGATAACTGCTGAGTCATCTTCTTATAACTCTATAACTCCATCGTTTCGATTAATTGATGTAATGAAACAAGTAGTTAAATCTACTTCAGGTTTAGAAGTGACTGCTCCTCGTTTTGAAGCTGGAGGAGAGTTCTATAATAACAGATTAATCAATGGTAATTTTCTTAGAAATGCTTTGTATAATACTGATGGAACTAAAAAGCCTTTCTATATTTCATTAGAAGATATTGAGAAGTCAATTACTGAAATGAATGCTGATCACGAGATAAATTCTAATGGAGATATTTTCTTTGGTATTGAAGATGATTTTTATACAACTTATGAGTCAGGATTCTTTGATAATACACAATTCTCAGAAATGACTAAGATATTTAATCCTCGTTTCTCTGTTAATGAATTTTCATATAGTTATAAGAACTTCCAAGCATTAAAAGAAAATGAAGAATTAAACTCAGCTGATAATATTCACGGAGAGTCTAAATATGTCTTTACTAATAAGATGGTAGAGAATAAAAAAGAAGTTTCTATAGAGTGGGTTCGTGACGCATTTTTAATTGAATCAAATAGACGTAAAGCAATTGAAGTATCTACTGATACTGCTTCTCAAAATGACGATACTATATTTGCTATTGATACGATAAATACAGTAGGAGATATGGAATTTACTGAATCTTCATTTCTACAACATTCCTTTGATGCAAATACTAATAAATTAATACTTAGAAGTAATGGAGAAGTAAATTTTAGAGCATTAGGTATTTTCCCTGGTAGTAACTTTAGTATTTTAGCTCCTGATAATAATGCGGGTAATTATACTGTAGAAGCAAATGCAAAATCTCAAGGATCTACTATTAATGATATTGTATCAAATACTTCTTTATTATTAATACGAACTTCTCCAGGTATTATTGGAGATAATAATAATGGAGAGCGAGTTACTAAATATATTTATCGATTAGATGATGCTGTAGTTCCTTTTACTAATTATACGAATCAAGAATTTAGTTCTATAGCAAATCTAAATGCTTCTGAAAAATATAGTAATCTACGTTATTCTATAGGTAGAAATATTAATACCTATTATCAATCATACTTGGCTACTTGTAATTTGTATCATAAAACAGATACAATAAAAAATACTTGGTATAAGAATAATGGAAAATGTATTACAACTTATAGAGGTGTTACTATAGAAGAGAGTAAATCATTTGTTCCTATTAATCCAATATTATCTCCATTTATGTATGATAATATTGTATTTGCTAATGTAGAATTTACTGATTTTATTGCTTTACAAAATAGTATTAGAAGTTATAGAGGATATATTAGAACAATTGATAATAATAATAGAGTGATTAAGGTATATCCTATCACTATGAAATATGAGATATTAAGTAAAGAATTAACTATAAAGGCAGAAGAGAAATACGAGCCACGAACGATGACTATTAATACTTCAGCTCCATTTATTTTAATCAATAATGAAACGTATGTAAATAAAATTGATTGGGAGTTACGAGATAATAAGGTATTTATTTTTGATAAGAGAAGACAATTATTATATAATGGAGTATTTTTCAATAACGTATCTATTAATGGAGCATTAACAGATGATGTAGTAGAGTTCAAAAATCGTATGAAATTGCTTGAATAAATTTAGTATATTTGTAAGAATATGACACAGCCAATAATTAACATATATAGAACAACCGAAGAAGCTTTTTATTTTGAAAATAGTCAAATGAATCGCTTCTATTCTTTCAATGGAGTACAATTACTTCCGTTTAACGAAACTAAGTATGTTCAAGTAACAAATACCCCTAATGGTATTAATTTAGAAGATTGGATTGTATATGTTGTTGATATGTGTACGGGAGTAAAAACAGATATTACTCCTTCGTTTTTAGTTCAGTCTTTAACTAATTCAGATAATGGAGATCCTCAATTTTATTGGTCATTAACTAATGTTCAGTATGATTTTGGAATGAATTTGATTTACTTAGAGATACATCAATCTTTAGGAGAAACATTTTATTCAACACCATTTTTACTAACAAATGAAGAAGTCGAAAAAACAACACAGTTCCATTACAAAACTAAAAGAACAGATACTTTTCAAAGCATTGGTTTTCAGACTTGGTTTAGACAGAATACAAAACAAACTGAACTTACAACATATTATGAAGCTTCTACGAAGCATACTGTAACACAGGCAGTTAAGACTAATAAAATCTCTAAGTTTGTTTCTGAAATTATGGAAGTTGAGCAGTTAATAGCTTTGACTGATGTTTTAGAGAATCCTTATTTATATATTAATAAAGTAAGAGCTTCACTATATGAAGCTATAGAAATACCTGAGGTAACATCACAAGAGAATTTTGGAAGTATTAAATTTAATGTATCATTTAATCATAATGATATTTTCGCTGGAGATTATGTTACTCCAGCTACTCCAATTGTCCCTGATTACTCATCATCACATTATTCATTAATAGACTATTATACATTATGACACCATCAGAAATAAGAGCGTTAATTAGCTCAAACTTAGCAGATAATTCAGCTATTACAGCAGTTAAACATAGAGCAGTAGAGAATGAACTTATTAATTACTCTGAAGGGGTAAGTACTCAGGTTGAAGCATTATCTACAGCATTTTTAGCAACATTGCCTAAGAATATAGGATGGGTTGGTAATTTTAATCCTGGTAGTTCAACTACTTTAACTTTTGGAGGTAATGTAACTAATGCTGTTATAGCAAATGTTGCTGAGTCTATTATTTCAGTGACAGTACTTAACGCTATGCCTTCTATGAATTATTTAGTAAAAGGATATGTAGAGAGTATGGGTGGATTATCTGAAGATAATACAGTTGGAGCAGTAGTATTTAAAAAAATAAGTACTTCTCAATTTCAAATATCTACTGGAGAATTTGATAATGAAAATCAGAATTTAAAAATACATTTAGAAGTAAAATCTTTAGACTAATATGGCAAATTTACTATTAATAGAAAAACAACCTGGCGGTTATTTTAAGTTTACTTTAAATGGAGACTCAGCTAACGCTGTAACCTCTATTCAAAATGACTTACTTGCCGTAGGAAATCAACTTCATTTCAAAACTGGTAATGGAGCTAATATTATTAAAGAGCAATTTATTTATCCTGAAGATGTCACTATTATAGCTGGAGGTACTTATACCTTCACTACAGTAGCGCAAGTATGGACTAAATTAATTGATATTGATTACTTTGCTTGGTTAGGTACTGGAGGTAGCGGAATAATTGATAGATTTAGCGAATTAATTGATACGTTTCAATACGTTGGAAATGCTGGTAAAGCAGTAGTAGTTGATAATTCAGAATTAAAGTTAGTTCCAGTTACTCTTCACAACGTAAGTACATTTACTGAATTGACCGATACTCCTGATGCGTTAGTACCTAACAAAATGGTAGTAGTTAATACTACTGGAGATGCACTTATTTTACAGGATCAGCCAACTCCTCCTGAGAACTTTTTGAACTCAGTAGGATATTTTGATTATAATGATTTAGTTACGCAAACAACTCCTTTAACGGCGGTTGCGAATGTACCATTAAAATTAACGAATGATACTGCTGGAGCTAATACAAATACATCACAAAATCCGTATGGAGTTTCCTATGTTTGGGATACTACTACGAATCAGTTTCACTTTGCTGAATTATCAATTGGAGATACGATTGATATTAGAGTTCACGTTCAAGTAACTACTACAGCTGCAAATCAAAAAATAAGTTTAAAAGCTAAATTTGGTATAGGATCAGCTTATCAATTTGAAAACTCTATTTATTCAGGACAGTTTAAAACTGCTGGATTAAATGAGATTAGTTTTGTAGCACCATTTTATATCGGTTCAACATTAATTAGAGATTATCCTGCTGAATTAACATTAATTACTGATGCAGGAGCTGCTGTAAAAGTAGATGGTTGGTATGTGCGAATTTTACGAAAAAATATTAATATAATTACAGTTGATTATACTGTTCCTGACGCTACTACTTCCGTTAAAGGAATTGTTCGTTTAGGCGGAGATTTAGGCGGGACTGCAAATACTCCAACCGTACCAGAGTTAGCTAATAAAGTTTCTAATACAAGAACTGTAGGAACAACTGCTCCATTATTAGGCGGAGGTACGTTAAATGGGGACTTAACATTGAGTATTCCTCAAGCTAATTCAATTGACTCAGGGTATTTATCCTTTGGAGATTGGACTCATTTTAATGAAGCTTATAATGATAAGGTAGTAAGTATTGCGGTAAGTGGAACTACTACTAAAACATTGACTATCACTCAGCAAGATGGTGGTACTTTAACTACATCTTGGACTGATATTAATACAGATGCTATAACTTCAGTATTTGGAAGAACTGGAGATGTAGTTTCTGCTAATGGAGATTATACCACTTCTCAAGTTACTGAGGGTACAAATTTATACTATACAAACACTCGTGTTTCAGCTAATACTGATGTAGCAGCTAATACAGTAGCTCGTCATAATGCTGTAACTTTAGGAACTGCAAATGGATTATCATTAAGTACTCAAGTATTATCTTTAGGATTAGCAAGTGGTTCAGCTAATGGTGCTTTAAGCTCTACCGATTGGAATACATTTAATAATAAACAATCAGCTTTAGGATACACTGCTGCTAATGATGCAAATGTAGTTCATTTAACTGGAGCTGAAACTATTACTGGTACTAAATCATTTAATAGTACAACTGGTATTGGTATTCGCTCAAATAATAGCGGTTCAAGTTATGGTATTTATAGCGATAATAGTTCAACAGGAGTTGGAATGTATGTTGCAAATAGTGGTTCAGGTAAAGGATTTCAAGTAGCTAATGCTTTAGGTTCTTTTGGTAATTTATTTGAAGGTTCATATAATGGTACGATAGGATTTTCAGTTGCTTATGATGGTCAGGTAAACACTCAAAAATTAGTTACTAATTTATTGCAAGTATCTACATTTGGTGCAGGTATGGCTTATAGTGATTCTTCGGGTAATGTTGGAACTTTAACAGGAACTTCAAATAGTTTAACTTATTGGAGTAGTGCAAGTACAATCGGAAGTTTATCTACATCAACCTATCCATCATTAACTGAATTAAGTTATGTTAAGGGAGTTACAAGTTCAATACAAACACAATTAAATAGTAAACAAGCTACTTTAACCAATCCAATTACAGGAACAGGAACAACAAACTACCTATCTAAATTTACAGGAACTGGAACTTTAGGAAATAGTTTAATTTATGATAATGGTACTAACGTAGGTATAGGGACTACGAGTCCTAACAATCTTTTAACACTAAATTCAAGCGGTGCTGCTGGAGATTCAACATCAATTGGTTTATTTAGCACTTTTAGCCAATCTACTAATAGAAATTGGTCAATTGGATTAAACTTATACGCTTACGGAGATTTTGCTATAAGAACAGGTAGCACACTAAATGGTAATCCTGATACGACAAGATTTTTAATTAACCCATCAGGCAACGTAGGTATAGGTACAACTTCACCAAGTGAGAAATTAGAAGTTCAAAGTGGTGCTGCAGGTGCTAAAATTAAAGTAAGTAATTCAGGCGGTGGTTATGCAAGTTTAGAATGTTCTTCAAATGCTACTTCTGTGGCTCAATTAAATTTTACAAATCAATTATCATTAATCGGTGGCAACGTAGGAATTGGGACTACGAGTCCTATTGAAAAATTAGAAGTAATTACAGGAGGAGCATTTACTAATATATATGCTGGAGCTAACGGAAATGGGTCTGCTGGTATAGCATTTTCAACAGATAATAGAGCAAACACTTGGTTTGTTGGGTCAAGAAAAGATGCAGTTGGTGGGTCAATTGGTACTGACAGATTTAACTTATTATATGGAACTAATTCTATACTAACAGCTACAACATCAGGCAACGTAGGAATAGGTACTACAAGTCCAAATTATAAATTATCTGTGTTGTCTGCTAATAATGTTTCTTGGTTAGAAGACACAAGTGGAGCCAGCGGAGCTACATTTATTTTGTTTTCAGCACCAGGAAATACAGGAATAGGTAGTATTTCTAGAGTTGGTACTACTTCTGCAATAGCTTATAACTCAACGTCAGACTATCGTCTAAAGGAAGATTTGAAACCGATAAATGGATTAGAAAAAATATCAAAAATAAAGGTTTATGATTTTAAGTGGAAAAACCATACAGATAGAATGGATGGAGTTATTGCTCACGAATTACAAGAAGTAGTACCTTATGCAGTAACAGGAGAAAAAGACGCAGAACAAATGCAATCAGTTGATTACTCTAAATTAGTACCTATTTTAGTACAATCAATACAAGAACTAAAAGCAGAAATAGAAATTTTAAAAAACAAATAATATGATAAATTTTGAATGGAATATCAATCCAATGGATTGCATTATTGATGATGATGGAATGATAAATATTATTCAAACAGTTCACTGGAGATTAATAGGAACAGACGAGAACGGAATTAGCAGTGATGTTTATGGAGCACAAAGTTTTCCTAAACCAAGCGAAGGGGGTTTTATCCCTTTTGAAGAATTAACAAAAGAAATAGTTGTTAGTTGGTTAGAAGCTACTTTAGATGTTCCAGCTTTAGAAAAAAATATTGAAGATGCTATTTATTTAATTAATAATCCAGTAATGGTTCAGTTAACAATAAATTAGTATCTTTGTAATTATAACTAAAAAAAATTATTATGAAATTAGATTTGAACTTTGATTTAAAAGACTTAAATGGACAAGTAATTGAAAATGCTAATGTTGGTAAATTAATCGCTAATACGTTAATCTCAGAAACAAAAGGAGACGCTTTGAAGTATTGGGATTGGGCAAACAAATTAAACAATGGTAAAGTATTGGATATTGATTTATCTGATGCTGAAGTATTAAAAAACTTCATTAAACAACACGAAGGATTTACAGTTTTATTAAAAGCTCAAATTCTGCCTCTATTTAAGTAATGAAGTATTTGAATTACATATTTGCTTCATTAATTCTATTATTCGTACCTATCTACGGCTTATTAATAGCTGTAGGTAGTGCGATATTCTTAGATACCTTTACAGGTATTTTCAAATCAGTAAAATTAAATGGGTGGAAATCTATCAGAAGCCGACCACTATCCAATGTAATATCAAAAATGGCACTATACGAAATATGTATAGTTTTTTTGTTTCTAATTGATAAATTTGTCTTGAATGAATTTGTTAAACACGCATTTGGATTTGATTTTATGTTTACTAAAATATGTTCTATTACTTTAATATTTGTTGAATTGGTTTCTATTAAAGAGAATATTGAAGAAACTTTTAAAATAGATATTTGGCAATTACTTAAAAAAGCATTCAATAGAGCAAAAGAAATAAAAGCAGATTTCAATGAAATTAAATGATAAAGGTTACGATTTAATTAAGAAGTTTGAAGGGTATTCAGATAAACCATATAAATGTCCCGCTGGGATTCCTACTATTGGATATGGTAATACTTATTACCCTAACGGAGTAAAGGTCAAATTAACTGATAAGCCAATTACTAAAGAATATGCAAATGAAATATTAGCTTTTATAGCTGATAATTTCGCTAAAGACGTATTAAAAGTTGTTAAATCTAATATATCGGTTAATCAATTAAACGCTTTAACTGCTTTTGCTTATAATTTAGGAATGACTAATTTTAGAAATAGTAGTTTATTAAAGTTGGTTAATCATAATCCAAATGATGCTAACATTGCTAAAGAGTTTCTTAAATGGAATAAAGCAAATGGAAAAGTATTGAATGGTTTAACTAATAGAAGAATCGCTGAGTCAGCATTATACTTCACAAAATGAAAAAAGACATAATACTTGGATGTTTATTACTATTAATAACTTCTTGTGCTTCAAGAAAAGTTAATATTGTAAAAACTGACACAAAAATTACATTAGACTCTACTGCTATTGTAAAAACCGATAGTACTTTTACAATTAATAATAATATAGTTCTAACAAACAATTCTGAGGAATTAGAAATTAGCCCAGTATCTGATACGGTTCCAATGATTGTGAATGGAGTATCATATAAAGGAGCTATTTTGAAGTATAAAAAACAGCGTAGTACTTATGTAGATACTTCTAAAAAAGTAGTTGCTAAGACTATTTTTAAACAAGATATTAAGAAAAAAACTACAACAACGATTAAAAAGGATAAGGTTATCGATAAGAAAGCAAACTATTTTGTATATCTTTGGTTATTACTTATTCCAATTGGTATGTATATCTATAGACAAATAAAGTTATGGCTGTAAAACAAACAAGCACAGAGAAAAAGACTAAAGTTAAGGTTAGCAGACCTGGTATCCACGCAAAATCGGGTTCGTCTAAATTAAAGACAAGTAAGAACTATAAAAAACCCTATGCTGGTGGGGGAAGGTAAACTATGAGATACAGAATTAACAGAAACATCGCATTGCAATTAGGTTTAACACCAAATAAATCTAATCGGTATAGAATTGACCAAGAAACTGAGAAGAGGTATTTAGAACTTACCCAAGACTCAACAACCAACTCTAATAATTATAAATCTAAAGGACACTTTACTGCTATTGCAGATGATGGTAGTTTGATGGATATTGAAGCCTATTGCGAACATTATGCTTTGGATTATACTAAGATTAGAAGTTGGAAACTAATTACTCATACTGCTATTCCATTTTATAACGTAGTATTTTATGAGAACTTCAAAGAAGAAAAAGATTCTTTTAGAGAAGACTTGATTAAAGACTTACAGCAATACTCTCCTAAGTTTCCAAAATTAGAACGTATTGAGAATAATGATAGCTATCTATTAGTTATTGATCCAGCCGATATTCATATAGGTAAATTAGCTTCGGCTTTTGAAACTGGAGAATCTTATAATAACCAAATTGCAGTACAACGAGTACTCAGTGGCGTTCGTGGTATTTTAGAGAAAGTATCATCATTTAAAATTGATAAAATTCTATTTATTGGTGGTAATGATATTCTACATATTGATAATCCTAAACGAACTACTACAAGTGGAACTCCTCAAGATACTGATGGAATGTGGCATTCTAATTTTTTAATTGCTAAACAATTATATGTTGACACCTTAGAGATGCTATTATCTGTAGCAGATGTACATTTTACATTTAATCCAAGCAATCACGACTATATGAATGGATTCTTCTTAGCACAAGTAATCGAAGCTTATTTCAAGAATTGTGAGAATATTACATTTGACTGCTCTATTGCGCATCGTAAAGGATTTAGGTATCATAATAATTTAATTGGCACTACTCACGGAGATGGAGCAAAACAAGACTTGCTTCCACTATTAATGGCTCAAGAATTTCCAATTGAATGGAGTCAAACCAAACATCGATATATTTATACGCACCACGTTCATCATAAAACCTCTAAAGATTATATTGGAATTACGGTAGAGAGTTTGAGAAGTCCAAGCGGAACTGATAGTTGGCATTCTAGAAATGGCTATCAACACGCACCTAAAGCAGTAGAAGCATTTTTACATTGTAAAACTCACGGACAAATCGCCCGAATTTCCCATCTTTTTATCGCAATAATATCAATAATGCTTTGGTAAATATTTAAAGAAAAAAAAACAACACGAGTGTTATTTAATTTATTATCTTTGAATGTTTCATAAGTTTTTTCTGGTTCTTTCGGATCGACCCCTATCTCAAGTAGGGGTCTTTCTTTTTATAACACATTTATAAATGTGTTATTCAATGTCAATTCTATGTCCGTAGCGTTTTTCAAACACTACATCCATTGTTTCTTAGATTCTAATAATTTAATATAATCTTCTTTGATAATAATCGCCTCTTCTAATCGTTTCTTAATTAATTCTATCATATCTTCGTCTCTTTCAACGATAATTGTGTGATGATATACTTTACCGTCTAACTCTAAATAGTTGAAGAAATAAGCTCTTTTACGACATGTAGCTAACATTTGCATCTGCATTTGAGCGATATATACTTTATCGATATTTTCTTCAGCTACTAATCTAAAGAATTTCTTTCCTTTAGGGCATTTAATCTCTAAAACGGCATCATCATCTACTAATCCATCAGGAGATGCTCCTGCGTGCTCTCCGTAAGCGAAAAATGTGCAGTTTTGTACTTTAAGATTTGGATGTACCTCAACAAATTTAGCAAAAGCAGTTGGTTCTAAATCTATACCACGTTGCATATCTTTGGATGTAAATCCTTCTTCTACCTCTCCAAATAATTGTTCAATTGCTCTTTCCACAGCGTATGTTTCTCCAGTTAGTCCTAATCCTTTAATTCCTAGTAAGTCATTAATCTTACTGGCTGTAAATTTCCCATACCTATCTTTGTACCACTCTTCGCTGCGTTGCTCAGATTGTTTAGGCTGAAATGTGTCATAAACTACTTCTTTCCTCATAACTTTTAATTTCTTGTTTAATAATATCCTTAATTACTGGTTCTTTAATGGAATCGGAGAAGTTCTTGATGTGCTCAATCACTCTTCTAAGCTCATTCACTTCTTGGTGTAAATTATGAACTTTTGCTTCTAATCTATGTACTTCGTTACTCATTATGTAAATATTTAATACTACAAATTAACACATTATAGATTAAACCTGCAAATATCTATGTTATTTATAATGAGTATAAATAGGTAATAACTATTGCGAGAGTAAAATATTATCTTTTACTTTGTCAAATGAAAAATGCAGAAATAAGTCAAATACTACGCTACTGTGGTGTCAAAGAACATCGCTTGTGGGATTTACCTCGCCCTAAATGGACTGAGGATGATTTTAATGAACTAAAACAAATATTATGGAACTACGAGTCAGAGAGATTATCAGAAGAGAAACAGGACTTGATATAACTGAGAAATGTAGGCGGGAAGAATATGTAGAACTACGAGCTTTGTATTATACCGTACTAAAAGAAATGGGTTATAGTTATTGCCGAATAGCACGAACAGTTGGTAAACAACACGGAACAGTAATTCACGGGTTAAATCACTACAAGAATATCAATTCAAGTAAAATAAATAAACTAGAACAATTAATTATTAAAGAACTATTATGAAACAGTATTTATGTATTAAAGAATATGCTACATTATCAGGAGATATAGCATATAAAGAGGGTAAAATTTATGATTTAGATAAGAATAATAGATTAGTATCTGAAATATCTTATATTGCCTTAAAAAAAGGAACTCTATTTTTTAAAGAAAATTTTAAAAAGCATAAACCATTAAAATCATTTGGAGGCAATGGGTTGTATGAACTACCTCAATCTAACTTACGTGCAAATGGGATGTGGACGGGAGAAGTCATAACTGGATTGGGAAAGGTACAAACTAATGACCCTATTGTTTATTCAGTAATTACTAAATTCCAACAAAGATCTGCTATTGGTATTGAAAAGTATGGAACTACTTTAGCTGATAATAATACAGATGACTTTCTAACTCATGCGATTGAAGAAAGTATGGATTTTATTTTGTATTTGCATAAGATAAAAGCTATTTTAAAGAAAAAAGGTCTTACTAAACTAGAAGAAATATAATGAAAAATAGCGTAGAATTATTAGGATATTATGGTTCAGACCAAATCCACGCACAATCAGCTTGGACTTCAACTTCAAGAGATTTAACCGAAGAGAAGGTCAATAGAATACCAAATCTATTAAATATGTTGGCATCGGAAGGACATCATACTCCATTCGAGAAGAGTCAATTACATTTCTTAGTTACGGTAGACCAAGCTACACATATTCATTTACTCAAACATAGGATTGGTGTTTCTATTAATGGAGAAAGTGCTAGGTATAAGGAATTGAAAGAAGATAAGGCTTATTTACCAAAAGATTGGGAAGGTATAGATGTTGAAGGTCAAAACTTTGATTGGTTAACTGAACTTAAAATATTTACAAGGACAAGCAATATGTTGTATCATAAATGTCTTGAAGATTTAACACCAATACTAGGTCGTAAAAGAGCAAAAGAATCAGCTAGGTTTTTCAAGACTATGAATAGTCAGATTACATTGGATATTTCATTCAATTGGAGGAGTTTTGCATACTTTCAAGGATTAAGAAATTCGGAACATGCACAAGTTGAGGTTAGAGAATTAGCTCAAGAGATGTTAGAGTTGGTTAAGAACATTGAAGGAAATCCATTTGAACACACAATTAAAGCGTTTAAACTATGAAACTATTACCTAAAGAACATTATTCCACGGCACAAATAGCAGATATGGCTCGTATAAGCGTATCATCTGCTAAGGAGCGAATCAGACGATTAGAGATATTCCCTGATTTTATAAAAGGAAAAGCTAGGTATTTTAATGCTGAGAAAGTACAATGTATTATATCTCAGATAAAATACTACAAAAAAACTTATTATTTAATACTAGAATCAAAAATGAATTATGATAACTAAATTTGAACAAGAATTTGGATATGTACTATCCGATAATAATAGATTACCCTATACTTCACTTATTAAGAAGTATTTTGTAGAGCGTATGTATGCTGAAGGATATTCTAAAATAGCTATAGCCGATAAGTTTAGCTTAAAGCGAGATACCATTAATAAGATATTAGCTACAGAAAAATGTATTCATTATAAGCGTATTGCTGAATTAATAAGTAATCACAATGTAATTACATTTAATCAGGAATATCCATACATTAAGCCTGAAAAGATTGAAGTTGAAAAGACAGCTACTCGCTTCTCATTATTTGAAACAATTGCTATACTTAGAAAAGACCCTAAGTGCCGATTATGGAATAAGCAATTTAATACATTTACTAATAAAGATTGGTTAAAAATTAATAAGATATATGAAACAAAGTCCGCTCCAGCGTATAATTAAAGTAATGAACTATTACTACAGACAAGGCGCAAATAAAGAATCAGTAAATAACGTATATAGAAACATTTTAAAAAAGAAGTATGAAATACAGAAAACTAGAACAATTAGTAATTAATTGGGCAGATGAGAAAGGAATATTTGATAAAGGCACTCCAACTGGTCAAGCACTTAAAACATTAGAAGAGTGTAATGAACTTATCGATGCTATTGATAAAGAAGATAGAGAAGAGATTATTGATGCTCTGGGAGATATTCTAGTAACTATAATTATCCAGGCAGAAATGCAAGGATTAAGATTAGAAAATTGTCTTGAAAGTGCATACAATGTGATTGCTAAACGTACAGGTAA
The DNA here is from genome assembly GCF_024642105.1 of Flavobacterium sp. Classification (GTDB taxonomy): domain Bacteria; phylum Bacteroidota; class Bacteroidia; order Flavobacteriales; family Flavobacteriaceae; genus Flavobacterium. Next base: position 30,466 of record NZ_JAHEBT010000008.1, read on the forward strand.
AATGGTAGATGGACAATTTTGTAAAGAATAATTTGGTAGTTCCAAATAAAGTATTACTTTTACCATATTACAGAGGTAAGGATTGAGCCTCTTCATTTCAATCCATAAATACATTATATTATGAGTTCAAATAGAACAAAGGCTTTTAGCCAACCGTTATCAAACCCAGCAAAAAGATTTCTTGAGTGGAAGTCAAATGACAAATGTTTCTCTTACTATGATAAAGAGAAAAAAGAAAATATTTTAGTTCAATTACCTTTTAAATTCTTAGTCCTAGACCAACTCCACACCGTAAGTGGATGGAATGATGCAACATCAAGTGGTATTTATTCTAATGAGGTTAAGTTTATCTCTAAACAAGTAATGACTGTTAAGCCATTTAAAGGAAATGAGATTGCTAAAGGATTATATGCTGACATTAAGGATAAAGTTAAGAATGCTGGTGGGCATTATGTTAAGTCTATTTACATTATGTTAGAAGATGGAACATTAGCTAATATCCAATTAAAGGGATCTGCTGTTCAGCAATGGGGAGAATTTACTAATAAAACTTTATCAAGACTTCCTGAGGAATGGGTTGTAGTAGATAAAGCTGTAGAAGGTAAAAAAGGAGCTGTTAAGTTCACAACTCCAGGGTTTACATTTGGAGGCTCTCTAAGTGATGAACAAGCCAACCAAGCTGATTTAGTATTCGATGAGTTAGAAACGTACTTAAAAGCGTATCTAATTAAAGAAGAAGCGCCAGTTGAAGTAGCTGACTTAGACCAAGCTAATGTTGAAGAAGACGATTTAGACTTCATTTAATCAATAAATAACACAACTTATTAAACCCTATCTAATGGTAGGGTTTTTTAATACTCATAAAGATTTATCTTTATGAGGGCTACGTGATAATTTATTATTACGTAAGCTATGCGTCAAAATGACACAGTACACATTTCGTTGACTTTTTGCATTTTTTAGGGACACCCCCCTTTAAAATGTAAAAACAATAGGGGTGTCTCTCAAAAACCACTTTTCTCAACGTAATGCGTACTTTTATTTAGATACATTATAAATAGATAAAAGAGTATTGTGTATTTAAAAAAGAGTATATACCTTTACAGGGTAATTATTTAATTAATATAAAAGAAAAAAACTATGAATGTATTATCATTATTTGATGGCATAAGTGCTGGTCAATTGGCTTTAGAGAAAGCTGGAATTAAAGTATCAAACTATTACGTATCTGAAGTGGATAAGTTTGCTATTCAGATAACAACTAAAAACTTTCCAAACACAATACAACTTGGAGACGTAACTAAATGGAGAAATTGGGATATTGACTTTTCTTCAATTAATTTAGTAATCGGAGGAAGTCCTTGTCAAGGATTTAGTTTTGCTGGTAAGCAATTAAACTTTAAAGATGAAAGAAGTAAACTCTTCTTTGATTATGTGGATATATTAAACCATATTAAATCATTAAATCCAAATGTAAAATTTTTACTTGAAAATGTAAGAATGAAACAAGAATATCAAGATGTAATATCTGAATATTTAGGAGTTAAACCAATAGTTATTAATAGCTCTTTAGTTTCAGCTCAAAATAGAGTTCGATATTACTGGACTAATATTGAAAATATTGAGCAACCTGAAGATAAAGAGATAGTATTGAAAGATATAATATATGAATTTGTTGAAGATAAATATTATTTAACAGCAAAGTCTATTGATTATATGTGTAGATTAAGAAATGGAAAACCTAGATGGGAATATCATAAAAATCCATTAGATGGTAAATCAGCATGTCTTACAGCTAATATGTATAAAGGAATTCCTTATGGAGTATTAAGAATACCTGAAGCGACAAAAAAAGGATTTGTAGAGTTAAATGAAAATGAAGGGATAGATCTTACTTTTATCGGTTCAAAAACTAGAAGAGGTAGATTAATGAAAGATAAATCTAATTGTCTTACCGCTGCAAATTATGATTATTGTTGGTATGATGGATATATTTGTAGAAAATTAACTCCAATTGAATGTGAAAGACTACAAACTTTTCCTGATAATTATACCGAAGGAGTTAGTGATACTCAAAGATTTAAGGCATTAGGTAATAGTTGGACTGTAGATGTGATAACTCATATATTTAAAAATTTATGCTAAAAGAGAATGTCCTGATTGTTGGAACGGATTACAAAAAATTTGTTGATAAGACAAAAGAAATAACTAACGGGTTATTTGTAGTTTGGTATGAAAAGATTTATTTTAATGATAAATTTAAGTTTACCAAATGTAGATTGGAGACTCAAGTAATTGTTCTAAAGCGATTACGAAGTAGGAACGACATAGTCAGGTGGTTTAGGTTATCACGATATGGTATAATAGTGGAAAGAAAGCACGGTCTAATGTACCCAATATATCCAAAGATGATATTCAACTGCCCTCCTAACCTATACAAACTATTACCATATAATATTAAAATAAAATGTAAGACTTATATATTATGAAAGAACAAGATTTAATAGATTTAGGATTTGAAATAAATCACGATGAAGAGAATGGCAAACCATATCATTACTATACTTATGATATAGGTAAATATGATTGTTTAATCTCTAATACAAATGATGAAGGAAATGTATGGTATGTAGAGTTATTTGAATCGGATGAAATTCGATTTACTAATAAGGAGGAACTGAAATTGTTTATAGACTTAATTAATAGAAATAAGAAATGAAAATAAGCGTATTTAAAAATTTATTTAAGTCAAAAGACGTTCCTTATTCTATGGACTTAGATAAAGTTATCGCTCGTATTCGAGTAGGTAAGTCTAAGGAAATTGTAGATAGGGTTCGTGCTGGAGATAAAAATGCAAAGAATGAGCTTCCGTGTATCTTGTTTGCTGGAGAGTTTACAGAGCGTAACTCTAACTCTCTTGTTAAGCACTCTGGATTAATGGTAGTGGACTTTGATAAGTATCCTACAGAAGATGAAATGAATGAACATTTAGAGGAATTAAAACAAAATCCTCATTTTGTGCTATTATTTATTTCTCCAAGTGGTAAGGGTATTAAAGGAGTAGTTAAAATCCCTGAATCAGATAAGCATACTCACGTGAAGTACTTTAAAGCATTCAAACAAATGTTCTTTAAAGAGAATAAATATTTTGATAATGCCAATAGTAATGTAGATAGAGTATGTTATGAGTCTTATGATCCAAACATCTATGTAAATAAAGAGGCTGAGCTATTTGATGCGGAGCTAATTGATGAAGGGTTTAAGACTTCTGAAAAAGTACCACTTCTTCCAATTAATGACGAGTCATCTATTATTGACCGTATTATGAAGTTCAACTGGAAGCGAGGATTTAATGATGGAGAGCGCAATGCCTTTATCTTTGATTTAGCGGGAGCATTCTGTGAGTATGGAGTATCTGAATATACTGCCGAGGGGTATATTCTAAATAATGTAGTTATTGGAGACTTTCCAGAATCAGAAGCGATAACTGCTATTCGTTCTGCCTATCGTAAACGCACTGCTAATAGTAAGTTTTTTGAAGATTACACCAAGTTAGACCGAATTAAGTCTGATTTAAAGATGGGTAAAAAGGCAGTAGTAGAAAAATATAGTATTTCGGAGGGTACTTACGATGAGATAAAGGAAGAAAGCGACCACAGCGTTTTTTGGTCTATAGACGAAAAGGGTAAGGTACTTATTAACTCGCTGAAATATAAGACCTTTTTAGAGCGTAATGGCTTTAAGAAATACTACCCAGCTGATACACAACACTCTAATTTAGTATATGTATTTGAGAATAGAGTAATTGAAACTTCTAAAGAGCGTATTAAAGACTTTGTACTCGATTACTTAATGACCCGTGGAGAGATTGAAGTTTGGAATTACTGCGTTAAGTACCATAATTTATTTAGTGAAGAGTTTTTAATTATGCTTGATACTATTGAATTAATGATGCTTAAAGATACTCGAGATAAGTCATTTATTGCTTATAAAAATGGAGTATTAGTAGTTAGTAAAGATACAGCTGAATTAGTTGAGTATATCGAAGTAGGGGGATATGTATGGGAGCGCCAAATTATCAATAGAGATTTCGTTAAATTAGACACTTATGAAAATGATTATAAGCACTTTATTAATAATGTATCTAATAAAGAGCCGCTATCTTTAGAGTCTGTAACTGGATATTTATTATCTAATTATAAAAATAAATCTAAGAATAGAGCGATTATCTTAAATGATGAGACTATCTCAGATAATCCTGAAGGAGGTACTGGTAAAGGAGTATGGGTACAAGGAGTAGCTCAAATCAGAAACACAGCAGTTCTTGACGGTAAGACACTGAAAGATGAAAAGTTTGATTATCAGACTGTATCTACAGAAACCCAAATATTAGTATTTGATGACGTAGTACGTAACTTTAACTTTGAGTCTAAATTTAGTCTAGTCACAGAAGGTATTACTTTAGAGCGTAAGAATAAGGATGCGATTAAGTTATCAGTTGAAGATTCGCCACGAATGGTTATCTCTACTAACTACGCTATTAAAGGAGAAGGAAATTCACACGATAGAAGACGTTTTGAGGTAGAGTTTGCTCAGTATTATGGCAAGAACTTAACTCCAGCAGATGAGTTTGGAAGACAATTATTTGATGATTGGGATGAAGAGGAGTTTAGTAGATTTGATAATTATATGGTATATTGCCTACAAACTTATTTGAAATTAGGACTTGTACCTCAAAACGCTAAAAATATTAAGTTACGTAAATTTATTGCTGAGACTTCTATGGAGTTTAAAGAATGGATAGATGATAGAGATAATGTAGCATTAGATTGTAGATTGGATAAACAAGTATATTACGATAGATTTACTAATGAATACCAAGACTTTAAGAAATGGTTGACTCGTAAGAAATTTAATATTTGGATGCAGAAATACTGCACATTTATGAATTATGAGTATGTTGATGGTATTTCAAATGGTAGTAGATGGTTTATTTTAAATACAAAACAAGGAGTATTAATCGATGAAGATGATTTTTAATTATGAAAGAAAAAATTTTAGACATTTTAGTACAAACAGGATGGGATAAAAAGTTGAATGACATTCAACAAATGGCAGACGATTATGCTATTGAGTTTGAAGAGTGGTTAAGAATTAATTATTATGATAATGGAGAATTTTGGACAAAATGGAATAGTGATGACAATACTCATTCATCAAAAGAACTATTAGAAATATTTAAAAAAGAAAAATATGTTTAAAATTTGCAAAACTTGTTGTGTAGAAAAAGAAGATGTTGATTTTTCTAAAAATAAAAATAGCAAAGATAGTCTTCAGCCATCTTGTAAAAAGTGTATGTCAGAAAAGTCTAAGTATTGGGCACTAAGCAATAAAGAAAAGGTAAAGATAAACAAGGCTAATTATTATGCTAAAAACATAATAAAAAAATCGGATAGTATTAAAGAATATATGCAAGAATGGAGATTAAACAATAAAGATAAAACTTCTAAATATAATAAAGATTGGGCATTAAAAAATAATTACTATCAAAAGGAATATAGAAAGATTAATAAAGAATATATTTCAAAAAAATATACAGAAAGATTAGGTAATGATTTTATTTTTAAATACTCTCATAATATTAAAAATTTAATAAGAGGCTCTTTCAAAAGAGGGTGTAAGGGTATTTATAAAAAAGGATTAAAAACAGAAAGTATTTTAGGTTGTTCTATTGATTATTTTTTACGATTTATATCAGAAAAATTTAGCGAAGGAATGAGTATAGAAAATCACGGTGAATGGCATTTAGACCATATTATTCCTATTTCTTTTGCAAAAAACGAAGACGACTTAATAAAGCTAAATCACTATACAAACTTTCAGCCATTATGGGTAAATGACAATCTTAAAAAAGGAAATAAATTAATTAAAGAAAAAGGATTATGATACCAAAAGAAAAAGCAAAAGAGTTAGTAGATAAATATTATAATTTATTTTCTGTAGAATTAGAAAATACAATAGATTATAGAGAAGCTAAACAATGTGCATTAATAGCAGTTGATGAAATATTAGATAAAGATGGATATAATAATAATTATTGGCAAGCAGTTAAACAAGAAATTGAAAAGTTATGACACTAAACTATAGAGAAGTTGCGTTTGTTTTGAACAAACCTTCTACAGAGATTAAGAACAAGTTTCAGGAGTTATTGAAGTTAGACAAAATAACAATGAAAGATGAAATTCACACCGATAAATTATCGTGGGAGTTTGGGCTGATTAAATCAGTAGATAAGCGTTATGATGGACTGCCGCTATTCCCATTTTATATGAGAGAATGTAAGAAGTCATTTCGTAATTACTTGAATGAGAAGTCAAATATCAAAGCAAAGAAATTTACTGGAGGAAAGACTGTCTTTTACAAGATATTAACTCCTGAAGAGATTGAATTTTGTAACACTAACTTAGCCTACAAATACAAAGAAGTATTTGGTAAATCGATATGAGTACAAAGTTTGGAATATTAGCAGAAAATATTGAGCATTCAAAATTAGTAGATGAGGATGGAGATTTGCATTACTATATATCTACAGCTATTTTTGAACCTGTATTTTTTAGAGGAACAAATAGTAGGTGGTTAACTAATTTCGGCAAGTTTTTACCTGATGATATGAGAGTATATGCTTTAGACAATACACAGCAAGGTATATTTACTATAAAAGATTGTAAGGATTTTTTAAATAAAGAACTAGATGAAACAGCTTCGTGATTACCAGCAGGATATAGCAAACCAAGCGGTTAAGATACTTACTGATAAAAAGATAGTGTACCTCAACTGTATGGTTCGTGTAGGAAAAACACTTATGGCTTTAGAGACTGCTAAGTTATATGGAGCTAATAAAGTTCTATTTATTACTAAAATTAAAGCCTTTTCATCTATACAAGGAGATTATAATGATTTCGGATATACTTTTGATTTAACCATAATCAATAAAGAGTCTATACATAAAATAGAGTCAAATGATTTTGATTTGATTATATGTGATGAAGCCCACGGTTTATTTGCTGCCTATCCGAAGCCAAGCGGATTCGCTAAGATTTATAAAGGCAGATTCTCTAAAGTACCTATGGTTTTGATGTCAGGAACTATGAACCCTGAGTCATATAGTCAAATATACCATCAGTTTTGGGTATCGAACTATTCTCCATTCAAGCAGTACATCAAATTTTATAAGTGGGCGAATGATTATGTGAACGTCAAGCTAAAGAACTTAGGATATGCCAAAGTCAATGACTACAGCGATGCGAAGTATGATAAAATATATCCAATTATTAAGCCATATATCATAACCTTTACCCAAGAACGAGCTGGATTTACTACAAAGGTAATTGAGCATATTATCCCAGTTGAGATGCAACCAGTTACTTATAACGTAATTAATAGATTAAAAAGAGACTTAGTAGTTACTGCATCAGATGGTCGAGTGATATTAGCCGATACTTCAGTTAAGTTACAGCAGAAGATACACCAATTAGGCAGTGGTACGATTAAGTTTGAAGATGGAACAGCTAAAATTATTGACTATTCTAAAGCAAATGTAATTAAAGAAAAGTTCTCTGAGTACAAAATAGGGATATTCTACAAGTATAAAGAAGAACTTACTATGCTGAAAGAAGTGTTTGGAGACAAATTAACCACTGAGTTGGATGAATTTAACCAAACTGATAAATGGATAGCTTATCAGTATTTAAGTGGCAGAGAAGGCATTAATTTAAGTAAGGCAGATTATTTAGTTATGTTCTCAATTGACTTCTCAGCGACTACTTACTTCCAGGCACGTGCAAGGATGGCTACCAAAGACCGAGAGAAGAACGAAATTTTTTGGTTATTAAGTAAAAATACTTTAGACGCTAAGATTTACAAAGCAGTGATGAACAAAAGAAGTTATACTAACGATTTGTTTAAGAAAGAAATAGAAATCACAATACCTAAAAGAAATGCTAGAAAGTAAAATACAATCCAAAATTGTAAAGAAGTTAACCGAAGATGGTTGGCTTGTAATAAAATTAATTCGCACAAGTATTGCAGGTGTACCTGACTTAATGGCACTAAAAGAAGGTAAGACTATTTTTATAGAAGTTAAGCAACCTAAAGGAGTTTTGTCGGAAATTCAGCACTATAGAATAGCTGAGTTAAGAAGTAAGGGTTTTGAAGTATATATATGGACTGATTACCAAGTAGATTATGAATTTAAACATAAAGACAAAGATGAGATGTGGTTTTAGAGAATACAAAGGAAAAATGATTCCGCAGAACGTAACTATCTACAAAAGTAAGAGTGATAGAGAGTTTTATGTATCAGGATTTAGCTACTTAGAAAATAAATTTATAGTTAAATACATTGATACTGAGGAGTTTAAAGAAATAAATTATGAAATAATAAAAAAATATTTGTAGGAGTAAATATTTATTTATAAGTTTGTCCTGTAATCAAGCAGAGAGCTTGAATACGTTATTAATTAATATTTTATTATGAAAACAACAATTGAGATTAAATCAATCTTTGGTAAAGTACTATTTACCTACACAAATGAAAATGCAACTATTAAAGATGCAGTAGAACAAGCTATAAAAGAAAAGGTTAGTTTAAATCATGCCGACTTACGTTCAGCCAACTTGTGTTCAGCCAACTTGTATTTAGCCGACTTGAGTTCAGCCGACTTGCGTTCAGCCAACTTGAGTTCGGCCGACTTGTGTTCAGCCAACTTGAGTTCAGCCGACTTGAGTTCGGCCAACTTGAGTTCAGCCGACTTGAGTTCAGCCGACTTGAGTTCAGCCAACTTGCGTTCAGCCGACTTGTGTTCAGCCAACTTGAGTTCAGCCAACTTAAGTTCAGCCGACTTGAGTTCGGCCAAAAATAAAGAAAAGTCTCATTTACCTATTTTTTGCAAGTGGACTCACTCTATAAAAGGAGATTTAATTCAAATAGGTTGTAAAGAAAAAACAATTGAAGAATGGGATAGTTTTTTTAAAAGTGAAGAAGTTTATTCAACCGAAAGAGATACTGATGACTTTAAACAAATTCAAGCGGTATATGAATCGTATAAGGCTTACTTAAACTTTTTAAATAAATGCTAGACACTTACGATGAGTGGAACTCACTCAACCCTATCAACCAAGAAGAATTAGAACCATTATCTGAGTTTGAGCAACTACAAGAAGACTATTTAGAACTTCGAGGTCGCTATACTTTACAGCGTAATCGAATCAATCAATTAATTGAAGAATTAAGTGGTCTTGAATCACAAACTTATGTAATTAATAAATTAAAGAAGTTATGACACCAAAAGAAAAAGCAGAAGAGTTAGTTGAAAAGTTTGATGAGTTATTAACTTATCTAGAAAGCAAGACAAAAACAAAAAAATGTGCATTAATAGCAGTTGATGAGATAATAAGAGTTTGTCCTTATTTTGATTTAAAAATTCGAGAAACAGATGACCAATTGTCCGCATTTGATTTTCAATTTATATCTTATTGGCAAGAAGTTAAGCAAGAAATAGAAAAGTTATGACACCAAAAGAAAAAGCAGAAGAACTGCATTATATATGTAGTAAAGAGGTATATAAGGGTACTTTAGTTTATAGTGATAAAACTGCTAGAAAACTTGCTTTAATAGTAGTTAATGAGATATTAAAAGATTGCGAGGTTGAAAGATATAGGTTTTGGTACGAAGTTGAACAAGAAATTATAAAGCTATGAGAGACGCAATAGAAAGGTTTATATTTAGTTTATGTCAATCAGAGAAAGTAAGAGTTGATATTACGGTAACAAAAGAGCAATTAAACTCTTTAGGAGTAGATAAGATTAGAGAATTAGCAACTACATTAATTAATAGAGAATATGAAAAGAGAAACAATTTGGGAGTACAAAATCCGAGTAAAGCAAGAAGCTAAAGATGTATTAGCTTTAGCAAAGAAACAAGAAGCAGAACGTTTAGCAAAAAAGAAACAAAATGAGCAAAAGTAAGGCAGCCTTCCCATTAGTACAAGTACCTGGAGCGAACTTCAATCCAGGTATTTCAGAGAGAACCTATATCGCAGTTCAAGCAATGCAGTCACTTATTACAAGTGGATTATATGAACAGATAGATATTCCTAGAATAGCGTATCGATATGCAGATAGTATGATAACTTATAACTCAAAGTAGTATGGAATTATTAATAGAATGTGTACAATTTTTATTAAATGGATTAGCTGCAATTGTACTTTTTACTTGCTGGAGATTATTATTAACGTATCTATTACTATATATTCCTCAATCAATAATAGATAATAAGAAAATTAATTAATTATGAAAAACATCCACGTATTACCAACAGAAAATGAAAGTAGGATATGCTACAATAGTTTTAACAAAGTTTATGAACTATGTGAATTTCCTAAATATCACACAGATATTAAATCTGCCCATAACATCTACATCACTTCTGATGAAGAAATTGAAGATGGAGATTGGGTTTATTTTATTTCAACTAATGAAGTTATAAAAGTTCCCTTAGGTGGTTTTAAAGGAAAAGTTTGCAAAAAAATCATCTTAACAACAGACCAATACTTAATCAAAGATGGTGTACAAGCTATTGATGATGAGTTTTTAGAATGGCTTGTTAAGAATCCAAGTTGTGAGTGGGTTTATGTTAATGAATCTCCAATAACTAATGACCCAATGGGTTATAAATCTTTTTACAAAATAATCATTCCAAAAGAAGAACCTAAACAAGAAACACTTGAAGAAGTTGCTGAAAAATGGGTATTTGAAACAAATAATCATAAGTGGTCAAATAATGACGATACTGCTGGGGATAATTATAATTCATTTAAAGAAGGTGCTAAATGGCAAATAAACAATCAAGATAATTTTGCTATTGAGTTTGCAGAGTGGTTAAGAATTAATTATTATAATAATGGAGAAATTTGGATAGAATGGAATAGCGATGACAATACTCATTCATCAAAAGAACTATTAGAAATATTTAAAAATACTCTACTACGTTAAATGGCAATTAAGAAATATATTGTATATTTGTATTCTAATAAATATAAATTATGAAAGAAGTTTGGAAAGATATGCTTGGATATGAAGGATTGTATCAAGTAAGCAGTAATGGTAATATAAAAAGCCTATCAAGAACAATAACAAAGGGTAAAGTTGTTTATGTAACTAAAGATAAAATTTTAAAACAATCAATAGATTCTGTAGGTTATCCTTATGTAAATTTATCAAATTATAAAAAACAAAAAACGTTTAGAGTACATCAATTAGTATCTATAGCTTTTTTGAACCATATTCCTAATGGATATGATGGTTTAATTGTAGACCATATTGACGGTAATAAACTTAACAACTTTACAAATAATCTTCAATTAGTTACAAATAGAAAAAACTCAAGTAAGGACAGGAAAAACAAAACTTCTAATTTTACAGGTGTTTCTTGGCATAAACAAAGTAATAAATGGTTAGCACAAGTTAGAATAAATGGTAAGGTTAATTATTTAGGTGTTTTTAAAAAAGAAGAAGATGCTTATTTAGCTTATACTAACTCTATAAAATCTAAAAGAATGTATAGTGAGAAAGATTTACATGATTCTTTTTTCAATGGTTGGATTTATAGAGGAGATGAAAAATATAAATTTCAATTTTCACAAGCTAAAAAAGAATGTTTTGAACGATTTAAAAACAAGTCAAAGTGATAAATCACTTTAAAAAGAAATAAGATATGATAGATCAAGATTTATTAAATGAAATTATGCAAGATACTTCATTTAATGGTAAATATTGTAGACTTTATGAAATGCTGCAAGACGAACTGGATAATTATTCTGATAGTAGAATTGAGCAAATGAAAGATACATTAAAGTTTGTACGTCCTTACTTATCGAGTAAGATTGATTCGTACGATAAAATGAAAGTATTATATGAATATTCAAACCTAATTTAATTAACTATGAAAATCAAAAATGGAAGATGGGTAAACAATCAAGGCGAGGCTTTGACTACTCCAGAAGAACACAATCAATTTCAAGACACGTTAACTCGTGTTAAATTATTCTCAAAAGGTAAAGGATTGACTTATAAAAAAATACAAGTCTTATTCAATATCTTGAGTACCAATAACGATATGGATAATGCCTTAACTAACGTGCTATCTATGGATAATCAACAACTTAAAAGATTATTTTAGTATGAGAAACTTAGAACTAAGCCAAGAAACAGCTAAGCGCTGGTATGAAGGCACAGATGAGGAATTAAAAGGATTGGCACTACAAACCTATCCTGAGTTAGGTAAGAATAAATTACCAATTACTTGGAATGGATTAGAACAAGTTAATGGATATTATATAAATAATGATAGCATAATTTATAAAGATTGTGGTTATGTTAACGATAGAAATAGAAATTTCTTCGCAACAAAAGAACAAGCCGAAGCATTAATAGCACTTGCGCAGTTAAGTCAATTAAGAGAGGTATATCGTAATGGGTGGATACCTGACTGGAGTAAAGATGAAAACAAATTTGTAATTATATTGAGAGATGGAATGATAATTGATGATACTAATATTAAATATAATAAGTTCCTTTCCTTCCAAGATAGAGAAACAAGAGATTTATTTCTTAAGAATTTTAGAGATTTAATTGAGAAGGCAAAGCCACTTATGTCCTAAAAAAAGATTAAATTCGTGACAAAATATAACGCAAATGATTGAGTGGTGTAATTGGTTGACACCCTCTATAATGGAATAAAATGAACTCGAGATAGTTTTATTCTTTGAGGATTGCAGGTTCGAGTCCTGTCTTAATCATTAAAAAGGCTATCAGAAATGGTAGCCTTTGCTTTTGCATATAAAAGGGCAATATAAGACATAATTATATGCGCAAACGTATAGATTTACCAACAGTAAATGCTTTATACATCATTAATGATTGTTATTTCACACAAAACAAGCTATTTTGATTGAAATTTAATACATACTCGCCTAACGGATAAGCATTCAGCTTCGCTTGAATAGTTGCCTCGGTGGGGTTGAGCCGTTTTACACTCGCATAAATGCTGAGTGGTTGCCTCGGTGGGGTGCTATCACTTTCAGTCGATAGGTTGCCTCGGTGGGGTACACTCGTTTTCAACTGAGTGGTTGCCTCGGTGGGGTCTGATCATTTTTTATCCCATAGTTGCCTCGGTGGGGTCGGGCTGTTTTGCTATCGGCTAAAGCCTGATAGGTTGCCTCGGTGGGGTCGAGCTACTTTGTAACCTTTATCCTACTAATCCGATAGGGTTTATATGCTGATGTCAATGTGTCAAAATAACGCAATGATATTTTGTTTAATCCAGTAAAAAACAGAACTTATATATATATATTACAAAGATTGAGATATTAACACAAAATTTGTATTAATAAAGTGAGTTTGTTTTTATTATTTTAGTTTTTTGAGTGTTCACAAGCCCAGTAAATATGTTTAAAATGTTAAAATTATGTTAAAATTTATATAAAAACTTGCACAACCTAAAAAGCTGATATATATTTGTACCATCAAAATGAAACAAAATTTAACCTTAAAAAAAATACAAATTATGAACAAATTAAAGGCATTACTAGCTATCGGAATATTATTGGTATTCGCCTCAATATTAACTGTAAATATCTATATTCTAGGGGTTGCCGAATTAGTGACAATCCCTACAATTGTCTTATTAATAATTAAAAACTTTAATAAAAAAAAATAATTATGTACACTTACAACATCATTGACGAAAAACACGGAAAATTAGTAGCTAAAATAGTTTTATCAAATTCCGAAACGCCTGAAGAATGGAAATTTCCAAATCAAAAAAACCTAAAAGATGGCTTGATAGAAGCGGGTTATATCATAGAATAATAAAAACAGAGGTGTGTATGTAACGCACAATATCAGAATTTGAACAAATTTTATAAAAAATAAAACCATGAAAACACTAGAAAAATTTATCGACTTTATTAGCGTATTATTATACGGAACTCAAAAAGGTATAACTCAAAAACATTTTTAATTATGATTAATTTATTTATTATTTTATTAGCATTTGTTCTTTTCTTT
>NZ_JAHEBT010000051.1 GCF_024642105.1 Flavobacterium sp.
TTTAATAAGTACGAACTCGATACTATAAATTTCATCTGTTATATTTTATATTTTTTGGGATATACTTTTTTACAAATATATCGTAAACTAGTTTAGTATGGAAAATTTTTTATTAACATCTATCGACTGTATTTTCTTTTTCGGAGGAAAGTAAATAGAAAGCCAAAAACTGTTAAAATAACTATTGGTAGTCCGATAGTTAGGAATTGTATATAAGTATAGTTTTCATAGACCTTTTCTTTGTCTAATAATGGCAAATCTAAATCTTTAGATCGAATGTTAATAAGTCCGGTATCGTCCAATACATAATTGACACAATTCATCAGAAAATCTTTGTTATCGTACAAATTTCCAGAGCGTTGATCGTAGCCCAATTCGACGGGTAGTAAATTTTTATCTAATTGGTTTTTAATCACATCTCCATCCGAAATAACAATCATTTTACCTGGTTTTCCTTTGGCTTGAAAATCAGTTTGGTCAAAAGCTAATACTCGGTTTTCAAACATCGAATGGAAATTTCCTTCTAATAAAACGGCCAAAGGAATATTTCCTTTATTCAAGTAATCGGCAGGCGTGGTTTCTTCGTTAACGCTATTCAAATTGATTTCGGTTGGTGTACCAATTCGTTTAGAATATTGGGAAGACTGTAGCAAAACTGTTTTCTTGATGCCGTTTTTCAAAGTGTCAATGGCATTGGCAAAATCAAATTTGATTCCGCCTAAATTTTTAACAATAGGGTGTTTGCTTTGTGGGTAAATTTGAGGTGCAAATTTCCAATTGAATTCTTGAAACTGAGTAGCACTTCCTTGTTCGCCTGTGGCTAATTTGATGGGACTCCCTTGTTCATCTTTTACTAAGTCAGGATAAATTCGAACGCCATATTTAAAGAAAAAATCATTCAAATTCAAATCTCTTGTAAACGCCAATGCACTACCAGTTGGGCTGTATAAACTATCCATTTCAGCGACTACTTGATCGATTAACCAAATCGTTTTTCCACCACTGACAATGTATTGATCCAATACTTGTTTTTCGCTTTCAGAAAAAGCTTCTGTAGGTTTAGCAATAATAGCTAAATCGTAATTTTTCAATGCTTCTAGCGTATTGATAGGCTGTTTCGCTACCGAATCCAAAGTAAAAGGCCCAATGTGATAACTTTCTTTGGTTTGCAATAAAAACTTCGCAATGTAGGCTTCGTGCAATTCGCCGTTTCCTTTAATAATGGCGATTTTCTTTTGTTTATTTTGGGTGATTTTATTCAGCGCATCGGCAATGGAATATTCCAAATGCTGTACTGAACCAATTACTTTATCTGTAGTAGAAGCTCCCATGATATTTTTCAATAAAGGAATATTGACTTCTTTATTGTCATATACGGCAATTGCCCAAGGAAAAACCATAGCTTGCGACTGTTTTCCTTTGTCATCGACTGAAATGTTTATAGGAGTGAGGCCTTTACGGTACAATTCTTTGATATTGTCCATACTTGTTGAATCATCTTCTAAAGGATCAATGAATTCAAATACTATATTGGAATTATAACCTTGAAACTCTTCTAGCATTTGGCGCGTTTCCAATTGCAAACGTTTGAATTCGGAAGGCAATTCTCCTTGCATATACACTTTAATATATAATGGATTTTTGACCTGTTCAATGATGTGTAATGAAGTAGGAGAGAGGGTGTATCTTTTGTCTTTGGTCAAATCAAACCGATAGAAAAAGAAACTCCCAATAGTATTCAAAACCAATAGTGTTACTATGGTTATTCCTACTGATTTCAGCCTGTTTTTAGTTGCGGTATTCATTAGGATTGAAACGATTTTAATTGGTTAACAGTCAAAGAAAGAAAAACCACAATGACACTAGTAAAATAGAGAATATCTCGGGTGTCTAAAACGCCACGGTTCATACTTTTAAAATGATCTTGCATCCCTAAATAAGCAATTGTATTTGAAAAATTTGGAGTGACCGATGCCAATCCTTCAAAACCAAAAAAGAACAAAAAGCATAAAAATACAGCAACGAT
>NZ_JAHEBT010000022.1 GCF_024642105.1 Flavobacterium sp.
TTTTTTACGGTATATCCATTTTCAATCATAATTTTTGAAAAAGGATTGGGAACACCTAAATCAAAAATAGTTTCTGAAGTAGCAATGTGTTTTTGTAAAAACTCTAAAGTGTGTTTGAATCTCTTATTTGGAAACGTTTTTTCGTACATATTTTTGATGAGTAACGGTTAAAATTCCGTCTAATTTTGTTAAAGCAACAAAGATAAATAAAGTTTTGAATTTTAAACTTTTAAAGAGAATGATATCAATAAGAAATTCGCAGCTTATAGCTTAAACTGCGAATTTTATATAATGATAATTGTGATTAATATCGGTACACAAATGCATTGATATTCATTCCTGCCCCAACCGAAGCAAAGATTAAAATATCTCCTTTGCTAATTTCTTGATTTTCAATTTTACCTTGAAGTACTTGATCAAAAAGTGTAGGAACGGTAGCCACACTGCTATTTCCTAAATCGTGAATGCTCATTGGCATCACGTCTTTTGGCGGTGTTTTTCCGTATAGTTTGTAGAAGCGATGCACAATGGCTTCGTCCATTTTTTCATTTGCTTGATGAATTAATATTTTTTTCACATCGTCAATGCCTAAACCGCTTTTGTCCAAGCAACTTTTCATCGCAGATGGAACATTACTTAATGCAAATTCGTAGATTTTTCGACCATACATTTTAATGTATTTAGTGTCGGGATCTAAATTAGGATTATAGGATTTTCCGAAGAATAAATAACTGGCTTCGTCATTGGCAAAAGTGGCACTTTCGTAAGATAACATTCCGCTTTCATCATCTGAGGCTTCTAAGATAGAAGCGCCAGCTCCGTCAGAATATATCATAGAATCTCGGTCGTGATCATCTACCACTCTCGATAAAGTTTCTCCTCCAATGACTAAACAGCGTTTTGCCATACCTGACTTGATGAAAGCATTGGCTTGCAAAACACCTTCAATCCAACCCGGACAACCAAAAAGAAGGTCGTAGGCTACGCATTTTGGATTCTGAATTTGCAATTTGTGTTTCACTCTAGTGGCTAAACTTGGCAACATATCCGATTGAATAGTGCCGTGTTTTACGTCGCCAAAGTTGTGTGCAAAAATAATATAATCGATAGTTTCAGGATCTATATTGGCATTTTCAATGGCGCGTTTTGCGGCAAAATAACCTAAGTCTGATGAGGTGTATTGGTCGTTAGCATAGCGTCTATTTTCAATTCCAGTGATGCTTTTGAATTTATTGACAACTACTTCGTTTGGATATCCAAATGGACTTCCGTCTTCGTTTAAAAAAACATGTTTAGAAAAATCAGTATTGCTTACGCTTTTTTCAGGAATATAACTTCCTATTCCGCTTATTTTGATGTTCATAAAGTACTATATTATAGTACGAATTTATCGTTTTTATTCGGAATAATTACGATAAAAAGTAAACTAAGCCTGTTTATTATCAATTTTTTAATAAAAACCTTTTAAAAATGATAATATAGTAGTTATTTTTCTTGTTGCGCAATTTTTATTTGCATAATGGTAGATAGATTATGGGCTTGGTTCTTCATTCGTTCGCAATTGAATCCTTCAAAGTTTTCGTCGATAGCTGCTTCAAAGTGAGCGAGCCAAATTTCAAATAACTCTTTGGATAAATAGGATTTGGCATTGACATCTAAATGGATTTGAGTCAAATTATTCACATAGCCACCTGTTCCCAAAATAGCTTGCGACCAAAAAGTAACCAAAATCGGTAGATGCTCTTCTAGTTTTATTTTAACGACATCGGTGAAAATGTAGCTGATTTTTTCGTCAGCTAATAATTTTTTATAAAATTCGTCTACTATGGTATATATTTCTTCTGGTGTTTGAATGTCTTTCATTTTGGAAAAAAATTAAAGTATAAAGTTACGCGATTTCAATTGTAATCAACAGATTAAAATCCTAATTTCTGAGTATGAAAAAGGTTTCAAGGATTCTGAACTCAATTCAGAATGACACTTGAAACCTTCCTCTTTGTATCTAAGCTCGTACTTCGTATATCAATTTACATGTACGCTTCAATTGGCGCACAAGAACATACTAAATTTCGATCTCCGTAGGCATCATCCACACGACGCACGCTTGGCCAAAATTTATTTTCTGATAAGTAATCCAATGGGAAAGCGGCTTGCTCTCTGGTGTATGGGAAGTTCCAAACATCAGCAGTAAGCATCGCTTGTGTATGTGGTGCGTTATGTAAAACCGTATTATGATTATCTGCTGTAGCTACTGCAATTTCTTTTCTGATAGCAATCATGGCATCGCAAAAACGATCCAATTCAGCAACATCTTCCGATTCAGTTGGCTCAATCATCAAAGTTCCTGCTACTGGAAAAGAAACCGTTGGTGCGTGGAAACCATAATCCATCAAACGTTTTGCAATATCAGTTACTTCAATACCTTGTTGTTTGAAAGCACGACAATCTAAAATCATTTCGTGAGCTGCTCTTCCCATTTCACCTGAATATAAAACAGGGTAATGTGCCTCTAAACGCGCTTTCATATAATTGGCATTCAAAATAGCATATTTTGTAGCATTGGTTAATCCTTCTGAACCTAACATCGAAATGTAGCCATACGAAATTAAACACACTAAAGCCGATCCGTAAGGTGCTGCTGAAATAGCTGAAATAGCTTGATTTCCTCCTGTTGGAATAATTGGATTGGTTGGTAAAAACGGAACTAATTTCTCGTTGACACAAATTGGTCCAACACCAGGTCCACCACCTCCGTGAGGAATAGCAAACGTTTTGTGTAAGTTCAAGTGACAAACGTCAGCACCAATCGTAGCTGGATTGGTTAAGCCTACTTGCGCATTCATATTGGCACCATCCATATAGACTAATCCGCCATTTTCGTGGATTAGATTTGTGATTTCGATAATCGAACTTTCAAAAACACCATGTGTAGAAGGGTAGGTTACCATTAAACAAGACAAACGGTCTTTGTACTCCATGGCTCTGGCGCGTAAATCTTCAACATCAATATTTCCTTCTGGAGTCGTTTTGGTTACGATAATTTCCATTCCTGCCATCGCTGCCGATGCTGGATTGGTTCCGTGTGCCGATGAAGGAATCAAACACACATTTCTGTGGTGATCTCCTCTTGACAAATGATAAGCTCTGATGGTCATTAAACCTGCATATTCCCCTTGCGCACCTGAATTTGGTTGCAAAGTAGTTCCGGCAAAACCAGTAACCACATTCAATTGTTGTTCTAGTTTTTTAAGCATGATTTGGTACCCTTCTGCTTGTTCAACAGGAGCAAACGGGTGAATGCTGTTCCAATTGGCCATTGACAAAGGCAACATTTCGGCTGCGGCATTCAATTTCATCGTACAAGAACCTAAAGAAATCATAGAATGGTTCAATGATAAATCTTTACGCTCTAATTTTTTGATATAACGCATCAACTGACTTTCAGAATGATGGTTATTGAATACTTCGTGTTGCAAGAAAGTAGAAGTTCTTTCTAAGTTTTTGGGAACCATTGTTTCATTTGCAAATTGATCAATTTGCATCTTTGACTTTCCTAAAGCTTCCGCAAAAATGCTTACTATTTGGTTTAAATCTGCTAATGAAGTAGTTTCGTTCAATGCAATCGAAATCGTTTCGTTGTCTACATAGAAGAAGTTTACTTCATTTTTCTCTGCTACAGCTTTCACTTTCGCAGCATCTGCTTTAACCAAAAGGGTATCGAAGAACGCAGTGTTGGTTTGGTAAACGCCTAATTGATTTAGGGCTTCCGCCAAAGTCACTGCCGAAGCATGAATTTTATTGGCAATATATTGTAGTCCTTTTGGTCCGTGGTAAACAGCGTACATTCCAGCCATAACAGCCAATAAAACTTGAGCTGTACAAATGTTTGAAGTTGCTTTTTCACGTTTGATATGTTGCTCACGAGTTCCTAAAGCCATTCTCAAGGCACGATTTCCATTGGCATCAATGGTTACACCAATGATTCTTCCTGGCATGGAGCGTTTGTGTTCTTCTTTAGTAGCAAAATAAGCTGCGTGAGGTCCTCCGTATCCCATTGGAATACCAAAACGTTGTGAAGTTCCCACCACCACATCAGCTCCCATTTCTCCTGGAGGAGTTAATTTGGCCAATGCTAAAAGATCCGCTGCTACGGCTACTTTTATTTCGTTAGCGTGTGCATTAGCAATAAAACTAGCATAGTCATTGACTTGACCATATTTTCCCGGATATTGTAACATTGCACCAAAGAAATCAGTTGAGAAATCAAATGTTTCGTGATTACCAATCACTAATTCTATTCCTTTTGGAGTAGCACGCGTTTGTAAAACAGATAAAGTTTGTGGTAAAATTTCTTCTGAAACGAAGAACTTATTTACGTTATTTTTCTTTTGGTCACGAGAACGCACGTCAAATAATAAAGCCATTGCTTCAGCTGCAGCAGTACCTTCATCAAGTAATGAAGCATTTGCAATCTCCATTCCTGTTAGTTCAATGATAGTAGTTTGGTAGTTTAAAATCGCTTCTAAACGACCTTGTGCAATCTCTGCTTGGTAGGGTGTGTACGCCGTGTACCAACCCGGATTTTCAAAAATATTTCTTTGAATTACGGCAGGAATTGCCGCAGGGTGATACCCTAAACCGATGTGTGATTTAAATACTTTGTTTTTGCTTCCCAATTCTTGAATATGGCTTAAGTATTCGTATTCTGTCATTGGAGCGTCTAACTCTAAGTCTTTTTTTAGTCGAATGTCATTTGGAATAGTTTCAGCAATTAATTGGTCAAGTGAATCAACTCCGATAGTTGTAAATAGGTGTTGAAGGTCACTTTCTCTTGGACCTAAATGGCGTAAAGCAAATGCGTCTGTTCTCATTTAAATAGAATAAAAGTAAATATAGTTGTGTTTGAATTCGGTGTTAGTCTCTTTTTTAGAGTTCGAGCACAAAAGTAATTATTAAACTTGTATTTTTAAGTTCAACAAATGGTAATATTTTGAGAATTTGTTAACCAAAATCCAGTCTTATTAACAGATTTGTTAGTTTTGTGGCATGCTTAGTCTTAGGAAAATTTTAAATTTCTACATCCAGTCCTCTATTCATGTTGGGATAGCTGTGTTCTGTTTGGTTCAGCTAAGCGTACCTCAATGGAGTAGTTATTCTTTTCTGGTTTTGTTTGGAACAGTGGTAGGCTATAATTTTTTGAAATATTCTGAATGGTATTTGTTTAATAAGCCTTTACGAATCCATCTCATTGGGATACTAAGCGTTACTTTAAGTGCTGCAATAGGGGCTATATTGCTTTTCTTTCAGCAAGATGTTGCAATACAGTTGGATTTGACAATCGCTTTAGGATTGGTTGTATTGTATCCTTTTATTCGTAAACTGGGCTGGTTAAAACCATTTTTTGTGAGTGGAGTGGTGAGCTATATTACGGTGGTTATTCCCTTAACGTCTAGTGTAGATGTTGCTTGGTTTTTTGCACAACGGTTTCTATTGTTGTCTAGTGTAATGATTCCTTTCGAAATTTTGGATAGCACCACCGATGCTGTTGCTATGAAAACCTTGCCTCATTTGTTTGGAATAGCGAGGACAAAACAAATAGGTTATGCGTTAGTAGGTTTGTTTTGTATTGCCTCTTTTCATACACTATCCATGCTTTATCCCTACTTTATCTATGCTTTATCTTCGGTAATTGCTATTTATTTTTCTTCCGAGAAAAGGAGTTGGTATTATACTTCGTTTTGGGTCGAAAGTTTACCAATCCTGTGGTGGTTAATTTTGATGGTATTCCTATAAAAAAAACCGAAGCGAGTAACTTCGGTTTTTATATGTCTAAAATTTCTAATTGTCTAAATCAATCCCGCGCGTTTCAATAAGGCTTCTGGTTTTGGTTCTTGCCCTCTAAAACGTTTGTATAGAATCATTGGGTGTTCTGTACCCCCTTTTGAGAGGATGTTTTCTTTAAATTTTGTAGCGACCTCCTTGTTGAAAATACCTTTTTCTTGGAAATAAGCAAAAGCATCGGCATCCAAAACTTCAGCCCATTTGTAACTGTAATATCCCGAAGAATACCCTCCTTGAAAAATATGAGAGAAGGAAACACTCATACAATTTTCGGCTACATCAGGGTAGAGGCTTGTGCCTTCAAAAGCCGTTTTTTCAAACGCTTTGATATCAGAAATTCCCGTTGGATTATTGCTGTGAAACGCCATGTCTAATATTCCAAAACTCAATTGGCGTAAGGTGGCCATTCCTTCTAAGAAACTAGCACTTTCCTTTATTTTTTCTACATATTCTTGCGGAATGATTTCGCCTGTTTCATAATGTTTGGCAAACAAAGCCAAAGCTTCCGGTTCGTAACACCAGTTTTCCATCATTTGCGAAGGCAATTCTACAAAATCCCAATATACCGAAGTCCCTGATAGACTCGGATAGGTGGTGTTAGCCAACATGCCGTGTAAACCGTGTCCAAATTCATGAAACAAGGTAGTTACTTCGTTGAAGGTTAATAGAGAAGGTTTGGTTGGAGTAGGCGGTGTAAAATTGCACACATTGGAGATATGTGGTCTTTCGTTTACGCCATTTTGAATGTATTGTGGTTTGAACGAGGTCATCCAAGCCCCATTTCGTTTGCCTTTTCTTGGAAAAAAATCAGCATAGAATAACGCTACTAATTCGTTTTTCTCATCTACGACTTCAAAAGTCTGTACATCGGCGTGGTATTTGTCAATAGTGTCGATTTCTTTGAATGTCAACCCAAATAATTTATTAGCAACAGTGAAAGCGCCATTTAATACATTTTCTAATTTGAAATATGGCTTCAAAAGTTCGTCATCTAAATTGAATAATTTTTGTTTCAATTTTTCAGAATAATAGGGTCCGTCCCATTTTTCTAATTGGTCGATGCTATCTAATTCTTTGGCGAAAGCCGTTAATTGTGCCAACTCTTTTTCGGCTGCCGGTTTCGCTTTGGCTAACAAATCATTTAAAAACGTTTTTACTTGATTAGGGTTTTGTGCCATGCGCTCTTCTAAAACAAAATGTGCGTGGGTTTCATAGCCTAATAAATTAGCACGTTCGTAACGTAGTTTGGCAATTTGTAACGTAATTGCTTGGTTGTCGAATTCATTGTTTTGAAATGCTTTTTTCCCTGCGGCAATGGTGATTTCCTTGCGCAATTCACGGTTATCAGCATAGGTTACAAAAGGCAGGTAACTCGGAAAGTCTAAGGTGAAAATCCAACCTTCTTTCTCTTTGTATTCGGCTAAAGCACGAGCCATTTCAATGGCACCTTCGGGCAATCCTTTTAAGTCGGCTTCGTTGGTGATGTGTAGTTGGTAGTTATTGGTTTCTGCCAATACATTTTCGCCAAAAGTCAGTTTTAATTTGGCTAATTCGGTGTCAATTTCGCGTAAGCGTATTTTTTTATCTTCGCTAAGTAAGGCTCCATTGCGGGCAAAACTTTTGTATTTCTTATCTAATAAAGTGGCTTGTTCTGGGGTTAGCGTCAAATCCTCTTTTTGATCGTATATGGTCTTAACTCTTTGGAACAAACCTTCGTTTAACGAAACATCATTGCTAAAAGCAGTTAGTAATGGAGAAACTTCTTGTGCAATTTTCTGCATTTCGTCACAGGTTTCTGCCGAATTCAAATTGAAGAAAATAGAGGATAAACGATCTAAAGTTTGCCCTGAAAAATCCAAAGCTTCGATGGTATTTTCAAAAGTAGGCTTCGCTGGATTATGAGTAATCGCATCAATTTCTGCGCGCGCTGCTGCAATAGTGGTTTCAAAAGCAGGTTGGTAATCGCTCATTTGAATTTGAGAGAAAGGCGCTGCATTGTATTTGGTAGTGTATGTTGAGGTTAAGATGTTCATTGCTCTAAAGTGGCATCCCGAAACTACGGGAGCGCAAAGTTTTATAGTTTAAAATTTTCTAAATCTTGATAGGTATTCCAAAAACGTAAAAGTTCTATTTTAGTTGTTGTAACTCTATAATAAAGTGTAATCTGTTTTGTAATTACCACTTTGTGAACGTTTTTATAATTTGTAGAAACAAAAAAGGTGTTGTTGTTTGAAATTAATTGAATGGTGCTTTCTGCTTTTTCAATAAAGTTTAAAACGTCTTGAAACGTCCACTCTAATTCCAAATAGTCAATATTTTGCCAATAGTCTGTTTTTGCTTGTGGTGACCAAATGACAATCATTATTTAAAATATTTTGAATATTTATTTTTGGTTTCCTCCATAACGAGGTTATGAGAGATTCCTTCATTATTTTCTAATGAATAAAGGGCTTCGTCAATGGCTGCTTTTTGTTTTTCTGTTAGATTCGATTTGGATTGGATTAAATGAATAATTTCTTCAATCAACATCGGATTTTCAATATCCAAAACAATTTTTGCAAGCTCTATTTTAGAGGTATGAATGTTCATAGGAATTGTTTTTTATCAAAGATAATTATTTTTTCAATCCTTCTGATGCTTTGATAACTACTTCTTTTAGGTTTTGTTTGTAGGCAATTATTCGGTTTAAAATAGTGGTATCCGCACTTCCGATGATTTGAGCTGCCAAGATTCCTGCGTTTTTAGCTCCGTTCAATGCCACTGTAGCTACAGGAACTCCGCCCGGCATTTGCAAAATTGATAAAATCGAATCCCAACCGTCAATTGAATTACTTGATTTTACAGGGACTCCAATTACAGGGAGGGGACTCATAGAAGCCACCATTCCAGGTAAATGTGCAGCACCACCTGCACCCGCAATAATTACTGAAATTCCTCTTTCGTGTGCCTTTGTGCTAAAATCAAATAATTTTTCAGGAGTTCTGTGTGCCGAAACAATATCTACTTCGGTTTCGATTCCAAATTCTTTTAAAATGTCGATGGCGTCTTGCATTACCGGCATATCCGAAATGCTTCCCATGATGATGGCTA
>NZ_JAHEBT010000025.1 GCF_024642105.1 Flavobacterium sp.
TTTTCAGGAGTTCTGTGTGCCGAAACAATATCTACTTCGGTTTCGATTCCAAATTCTTTTAAAATGTCGATGGCGTCTTGCATTACCGGCATATCCGAAATGCTTCCCATGATGATGGCTACTTTCATATTAGCCCCCTAACCCCCAAAAGGGGAATTCCTACTAGGGGTGAGTAGGGTTTTGGTTGTTTTTTTGTTTAAATTTTAAAAATACTAAAAAAGCAAATATATTTTCTAATTTTCAAATTGATACATTGTTTTATTAGCTAATTACCCGAATCGTATTTTTTACTTCTTCGGCGATTTTTCTTGCTTTGTTTACGTCTTCGTTTACGATGGTGACGTGTCCCATTTTTCTAAAAGGGCGTGTTTGTTTTTTACTGTAGATGTGTGGTGTTACGCCATCCCATTCTAGTATTTTTTCAATATTTTCATAGATTACCTGTCCAGAGTAGCCTTCTTCACCTACCAAATTTACCATAATTCCAGCCACTTTACTATCGGTATTGCCTAAAGGTAAATTTAAAATGGCGCGCAAATGATTTTCAAATTGCGAGGTGTAACTTGCTTCAATGGAATAATGACCCGAATTATGCGGTCTTGGCGCTACTTCATTGACTACAATTTCGTCATTTTCGGTTTGGAACATTTCCACCGCTAATAATCCCACATGATGAAATTGTTGTGAAACATTTAAAGCAATGGCTCTGGCTTTTTTAGCAACTTCATCATCAATACGTGCGGGACAAATTACATATTCTACCTGATTGGCTTCGGGATGGAATTCCATTTCTACCACAGGGTAGGTTTTAATTTCGCCCGAAGGATTACGACATACAATAACGGCCAATTCGTTTTTGAACGGAATCATTGCCTCGGCAATACATTCTACGTTGGGTAATTCGTCTAAATCAGCTACTTTTCGAACTACTTTCACTCCGTTTCCGTCGTAACCAAATTCGGTACACTTCCAAACAAAAGGCATTTGGAGCGTTGATTGTTGATTGTTGATTGCTGATTTTAGACTTTGAAGATTTTCAAATCGTTGATAAGCTGCCGTTGGAATATTATGTTGCGTATAAAAATCTTTTTGAATCCCTTTGTTTTGAATCAATTTCAAGGTTTTTGGCGAAGGATAAACGGGTACTCCTTCTTCTTCCAATTTCACAAGAGCATCTAAGTTCACCAATTCGATTTCGAAAGTCAAAACATCCACTTTTTTTCCGAAGTTGTACACGGAGTCAAAATCCATCAAGTCGCCTTGAAAGAATTGGTTGCAAGCAATTTTGCAAGGTGCTTCGTCACTTGGGTCTAAAACGTAGGTTTGAATATCAAATTTCCGAGTGTCAAACAATAGCATTTTGCCTAGTTGACCACCGCCTAAGATTCCTAATTTAAAATCAGAAGAAAAATAATTCATTTGTTTTCTCTTTTACTTCAATTGCTGGGCTTTTGTAGCCTAGGTGTGCAAAGATACTTAGTCCGTTGATAATTAACAATTGATAATGGATAATTCGTAGTTGTAAATGTACAAATTCCCCGTCTTTTATAGATTGTCCAATCCGAATTCAGTATATTTGCTCTTTATTTTTAAAATTGAATAATGATTCAACTTCACGATAAGCAATTTGTGCCATTTATTTCTGCCAAAGAAATTGATCTTGCCATTGCTAAAATGGTGGCGCAGATAACGGCTGACTTTTCGAATGAAACTCCTGTTTTTATTGGGGTGCTGAATGGGGCTTTTATGGTGGTTTCGGATTTATTGAAACGGTATACATCGCCTTGTGAAGTGAGTTTTATTAAAATGGCTTCCTACGAAGGTACTTCTTCTACTGAAGAGGTAAAGCAACTCCTTGGCTTAAATCAAGACTTGACTGGTAGAACAGTAGTGGTAATTGAAGATATTGTGGATACAGGGAATACTTTGGTTGCTTTGAAAGCCTTGTTTGAAAGTGAAAACGTAAAAGAGTTTAGGATTGCGACCTTGTTTTTTAAACCAGAGGCATATAAAAAAGACCTGTCGATAGATTATGTGGGAATTCGAATTCCGAATAAATTTATTGTAGGCTACGGATTGGATTATGACGGTTTGGGGCGTAATTTACCCGAAGTATATCAATCGAAAGACTAATTAAAAACCATATTTACAACACACAAAAATAGATTTAGAAGATGATTAACATTGTTTTATTTGGGAAACCAGGAGCAGGAAAAGGAACTCAAGCCGAATTTTTAAAAGGGAAATACAATTTGACACACCTTTCAACAGGTGATATTTTTAGATTCAACATCAAAAATGAAACGGAATTAGGAAAACTAGCTAAGACCTACATGGACAAAGGAGATTTAGTGCCTGATGAAGTAACGATTCAAATGTTGCAATCTGAAGTAGATAATAATCCTCATTCAGCAGGTTTTTTATTTGACGGTTTTCCAAGAACATTGGCTCAAGCGGGTGCTTTGGATCGTTTTTTAGAATCAAAAGGACAACAAATTACGGCTACTGTAGCCTTAGAAGCAGACGATGAAATCTTGGTACAACGTTTATTAGAAAGAGGGAAGACTTCAGGAAGACCTGATGATCAAGATGAAGAAAAAATTAGAAATCGTTACCAAGAATACAATGAAAAAACAGCTCCTTTGATGGGGTATTACAAAGAGCAAGGGAAGTTTTATGCTGTTGATGGAATTGGTTCTATCGCAGCAATCACAGAACGATTGAGCGCTGTAATCGACAATTTATAATAGGATACAAAACGTTTGGGACCTTGGATTAAAGAAAAATCCTTTATTTGTTTATCTTTAAATCTGAATTTTAAACTTTTAAAAAAATACAATTGGAACTACTCATTATATTTCTCTTAATTCTATTGAATGGCGTTTTCTCTATGTCGGAAATTGCGTTGATTTCTTCGCGAAAGAGTCGATTAGAAACTGCTGCTAAAAAAGGCAGTAAAACCGCTAAAACCGCACTTGATTTGGCGAATTCGCCCAACAAATTTTTGTCGGCAGTTCAAATAGGAATTACACTTATTGGAATTTTGACCGGTATTTATAGTGGTAATAAAATTACTGAAGATGTAGAATTATTCATAAGTGGGTTTGAAGCGATTAAACCTTATGCTCATTCGGTTGCCGTAGGAATTGTAGTAGTGGTGTTGACTTTTTTCTCTTTGGTTTTGGGTGAATTGTTGCCCAAACGAATTGGGTTGAATCATCCGGAATCGATAGCTAAGGCGATGGCCATGCCGATGAAGATTATTTCCATTATTACGGCTCCTTTTATTTGGTTATTAACTACTTCTACCGAGTTTTTATTGGATATTCTTCAGATCAAACCGACGGCAGACGGAAAGGTAACCGAGGAAGAAATTAAGGCGATTATTAAAGAAGGTACTGAGGTAGGGGAGGTTCAAGAAATTGAGCAAGATATTGTGGAACGTGTGTTTCATATTGGAGATCGAAAGGTCAACTCGTTGATGACGCATCGTAGTTCGATGGTGTATCTTTCTATGGATGATACTTTGGAAGAAATTAAATCCAAAGTGTTGGATGAATTGCATTCTGTTTATCCCGTTTGTGAAGAAAATTTGGATGAGGTTGTGGGCGTTGTGTTTTTGAAGGATTTGTTTGCCAATTTTGAAAAAGGCAACTTCAACTTACGCTCAATTGCTAAAGAACCTTCTTATTTTATTGAACATACATCGGCTTATAAGGCATTAGAAAATTTCAAGAAGACCAAAGTGCATTATGCTTTTATAACGGATGAGTATGGTGTTTTTCAAGGGATTATTACGTTGAATGATATTTTGGAGGCGCTTGTAGGGGATGCTGCTGATTTTGATGATGATGAATACCAATTGATTGCTAATGAAGATGGTTCTTGGTTAGTGGATGGTCAATATTCATTGCACGATTTCTTGACTTACTTTGATTTGGATGAGAGAACTACTGATTATGAGGTAACTACTGTGAGTGGATTTATAATAACGGAGTTAGGGGCTATTCCAAAAGAAGGCGATAAGTTGATTTGGAATAAATTGGAATTTGAAGCTCAAAAAATGGATGGTGTGAAGATTGATAAAGTATTAATCACAACATTAATAGATTAATAAAATAAGGAACAATGACAGAAGGTAACTTCGTAGATTACGTTAAAATATATGTTTCTTCTGGTAAAGGAGGAAAAGGTTCTACGCATTTGCATAGAGAAAAATTTATTGAAAAAGGTGGTCCAGATGGTGGAGATGGTGGTCGTGGAGGACACGTTTATTTAGTTGGAAATAAAGGACTTTGGACCTTGTTTCACTTAAAATTTGCTCGTCACGTCAAAGCAGGTCACGGTGGAGACGGAGGAGGAGATCGAAGTACCGGAGCTGATGGTGATGACAAATTCATTGAAGTGCCTTTAGGAACTGTAGTCAAAGACAAAGAAACAGGCGAAGTTTTGTTTGAAATTACCGAAGACGGAGAAAAACGTATTTTGGCTCAAGGAGGAAAAGGAGGGCTGGGGAACTGGCACTTTAGAAGTTCTACTAATCAAACACCACGGTATGCACAACCTGGATTACTAGGTGTGGAAATGGATGTGATTTTAGAATTGAAAGTCTTGGCTGATGTAGGTTTGGTAGGTTTTCCTAATGCAGGAAAATCGACTTTATTATCGGTTTTGACTTCGGCTAAGCCTAAGATTGCAGATTATCCTTTTACTACTTTAAAACCTAATTTAGGAATTGTAGCGTATCGCGATTTTCAATCGTTTGTAATTGCTGATATCCCTGGAATTATTGAAGGTGCGGCTGAAGGAAAAGGATTAGGACATTACTTTTTGCGTCATATTGAACGAAATTCTACTTTGTTATTTTTAGTCCCTGTGGATACACCAGATATTAAAGCGGAGTACGATATTTTAGTCAACGAATTGACCAAATACAATCCGGAAATGTTAGACAAAGAACGTTTGTTGGTCATTTCAAAAATAGATATGTTGGATGAAGAATTGAAGGCAGAACTTAAGACAGAATTAGATGTTGCGTTTAAGGATATTCCGTATTTGTTTATTTCTTCGGTGGCACAACAAGGTTTGACTGAATTAAAAGACAAATTGTGGACTATGTTGAATAACTAAACGTATTTAGTTGATATAAAATATAAGTCCGTCTCTTATGAGGCGGATTTTTTTTATAAAAAAAGTCAAAGCTTACTAAATCAACAAGAAAACAAATATAAATTTCGCTATTTTTGGAGAATGAAACGGATTGTGTTACTCATTTTATTTTTTCCAATACTACTCTGGTCTCAAGCTAATTTTGAGAAAGCAGAGCAACTCTTGGAAGCCGGAAAAACAGATCAAGCTCGTTTGTTGTTTGAAACTATAGTGAAGGAGAATCCGTCACATTTAAAAGCAATAGAACATTTAGGCGATATTGCAGGTCAAAATACATCATGGGACAAAGCCCTTTTGTATTACAAAAAGTTGAAACAATTGCAGCCTACCGAAGCCAATTATTATTATAAATATGGAGGGGCTTTAGGCATGAAGGCTAAAGAAGTCAATAAATTCAAAGCATTGGGAATGATTGACGAAATCAAATCGTCTTTTGAAAAAGCTATAATTTTGGATCCTAAACACAAGGAATCGCGTTGGGCATTGGTGTTGTTGTATTTGCAATTACCAGGAATTATTGGCGGTAGTGAGGCGAAAGCAGTAGCCTATTCCAATGAATTGATGCGTTTGTCGCCTTTGGATGGCTATTTGTCTAAAGGATACATTGAAGAATATTTTGGAAGAAATAAAAAAGCAGAGCGGAATTACCTCAAAGCTTTTGAGTTGACCCATTCAAAATTGGCTTTTCAGAAATTATACAGCTTGTATTTGTATAAAATGAAAAATTCGGATAAAGCCCAAGAGTTAAAAGAACAATTTGAAAAATAAGCCTCCCCAACCCCTCCAAAGGAGGGGCTTAAAAAAGAGGTTAATAAATAAACTTAAGATGATTGATAAAAATAATACTAAAAGCATTCCCCCTTCGGGGGTTAGGGGGCTACATTTTATTGCTATTGGTGGGAGCGCGATGCACAATTTAGCGTTGGCTTTGCACAACAAAGGGTATCAGGTTACAGGAAGTGACGATGCCATTTTTGAACCTTCCAAATCACGATTAGAAAAGAAAGGAATTTTACCTGCTGAAATGGGTTGGTTTCCAGAGAAAATCACCGCAGATATTGAAGCTGTAATTCTAGGAATGCACGCTAAGGCAGACAATCCTGAGTTGTTGAAAGCGCAGGAATTAGGATTGAAAATTTATTCGTATCCTGAATTTTTATACGAACAGTCCAAAAACAAAACTCGTGTGGTTATTGGTGGTTCTCACGGGAAAACCACGATTACTTCGATGATTTTGCATGTCATGCATTACCATAATATTGCGGTAGATTATATGGTGGGAGCGCAGTTAGAAGGATTTGATACGATGGTGCATCTTACTGAAGAAAATGATTTTATGGTTTTGGAAGGAGATGAATATTTATCGTCTCCCATTGATAGACGTCCGAAATTTCATTTGTACCAACCTAATATTGCCTTGATTTCTGGGATTGCTTGGGATCATATTAATGTTTTTCCAACCTATGACAACTATGTTGAACAATTTGAAATTTTCATTAGTAAAATTACGAATGGCGGAATTCTAGTGTACAACGAAGACGATGCTGAGGTAAAACGTGTATCGGAAGCCGCTACGAATCCAATTCGGAAATTACCTTATAGTACGCCCGCTTATTCGGTTAGCGATGGTGTAACACTTTTAGAAACTCCTGAAGGACCAATGCCTATTGAAGTTTTTGGTGCGCATAATTTGAACAATTTGGCTGGAGCCAAATGGATTTGTCAAAATATGGGTGTAGACGAAGCCGATTTTTACGAAGCGATTGCCAGTTTCAAAGGCGCTTCCAAACGTTTGGAAAAAATTGCCGAAGGAAAAGGTAGAGTAGCGTATAAAGATTTTGCACATTCTCCAAGTAAGGTGGCTGCGACTACCAAAGCGGTAAAAGAGCAATATCCGAATCGTACTTTAGTGGCTTGTTTGGAGTTGCATACCTATAGTAGTTTGAATGCTGAGTTTTTGAAGGAATACGAAGGTGCTTTGGAATATGCTGATGAAGCGGTTGTTTTTTATTCGCCAGATGCGGTAAAAATCAAACAATTGGAAGAAGTAACCTATGAGCAAATTGCCAAAGCTTTTAATCGAGAAGATTTAATTATCTATACCAATCCAGCCGAATTTAAACACTATTTATTCAATCGAAATTTAGATAATTCTGCTTTATTGTTGATGAGTTCTGGTAATTACGGAGGATTGAATTTTGATGAAGTTAAGCAGTTGATTGAATAATTTTACCCAAATAGAATACCTATGGAAAACGCCCCCTTTCCCATTAGTAGTTGGTCCGAAGATGATAAACCTCGGGAGAAACTCATGCTTAAAGGCAAAAGTGCTTTGAGCGACGCTGAATTGATTGCTATATTAATTGGTTCTGGTAGTCGGAATGAAACAGCAGTTGATTTAAGTAAACGAATTTTGGCTAGTGTTACTCATAATTTGAATGCGTTAGGGAAACAGAGTCTGTCGCAATTGATGCAATTCAAAGGGATAGGAGAAGCTAAAGCAATTGCTATTGTTGCGGCTTTAGAATTAGGTAGAAGGCGAAGAGCAGAAGAGGCTGTTGAGTTGCTTAAAATTACATCAAGTAAAATTATTTTTGAGTTAATGCAACCTATTATTGGCGAATTGGCTCATGAAGAATTTTGGGTTATTTATTTTAATAATTCGAATAAAGTGATTTCGAAAACACAATTGAGTAAAGGCGGGATTACTGGAACGGTAGTAGATGTACGTTTGGTTTTTAAAGTAGCACTGGAAATGGGCGCTACTTCTTTGGTTTTGTGTCATAATCATCCTTCGGGGAGTTTGAAACCCAGTGAGGCTGATAAGCAAATTACCCAAAAATTAAAACGAGCAGGAGAGAGTTTGGAAATAACTATTTTAGATCATGTAATAGTCACTGAAACGAGTTACTTTAGTTTTGTCGATCAGGGAATTTTGTAATTGTAATTATGAAATCGCCATTAACACAAGTTTGCGCAAGCAAACACCGATGATTAAAAAAGCGATACATATGTTACCGCTAAAAAATAGAATTTAAACATATGAAAAACAAGAATATACAGCACGTCTTTTTTGATTTGGATCACACCCTTTGGGATTTTGATAAAAATTCTGAGATGGCGTTTGCTACTATATTCAAACAGAATCATCCTGAAATAGCCATAGCTGATTTTATAGCAAAATACGCGCCTATCAATCAGGCCTGTTGGAAGTTGTATCAGTACGACAAAATCACCCACGAGGAGTTGCGTTACAAGAGGTTGAAGGACTCTTTTGATGCTCTGAATTATGCGATTTCAGATGCAGCTATCCATCAAATGGCGGAGGATTATATTACTTTTTTGCCTGACAATAATCATTTGTTTGACGGTGCTATTGAACTATTGGATTATCTCAATGAAAAATACCAACTGCATATTATTACCAATGGGTTTGCCAATGTTCAGTATAAAAAAATAGCCAATTCAAATATTGACACTTATTTTACAACGATTACCAATTCTGAAATGGCGGGGGTTAAGAAACCTAATCCTATTATATTTCAACATGCGTTGGATTTGGCTCAAGCCCAAAAAGAAAACAGTATTATGATTGGCGATTGTTTGGAAGCCGATGTTCAAGGCGCTTTAGATTTTGGAATTGATG
>NZ_JAHEBT010000026.1 GCF_024642105.1 Flavobacterium sp.
AGGATTTTTAGTCATTTACATTATTCTCCTTACCATTTTAAAAATTGTTATAAAACAAAAATTAGTAATTCACAGAATTGATGATTAAACATTCCCCTTGCGTCGGTATTCGAACCTGCTCAGATTACAGTCCGTTTGGTGTTGAATTGGATGGTAGAACGGTGAGTAATTACGGGTATCGATTCGGTTACCAGGGTTCTGAAAAAGACAATGAATTTAAGGGCGATGGTAATTC
This sequence comes from Flavobacterium sp., assembly GCF_024642105.1. GTDB lineage: Bacteria > Bacteroidota > Bacteroidia > Flavobacteriales > Flavobacteriaceae > Flavobacterium. The sequence goes on from NZ_JAHEBT010000026.1 coordinate 236, forward strand.
ATATACAACTGAGTTTAGACAGTTAGATCCGAGGTTGGGAAGGTGGTTGAGTTTGGATAAACTAATATCGAAATACCCCGAATTTTCTCCATTTTCAACGTTTAACAATAACCCTATTTATTTTACAGATGCTTCTGGCCTAGAAGGAGAGCCGAAAGAAGGTGAAACCCGAATTGAAAATAAACTTCAACAAGTTTATACAGGTTCTGGAGAAGGTCAAGGCTGGAAGAATGCAAATGATGTAAAATACTTTCAAGGAAGTGATGATAATGGTGTTTTTATAAGGATTGGTGAAGAGGGAGCTTATGTATTTCAAAAAATTGAAAATGTAATTATTACCATCGGTAAAACAGCGGAATTTGGTTTAGGTGAAACAAGTTATTCTAATCAAATAGGAATAGGAAATTCATGGTTGATATTAACTTCAGACATCGAAGATGCAAACAAAATCTTTAAAGAGACATTCGGTGATTTTACCCTTGGCACTATGGTTATTGACACCCATGGCGGGTCAAAATTAGACAGGAATGATATTGGCAATTTAGCTTATTTCACTACCTCCATAAATGTTGGCTTTGAAGATCGACTTGAACGTTATGCAATTGATGACGCGAATGCGGGGTTTCTATCAGTTGGAGTTTCGCAGATTGAATATAATGATGCAATAGCATTTAATTCATTAACTAATAGTATCTCTCCCAATGGCAGTTTAATTTTAACTGGTTGTTATGTCGGTAAGGATAATAATTTATTTAGAAGTATTGATAAAGCCACAAAAAATGAAATTAATATTTATGCAAATCGGGATATAACTCTAGCAAATATTTATACCATAAACGTGAATTTTACAACTGAGAACAAATCGTATTTTTCTGGATGGGTTCAATTTAACACGGAAAATAATAAAACAATGAATCTAGGAAAATTGAACTTTAATTTTTAATAATATGAAAAACATCATTTTAAGTATAATTACCTGTATTTTCTGTTGTTTTAGTTCATTATCTCAAGATACTTTAAAAGTCAGTTCCATCTCAGATTTAGATCAAACGATACGTCAATTATTTATCGTTACAAACTTGCAACTCCCTAAGACTACAAAACATCAAATAGAAAAGTTCACCAAAGGTTTCGACTTCAATAGTATTCCCTCTGAGGAAGAAGACTTACTGCAATTTGCCATGTATTTTGATTCTTGCGGAGCGTTCAAGAGCTCATCTTTTCTACCCGTTAAAAGTTCAAATAGTGCATTTAACAACCTTGGGGAAGGTATCGCTCAACTAATCGATAAGTCAACATTTTACGTGAATAACACGGTGCATTTTTCCGACACTACATACCAACTTTCCGCTAGTATTTTTCAACTAGAGCTAAATGTCAAAAAACAAGAAATTAGATTTATTGAAGAAACTGTTCGATTCACCGAGAACATCGTTTTCTTTATCATCGAAACTAACGAATATGTGTGGTTCAAAAATTTTAGCACTTGTAGATAAATATAATTCTCCCTGAATTTCAAACCAAAGTATTAGTTAAAATTTTTTAGTTTACTTCTAAGTTTAAGAAAAGTTTTCTTAATTATTTACTAGGGTAAGCTTCCCCCAAAACTGAAACGTTTTGAAATAGAGTAGCAAGTCCAAAATAAAATCAAGGAATTACGTAGTAATTCACAGGGAACATCAGGGATTTTATGGTAATTACTCAGGAATCAATTGTAAAATCAAGGAATTCCTGAGTAATTATTAGGAAAAATAAGGAATTCTGCGGGAATTAACCCTTCATATCCTCAAAACTAAATACCCTGGTCGTTTCGGCATCCAATCGGTGTTGTGCTAATCGTACATATCTGTAAAATTCTTTGCTATTGGGGGCGTGGCCAGAGATGCGGCGAACGAGCATTTCGTCCATTCCGGATTCGAGCATGATGGAAATGGCGGTCCGGCGCATGGTATGGGAGCTGACGTGATCGGAAAGTTTAAGTTTGCGTTTGGTTTTGGCGTCTTTTTGTCTCACAATAATTTTGCCTTTGCGCTCTCGGACTTTATCTAAATGGATGTTTTCGGGTAGGAGGGTGGCTAATTCTTTTAACCGTCGATTGAAGTGCTGAAGCGTGATTTGGGGCAGGAGGTAAGGGCTTTTTAGGGCGTGCTGTTCAATAATTGCTGTGCAGTAGGAGGGCAGGCGCATACGGGTTTCAATCTGAGTTTTGGAGGCTCGAACATCTAGGTAATAGTGGTCGTTTTTCTTTTGTAAATGTCGTTTGGTCAATTGTTTTAAGTCAGAATAGCGCAGGGCTACGGTACAGCCAAATACAAAAATGTCTCTGATGTCTTGTAGTTTGGACGCTTTGATTTTTTGATCAATTTCTGGATCATGCATGAGGGAAAACAACTGATGTTTTGAAAGCGCAACTACCGGAATCTCATCCTTGGGTACAAAGAATTGTAAATGATAATTACCCACATACATGTGCAAATCTTTGTTCAAGTAATTGTAAAATGCGCGCCAGTTTCTAATGAGTAAGCCAATGTAATTATCAAACATTCCTTTTCCATAAAGATAGGTGGTGAAGTGCTTGTAAAGCCGTGCGTGGTAGTTGTTGGCTGCTGCTCTTTCTCTTAGTGTCAAGTTAAGATCATTGTACAATCGCAACTCTATTTTTTTGGTCTCTGCAAAAGCCCGTAAATGATTCAGCAATGCAGTGTAGTTCTTGAGCGTTCCTTTTGAAATCCGCTGCCCATCGGTTCTATTGTGTCTACCACCTTGTATAGAAGCAAGCATTTGCTCATACAGCTCAAAATAACGAGCCTCATTGTAAAATTTTGTCTTTTGTGTTCGCATGATTTTTTTGCTTGCTCATACGATTGGTTTGAGAAAAGGTACTAAAAATACTAGTAGCTTTACCCGAATTGCATTAGGGTATAAATACTATTTAAATTAGTACTTGTACTAATTTGAAGCAACAATCAATATAATTTATGTGCATTGGAAGTCAATATGATACTAGTATTGCTACAAAATTAAGTCGAAAAATGTCCGCCAAATAATATCTATTTTTGGTCACTAACCAATTAAACTTAACATTATGTCTTTTAACGGAAACGAAGGGGAATTTGTAACTTTGAGCGATGCATCTCGCTGGACAGCTAACTACCGCAATACGATACAACCTGGGGATGTGATTGCCGAATTCCAAGGTAAAGAAAAGTTACTCGAATTGTTGAATCAAGAAGGTTGCGTTGGAATTCGTTTTTACTATGCGATCAATGATGAAGGTAAAAAAGTTTTAGTTCTAGTCGGTGCAGATAGTGATGAAAATGATTTGGAAAATGGTTTAATCATTGATAAAGGTGAATATTGTCCCCCTTTTTGTTCTAAAAAAAATAGTTTAAACTCATAAATGATATTGCTATTTGACTCTTTATTAATTACCAAGTATTTCAGTTACTTAGTTCCGATTGTCATTTTTTATAAAAATAGGATTGAATTAAATGAGTTTAAGTCGCTAAACACGTTTCTGTTTATTTCATTAATTCTTTCTTTAGTAGAACGATTAGTTTGTTTACAATTCGAATCGGCGATTTCTATTTTTCATCTTTCTATACCTATTAGGTTTTTCTACATGTATAGAATCTTCCTACTTGAAAAGTCCATTAAGCGTTTACGATATTATCCGGCATTGATTTCATTGATAATATTTTTATTTGAAACTATTATTTGTAATGGATGGTTGAAAAATAATGAAATTCAAACCGTTTATGTAAATATTTGTACTGCAGTGATATCGGTTATAATACTTATGAATCACCTAAAAACTAATGATCAAAAAGAAGTGCTGTATAAATTTTTAATTTATGGTTCTTTTTTGTTTGTGAGTGCATCATCTCTAATATTAAGTCTTTATGAATCTGAAATAAGGCAATCACCTTCGATGATGGCTTTTTTTATGATTGTAATTTATAATTCAGTTGAAATCGTTCAAAATCTTAGTATTGCTTTTTCACTATGGAAATTGAAAGAAGCTTAATTCAACTGATTCTTTCAGTTTTATTCACCAGCGGGTTGTCTGCTGGTATGGTGTTCGTGCTATTTACTTCGTACAAAAAACGAAAAAGGCTAGAGGCTGAGCATGAGCGGGCGATGAAAGAAAAAGAGCTCGAGATGATCAATGCGGTGGTTAAAGCCCAGGAAGATGAGCGCGCTGAGATTGCAAGAAATTTGCATGACGACGTAGGTGCTATTCTTTCTATGACGCAGCAGAAAATTTCAAATACTTCGAATCATTTGATTGGTATGCAAGCCAATTCTGATACCATTTCGGATTTATTGGAAGTCGCAGAGATGATAGACCAATCTGTAACGAAACTAAGGGCGATTACGAATGGGATGTTGCCACATTATTTATTGAAGTTTGGTTTGTGGCGTTCTTTGGAGCGTATGTTTGAACAGGCTGAGAAAAGTATTGGTAAGCCATGTATTATCACTAGCGAGGTCAAGGGAGGCCTACAACTTGAGCAGCGCATTGAGATACAGGCTTATTATATTGTAACAGAGCTCATCAATAATACAATCAAGCATGCTAAGCCAAATTTCATCGATGGTAATTTGGAAATCAAGCAAGAATATTTAGTTTTAACCTTGAAGCACGATGGTGTCGCCATTAATCAGGATGACTACGAGTACTTATTGGCAAAGAACTTAGGTATTGGTCTTTCATCACTGGCACATCGTTTAGGACTAATTGGCGGTCAAATTACTTTTGATCGCTATGAAAGAGGTGGTTCGGTAATTTTGAAAATTCCATACAATGATGACAACAAGTAAGCAAATTGATGATATTCCGAAGGAAAAGAATCGTATCAAAATTGCTATTGTAGAGGACCATACTCTTTTGCGAGAGTCATTGATTAAATCCTTGAATGAGGCTTTTGATATTCAAGTGGTGTTTGATGCAAGCAATGGTGTCGAATTCTTCGAATTACTCAAAAAGAAAAAGATCAATATTGCGCTAGTGGATTTGGATATGCCAGAAATGGATGGCAAAGAAATTCTAAAGAAACTGTCACTGTCAAACCCTGAAATTAAGGTCATTATATTTAGTATGCATTCAAATGTGCATATTGTTGCTGAACTCATCCAACTGGGGGCTAAAAGCTACTTGAAAAAGGATTGTAGCGTCCAAGACATGGTTGATGCACTATATAACGTAACAGACAAAGGGTTTCATTCCACAAGCATTGTTTCTGATGTTTCATTTATTCAGTATGAGAAAAACAAAAAAAAGGAACAAGCGATAATTAATTTTAATTTGTCAGAGCGTGAAATGATTGTGATAAAACTTATATGCTCAGGTAGTAAAAGTGAGGAAATAGCAAAACGACTGGGAATTACTAAGAAAAGTATTGACGCCATTCGCTCCAAACTTTTCAAAGCCCTCAACGCCAAAACACCCGCAGACTTCGCGCGCCTTTGCATTGAGAATGGTTTGTATCAGCCGATAGGAAGGAATTAAGAAAAAAATCTATTTGATTTATAAACTTATTTAAACCAATGTCTAAAAGAAGACATTGGTTTTTTATTTTCAAAAACCTTAACAATATTACAAAAGTGTATATATTTACATATATGTTAAATAAATACAGTCATTCCTATTCTTTAAGTTCAGATGAAATTCAAATTCTGACAGATTCATTATTCACTGGCGAGTTTCCATATTTGATGGATGAAATAGAATTGCCAAGGTACACCATAAGCGATTTAAAAATTGCTCCTCGAGATGCAACATATTGGGATAAACAAGGGGTCTTACCACTTGTCAAGGGCCCTGGAATGCGCAGAAAGTACGATCTAGTACAAAGTGTTTGGATCAAATTAATTCAACAAATGCGATCCTTAGGAATTAGTCTACAACAAATAAAAAGTCTCAAGGAAATATTATTAGAACCAAATATTGATCTGAATAAACTAGATTCTGCTGCTATTTCTAGTATAATAGGTGAAATAAAGCTTAAATACAACAGCCCGTTCAGTACTGAACAATTTTTGAAAGAATTAAAAAATGTGGAAACTTCATTTTTCTTGGCATCGGTATTAGCTACAATCGTATTTAGAAAGTCTATTCAATGTATGGTGAATCCAGATGGCGAATATTTTTTATACGAGCATTCTCGTTATCTAGAACTATTCTCAAATGAAGAGGATTTTAGAAAGTTGGTCTCGAAACCACACTTCTGTATTAGTATATCAGAGGCTATACAAACGTTAATGAGAGACTGGGTTGCTGATACACCACTCGAAAAATTGTATTACTTATCAAATGCAGAAAAAGAAATTTTGGAGATGATACGCAGAAATGATGTGAAATCTATTCGAATTAGATTTTCGGAGGGCTCGCCTAATCTTTTAGAAGTTGAAGAGCAATCAAAAATCACCATGGAACAGCGATTTCTTGACGTAATAGCAAAGAATGGGTATCAAAAGATAAGTGTTACTACTCAGAAAGGTAAAATCACAAATTTTGAAAATGTCATTTTGAAAAAATTGAATAAAAGCACCAAATAAATGGGCAAATAATTACCCGTTTCCGATAACCGAAAAACGGACAGGAAACACATGGGTGAAATAAATTGGAAAATAAAAAACAAAAATTTGATAAACCAACAAAAAAGGACATTCTAGAAATCATTGGAGCTCAAGCAACGGAAGAAATTGCTCAACTGCTTCTAGAACAGATGGAAGAACTTTGTTTAATAGTAATTGAACAACATGCAAATGGACAAGAGATTTAACCGTTTTAAAAAAGGAACGGAATTACTTCAGGTTGCAAAGACAGAGGCAGTAATTTATACACGTGTAAGCACAAAAGAACAAGCAGACAATAACGCAAGTCTTGAAACCCAATTGAAGTATTGTAAGAAATATGCTGAGGAGAAAGGCTTGGAAATAGTTGAGTATTTTGGTGGCACTTACGAAAGCGCCAAAGATGACGAGCGAAAGGAGTTTCAAAAAATGTTAAGTTACGTCAAACGCAAGAAATCAATAGGGTATTTGATTGTCTACTCTTATGATCGCTTTAGCAGAAGCGGTCCAAGTGGTGCTTTTATTTCTCATGAATTAAAACAGAGAGGTGTTAAAGTCGTATCTGTTACCCAATCGATTGACCACAACGACCCGTCAGGAAATTTTATGGAGGGTATTTATCATCTATTTAGTGAATTTGACAACCAGTTGCGCAGGGATAAGTCCATGACAGGAATGATCGAAAAATTAAAGCAAGGTTATTGGCCGTTTATGCCGCCAACAGGCTATACCAATATAAACCAAGGGAAAACTGCTGACCAGCACTCGATGGTTATAAATGACAAAGGTAAATTGCTAAAAAAAGCCTTTGAATGGAAAGCCAATGACGATTTAAGTTTGGTAGAAATAGCCAAAAGATTGAATGCACGCGGATGGAACATTCCGCCAAAGCGCTTGTCTCATTTCTTTATAAATCCATTCTATTGTGGTTTTATTGTTTCCAAAATGGTTCCTGGTGAAATGATCGAAGGGAAACATCCTCCACTAATTTCTAAAAGCGTGTTTATAAAGGTTCATCAGAATTTGGAAAAGTTTGGTAACGGCTATAGAATTGAAAATGAGGTGGAAGCGTTACCAATGAAGCAATTTATGAAATGCGAATGTTGTGGAACAAGTATGACAGGTTATTTAGTCAAGCAAAAGGGATTATACTATTACAAGTGTAATTTAAAAGGTTGTGCGAATAACCGCAGCCAGAAGGTCTTGCATCTGAAATTCGAAGAATTATTAAGTAGTTTTACATTCGACAAAGCGCTGAAACCGGTTTTCAACAAGATGCTACTTCATTTATTGAGCGAACAAACCGAAGTTAAATCAGAAGATAAAAAAGCCTTACAGGTAGAACTTGCCCAATTAAAACAAAAATTAGAGGGGGCTGAAGAGCGATTTTTTAACGGTGAAATTGATCAAGTACTTTTCTTCAAATACCGTGATAAATACCGTGAAAAAATTCGCCAAATTGAATCAGAATTGGACTCAAGTCAAAATCAGTTATCGAACCTTCAAAAATCAGCTGAAATATGTCTTGACTTGGCGCTGAAACTACCGTCCACATGGAAAAATGCAAATTTCAACAGAAAGCAGAGAATACAGAAATTGGTGTTTCCAGAAGGTATTTTCTATGATCGAAAAAAAGACGGTTATCGAACTTCAAGGATTAATTTGCTATTTTCCGCAATTCCTTATTTGACGGGGCTTGTAGAAGCTTATAAAAATGGGGATTCTGACATTTTAGCCAAAATCCCCACTTTGGTGGTCCCACACAGGCTCGAACTGTGGACCCACAGATTATGAGTCTGTTGCTCTAACCAACTGAGCTATAGGACCGGGTTACATT